>DATKFV010000103.1:0-85710 GCA_035511035.1 Streptosporangiaceae bacterium
AACCATCGGAAACAACACGGTCCGGTTCCCGCCCAAGACGATCAAGGGCTACCGGGCAGCTCGCGGCTGGGATCCGGTCACCGGCTGGGGCAGTCCGAACGCTAACGTGCTCGTCCCGCTGCTGGCTCACTACGACACCCAATGACCAGCCTGCGCTAACTGCCGGCCACCGTCGCGTTGACGGTGGCCGGCGTCCCTTAGCTGGCGCGCTTGTAGGCGCTGACGGCGAGCGGCCCGAAGACGATGAAGATCCCGGCGAGCCAGGCGGCGCTTTTCCACAGGCTCGCCTCGATCGGGCCGCCGAGTGCCAGTGACCGCATCGCGTTGATGACGTAGGTGACCGGCTGGTTGTTGGCGAAGGCCTGCAGCCAGCCAGGCATGGACGAGATCGGCACGAACGCCGAGCTCAGGAACGTCAGCGGGAACAGCCAGATCAGCCCGAACGCCTGCACTGACTCCTCGTCCCCGATGGCCAGCCCGGTGAACGCTGAGATCAGGCAGATCGCCAGCCCGAACACGGTGGCCAGGACGATCATGAGGATGGCGGGTATCACGCCGTTCAGGAACTTGAACCCGACCGCGTACCCTACGCCGACCACGATCAGGATGGTCACGAGCATCCGCCCGGTGTCAGCGACCAGGCGGCCGGCCAGCACCGCCGATCGCGCCATGGGCATGGACCGCAGCCGGTCGATCACGCCCTTCTTCAGCTCTTGTGCCAGCGCAATGGCCGTGCCGAACGTCGCGAACGCCGCGGTCTGCGCGAGGATCCCGGGCAGCAGGAACTCTACGTAGTGAATATTGCCGGGAACCTTGATCGCGCCGCCGAAGACGTAGCGGAATAGCAGGACGAACATCACGGGCTGGATCACGGTGAAGACCAGGTAAGCGGGCACGCGCATCCACACCAGCAGGTTGCGCCTGGTGATGGTGAGCGTGTCGGTCACCGCCCAGCGGGCCCGGAGCAGCAGGCCGGGATCGGCGTCTGGCAGCACGCCGGCAGCAGTGGTCGCGGTGGTCACGACGCCCCCTTAGGCTCGTCGCCTTGATGACCCTTCCGGCGCCCGCGGCGCTTGTCCTGTTGTTCCTCCTCGGCGGCGTGCCCGGTCAGCGCCAGGAACACGTCATCAAGGGACGGCCGGCGCAGCGCGAGGCCTTGCGTCCGCACCCCGGCCGCGTCCAGGCCGCGCACCGCGTCTATGAGCGCGTCCGAGCCCCGGCCGCCGACGCCTACGCCGACCACGCCCGTGTCCTTGTCCGCGTGCGGCTCGCCTTCGCCTATCCGCGCGATCGCCGAGACGGCATCGCTCATCCGGGATCGGTCAGGCACGGTGAACTCCAGCACGTCCCCGCCGACGCGGCTCTTGAGTTCCTCGGCCGTGCCCGCCGCGATCACCAGGCCGTGGTCGATGACCACGATCTCGTCGGCCAGCTCGTCCGCCTCATCGAGGTACTGAGTCGTCAACAGCGTCGTCGTGCCGCCGGCCGCCAGCGACCTGATGATGTCCCACATCCCCAGCCTCGACCGCGGGTCCAGGCCGGTCGTCGGCTCGTCAAGGAACAGGACCTGCGGCCGGCCGACCAGGCTGGCGGCCAGGTCCAGGCGGCGCTGCATGCCGCCGGAGAAGTTCTTGGCCGGACGGTCCGCGGCATCGGTCAGGTCGAACTGCTCAAGCAACTCGACCGCGCGGCTGCGGGCCCGCGGCCAGCTCAGGTGATAGAGCCGCCCGATGATCTCCAGGTTCTCCCGGCCAGTGAGCTCCTCCTGGATCGCCGCCGACTGCCCGGACAGGCCGATCGAGCGGCGGACCGCGGCGGCGTCCCGCACCACGTCGCGGCCCTCCACCAGCGCCCGCCCCTTGTCGGGGCGCAGCAGGGTCGTCAGGATGCGCACGGCCGTCGTCTTGCCCGCGCCGTTCGGCCCGAGCACTCCGAGCACTGTGCCGCGCGGCACCACCAGGTCAATGCCGCGCAGCGCGTGCACCTGGCCGAACGACTTCGTCAGCCCCTCTACCAGAATGGCCGGTCCCGAACTGATCTCCGTCACTGCGTCCTCCTGCGCCCGCCCCGGCTCGTCATCGCCAGAGCGCTCATGATCGCATAAACGCGCATTGCGCAGTCGAGCGGTCGGCCCTCGTCCCGCTGAACTGGCCTGCTGGACAGCTCACGTAGACTACGAGCGAGTACTCCGAGTCAACCAGAGACCCGCCCGGAGGTTCGACCGAGGATCAGGGTCTGCGACTCGCACGGGCTCGCGTGATCGTACTTCACTCATGTGGTCAGTGGCGGGCAGCACCGCAGGGGAAGAAATCATGAACGCGATCAAGTCAGCGAAAACCGCGTCTCGCGAGCGCGCCTCATTGCAAAATGGCCTGCCAGAACCCGTGCCATATGTGTACCGCCAGCAGCAGCGCCGTAATACCTATGCCGCTCGCATAGCTCGGCGAAATGCCCAAGGATGGGGGCAGCCAGCTGACCAAGCGGCCAGCACCGACGAGGACTTCAGCATGGCGGACCTGCCTTGGGGCCGCGCGGAGACCCCGGCGGCCTCGAGGCTCTCGGAACGGAACGGCGCGCCTAAGATCCGGTGAGCTCGTGCTCCGGCCGCGGACCGGCTAGCGAAGCAGGCCATTGCGTCGCTAATACTCGCGTCCGCGGCCGCTCAGCCGCCGACCGGGCGGGAATCGGGGCGCTGACGATCCGCTCGCTCGCCCGCGAGCTTGGCGTCAAGCCGATGTCGCTCTACCACCACGTCGCCGGGAAGGACGAGATCCTCGACGGCATCGTCGATCTCGTGTTCAGCGAGATCGACCTGCCAGCGCCCGGCGGCGACTGGCAGGCCGAGATGCGCCGCCGGGCGGCATCTGCCCGCCGTGCCCTGGGGAGACACCGCTGGGCGATCGGGCTGCTGGAGTCACGAGCCAACCCCGGACCCGCGACGCTGCGCCACCACGACGCCACCATCGGCACGCTGCGGGCTGCCGGCTTCTCGGTGGCGGCGACCGCTCACGCCTACGCCCTGCTCGACAGCTACGTATACGGGTTCGCGCTCCAGGAAGCCTCGCTGCCCTTCAGCCCGCACACCGCCGCCGATGTCGCTGGCCACATCACCGTCGGCCAGTACCCTCATCTCGCTGAGATAGCGAACCAGCACATCCTTCAGCCCGGCTACGACTTTGGCAACAAGTTCGACGTCGGCCTCGCGGTGATCCTCGACGCACTCGAACGGTCGATGCACGGCAACCCGCAGGACAACCCGGTCGCAGCCAGTCACTAGCCCCTAAGCCGAAGCCACGAAGCCGCCTGTCGGGGCCAGCTACCTTGTCAGGTCACGAAGCAGCGGCTGCAAGCTTCGCTATCTCTTTGGCCCGCTGATCGGCGTAGCGCCGGTAGTCCTCGCGTATCTGGGTGAACATGTTCCGGTCGTACTGCGAGGTTGCCCTGGCCAATCCGTTCTCTGCGGTTGCGATCTTTGCTGCTATTTCGTCTTGCGTAAGCCCGGCCATGCCCCGAGCCTACGCGCAACCTAGCTAGGTTCGGACGCCCGGTCCAGGGCGCCGAGGAAGGACGCGGCCCAGTGGCTCACGTCGTGCTCGCGAACCCGGCGCCGCATCGCCCGCATCCGGCGTCTGGCCTCGGCCGGCGGAACCGTGGCCGCGCGCACGATAACGTCCTTCATGCCCTCGATGTCATGCGGGTTGACCAGGAAAGCGCCGCTGAGCTCGTCGGCCGCGCCGGTGAACTCGCTGAGCACCAGCGCGCCGGTGTCGTCATAGCGACACGCCACGTATTCCTTGGCTACCAGGTTCATGCCGTCCCGCAGCGACGTCACCAGCATCACGTCGGCGGCGAGGTACAGGGAGGCCATTTCCTGCGCCGGGTAAGTATGGTGCAAGTAGTGAATAGGCGTGCTGCCGAGCTCGGCATGCTCTCCGTTAATCCGGCTCACCGCGACCTCGACCTCCTCCCGCAGCAGCCGGTACTGCTCGACCCGCTCCCGGCTGGGGCTGGCTACCAGCACCAGCGCCGTGCGCAGGGGTCCGAATCGTCCCTCGCTGAGCAGCTCTCCGTAGGCGGTCAGACGATGAAGGATGCCCTTGGTGTAGTCGAGCCGGTCGATGCCGAGCAGTACGACGTCTGGCTCTCCCAGCGCCTGCCGGAATCCGCTCGCCCGCTCCCTCACATCCGTCCGGCTGGCGATCTCAGCGAAGCCAGCCGAGTCGATGGAGATCGGGAACGTCGCCGTCCGCACCTGGCGGCTGGCCGGGGAAAGCCGTTCCCCGCCAGTGCCAGCAGCCCGGGCAGCGGCGACCTGGCCGGCCGGAACTTGCTCTTCGGGCGGTACCCGCACGAGCGATCCGCTCGTCACCAGGCCGGCCGCTCGCCGGCACGCGCGCCGGAAGTTGGTCGCGTCGCCGTCGCGCTGGAATCCGATCAGGTCCGCGCCGAGTAGGCCAGCAATGATCTGCCGTCGCCAGGGGAGCTGCGCGAAGATCTCATAACCAGGGAACGGAATGTGGATGAAGACCCCAATGCGCAGGTCACTGCGCTGTTCCCTGAGCATCTTAGGCACCAGCTGAAGCTGGTAGTCGTTCACCCATACGGTCGCGCCGACGGTCGCCTGCTCGGCGGCGGCCCTGGCGAACCGCCGGTTGACCCGGACATAGGCATCCCACCACGGCCTGCGGAACTCCGGCGGGGCGATCACGTCGTGGTACAGCGGCCACAGCGTGGCGTTGCAGAAGCCCTCGTAGTAGTCGCTGACCTCCTGCGCCGACAGTCCCACCCCGACCAGGTGCATGCCGGAGACATCGAACGAGCCGGGCCCCTCGCCAGCCGCGCCCGGCCAGCCGACCCACGCGCCGTCGGCCTCGCGCATGACCGGCGCCAGCGCGCTGACCAGCCCGCCTGGGCTTGGCCGCCACTCCGCGCCGTCACCAGGACTCTCGGCGCGGTCGACGGGGAGCCGGCAAGCGACCACCACGAAGCCGTAGTCTCCGGCCGGCCACGGCGGCTCCTGCGCCGTCGGCTCGGCGGTAGTCAGCAACCCCGCGCTCCGAGCAGCGGCCGACGTGCGCCGGAGGCTGCCGAGCGCTCGCGGCTACTGTCGGCACAGGTCACAACGCGACAATAGCGTCCCCCCCGCGGCCGCGCGCCTTGCGGCCCTGCGGACCGCCAGTGGGGCAGCTGGCGGGCATAAGGTCCGGCTAGCGTAGGGTTGGACAGAGCTCGCGATGGTGTGAGGTGCTGTCCCGAGCTCGGCTTGCCAGGCGTTGCTCCGGATCCCGGTGACGTCCATAAGGACGCGGAAACCTGCTCACTCGGGGGATCAAATGCCACATGCAGCGAGCGTTCCCGGCGTCCAGCCGCCGCCGGCGAGCGACCATCGCTGGTTGCTCCTGGTCATCGTGGCCATTGCCCAGCTGATGGTGGTGCTGGACGCGACCATCGTCAATATCGCGCTGCCATCGGCGCAGCATGCGCTGGGATTCCCGAATAGTGACCGCCAGTGGGTGGTGACGTCCTACGCACTGGCCTTCGGGAGCTTGCTGCTGCTGGGCGGGCGGCTGGGCGACATGTTCAGCCGCAAGCGGGTGTTCATCACGGGACTTATCGGATTCGCCGGGGCGTCGGCGCTGGGCGGTGCGGCGACGTCATTCGGCATGCTGGTGTTCGCCCGCACGCTGCAGGGAGCGTTCGGCGCGATCCTCGCGCCCGCCGCCCTGGGGACCCTCGTCAGCACGTTCCGTGACCCGCGGGAGCGGGGCCGGGCGTTCGGCGTCTTCGGGTCGGTGGCGGGCGGTGGCGGCGCCGTGGGCCTGATCCTGGGCGGCGTGCTGACCGAGTACCTGTCCTGGCGCTGGTGCTTGTACGTCAACCTGATCTTCGCCGCGATCGCGGTGACCGGCGCGCTGATCTACATGCGCGCGCCTCGCCCGGCTAGCCGGCCGAGGCTGGACTGGGCCGGGACGCTGCTGGCCTGCTCGGGGCTGTTCTGCATCGTGTTCGGCTTCTCTCATGCCGAGACCGCAGGCTGGAGCGCCCCGCTGACGATCGGCTCGCTGGTACTCGGCCTTGTCCTGCTCGCCGGGTTCGCCCTGGCTGAGCAGCACGTCAGTCACCCGCTGCTGCCGCTGCGGGTGATCCTGGACCGGACCAGAGGCGGCGCCTACGTGTCCGTCGGGATTGCCGGGATCGCGATCTTCGGCGTCTTCTTGTTCCTGACCTACTACCTGCAGACGGTCAAGTTCTACAGCCCGGTGATGACAGGCCTGGCCTTCCTGCCGCTGTTCGGGTGCATCCTGCTGTCGTCCAACACCTCCAGCATCGTCCTGCTGCCCCGGGTCGGGCCGCGCGTCCTCATCGCCACCGGGATGCTGCTGGGCGGCGGCGCGATGGCCTGGCTCACCCAGCTGACCGTGACTTCCGGTTACGCCACTGGGGTGCTGCTCCCGCTGCTGGTCATGGGCCTCGGCTTCGGCATGATCATCGCCCCGGCCATCAACACCGCCACCAACGGCGTGCGCCGGGAGGATTCCGGCATCGCCTCCGCCCTCGTCAACACCATGCAGCAGGTCGGCGGCTCCATCGGCACCGCCGCCCTCAGCACGATCGCGCTCACCGCCGCGGCCAGCTATCTCGCCGCCCACCACACCGGGTCGCTAGCACCGGCCACTGCCGCCACCCACGGCTATACCCTGGCGTTCGCCGCCTCGGCCGCCCTGTTCGGGATCGGTCTCATCCTCGCCGTGGTCCTGCTCCCGTCCAAGCGGCGGCTTGGGCAGCTCAGGGCTGCGGCTAGCGCATCCGCGACCGCCCAGGCCGAGGCGGACGACACGGTCACCATCGCGGCCTGACCTGTTCGCGCGGCGAGGTCAACCGAGCGGCTCGCGGGCCTACAGGCCTAATGGTGGTCGAACAGCGAGCTGACTGACTCACCTTCGTGGATGCGCCTGATGGCTTCGGCCAGGGCCGGGGCTACGGAGATGACGTGCAGCTTGTCGTGCAGTTCGGTCTCGGGGATCGGGACGGTGTTGGTGCACACGATCTCTTCGACCTGGGGCTGGGCCGCGATCCGCTTCAGCGCCCCGTCGCAGAACAGTCCGTGGGTGGAGGCGATCCTGACCGAGCGGGCGCCCTGCTCGGCGAGCTTGTCGAGGATCTCGATGATCGTCGTGCCCCTGGCGATCTCGTCGTCGAGGACGATGACGTTGCGGCCGGCGACGTCGCCGATGATCGAGGTGATCGTGACCTTCTCGTCGTTGACCCGTTCCTTGGCGCCGGCGGCGACCGGCAGGCCGAGCCTCCTGGCCAGGTTGGCGGCCTGCTTGACGTTGCCGAAGTCGGGTGACACGACGACCGCGTTGGTCAGGTCCTGGGCGCGGAAGTGGTCAGCGATCTCGCGCAGGGCGTGCAGGTGGTCGACCGGGACCGAGAAGAAGCCGTGCACCTGGGGCGAGTGCAGGGTCATCGTGAGAACCCGGCTCGCACCAGAGGCGACGAGCAGGTCGGCGACAAGCCGGCCGCCGATCGAGACCCTTGGCATGGTCTTCTTATCGGACCGGGCGTAAGCGTAGTACGGGATCACCGCCGTGACCCTGGCGGCCGACGCGCCCCTGGCGGCGTCCAGCATCAGCAGAAATTCCACCAGGTGCTCCTGCACCGGGGCGGACAACGGCTGGATCAGGAAGACGTCACGCTCCCTGCAGTTGGACTGCAACTGCACTTCCAGGCAGTCGGTCGCGAACCGGCGGACGACCGAAGGCTGCAGGGGCACCCCGAGGTGCCCGCAGATCTCCTCCGCCAGTCCGTGATGGGCAGAGCCGCTGAAGACTGAGATTTCCCGCACATGGCCAGGGTAATAGCAGTCCGCCCCGGCCACTGACGCTAGGAAACGGCTAGGTCACCCCGCGCGGCGGCGGCGACGGGAAGCCGGCCTTGCGCCGCGCTGGCTCGCCAGGACGGCACCGAGGCCCGCCAGCGCGGCCAGGGCGAGCAGCATCGCGCCCAGCACGGCCTGCAGCAGCCAGTACCGGTTAGCGGGCTGGTAGCCGATCAGGTAGCTGACGCCGCGGGCGGCCAGCCAGTGGTCGAACCAATCGTGCGGGTTGGCAACCGGGCGCGACGGCAGCTGGTCGAACAGGTGCTGGGTGGCGATGGCGCTCAGGTGGCCGTGCGGGCCGGCGTACCAGCCATCGACCCACACCGCGGCGTTAGGGCCGGCCTGCCCCGGCGGGTAGTAGTAGGTCCGGGTGGCGTGCTCCGCGACGCCGTCGATGCAGTCACCGTGCCCGGAGTAGCATTCGGCCACCTGGAATCGGTGTGCCGGTGCGTGGTAGTCGTACCGGAAGACGACGGGGCCAGGCCAGTCGTTCGAGTGGTCGAGCCTAGTCACCGGGTCTATCCGCAGCACCGCTGCCGCCAGCGGGCCGTAGACCGGCGAGCCGTGGTCGGTCACGCCGAAGCCGGTCGTCAGCCCGGTGACGAGCAGCACGGCCACGAGCGCCGCCGCCATCGCCGGCACCGTCCGCTTGATCAGCGCGCCGAGCGCCGCCCCGAGGCAGAAGGCTCGCATTGCCTGGCCTGGGTTCGGTGATCACGCCGGGTGGCTCGTAGTGCCCGGATAGGCTGACGTGATCACGCCGGTGAGCGGGGCAGGCGCCGGATGAGCCGCCGTGATCATGCCGGGCAACCCTCTTCGAGTCCGCAATCATGCCGGGCAACCCGCACCTAGTCCGTGATCATGGGCGTGAGCTTGATCGCGGAGCTTCGCATGGAGCGGTAAAGGCCCGTGATCAAGCTCGGCGCGTGATCAGGGATGATCGAGTGGATGGTTATGCGCCTGATCTCCGTGATCAAGGAGAATCCATGATCACGGAGATCGCTGGGGCCGCCTTTCCGGGGTGCAGACTGACGCGACTATAGACGGCGGCAAGATCAAGGATGCCTGCCTGCGCTTAGCCGGTGTAGGGCGGGAGGTCGAGTTGCTTCCTGATCTCCTGCTGCACGATCTCGCAGTCGGGCCGGGCGTCGACGGTGACGACGTACTCCTTGCGGCGGAAGATGCCAAGGACCGGGTTCGTCTTCTCGTGGTACTCGCGGAGCCGCACGGCCAGCGCGTCCTCGGTGTCGTCCTCGCGCGTGACCAGGCTGGCGCCGCAGGCGTCGCACTTGCCTGCCTCTTTCGGGCTGTTCGCCAGCAGGTTGTAGTCCATGCCGCAACCCGAGCACAGCCGCCTGGCCAGCACCCGGCGGCGCACCTCGCTGTCGGGCAGGTCGAGATGGATGACGCCGTCGATGTCGTAGCTCTCGAGGAAGAACTCGGCCTGGCGCTCGTTGCGAGGGAAGCCGTCGATGATGAACCCGTAGTTCCAGTCATGGTCGGCCAGGCGCTGCCGCACCACGCCCTCGACCAGTTCGTCGCCGATCAGCAGGCCTGCCGCCATGGTGCGCCTGACCTGCGCGCCGAGCTTGGTGTGGTGCTGGACGTTCCACCTGAAGCTGTCGCCGACGGCAATATGCACCAGATCAAGGTCCTCGGCGAGCATGGACGCCTGAGTGCCCTTGCCGCTGCCCTGGACGCCGAGAATGACGTATTTGCGCACCTAGCCAGGCTACCGTGCGGCTCTCGCCGGGCCGCCGTCCACCGCAGGCGGCGGCAGCGCGTGGTCGGCAGGCTCCGGTGCCTGGCCAGGCTCCCGCTCCGGCTCGGCCTCGGCCCCGAGCGCGAACTGCCGCTCGCACCAGCGGCGCAGCTTGGGATCGAGCGAGCTGGCGATCGCCGGCCAGTCCTCCGTCAGCAGCGCCGCGTTGACGAAGCGGACGATGTCGTTCCGCTGGCCCTGGGACAGCAGCATGCCGTACATGCTCCGCCTGGTCCGGTCATCGCTCACGTCGCATTCGCGCATCCCCGGCCACGACAATTGCATGGGCAGCATGACGACGCCCCTGGCCGGCCCCCTGAGGTCGTCGATCCGGCCGGGCAGCCGGCCAGCCGGCCCGAATCGGCCAGTAAGCAAGTCTGCGATAGGCATAACCTGCATTATTACCGAGTACCCGAGCTACTGTCTGTGGTGACGCGCACATAAGCGATCCGTAGCCAGTGCTACAACTACGCGATGTCGGAGATAGGCTCTGGGCATGTCCGAAGAAGCAGCCGCGCCGCGCTGGCGGGTGCTGTTCACCCCCCGGTGGCTTAGCTGGCACCTGTTCGCGGTTTTCGCGTTCTGGGGGATGTGGTGGCTGGGCGACTGGCAGCTGCACCGGGCTCTCGACGGAAACGCGCTGAGCTGGGCATACACCTTTGAGTGGCCGATCTTCGCGATCTTCGGCGCGGTATTTTGGGTCAAGACCGTCAAGGACGAACTGCACCCGTCCGAGCCCCCTCCGCCTAAGGAAGTCGCGCTTCCCGCGGGAGCGGGTAGCTTGGCAGTCGCGGTCGGCGACCTGCTCGTCGGCTACCAGGCCGACGAGGGCATCAACGGAGTCGCCAGGGCCGCCGGTGACAAGGACGACGAAGACGACGAGAGCGCGAACACCGAGCTCGCCGAATATAACGCCTACCTGGCCAGGCTTAATGAGGAAGTCAAGGGTCACGGCCGATGGCACGGCCTGCGTTGAGGAGGACTAGGTGGACGCCGACCGGCTGCGCCTGGTAGTAGTGCGCGCGTATCGCACGATGGCTTATGTGACTGGCACCATGCTGATCGTCTTGTGTTTCGTCGGGATCCCGCTCCAGGTCTTCGCGCACGACGACGCGGTGGCCAAGGTGGTCGGCACCATTCACGGCGTGCTGTACATCATCTACCTGGTCGTCGCGTTCACCATGACCAGGTTCGTGCGGATCAGGACCGCGAGCATCACCACGATCATCGTGCTGCTGGCCGGGACGATCCCGATCCTGACGTTCGTGGTCGAGCGCTGGATCAGTCACCGCTACATCGACCCGGTCATGGCGCAGCAGCAAGCCCAGGCGACCCCGCGGGCGGCCGTCAGCCAGTGAGCGGCCCTGAGCCAGCTACCGGGCCAGCTACCGGGCCAGCTACCGGGCAGTACTTCGCTACCCAGCCAGCTGCCGCCCGTCGCGAGGGGTCCGTGCACGTCATCCTGCCGGACGTGCACCTGGAACTGGCCACCGACTCTGGCGTCTTCTCGCCCAAGCGGCTCGACCCTGGCACCCGCGTGCTGCTGGACACCGCGCCCCCGCCTCCAGCACGCGGCGACCTGCTCGACCTGGGCAGCGGCTACGGCCCGCTGGCGCTGGTACTCGCGGCCCGCTCCCCCGGCGCCAGGGTCTGGGCGGTCGACGTCAACGAGCGGGCGCTCGCGCTGACCGCCGCCAACGCGAAGCGGGCGGGCCTGGCCAACGTCACCTGCGCGCGGCCAGGCGACGCGGCGCTGCCGGCGAGGTTCGACCTGATCTGGAGCAACCCGCCGATCAGGATCGGCAAGGACGCGCTGCACGATCTGCTCGGCCAGTGGCTGGCGCGACTCACCCAGGATGCGGCAGCATATCTCGTCGTGCAGCGCAATCTCGGGTCAGACTCGCTCAAGGAGTGGCTCGCGCGGTCAGGCTGGGACGTTCGCCGGGTCGCCGCGAGATCGGGCTACCGGGTACTCGGCGTCCGCCCCGTCGCGGCTAGCACCGAGCAGGCCGGCAACCCAGCGCAGGCCGGCAACCCAGCGCAGGCCGGCCAGTGACCCGTCAGCTCGGCCAGACCGAGGTCAAGCGGCTGAACCGGTCCTGGCGGCGCCAGACGCAGGCGCGGATCTGCCTGCTCCTTGAGTCGGTGAGCCAGCCGTTCAACCTGGGCTCGATCATCAGGACAGCGGCGGCCTTCGGCGTCGAGCACATCTGGCTCTGCGGCGAGGCGGCTGACCCGATGCACCCGTCGGCCAGGAAGACGGCCCTGGGCGCCAGCCGCTTCCTGACGTTCGGGCAGGCCGCCAGCCCGGCCGAGGCGGCGGCGCAGATCAGGGCCGAGCAGCTCCGGCTAGTGGCGGTCGAGCTGGCCGAAGGCGCCGTGCCGCTGCACGAGGCGGGCGTGTCCGGTGACGTCTGCCTCGCGTTCGGCCACGAGGACCGCGGCTGCACGGCCGCGCTGCTGGCGGTCGCCGACCAGGTCGCCTACATCCCGCAGGTCGGCCGGGTAGGGTCGCTGAACGTCGCCGCCGCGGCCGCGATCGCCCTCGCCGAGGCGCGGCGCCGGGAGTGGGGCTCCACGCCGGGCTCTGGCCCGGAGACGCTTACGGAGGACGAGAGTGCCGACCGGCTTCCTTGACTTTCCCGCCCCCATCGCCTTCGCGCACCGGGGTGGCGCCGGGCACTTCCCCGAGAACTCGTGGCGGGCCTTCGAGCACGCGGTCAAGCTCGGCTACGCCTACCTGGAGACGGACGCGCACGCGACCGCCGACGGGGTGCTCGTGGCCTTCCACGACAAGACGCTCGACCGGGTGACCGACCGGACCGGCGCCATCGCCAGCCTCCGGGCCCGGCAGGTCGCCGAAGCCAAGATCGCGGGGACCGACCCGATTCCGCTGCTCGAGGATCTGGTCATGGCCTGGCCCGACCGGAGGTTCAACATCGACGTGAAGGACGCGCCCGCCGCCAGGCCACTGGCGGACCTGATGCGCAGGACGGCGGCGTGGGACCGGGTCTGCATCACCTCGTTCTCGGCCGGCCGCCTGCGGGCGACCAGGCGACTGCTCGACCGGCCCGTGTGCATGGCGGCCTCTCCGGTGGGCGCGGCGGCCTTGCGGTCAGGGCTGCCCGGCCGGCTGCTCGGCCAGCGGTTCGCCCGGCGCTGGGTCCGCTGCGCCCAGATACCGATCAGCCTGGCCACGGCACCGCTCATCGCCAGGGCCCACGACGCTGGGCTCGTCGTGCACGTGTGGACCGTCAACGAGGCGAGGCTGATGAGCTCGCTGCTTGACCTCGGTGCGGACGGCATCATGACCGACCAGGCCGAAATGCTGCGCGACGTACTGATCAGCCGGGGCCAGTGGCATCCCGCAGTGGGCGAGCCGGGCTAGTTTGCCCTAAGCGGGTGCTGGTCACAGGGTTTTCTCAGGCGCCAGGCGGGAATCTTGTTCACGTACTTGCCGTTGACATAGACAACTGTCAAGCGCCCGGAGGCAAAGACCATATGGCCGAACGCGCACTACGTGGAACCCGTCTCGGCGCCACAAGCTACGAGAACGACCGCAATACCGACCTGGCGCCGCGCCAGGAGGTCGCTTTCGACTGCCCGAAGGGCCACAGGTTCAGCGTCCCCTTCGCCGCCGAGGCCGAGGTGCCCGCGAAGTGGGAGTGCCGGGTCTGCGGCGCCACCGCGGTGACGGCGACCGGCGACGAGCCCTCGGCGGCCAAGGCCAAGCCGCCGCGCAGCCACTGGGACATGCTGATGGAGCGCCGCACGATCGCCGACCTCGAAGAGGTGCTCGCCGAGCGGCTCGCCGTCATCAGGGGCCAGCGCGGTGAGGATCCCGTGCCGCACGTGGCGCCGGCCAGGCAGCGCAAGAGCGCCTGAACGGCGAGCACGGGGGCGACCCAGGCTCGGCCCGCCTTGGGGCGGGGCCGAGTTGTGTGCTGGTTTATTTGCTGCCCTAGGTCTTAGGGTTTCCGACTGTCCTGGCAGTGTCGCGGCCTAGCCGGCTGGACACGCCCCAGCGGGCGACTCGCCAGAGTGCCTCGATGATGATGCCGCGGCTCATCTTGCTCGCGCCCCTGGCCCGCTCGGTGAAGGTGATCGGCACCTCGGTGACCGTGCGGCCCGCCTTGATCGCGCGCATGGTCAGGTCGATCTGGAAGCAGTAACCCTGCGAGTCGACCGTGTCGAGGCCGATCGCGGAAAGCGTGTCGGCGCGGTAGGCGCGGTAGCCACCAGTCGCGTCGTGCACGGAGATGCCGAGCACCAGGCGGACGTAGACGTTGGCGCCCCGCGACAGCGCCTCCCTTGACTTCGGCCAGTTCACCACGGTGCCGCCGGGCACGTAGCGGGAGCCGATCACCAGGTCAGCCGACTCCAGGGCGGTGAGCATCTTCGGCAGGTCGGCCGGGTCGTGCGAGCCGTCGGCGTCCATCTCCACCATCACGCCGTAGCCGTTCTCCTGCGCCCAGCCGAAGCCGGCTATGTAGGCGGTGCCGAGGCCGGACTTGCCCTCCCTGTGCATGACATGGATCCTGGTGTCGGCCGCGGCGAGCTTGTCCGCGATCTCGCCGGTGCCGTCCGGGCTGTTGTCGTCGACAATCAGGAGGTCGGCGGTCGGCACGCTGGCCCTGACCCTGGTCACGATGAGCTCGAGGTTGTCGCGCTCGTTGTACGTGGGGATGATGACGGCCACTGGGCCAAGTGGAGCCGCCGGCCGCTGCGATGAAGTCAACCTGTCCTGCCTCGATGTGACGAATGGCTACGCGATAAAAGTACAACGCTGTCGAGGTGCCGCCTGGCTCCCCGGTCCGGCTATTACCGCCGACCACCACGACCGCGGCCAGATTAGCCGATCACACCGTCCCACGCAGCCGAGGCTGCGCGCAGAAATACCTCGGTTCAGCGGGAAAGAGGGTGCCTTGGGTGGCGGCCAGAGCGGTGCCAGTCAAGCGGTGCCAGTCAAGCTGTGCCAGTCAAGCGGTGCCAGTCAAGCTGTGCCAGTTAAGCAAGGAAGAGGCACAGCCATCCTTCGGACCGGGGGGCGTCCAGCTGGCCGCTGGCTGACCCTCCGTTGTCTACTGGTGGCTGTGCCCCTTCCAGGTCCCGCGCCGACCAGGTTCGCGCCGACTGGCGAGCGGCCGACGAGCGACTTGGTGCGTAACTTGCTAGAAGATACCTTCCTTGGCCCCGCTGTCAACCCTTGGGGCGGATCGGTAGCGTTCGCGCCTGCTAAGGCAACGCAGGGTAGCGAGACTTGAGTTCCGGAACCCGCAGACCGCGTGCTCAAGGCGGGGACGGCGAGCACCTAGCTCGCCGCCCCCGCCTCCACCTGGGCGCCAGGGGGTAGCGCCCAGGTGCTAGGCGGCGATAGGGGTCCTGGCTTGACGCTGGGCCGCCCGGGGCACTGGCGTGGCCTCGCGGCGCGCGGGGGCGCTGCCGCGAAGCCGGGCGCGCAGCATCTGCCGGCCCCGGTGGATTCGCGACATCACGGTGCCCAGGGGCGTCCCCATGATGTCGGCGATCTCGGCGTACCGGTAGCCCTGGACGTCGGCGAGGTAGACCGCGGTCTTGTAGACCTCGGGCAGGTCGGTCAGGGCGCGCATGACACCGGAGTCGGCCAGGTTGTCCAGGGCCTCCATCTCGGCCGAGCGCGAGCACTGGATGAGCCGGTCGTGGATGTCGGTGCTGCTGCCCGCGTCGGCGGACAGCACCTGCGTTGGCTCCCGCTCGCGCTTGCGGCATGAGCTGTAGAACGTGGTGACGAGGATGCGGTGCAGCCAGGCCTTCAGGTTCGTGCCCTGGCTGAACTGGTGGAAGGCCAGGTAGGCCTTGGCGAAGGTCTCCTGGATCAGGTCCTCGGCATCGCAGTGGTTCCTGGTCAGCCGCAGCGCCGCCGGGTAGAGCCTGCGCATGTAGGGGATTGCCTCTTGCTCGAACCTTGTTCGCTGCTGGTCGGACGCGTTGGCGTCCGACCAGGCCGAGCGGCTGGCGGGGGTTGCGGCCGCTCGGTGGTCAGCCACACCGATGGTGGCGCGGGAAGTCATGTGTGCCTCCTTGCCGGTGCCCCCTGGCAGGCGAGCCACTTGGCCGCGGCATCGATCGCGTGCTCCGCTGACCTGGTGTGCTGCGCCGGACGCGGGGGCGGTGGCGCTGTCACATTTCCTTCGTACCAATGTTCACTGGACGTACGTTCCGGCGCATCGGGGCGAACCTGAGCTAAGGACGACTGAATCCTGAGTTAAGAGGGGGTCCAGCGGGCCGCGTGCGCGACGAGCTCGCGGCGGCCCGGCTGGCCGGTCTTGTTGACCAGGCTCGCGACGTGGGTTTCCACCGTTTTGGGAGAGATGAACAGCCGGGTGGCGATCTCGCTGTTGGACAGCCCGTGCGCGACCAGGAGGTAGACGTCCATCTCCCGGCTGGTGATGCCGAGCCTGCGCATCTGTGACGGCACCTTGGCGTTGCCCCGGCCCGAGCGCGGCACCCGCTCGCCGGCCCGGCGCAGGATGGTCCGGCAGGCGGTCGCGAGCCTCGCCTGCCCGGTCGCCTCGAACTCGGCGGTCGCGTCGCGCAGCCAGTCGGCCGGAGCGCCCCAGTCGTCCCGCAGCGCCGGCTCGGCCACCAGCCGCCTGATCAGGTGGTTCCACCAGGGCGCGTACGGCTCTAGCAGGGCCCGGCCCTGCTCGGCCAGTTCCGTCGCGCGGTCGGCGTGCCCTTCCTTGCCTTCGGTGACGGCCTCGGCGTAGCGCAGGCAGCCCCTGATCCAGCCGAGGTCGGCGCCGGCGTCCCTGGCCTGCTGGACCGCGTTAGGTCCGTCGCGGCCGGTGATGGCCTGCAGCAGCGCGTAGAACCCCCAGGCCCGGCGCGGGGCGGTGAGGGCGGCGTTTCCCGCGTGCGCCCGGGCCACGACGCTCTCCTCGTAGGCCCGGGCGATGTCGTCGTCAAACAGTGACGCGGTGACGCGCGCCTGGCCCCACGTAGTAAAGAGAACCTCGGGTTCGCCCGGCATGATTCCCTCGGCGCGCTCGGCGGTGGCCACCGCCGCTTCCCTGTCCCGCCGGATCCCGCTGATCATGGCTTGCGTGCTGACCGCGAGGGCCTCGAGCTTATGGGCATTGATCCGGCGGGCCGAGTCCTCGCTCTGGCTGGCGGCGGCCATCGCGCGATCCAGGTCCGTCCCCATGCTCCAGACGTTCGCTAGCTGGAGGTCGGCGACCGTGGCGGTGGAGATGGCGCCGGCCCGGTACGCGAGCTCTCTCGCCTCCGTCAGCCGGTCGGGCGAGCCATCGGCCAGCATGTCGATGCTGCCAAGCTCGTGCAGCGCCCTGATCCGCCTGATCGCGAAGTCGGCACCGGTCGCCAGGTCGTAGGCGCGCCTGAACGCGGTCCTGGCGGCCGGGATGTCCCTCGCGCGCTCGCAGCGCCCGATCACCTCAAGGGACTCGAACGCGACATCCGCGGCCCAGCCGGCCAGGCCTGCCTCCTCCGCGGTCGCCAGCGACTGCTTCGCCAGCAGTTCCGCCTGGTCGAAGTCCCTTGACGTGAGCGCGTACCTGGCCGCGGCCGCGTCGACCCGGCTGATCAGCGCGGGGTCAGCCAGGCGATCGGCGATCTCGCGAGCCGCGGCCAGCTGCGCGGTCGCCGCCTGCGGATCGTGCTCGACCTGGACCCTGGCTGACCTGATGTTGATCAAGGCGGCCCGCCTGGGATCAGCGCCTGCGGCCTCGAGCCGTCCGATCAGCTCGGTCGCGAGCGGAGTCAGCCGGCGACGATCCCCGGCCAGCTCCAGCGCCTCGGCCAGGCACTCGTCGATCGCGATGCCCAGCATCGGCTGGCCGGACGCGGAGCTCGCCGCCACCGCCCTGGCCTTGGCGAGGGTCTCGGCGGCGCTGCCGATCGCGCCCTGGCGCAGGGCCCGGCGGCCGGACTCGAGCAGCAGGCTGGCGGCCCGGTCCGGGTTCCCGGCGGCATCATGCAGCTCGGCCGCCCGTTCGCACCAGATGCCTGGCAGGCCAGGGTAGGAGTCCTCGATGGCCGCCGCGGCCCTCGCCGACCTGGCGGCCAGGTCAGGCGGCAGCAGGTCGGACACGATCGCGTCCCTGGTCAGGCTGTGCCTGAACTGGAACAGCCCGGTGCGCGGGCACGGCTCGATGAGCTGGACGGCGTGAGCCTGGTCCAGCGCCGCCAGTGCCTGCGACTCGGTGACTCCCGTCAGCTTCGGCAGCAGCCGCCAGTCGAATCTCCTGCCGAGTACGGCGGCCGCCACGATCAGGTCAGTGACCTGCGGTCCGAGAGCGGCGAGCCGGTTCCGCACCGAGCCGAGGATGGAGGCGGGAACCCCGGTCGTGATGCTCTCGTCGACCTGCCAGCCCGCCGGTCCCCTGGTGATCTCGCCGGATGTCGCCGCGGCGGCGAGTATCTCCTCGACCGCGAACGGCAGGCCGTCGCAGCCGCCGAGCAGCCTGCGGATGAGCCCCTTCGGCACGTCGCCGGCGTCCAGGCAGCAGGCGGCCAGCTGCTCGACCTCGGGCTCGGTGAGCCTGGGCAGCTCGATGACCGGGGCGGCCCGCCTGGCGTGGATCGACCTGACGGCGTCCAGGCCCGCCGACGGCTCGCTGTCGCGCAGCGTGGCAACGCACAGGATCTGCTTGCCCGCGAGGTTGTCGGCCAGGTACTGCACGATCGCCAGCGTCTCTGGGTCGGCCCAGTGGATGTCCTCGAGCAGCAGCATGGTGCCCGAGCCGTCATACAGCGAGAGCAGCCTGATCATCGCCTCGCCCAGGATCAGCGGCGACACCTCAGGCTGGCTTGCGCCGGACGGCTCGCCCCAGATCGGCACGAGCGTCGCGAGGGCGGGGCGGTAGTCCGTGATCTCCCGCGCGTGCGGTATGCCCTCCGAGCGGGCGATCTTCATCAGCGCCTCGGTGATCGGCCGGTACGGCAGCCTGGCCGCCGACTCCACGGCCCGGCCGGTGACCACGTGGAAGCCGCGGGCCTGGGCGACCTCGGCGACCTCCCTGGCCAGCCGGGTCTTGCCGACGCCAGGATCGCCGGTCAGGAAGGCGATGCTTCCCTCGCGGCGGGCGGCGTCGTCCAGGGCGCTGATGAGCTGCTTGAGCTCCTTGTCACGGCTGATCAGCACTGGACACAACATGGATCCCATTACCAGCTGATACTACTAGGAGCGATCCAGTAGTAACGATGTGTCATGACGACTGAATCCGTTGGCCAGGGCACGGATGATGGGACTAGGTCGGCTTTCAGCTAGCTTGCGTGCGGCAGGGGGGTCTCGGCCGGCACGAGGCGGGCGGCGTGCGCGACCAGTTCGCGCCTGCCCGTCTGGCCGGTCTTGCCCACGAGGCTCCCGATATGCGTCTCGACCGTCTTCGGGGAGATGAACAGCCGGGTGGCGATCTCGGCGTTCGAACGGCCCTGGGCCACCAGCAGGAGCACGTCCATCTCGCGGCTGGTGATGCCGAGGCTCCGTAGCTGCCTTGGCACGCTCGCGTTGCCACGGCCAGAGCGCGGTACCCGCTCGCCGGCCTGGCGTAGCGCTCCCCGGCAGGCGGACGCGAGGCGGTCGTAGCCGGTCGCCTCGAGCTCGGTGATCGCCTCCCGCAGCCAGCGGGCGGGCTGTCCCCAGCCAGCCTTGAAGGCGTCGGGCGCGACGAGCCGGTGCAGCAGGTGGTTCCACAGCGGGGCGCAGGTGGCGAAGTACAGCCGGCCACGCTCGGCGAGCTCGGTGGCGAGTCCGGCGTCGCCGTCCCGGCCGGCCAGGACAGCTTGCGCGTAGGCCAGGCAGCCACGGTTCCAGAATGCGACCTCGGCCCCCGCCTGCTGAGCCTGCGCGATCGCGTCCCCGGTGGCGTCAGGGGCCGAGATGACCTGGAGGAGTGCCCAGTAGCCCCAGGCCATCGACGGGGCGCTGAGCGGCTCGGCCCGCGCGTAGGCGATGCCCACCGAGCTGGCCTTGACCGCCTTGGGCAGGTCGTTGCTGACGATGGCCGCCGTTACCCTGATCTCGCCCCAGGTCGTGGTGAGGACGGCCGGGTCGCCAGGCACCACGTTCTCGGCCCATTCCGCGGTCGGCTCCACCTCGCTGTGGTCGGGGGTCGTCGCGAGTATCGACGCGGTCGCGCTGATGGCCATCGCCTCGACCCGCCGCAGGCGCAGCCGGTGCGCGGCCTGCTGGCATCGCCTCGCCGCGTCCAGCGCCCGGCGCAGGTCGGCGCCCAGGCTCCAGGCGTTCGCGAGCTGCAGGTCAAGCACCGTCGTCACCGAGATGGCCCCGGACTCCACGGCCAGCCGCCTGGCCTCGCCCAGGCGGCCTGAGCCGCCTTCCTCGAGCATCTCGATCGTGCCGAGCTCGTGCTGGGCCCTGATCTGCCTGACCGGCAAGTCGTTGTCGGAGGCGATCTGGTAGGCACGGCCGAACACCGCCTCGGCCACGCTCGTATCGCGGGTCCGTTCCCTGCGGCCGGCGACCTCAAGTGCCTCGCAGGCGGCTTCGGCGGCCCAGCCGGTCAGGCCGGCGGCCTCCGCGGCCCGCAGGCCGTGCCAGGCCAGCTCGAACGCGCGGTCGGGATCCCCGGCGTCGATCGCGCACCTGGCGGCGACCGCGTCGATCCAGCCGCTCAGCTGCGGATCGGCCGATCGGCTGGCCAGCGTCCGAGCCGCGGCTACCTGCTGCTCGGCGCTGCTTACCTGGTCGCCTTCGGACAGCGAGCGGGCTACCCGCAGCTTGATCAGCGCCTTCGTCGCGGCCTTCGCGGCCGCCGGGTCGTCGACCGCGTCAAGCTCGGCGAGCAGCCGGTCGGCGACCGTCGTCAGCTGGTCCCTGTCACCGGTCAGCACGTGCACGTTCGTCAGGGCATCGTCGATCTCAACCCGCAGCCGCGGATCAGCCGGGTCCGCCTGCTCGACCATGGCGCTAGCCCGGCCGAGCAGAACCCCGGCGCTGGTGAGCGCGCCCCGGTTCAGGGCGCGGCGGCCAGCCTCAAGCAGCAACTCCCCGGCCTGCGACGGCTGGCCGGCGTTCTCGCGCAGCTCGGCTACCAGCTCGCACCAGGGCCCTGGCAGGCCAGGATGGGCCGCGCAGATCGCGGCGGCGGCCTGGGCCGATCGCCGGGCCAGGTCGGGAAGCAACAGGTTCGACACGATCGCGTTCCTGGTCAGCGAGTGCCGGAACCTGAACATCGACTGGCTCGGGCTTTGCGGCTCGATCAGCTGGACGTCGCACGCTTGCCGGAGGGCGGCGAGCACCTCAGGCTGGGACGCCCCGGTCGAGCCGGGCAGCAGGGTCCAGTCGAACTGGCGCCCGAGCACGGCGGCGGCGGTGACGACTTCGCTCACCTGCGGGCCGAGGTCGGCCAGCCGGCGTCGCACCGACTCGGCGATGGACGTGGGCACGCCGGTCCTGACGCCATCGTCCACCAGCCAGCCGGCCTCACCATGGACGAGCTCGCCTGAGTAGATGGCGGCGGCCAGCAGTTCCTCGATGGCGAAGGGCAGCCCGTCGCAGTCAGCGACCAGCCGCCCCAGGATCGGCTCGGGAACGGCCGGCTGGCTGAGGCACGCGGCGGCCATCTCGGCGACCTCGACGTCCGCGAGGTGGCGCACTTCGATCACCGTCGCCGCCCGCCGGGCGTGCACGGACCTGACCATCTCCATCGTCGCACCAGGCCCGCCGCCTTCCTGCACGGTCGCGATGCAGCGCACCTTGCCGCGGTTGGTCCTTTCCCGGCTGGTCCTTTCCCGGCTGGTTCTGTGGTCTCGGCTGGTTCTGTGGTCTCGGCTGGTGCTGTCTTCGGCGGGTCCGGCTTCGCCGAGGTTGTCGGCGAGGTACTCGACGATGGCCAGCGTCTCAGGGTCGGCGAACTGCAAGTCTTCGAGCACGAGCAGGGCGCCCTTGTCGGCGAGCGCGGTCAGCAGGCGGAGCAGCGCCTCGCCGAGTATCAGCGGCGAGATCTCTGGCTCTCGGTCTCCTGGCGTGCTCCAGCCGGGAACGATGGAGGCGAGCGCGGGCTGGTATTGCGCGAGCGCCGGGTCGTCGGGGAACGGAGTGGTGCGGGCGACGCCGATCAGCGCCTCGACGATCGGCCGCAGCGGCACCGGGTTGGACGACTGGGCGGCCCGCCCGGTCAGCACGCGGAAGCCCCGGTCCGAAGCGCGCGCCGCCACCTCCATGGCCAGCCGCGACTTGCCGACCCCGGCTTCGCCGACCAGGAAGACGACCCCGGAGGCGTGCTCGGCCGGGTCGAGGCAGGCCGTCAGTGCAGCGATCTCGGCGTCGCGGCCGACGAGCGTCGGGCATCGCGTCGTGACCATGGTCTGACTCTATCTCTCACTAGATGTGACGTAACGACTACTCAATGTAGCATTGGCTCGTGGGCGCGTCGCCTTCGGTTATCGCTCGATAGCGCATCGCAGCCGGTGCCGGCGCGGCGAGGTGGTCGTTCACCGGAGGCTTCTCCCCCGGTGCCGTCTCCGCGCGCACGGGGAGCATGTTCAGCGTTACCGGGGAGCGGTCTCGCTCGCGGGAGCGTTTTTGGCATATAGCGGGGGTGGATGTCCCCTAAGAGAGAACGCTCCCCGAGGATGACGAAGACGGTCCCCGATCCTGGATCAGGGCCGGTCGGGCCAGCTAAGTCGGGTTGCTCGCGGGCCGTCGGCGTGCACGCGGGCTAGACGGAGCAGCCAGCCGGCGATGCCGGCCGCGCCCTGCATCCAGCCGACGGCGGGCGGAAGCTCAGGAGGCTCGGCCCGGTGCTCGGTGTGCGACCAGCGGGTGCCGTGACCGTCGGTAAAGCGCCGGTTGACCACGTCTTCGGCCAGGTCATCGGCCCAGCTCAGCCACTCGGCGGCGGTCGTGTCCTGGAAGCGGTCCAAGGCCATCTCCCCGACCCCGGCCGTGCCGCAACACTGGCCGAGGTTGTCCCAGAATCCCGGATAAAGGCGGGCAGGCAGGCCGCTGCCCCTGACCGCGCGGCGGCACGCGGTCGCGGCCTTCCCCCATCCCCGTCCAGGCTGGAGGCGGTCGAGAAGCTCGAACAGTCGCAACGTGCCGACAGGCCCGTGACACCAGCCGTAGCTGACCTGCGGCTGCAGTTCGGTCAGGTGCGTGTCGGATCGATGAGTCGCGCCGCCGTGGCCGGCCGCGTCGCCTAGCTTGGCCGGGTCGGCTTGGTCGGCTTGACTGGCCTGGTCGGCTCGGCCGGCATGGTCAGCTCGATCGGCAGGCAAGCGGTAGGGCACGGCCAGAGTGCCATCGGGCCTGGTGCCAAGCCGGATCAGCCGCTCCCCTGCCGCCGCCGCGACCTCGAGCAGGTCGGGCCGGCGCAGCGGGCCGCTGGCGGCCGCGAGAGCGAACGCGATGCCGGCGGCACCGTGCGAGAAGTTGGGCTTCGACACCAAGCCGCCGGGTTCGCGCGGCTCGCCTGACTCTCCGGTTGCCGCAGCGGGCCAGTCGGGTTGACCGTCAGCCCAGGTCGCGCTCCCGACGAGCCGGTCGGCGAGCAGGGACGCCGCTGGCCTGGCATCGTCCCCGCCGTAGGCGACCAGCGTGGCCAGCACCCCCGCATCGCCCTCCAGCAGGTCGCGCACCCCGGCGTCGGGCTCCGAGCCCGCGCTGCGGGCGATGGCGCTGACCAGCCGGCCTGCGGCATCGCCAGACTCAGCATCGCCGGCGACGTCAGCCCAGGTCCGCAGCGCGGTGACGATGCCGCTGAGGCCGACATACAGGCTCAGGTCAGGCGCTTCGCGCTCGTCCTCCGCCCGCCCGGTCACATCGGTCGGCCGCCTGGCCAGTTCCGCCGGCCGCCTGGCCAGTTCCGCCGGCCGCCTGGCGAGTTCCGCCGGCCGCCCGGCGAGATACACCACCTGCCCGGCCGGATCGGCCATCCACCCGCTCCGCGCCAGGTAGCGAAGCCGCCCGGCCGCCGCCCGGGCCGGCTCATCGAAGCGGGTGATCCCGCTCAGCCGGGCCTGCGCGAACGCCATCAGCACCCCGGCCGTGCCGTCGTAGAGATCATCCGCCGTGGCCGCCCCCGGCCGCCTTGTCAGCGGCCAGGTGGCACCGCCGTCGGCCGCGACAGCAGCCTCAGCAACCCAGCGCAGCGCGTCGACCGCGACGTCGAAGGTGGCCGTGAGCTGCGTATTCGTCGTGCGCATCCACCCCATGCTGGCACAGCACCCGATCGCAGCCGCAGGCGGTCACCTGCGCCGCAGGCGGTCACTGGGTCGGAGATTGACGCCAAAGACCGGGCTTCGCCGGCTCAGGCAGGACCGGCGGCGAGGCGAAGCGCGGCGGCCCCTCAAGGTCGAGCAGGCCCAATGGCGCGATCGCAGCTTCATCCCGGCGCGTGAGCGCCGGCAGGTTCCACTTGTGCTCGATCAGCTTGAGCACCGACGTGTGGTCGAACACCTGCTCCGACACATAGTCCGCCCGCGCGTAGGGCGACACGATGACGGCGGGCACCCGGAGTCCGAGCCGCTCGTACGTCCTTGGCCCCGCGTCGTCGCGGGCAACCTGCTTCCCCAGGCTGGTACGGCTCAGCAGCCGCAGCAGCCAGTACCGGTCAAACGACCCGATCGCCTGCACGTCGTCCGGCGGCGGTGCCGGCGGCGGTGGCACGTGGTCGTAGTAGCCGCCATGCTCGTCGTAGAGCCAGACGAGCAGCGTCTTGGGCCACAATGGCCCGGCCAGCACCGCGTTGACCACGTCGGCGGCGAAGCTCTCGCCGACCTGGATGTCCTGCGGGTTCTCCTCGGAGGAGTAGCTGAAGTCGGGGTCGACGATGCTGACGCTCGGCAGCGTGCCATCGGCGGCGTCCCGCAGGAAGCCAGCGACCGGCCTGACGTGGTTCACCGAGCGCAGGAAGCCGAGCGGGTAAAGGTCCGCCGTGACCTGGAGCTTCGCCAGCAACCTGGGGACCGAGCCCGGCACCAGGGCGGCGACGACGCCGCCGAGCAGGCGAAGGAAGTTCAGGCCGCGGGCGTGGCTGAACAGCCGCCACCTGATCCGGGGCGCGGAGATCAGGTGATAGTTGCGCCAGGTGATCCCGTGCGCGGTGAGGAGGTCGAAGATGGTGCCCTTGGCCGGGTAGTCGATCATGCCGAAGGGCAGGTCGTCGATCAGGCCGTTGGCGGTGCCCGCGATCAGGAACCGCCGGTTGGGGAACGTGGGCCCGAGGCATGAGCAGAACCAGCGGGTCGCCAGCGGGAATGTCTTCGCCAGGCCGTGGTAGAACGGCAGTTCCCTTTCGGTCCAGTAACCCATTCCCCTGGTCGGGTCGTCGCCAGGCTCCACCTCCTGCAGGCTGGTCACGAACCCGTCGAGCGCGCCGCCGTTCCACTGCAGGTGACTGGCCGCCCAGCTCTGGTTCGGCACGTGCTTGACCTGCACGGTGCTGTCGAGGTGGCTGATGCGGACCTGGCCCGCGGGCGATGGGTTGCTCGCCGTCGGCAGGCCATCGGGGCCAAGGGTGAACCCGTCACCGCGCCCACCCGGCCGACCAGGCTCGTGGGCGCCGAGCATGCCCAGGTAGTTGTCGTAGGAATGGTTCTCCATCATCAAGATGACGATGTGATCGATCTGCGGCAGCCCGTCACTGCCCGGCTTCTCGTCCGGCCGGGGCCGCGCCGCCAGATCAGGGCCGCGACGCGCCACCCGCCGCCGGGCGGCCGCCATCTCGGCACGCATCAGCATGGACTAATCATGCCGCCCGCGGCCCGTAGTCAGCGCATATCGCGGCCGATGTCGCGATGTCGGATTCGCCGTGCGTCCTCTTGGCCGGCGCCTTTACTCGCCCGTCACGCCGTCGATCCGCTCGCGCAGCAGGTCCGCGTGTCCGAGATGCCGGGCGTACTCCTTGATGAGGTACAGGTACGTCCACCGCAAGGTACGCCGCTCCGCGCGGCCGAACTCATCGTCGAGCCGGTAGCCAGCCATGATCTCGGCCGAGCGATCCCAGTGCTCCCGCAAGATCGCCACGTCCTGCAGCGCCGTCCGCTCCGACGCGCTCTCGAAGTCGCCGTCGGGATCGTCGTCGGTGCAGTAGAGCAGGCCGAGGTCGCGATCAGCGAGCCGGTGCGCGAACGCCCGCTCCATCTCGGTCAGGTGCCGTACCAGCCCGGCGAGCGAGATCGGCGACGGCTCGCAGGGCCGGCTCGCCAGCTGGGCCGGCGTCAGGCCCGCGCACTTGTGCACCACGCTGGCGCGGTAGTAATCGAGCCAGCTCTCTAGCATCGCGCGCTCGTCCCCGGTCCGAGGCGGTTCCGAACGCTCCACGTCAGCGACGGTCACGACGGCAGCCTAGCTCGCAGGCGGCGGGACCACGACGGTGCCGGCGGCCGTGACCGCGACGATCGGCTCGGCCAGCACCCTGGCCGCTGACGGCCCCAGGTCCGGCTCGGCCCGGCAGGTCACCCTCGCCTCGAAGGCGAGGTCACGGCTCCGGCGGCCGACCCTGGTGATCGTCGCGGTGACCTCGATCACGTCCCCGGCGATCACCGGCGCCACGAACTGGACGTCAGAGTAGGAAGCGAACAGGCCCTCGTCATTGTCGGACCTGATGCACGCCTCGGTCGCCACGTCGCCGAACAGCCCGAGCACGTACGCGCCGTCGACCAGGTTCCCGCCATAGTGCGCATGGCTGTACGGCACGTACCGCTGGTGCCGCACGACCAGCCCGAGCCTGGGATCGGCCGCCTCGTCGCTCACCGGGCGCTCGCGGTCGGGACAGCGGCCGGCTCCGCCGACCCGCCAGGCTCCGCCGACCCGCCAGGCCCCGTCGACCTAGCCAGGGAGTGCACCAGGTAGCTGGCCACGTCGCGCGGGGTGGTGCCCCGGCCGAAGATCTTGTCCACGCCCAGCTGGCCCGCCATCGCCGGGTCGAACCTCGGGCCGCCAATGACCAGCAGCGGCCGATCGGGTCCGCTAGCGCGGAACGCCGCCGACAGCTCGGCGGTGTTCTTGATGTGCGCGTCCTTCTGCGTGACGACCTGGCTGACCAGCACCGCGTCGGCTCGCTCGGCCCGCGACCTGGTGACCAGGCGCGGGATCTCGACCTGCGAGCCCAGGTTCACCACCTTGATCTCCCGGTAGTACTCCAGGCCCTTCTCCCCCGCGTGGCCCTTGACGTTCAGGATCGCGTCGATGCCGACCGTGTGCGCGTCGGTGCCGATCGTCGCGCCGACCACGACGAGCTTGCGGCCGAGCGCAGACCTGATCCGCAGGTTGACCTCGGCCGGCGAGAGCAGCTCGAACTCCCGCTCGGCGATCATCACCTGGGACAGGTCGACCAGATGCGACACCCGCCCGTACACGATGAAGAAGGTGAAGTCCGGCCCCATCCCCTTGGCGTGCACGACCATGGCCGGGTCGAGGCCCATTTTGGCTGCCAATTGCAGTGCCGCGCCTTCGGCCCTGGCCTGCTCATCGTCACTGCTGAACGGCACTGGCAGCGTGAACGACACCTGGACCCGCCCGTCGCCGGTCGTGTCGCCGTAGGGCCTGACGACCTGTGCCTGGCCGCTCTGGGCCTGCTCGTCCTGTGCTTGCCCGCTCACTGGGCCGCTCCGTTCTGGCTCGCCACTAGCTCGCCGGCCGGATCGTGACCAGGCTGCTCGCCGGAACCTGGCCCGGCTTCGAGGAACTCGCTGGCCGGGTTGAAGTAACCATCCGCCTTGGCGATCACGCCATCAAGCCCCCGGCCGCCGTCCGCCGGTCGCTTGGTGATCCCGAAGGTTCCGTCCGCGATCGCGTTCAGCAGCCCGTCGGCGCAGATCCGCTGCAACAGCCCGACCGACTCGTCGAGCACCTGGTGGGCCCGCCGGTCGATGAACCCGCCCGGCTCGGGCCTGAAGCTTTCCCCGAGCCGCCCGGCCGCGTTCCGCACGTAGTGCGCATTCTCCAGCGCCAGGTCGCGGTCGGACAGGAACGGCGTGTGGATGCCCTCGGTCATCATCCCGATCAGCAAGATCTCCTGCTCGGTCATCATCGCCGCCAGGTTGAAGAAGGCGTCGAGCAGGTAGCCGGCGAAGATGTTGCCGGTCATGTGCTTGGTCGGCGGCATGTACTTCAGCGGCGCGTTCGGGAACAGCTCCCGCACCAGCTGGGCGTGCGCCAGCTCGAGCAGGAACGAGTCGGGCACGTCGGGCCCGATCTCGAAGGCGTGCCCGAGTCCGAGCTGGCTGTCGGTGAGGCCCGCTTCCTTGCCGAAGAACTCGTTGAGCAGCTGGGACACGATCACGGTGTGCGCGCCTTCGACCGGGTCAGCGGTGGTCAGGTAGTTGTCCTCGCCGGTGTTGATGATGATGCCGGCTTGGGCGTGCACCTGGCGGGAGAACCGCTGGTCGATCAGCGTCCGCCTGGGGTTGATGTCGCGGAAGATGATCCCGTACATCGAGTCGTTCAGCATCATGTCGAGCCGCTCGAGCCCGGCGAGCGACGCGATCTCGGGCATGCACAGGCCTGACGCGTAGTTCGTCAGCCGCACGTACCGGCCAAGCTCGCGCGACACGTCGTCCAGCGCGGCCCGCATGAGCCTGAAGTTCTCCTGGGTCGCGTACGTGCCGGCGAAGCCCTCTCGCGTCGCGCCCTCGGGCACGTAGTCGAGCAGCGACTGGCCGGTGGACCTGATCACCGCGATCACGTCCGCGCCTTCCCGCGCCGCCGCCTGCGCCTGCGGTATGTCCTCGTAGATGTCGCCGGTCGCGACGATCAGGTACATCCACGGCTTGCGCGGCTCGGCGGTCTGTTCGATCATGCGCTCCCTGACCGCCCGGTTGCGCGCGATCCGCGCGAACCCTCCCGCGAGCGCCTGGCTGGCCTGGGTGCGCGCCTGATCGGCCTGCTCACCTTCAGGTATTCGCAGCAAAAGGCTGCCGCTGACTGCCGCCTGCGCAAGGCTCGTCAGGTCGGGGTACTCACCCCGCGCCAGCGCGTCCCAGACGGGCAGCGCCACGCCGTGCTCAAGCCCGGTCTGGGCGCGGGCCGTGTCCACGACGTGGTTCACCAGCGGCATGCCCTCGGCGTCCGCGCCCGCCAGCCCGGCCAGCCGCAGCACGGCTCGCTCGACCGACACGGTGGTGTGCGCCCTGGCCATCTCAACGATGGGCTGGCCCGCCTGTGCCGCCAGCCGCCGCGCCTGCGCGACTAGCTGCGGGTCGATGGTCAGCTTGGGTGTCCTCGTAGCCTGCATCCCTACTCTCCCCGCGTCCTTGCGTCGAAGATCTGGCGCACGCCAGGTTCTGATCTGATCAGGTCGATGGCAAGCTCGGCGTGGCCGGCCGAATAGCCGTTGCCGACCAGCATCGTGATGTCGGCCGCCACGCCTTCCGCGCCGAGCGCAGCCGCGGTGAACGAGGTGGCCATCGAGAAGAAGATCACGGTACCGCGATCGGCGGTCGAAAGGATCGCGCCGCCCTCGCAGCCAGGAACGTCGACGCACACCACGGTGACATCAGCAGGCCCGCCGGCCTGCCGCACCGCGTGCGACACCAGGACCGGGTCGGTAGCGTCGGCGATCAGCACATGGTCGACCAGGCCGGTCTCGCCGTCGGGTCCGGTCGCCGCGCACAAGATCGCGGCCTCGCGCTCGTCCGGCACGACCCCGATGACCAGGCCCGCCCCGGCCCGCCTGGCCGCCGCCGCGGACAGCGACCCGCTCTTGCCCGCCGCGCCGAGCACGGCGACGACCGGCCCTTCGGGGGCGGTCTGCGCGGCCTGCGACACCACCCGGTGGGTGAGCGCGGGCGCCCCGCACACGTCCATCACCGCCAGCGACAGCGGCACCGGCAGGTCGTCAGGCAGCACCGCCGCGATCGAGCGGCCGAACAGGATCGCGTGCCCCGCGCAGGGAACCTGCTCGCTGGTGCCGTCCCATGAGGCGAGCCCGTCGGTGATCCGCAGCGGCGTGAGGCTCAGCGAGACCAGCGTGGCGATCAGGTCACCCGGCTTCAGCCCGAGCCGCGAGTCGGGCCCGACCTCGCTGACCACGCCAGTCAGCATGCCACCGGAACCGGTCACCGGGTTCTGCATCTTGCCGCGCTCGGCGACGATGCCAAGCACGGCGGCCTTGACCGCGGCCGGATCATTCCCGTTCGACTCGCGCAACTGCCGGAACGACGCCGCGTCGAGGTTCAGCCGCTTGACGTCCACGCGCACCTCGTCAGGCCAGATCTCCGGGTCAGCGTCCAGTCGCCAGGCCGCCTGCGGCAGCACTCCCTGCGGCTCGATGACCCGGTGCAATCCCAGCGCCGAGCCTTCCGGCCGACCAGCTCCACCCACTCCTGAAGTCCTTCCTGCGCCCGCCGGCCCGGTCGACCGCGCTCACCTCTGCCCGCTATCGCCGCCGCGGTGAACTCGCGGGGCGCAGGGGGTGTCGCGAAGCGCGTGAATCTGTAGAATTTCTTGTAACGAACTATACTGGCAGTAGGTTCTTGCGTCACGAGCCTGTCTGGCAGGCTAACGTCCGGTTTGCGGCGCGATTTTCAGGACGGCCAGAAACCGGGTCGCAAAACGACCGAGCTGCGAGGGAACAGAGGCGGTGTGGCGATGATCGAGCAGCCTTACGTATACCGGCATACCGAGCTCGTCGAGCCGGACTGGCGCAGGCTTCCCGGCTGGGCTGACGTGAGCACGGCGGACTGGGAGTCGTCGCAGTGGCAGCGAGCCCACTGCGTCAAGAACATCCGCCAGTTGCGGGCCGTGCTCGGCAGCGGCGTCGATGAGGCCTTCTTCGCCGACCTGGAGCGCGACCAGGCCGAGCGGGCGACGATGTCGATGCTGATCCCGCCCCAGATGCTCAACACGATCGTGCCGCGACTGGCGCCCGCCGACCCTGGCTTCACCGAGGCGCTGTACGCCGACCCGGTGCGTCGCTACATGATCCCCGTGTTCAGCGACCGCCGCAGCGACTGGCCATCCCACCCGTACTCGTCTAGGGACTCGCTGCACGAAGCCGAGATGTGGGCGGTCGAGGGGCTCACTCACCGCTACCCCACGAAGGTGCTGGCCGAGGTGCTGCCGACCTGCCCGCAGTACTGCGGCCACTGCACCAGGATGGACCTGGTCGGTAACCCGACCCCGGTAATCGACAAGTTCAAGTTCGCCGCCCCCAGGGACGACCGGCTCGGCGCCATGATCGCCTACCTGCGGGCCAACCCTGGCGTCAGGGACGTCGTCGTCTCCGGCGGCGACGTGGCGAACCTGCCATGGCCCAGGCTCGAGGCGTTCGTCGCCGAACTGCTGGCGATCGACAACATCAGGGACATCAGGCTGGCCACGAAGGCGCTGATGGGCCTGCCCCAGTACTGGCTCACCGACGAGGTCAGGGCTGGCATGGAGCGGCTTGCCACCACCGCCCGCGAGCGCGATATCTCGATCGCGATCCACACGCACGTGAACGCGGCCCAGTCCGTGACCCCGCTCGTCGCCAAGGCGACCAAGGCCATGCTCGCGACCGGCATCAGGGACGTGCGGAACCAGGGCGTGCTGCTGCGCGGCGTCAACGACTCCACCCAGGCGCTGCTCGACCTGTGCTTCGCGCTGCTCGATGACGCGAAGATCATGCCGTACTACTTCTACCTGTGCGACATGATCCCGAACGCCGAGCACTGGCGGCTCAGCCTCGGCGAAGCCCAGTACCTGCAGCACCAGATCATGGGCTACCTGCCCGGCTTCGCGACCCCCCGCATGCTGTGCGACGTGCCCTACGTCGGCAAGCGCTGGGTCCACCAGGCGTCGCGGTACGACACCGAGCACGGCATCTCATACTGGACGAAGAACTACCGCACCGCCGTCGACGCCGACGACGAGCTAGCGCTGGTCCACGAGTTCGAGTACTACGACCCGATCTACCTGCTCCCCGAGTCCGGCCAGCAGTGGTGGCGCGCGCAGGCCGCCGAACTGGCCGCGGCCGACTCACATGAGTCCGCGCACGCGGTCGCCGGCATCCCCGCGGGCGTGGCCGGCTAATTCAGACACCCGCCCGCCTGAGATACCCGGCCGTCTCAGATACTCCGCAGGTCTCAGATACCCGGTCGCCTCAGATGCCCGGTCGCCTCAGATGCCACGTCGGCCTCAGCTACCACGTCGGCCTCAGACCCCCGCCGCCTCAGATGCCCTGCCCAGATTCCGTGATCATGGAACTCCCATGATCACGGCACTTCGGGTGGATGACCACGCGGCAATTTACCGTGATCACGCACTTTCGATGATCACGGAAGGGCGGCTGCGTGACTTAAGCCGTCCGATGTTCCGCGATCGGCCAGGTTCCATGATCCCGGACTCCCGTCGGGCTGGCGGCTGGCGGCGGGCAGCGGGCGGCGGGCGGCGGGCGGCGGGCGGAGGCGGCGGCGGAACCGGCGGCGGAACCGGCGGCCGCTAGGGCAGTGGCTCGTTGACGGCCGGGACGACGGGAGCCGGGTTGGCGCTGGCCTGGTGCTGGGCCGTGAGCAGGTCGGCTTCGGCCGCGGCCAGGCGGAGCCTGGTGTTGCCGCTTGGATAGCTGGTAGGGCCGCTGGCGAACCGGAATGCCGAGGTCAGGTCGCCGCAGGTCTGCCGCCGCCAGGCGCTGATGTTCGGCTCGGACACCCCGAAGCGGCGCTCGACGAACCTGATCAGCGACGAGTGGTCGAATACCTCCGAGCAGACGAACCCGCCCGCCGTCCACGGCGAGATGATCGTGGTCGGGGTCCGGAAGCCGAGGCCGATCGGCTCGCCGCCCACGAACTCATCCTTCGTCCCGTGCGCCGGCGTGGGCGGGACGACGTGGTCGAACAGGCCATCGTTCTCGTCGTAGCAGAGGATGAACGCCGTCTTGGCCCACACGTCGGGGTTCGAGGCGATCGCGTCGAGCTTCTGCGCGATGTACTCCGCTCCGGCCGCGACCAGGTAGTCGGGATGCTCGCTTTGCGCCGTCGGCGCCACCAGCCACGACACCTGCGGCAGCCGGTCGTGCCTGGCGTCGAACTCGAATGACCCCGCCGGGAGCTTGCGCATGCCCCGCTGGTATAGCGGCGACCCGCTCTCGGCCGCGGCGAACTGCGTGAACCAGGCGAGCGCGTTGTCGTCGTAGTTGTCTTCCTCCTGGTACACCTGCCAGCTGAGGCCGGCCGCCTCGAGCCGCTCGGGGTAGGTCTTCCAGGACAGGATGACGTTGTTGAACGCGGGAGTGTTGTCGATGACCGGGCCGCCGTGCTTGCCCTCGGGGTCGATCATGCCGGTCCACATGTAAAGCCGGTTCGGGTTGGTCGGCCCGAAGACCGAGCAGTGGTAGTTGTCGCAGATAGTGAACGCCTCAGCCAGGGCCCAGTGGAACGGGATGTCCTGCTGGCCGAAGTACCCCATCGTGAACTCGCCCTTCGCGGCGATCCACTGGTTCATCTTGCCGCCGTTCCAGGCCTGGTGCTGGGTCGGCCAGGAGTGGTCGGTGCCCGGCGTGGCCTGGGCGCTCGTCGTCTTGGTGTCGTAGTGGAACGGCAGCAGGTAGCCCTGCTTGTGCGACGGGTCGGGCTGGTAGAAGACCGAGCGGCCGCTGGCTAGCTTGATCGCGGTCGGGTCGTTGAAGCCGCGGACGCCTGGCATGGTGCCGAAGTAGTGGTCGAAGCTGCGGTTCTCCTGCATCAAGATCACGATGTGCTTGATGTCGGCCAGCGACCCGACGGCGGCCCGGTCGGCGCCCGCCGCGAGCGCCCGCCGCAGGCTCGCCGGCAGCGCCCCGGCCCCGACCGCCGCGCCGGTCAGCGCCGTCGCCCCCGCGATCAGCGCCCGCCTGCTCACCGCCGGCTCGGCCGGCCTTGCGGGGTCCGGGCCGGGAAGACCACCTGAAGCGAACGTCGGCACCGCACGCGCGCTCGCCCGGCCCCGCCGCCGCCGCCGCGCCACCAGCCCGCACGCCAGCAGCAGCGCCACACCGACGACGACCATGAACCAGGGCCAGGCCGCCCCCAGCGAGCCAGCAGGCAACGCGGTGGCGCCAGCCGCCCCGGCCCCGGCCCCGCCCCCGGCCGCCCCGCCAGAAGCTGGCCCGAACTCGACGATGCGGCCGTTGCCGCTGTCGGCGACGAGCACGCGGCCGCTAGCCGTGACCGCCAGCCCCTGCGGGAACGCCAGGTCCTCGCTGGCCAGTGCCGCCTTAGCGGTCAGGCCGAACTCGGCGTAGAAGCCGCCGCCGGGATTGAACACGCTGACGAACCCGTAGTCAGGCTGGGCGACATACACGCGCCCGTCAGGCCCGAGCGCGATCCCGGCCGGGTTCGAAAGCGCGCCGTAGGTCGCCTGGGTCGCGCCGAACTCCCTGACCTGGTGCCCGGACGGGGTGAACTCGTAGATCTCGTTGCCGAGCGCGTAGCTCGGACTCGACACCCACAGGTCGCCGGCCTTGCTGAGCGCGACTCCGAACGGCGTGGCCACCGAGATCGACGACAGGTACTTCCCGGCCGGCGTGAACCGGTCAACCCGGTTGTTCCTGCTGTCGGCCACCCACACGTCCCCGCCGCGCGTGACCGCAAGCCCAGCCGGCTGCTCCAGCCTTCCCCGCGCCGACCCGGCCGAGCCGAACGCCCGCAGCTTGCGGCCGTCCGGCGAGAACTCGACGATACGGTCGTGGCCCGTGTCGGCGACCCAGACATCGCCGCCAGCCCCGACCGCGATGCCCTCAGGCCCCCGCAGCGTGCCCGGACCGTGCTGGCCGAACCACCTGATGAGCCGCCCGGACGACGAGAATTCCGCCACCTCGTCCGCGGCCCGGTCGGCGACCCAGACGTGCCCGGCGCGATCGACGGCGACCCCGTACGGCTGGCTGAGCGCCCGCGGCCCCGAGTCGCCGAACGCCCGGTCGAACCCCGGCGCCCGGCCCGAGCTCGCGGTGCCCGCAGCCTCGGCCAGCCCAGGTGCTCCGCCAAGGACAAAAGCTATGGCAATAGCAAAAAAACCGCCGAGGAACTGAGTCACGAAGGAATTGTGGCGCATGGCCACATTGTGTCCTGTCACCCGTCCCGCTGGCGAGCTACGTGATTCGGATCACGGAGATCTGTGTGCGGATTCCGGGGTGCGATCTACCGTGATCATCGAGCGCGGCAAGATCACGGAGACTTGACTGCGGCCCACCGGAGCCGCTCCGCACACAGAGTTCCGCGATCACGACCAAGACCATGATCACGGCGAATGGCACCCCGGAATCCGCACAGGCGATTCCGTGATCACGTCCCGGCTCGACGACGGCGTAACTGGGCTCCCTCTCGTGCTGGCGGGCGACCCTCACTGACGGCACCGCGCCCTTCTGCCGCTCCGTGATCACGCCCCGGCTCGACGACGATGGCGTGACTGGCTCCCTCTCGCGCTGTCGGCGGATCCTCATTGACGGCTCCGCGCCCCTCTGCCGCTCTAGGCGGCGGCCGGCACGCTCGGGTCGTCGGTGGCCGGGACGACGTTCCTAGCGTCGTAACGCCACATGGCCGGCAGGGCCAGCGCCACGATCGCCGCTCCGGCCAGGCTGAGCACGCCGCCGGACACGACCGCGATCCGCACCGACCCGGTCAGCGTCGCGACCGCGCCTGCCTCCAGGTTGCCGATCGGCTCCCCGGTCGAGTAGCTGATCATCTCCAGGCCCGCCATCCGGCCGCGGACCCGAGCCGGGATGCTCTGGTTCCACATCGTCATCCTGAAGATGCCGCTGACCTCGTCAGCGGCGCCGGCGGCGGCGAGCGCGAGCACGGCCAGGGCCAGGTCGGGCGCGAACCCGAAGGCGGCGATGGCCAGGCTCCAGCCGCCCACGGCGAAGGCGATCGCCCGCCCGTGGTGACGGACGTACCTGGTCCAGCTGCTGGTCATGCTGACCGCGACCGATCCGAACCCGGGGGCGGCGTACAGCAGCCCGAGCACGGCCGGCCCGCCGAGGGTGGCGGCGATCTGCGGGAACACCGCGTACGGCGCACCGAAGAGCATCGCGCCGATGTCGATCAGGTAGGTGCCGAGAAGATCAGGCCTGCCCCGCGCGTACCGCAGGCCCTCGGCCAGCCCGCCGCGCAGGCTCGCCCGCTCCTCCTGGTGGCCGGGCTGGCTGGGCGCCATCAGCGTGAACGGCCCGAGCGCGGCCGCGCAGACGCCAGCGCCGGTGAAGTAGGCCAGCGGCAGGCCGCCGACCAGCAGCCCGCCGCCGATCAGCGGCCCCGCCGTGTTGGCCAGCGTGCCGAGCAGCCCGGACAGCGCGGCCGCTCCCGGCAGGTCGGCGTGCGGCACCAGCCTCGGCACGATCACCTCGACCGACGGCCGTTGCAGCCCGAACGACAGCGAGAGCATCGCGGCCAGCACGAACACCAGCCACAACCGCCCGCCGGCCAGCGCGTTCACTCCCAGCCCGGCGATGCAGGCCGCCGAGCAGGCCTGCGTGATCAGGATCAGCCTGCGCCGCTCGACCGTGTCGGCGAGCGCGCCGCCAAGGAGCCCGGCGACCAGCACGGGAACTACCTCGGCGCAGCTCAGCAGGCCGACGACCAGCGAGGAGTGGCTTATCTGGTACGCCTGGTATGGCATCGCGACGAAGCACACCATCGCGCCGGTGGAGTTCGCCGCCTGGCCGCCGTACAGCAGCCTGAAGTCGCGCGAATCGCGGATCGGCCCGAAGTCCGGCGCCAGCCGGGCGGCGAGCGCGGCCAGCCTTCCCCGGCGATCGCGCTCAGCTGGGCTATCGGTCACAAACCGACAATGATCACCTAGGCGACCTGCTCATGTCGAGCTTAATTCCGGTCGCTGGAGACCGCATCGCCCGCGTCGGCGGTCTGCCCCGATGTCGCTTCGGCATCGGGCGGCGAGCTCTCTCCGTCGTGGTCGTCATCGTCGGCCTGCGCCTCGTCCGGCGTGCTCGTGCCGTCAGCGGTGGCCAGCGCCTCGGCGGGCTTGCCACGACGCTGGGACCACGCGAACCAGGCGATGCCGCCGACGGTCAGCACGGTCGCGACGTAGAAGTTCAGCCGCAGTCCGAGGAAGTGCTCGGAGCTGTCGATCCGCACCGACTCCTCGTAAATCCGGAACGCCGAGTAGCCGGTCACATAGAGCGCGAACAGCCCCGGCGGCCTGATCGCGCGGCGGTTCCCGAGCCAGACGAGGAACGCGGCCAGCGCCAGGTCCCAGATCAGCTCGTACAGGAAGGTGGGATCGAAGGTCCGGTACTGCGTGTAGCCCGCCGGCCGGAACTGCAGCGGGATGCTCAGCGCCCACGGCAGCTTCGACGGCGCGCCGAACAGTTCCTTGTTGAAGTAGTTGCCGATCCGGCCGATCGCCTGGGCGACGAGCAGCGCGGGCGCGATCGCGTCGGCGTAGAGCGCGACGTTCGCCCCGGCCCGGCGGACCCGCCAGGCGCCGACGAGCGCGCCCGCCGCGACCCCGCCCCAGATGCCGAGCCCGCCGCTCCAGATCGCGAACGGGCCGTACCAGACGTGCGGTATGTCGCTCGGCGTGGTGATGTCGAAGTAGATGCGGCCGCCGATGATCCCCGCCGGTACCGCCCACAAGGCGATGTCACCGATCAGCCCAGGGTCGCCGCCGACCTTCTTGATCCGGCGCTGGGCGATGATCACGGCGAGGGTAATGCCGATCACGTACATCAGGCCGTAGAAGTGGATGAACAGCGGGCCGAGGTGGAACCCGTTGATCGACGGGCTGGGTATGAAGCTCAGCGGGAGGCGGCTATGCGGGGCCATGCAAGAAGATTAGACCCGCCGGCGGGCTGCTCGGAGCCTGGTTCGCACCCGGCATCGCTAGGATCGCCCTTGTGGCCAGGAGAACCGAGCAGCTAAGCGAAGCCCTGCATGAGTACGTCATCGCGCACAGCTCTGCGCCCGATGAGATCCTGCGCGATCTAGCCGACGAGACGCTGCGCCGGTTCGGTGAGGACGACGCCGGCATGCAGATCGGACCTGAGCAAGGCCAGTTCATGACCCTGCTCACCGAGCTCACCGGCGCGAGGAACGCGGTTGAGGTAGGCACCTTTACCGGCTATTCGTCCATCTGCGTGGCCCGGGGCCTCGGCGCGGGCGGCAAGCTGCTCTGCTGTGACGTCAGCGAGGAGTGGACCTCGATCGCCCGCCGCTACTGGAAGCGGGCCGGCTTGCTCGACCGGATCGAGCTCAGGCTCGGGCCGGCCGTCGCCACCCTCGCCGCCCTGCCGGACGGCACGAGCTTCGATTTCGCGTTCATAGACGCGGACAAGGCCAGCTACGTCGATTACTGGGACTTGATCGTGCCGCTGGTCAGGTCCGGCGGCGTGATCCTGGTGGATAACACGCTGTCCCACGGCCGCGTCGTCGACCTGACCGAGCAGGGCCCGTCCGTGCAGGGCATCAGGCGGTTCAACGGCCACGCCATCGCCGACCCTCGGGTGCGGCTGGTGCTGCTCCCGATCGGCGACGGCCTCACCATGGCCCGCAAGCTCTAAGCCAGCCGAGATCGGATAGTCCGACGCCGGATATTACGATATCGGATAATCCAAAATCGGATAGCCCGAGATCGGATAGCCCGAGATCGGGTAGCCCGGAATCGGGTAGCCCGGAATCGGGTAGCCCGGAATCGGGTAGCCCGGAATCGGGTAGCCCGGAATCGGGTTGTTCTGGTGGCTAACGTGGCTGCGCGACCGGCCCGTAGAGCTCGGGACGGCGGTCGGCATGCATGTCGTTGCGCGGGCTGGTCGCCTTGTCCCTGGCCAGGCGCAGGTCGCAGTCGGCGATCAGCAGCTCCAGGCTCGCCGGGTCAGGCCGCCCGGTCTCGTCGCCGACGCTAGCCGGGCCGGCCAGCGGATAGCCGTCGGGCCCGGCGATGATGCTGCCGCCGACCCAGCTCACCCCCCGCTCGTCCCCGCAGCGGCAGGCCGCGGCCACGAACATCCGGTTGGCGAAGGCGGCGACCTGCACGTTCACCGTGACCATGGGGCGCTCCCCGGCCGGGACCGGCTCGGCGGGCCAGTTGGTGGGAACGGCCAGCAGTTCGGCCCCGGCCAGGGCCGGGAGCCTGACCCACTCAGGGAACTCCACGTCGTAGCAGATCATCATCGCGATCCGGCCGAATGCGGTGTCGATGACGGGCGGCGGCTCGGCACCGGTCGCGAAGAAGTCGGCCTCGGCGTCCCACAGGTGCGCCTTCCGGTAGACCGCCCGCGGTCCTGACCGGTCGACGAGCATCGCGCTGTTGTAGAGCGTCCCGTCGTCGCCAAGCTCGGCGAAGCCGCCGATGATCACGACATCGTGCTCGGCCGCGAGCGCCGCCCACCCCCGGGCGGTCGGCCCGTCGGCCGGCTCGCTCAGCGAGCGGGCCTCGGCGGGATCGCCGAACACGTAGCCCGACGGCGTCAGCTCGGGCAGCACGATGATCCTGGCCCCGAGGCCTGCCGCCGCGGCGATCGCGGCCGCGGCCGCGGCCCGGTTGGCCGCCAGGTCCGCGATCTGGAGGCTGAGCTGGGCGGCGGCGATCCTGACGGGCTGGTGATCAGCATGAGGCGGCACGGTGTCACTGTAGAGCAAGTTCCGCAGGTGACGCCGGGCCGCCCTCGTCACCTGGTGAGACCGCCTAGGGTCGTCGCCGCGCCACCTCGGGAATGTCTCGCTAGAGTCACAGTGTGCCCTCGCGGCCGACACGAGCCAGCACTATGCTGCCCCCGAGACTGCGGGTCGATACTATGTCGCGCTATGGCAGGGTTGTTCAGGAGGATCATCCCGATTCTTTTCGTCAGCGATCTGCGAGCTGAACGGGATTTCTACCTCCAGCTCGGGTTCAGGGTCACCTACGAGGGGCCCGAGTACCCGTATTTCCTCGCGCTCGGCAACGGGCCGGTGGAATTTGGCATTGAGTGGCATGAGGGTTTTTCCCCGGCCGGTCCTGACCGGGTGCTGACCTGGCAGTTCGGGGTGAGCAACCTGGATGAGGCGAAGAAGCTGTTTGACGATGCCGGGGTGCCTTACCGTGAGGAGCTGATGACCCCGAGCCGGGACTGGCAGTACCGGGTACTGCACGCCAGGACGCCGAACGGATATCACTTGCTGCTTGAGGAGGGCAGCTCGTAGCGAGGTGCAGCTCTTAGCCAGGTGCTGAGCGCGGGCCCGGATGCCTGCCTAGCGCACGGGCTCACGGGGCCGGCGGCGGGGGCTTGCCAGCATCAGGACTCATCAGGAGACCGGGGGCCATGGGCACCACTACCGAGCCTGTCTATCTGCGCGTACTCGAGGATCTGCGCTCAAGGATCCGCTCTGGCCTGCTCGAGCCCGGGGCGCGGGTGCCTTCGCGCAACGCCATCATCACGAACTACGGCGTCGGGGAGACCGCGGCCAAGCACGTGCTCGCCGTGCTGCTCGCCGAGGGCCTGATCGAGGCTAGGCCGGGTTCTGGCTGCTATGTGCGCAAGGCGCCGGCGGCCGGGTTCCTTGAGCATGACCGGCCCGCCTTCCCTGGCTCCCCCTTCGGGGTCGCCGAGACCGTGGGCGGGCCGGGTGACCGCCCCGGTGATGCGGCGCCGGTGATCGCCAGGCGGCTTACCTGGGAGCACCAGACCGAGCAGGTGCAGGCGCCCGCCCAGGTCGGCCACCGGCTGCGGCTCGCGCCGGGCGCGGCCGTGACCATGACCAGGTACCTGCTCAGCGCCGACGGCGAGCCGGTGCAGCTCGCGACCAGCTATGAGCCGACCGCGCTTACGGCGGGAACGTCCGTGGCGCTGCCCGAGCAGGGGCCGCTGGCCGGCCGCGGTGTCATCGAGCGCATGCGGGCGATCGGGATCGAGGTCAGTGAGGTGACCGAGGAGGTGTCCGTCCGGCCCGCCGCCAGGGTCGAGTCCTCGGCCCTGGCGATCGCCGTCGGGGCGGTCGTGGTGGTAGTCGACCGGGTGCATCACGCCGTCGGCCTGGCCGCGGTCGAGTGCACCGAGATCGTCGTCCCGGCCGACCGCTACCGGCTCAGATACCGCTTCGAGGCCTCGCAGGCGACCGGAAACGGGGTCGTGATCACCACGGCGGCAGGGCAGTAGATCATCAAGGCGGGCGCATGCCACGATGAGGCATGCGGATCTCCGAGGTAGCGTCGACCGACCTGTTCTGCGGCACGCGCCAGCATCCGTTGCAGATCGTGCGAGTCACCCTTGTCAACGACGGGCCTGGGATGATCCGCGACCCGTCCGCGGTGGTGACGGTCGCCGTGCACGGCACCGGGGTCACCACTCCCGTCCCCGCCGAGATCGGCGGCCTGGTGCACGGCGAGCAGCGCGTGGCGGAAGTCGGCGTCGACATCGCCGCATCGGCCGTGCCCGGCGGAACCAGGCTGGTCACGGTGGTGGCGCAGAGCGCGTCGGGGCGATGGGAGGCCCCTGGGCAGGTCACCGTCGCCGAGCCGGGCTGGACCATGTGGATGGTGTCCCACTTCCACTACGACCCGGTGTGGTGGAACACCCAGGGCCGGTTCACCCAGACCTGGCCGTTGCTGCCCGCCGATGACGGCTCGATGCCCGAGGTCAGGACGGTGTTCGAGCTGGTCAGGCTGCACCTCGCCGAGGCTAGGTCGGATCCTGACTACAAGTTCGTGCTCGCCGAGCTCGACTACCTCAAGCCGTACTTCGACGTCTACCCTGAAGACAGGACCGATCTGCGGGCCTTCATCGCGGCCGGCCGCATCGAGATCGTCGGCGGCAGCTACAACGAGCCGAACACCAACCTGACCTGCGCGGAATCGACGATCCGCAACGCTGCCTACGGCCTGCGGTACCAGCGGGACGTGCTCGGGGCCGAGCCGACCACGACCTGGATGCTTGACGCCTTCGGCTTCGACCCGTCCTACCCCGGCCTCATGGCGGAGGCGGGGATGCGGGAGTCCTCATGGGCCCGAGGCCCCTTCCACCAGTGGGGCCCGAGCAAGGCGGCCGGCGGCAACATCAAGATGCAGTTCCCCTCTGAGTTCGAGTGGCTCTCCCCCGACGGCAACAGCCTGCTGACCAGCTACATGCCCAATCACTATTCGGCTGGCTGGATCACCCAGCACGCCGCCGACCTCGCGGGCGCCGAAGACGACGCGTACAAGCAGTTCAGGCAGCTCGCTCCGGTCGCGGCGACCCGTAACGTGCTGCTGCCGGTCGGTGGTGACCACGTGGTCCCTGCCCGCTGGGCCACCGCCATCCACAGGGACTGGAACTCCAGGTACGTCTGGCCGAGGTTCGTGACCGCGATCCCGGCTGAGTACTTCGCGGCGGTGCGCGCCGAGAGCGCCGCCGCCGGCGCCTGGATCATGCCGCAGACCAGGGACATGAACCCGCTCTACCCGGGCAAGGACGTCAGCTACATCGATACCAAGCAGGCCCAGCGCGACGCCGAGATCGCGCTGCTCGACGCCGAGCGGCTGGCGACCGCGGCCTGGCTGGCCGGCGCTGAGTATCCGGTGGCCAGCCTGGACAAGGCCTGGCGGCTCATGGCCTTCGGCGCGCATCATGACGCCATCACCGGCACCGAAGGCGACCAGGTCTACCTGGACCTGCTGGCCGGCTGGCGGGAGGCGTTCGAGCGCGGCGACATGGCCAGGCACGCGGCGGCGTGCTACCTGAGCGGACTGGCCGACACCGCCAGCCTGGCTGGCGAACAGCCCGCCGGGGCCATGGCCGTGGTGGTATTCAACACCCTGGCCTGGCCGCGTACGGCCCTGGCCAAGGTCACGCTTGACCTCCCCGCTGGCGCGGCGGCCGACCTGCGGCTTGCCGATGACGACGGCACGCGGGTGCCGTTCCTGGCGGAGGGGGTCACCAGGCATCCCGACGGGTCGCTGGCCACGGCCACGCTGACGTTCCTCGCCGACGACGTGCCCGGCGTCGGGTACCGTACCTACCTTGCCAGGCCAGCTAACCCTGGCCAGCAACCAGGTCAGGGCGTGGACGGGTCAGGCTGGCAGGCCGCCGATGGCCTGTCGGCCCGCAACGACGCGTTCGAGGTAACCGCCGATCCTGGCCACGGCGGCGCGCTCAGCTCGGTGATCGACCGGCGCTCGGGCAAGGAGCTGCTGGCCGGCCTCGGCAACGAGTTGCTGCTGGCCGAGGAGTACCCGTCGCATCCACGCTGGGGAGAAGGGCCGTGGATGCTGTGCCCGACCGGGGCATCCCGCAGCTCAGCCGACGCCGCCGTCGTCGTGCAGGCACAGCGCTGCCCGATCGGCACCAGGCTGGTCTCGAGGTTCGCGCTCGGCGACCAGGACATCACCCAGGAGACCCTGCTGTGGGCCGGGCTTGACCGGGTAGAGTTCCGCACCCATGTCGACGGCTCGATCGGGCAGGACCGATTGCTGCGGACGCGATTCGGGGTCGCGGTGCCCGGTGGCCTGCCGGTCTACCAGACTGGCCTGTCGGTGATCGGCCGCCCGCTCGGGCAGACCGACGTCGACGTCGCCGTGCATACGTTCACGCTGGACAACCCGGCACACGAATGGTTCGCGGTGGGCTCGACGGCCAGGGTCGGGCTGACCTCGGCGACCGGCGACCGGGAGCTCCGCGCGATCGGCGTCGCCGAGGTGATCGCGCCAGCGGGCCCCGCGAGCGACCCGTTCCCGCCCAGGGACATGCTGGTCGGCCGGGGTGCGAGGAAGTCCGTCCGCGACCTGCTGGTCGCCCTCGCCCGGCAAGGGGTGACGGCCACCTGCTCGGTGCCGGAGGGCCCGAGGTACGGGTCGATCGAGCTGGACTCCAACCTGCCCGATGTCAGGATCTCCGTTGGCGGCCGGGCCGAGAACGCGTTCACGGCCGCGGTGCTCGAGACGGCCGACCCGCAGATCACAGCCGACTTCGACCGCCAGCTGGCCGCGACCGGCGCCGCCAGGGCCTGGGTGCCGGGCCGGTGCACCCCCGAGCAGGCGTTCGGGCCCGCGGCCGACGTGCGCGGTGCCGCCGACCTGCCCGTGCTGATCATCGCGGGCAATGACCTTGACGTCCAGATCGCCGGGCTCATCGACGACCTGGCGGACGCCGAGATCGAGGTGCGGTGCCCAGCCGCCAGCTTCGGCCCGGCCGCCGGGCCCGGGCTGGCCAACCACAGCGTCGCGTTGTTCAACCGCGGCCTGCCTGGCAGCGTCGTGACCCCGGGCGGCCAGGCCTGCATCTCGCTGATGCGGGCGTGCAGCGCCTGGCCCTGCGGGGTCTGGATGGACGGCGAGAAGCGGACCGTGCCCGACGGCAGCAGCTTCGCCTTGCAGCACTGGAGCCACACCTTTGAGTACGCCCTCGCGGCCGGCGAAGGCGACTGGCGGGCGGCAGCGTTCCCGGTGACCGGCCAGGACTACAGCCATCAGCTGCTGGCCTTGACCGCCGGCGTGCACGGCGGGCCGCTCGCGCCCGCGCAGAGCCTGGTCAGCGTGACCCCCGCTGGCGTCGACCTGATGACATGGAAGCCGCGCGGCTACCCGCTTGCCCCGGTGCGCCAGCCGGTGACGTCGGACGGGGTGACCATCAGGCTGCGGAGCCTGATCGAGCCGGACTGCGAGGCGACGTTGCGGCTTTTCACCGGGGTGGCCGCCGCCTCCGTCACCGGGCTGCTTGAGCAAGGCGAGGGGGCGGCTACCGACCCAGGCGCGGGCATCGTCACCGTGACCGTGCCCCCTCGCGGGACCATCACGCTCGCCGTCGACCCTGGCGACCTTAGCCAGGCCGCCAGCGCGCCGCGGGAACCGGCCAGCGGCGCGCCAATCACGGGGCCAGTCACCACGGGGCCAGTCACCACGGGGCCAGTCACCACGGGGCCAGTCACCACGGGGCCAGTCACCAGGGCATCTCCTACCATGGCACCTGAGCCGGCTCAGCCGATCTTCACCAGGTACTGGCTGCACGGCAAGGGCCCGGCGCCTGCGGGCAACCTGCCCGTGGCGGTCCACCTGTCCCCCGGCCTGTCCGCGCTCGCTCCCGGCGAAGCCGCGGCGATCAGGCTGACGGTGGCGTGCGGCCCTGACCCCGTCTCCGGCGCCGTGACGCTCGGCCTTCCGGCTGGGCTTCGCCTGGCCTCGGTCCGCCCCGCCGGGGCGGACCGGGCGGCCGGGCTCGTGACCTCGGCGGGACAACCGTCAAGGGGTCCGCTGCACTATCACCTTGACCCGCATGGCTTCGCCGCCTGGGACCTCGTCGTGCAGGCACCGGACAACGCGCCCCCCGGCCGGCACTTCGTGACCGCCATGATCATCGACGAGGCCGGCCAGTTGCTCGAGGATGCCGTGGTCGTGGCGATCGTAGAGCCGCAGGCGCCCAGGGATCTCACGCTGACCGAGTTGCCGGCCGTCAGCGAGGCGGCGAATGCGGCGCAGGCGGCCGAAGCCACGCTCACCGACCTGACCGGTGACATCGAGGTGCGCCCAGGCGGCCACGCTGAGATCGCGGTCAGGCTCGCCAATCACACTGCGTCCGAGCTGCGCGGCGAGGCGCAGCTGATCTCCTCGCACGGCAGCTGGAAGGCGACCGGGCCATGGACGATGGGCTTCGCGACCGCGGCGGGGCAGGAGGCCACGATGACCTTCGCTGTCGACCTGCCCGCCGACGCCCGGCCCGGCCAGCGGTGGTGGGCGCTGGTCAAGGTCATGTACTTCGGCCGGCTGCGCTACAGCACCCCGGTGTGGATTAGCGTGGTCGGCTGATGCGAGGTAGGTATTAATGGCATAATAGCTGTAATTAACGAATTACCCCTGTGTTGCAACTACCCCGGTGTTGCAAACTAGCCTGCGCTGGCAGCTTGATGACGTCGAACATCACGGTAGCCGCGAGCGGTCACGAGGCGGTAGGTAACCTTCCAGCGGAACCTAACGCCTTCGTTGGCCGCGAGCGCGACCTCGCTGAGCTTGAGACGATGCTTTACCAGGTCAGGGCGCTGACCCTGTGCGGTCCCGGTGGCATCGGGAAGACCAGGCTCGCCCTGCGACTTGCCGCCGGGCTGGCACCGAGGTTCCCCGACGGGGCCTGGGTCGCCGACCTGGCCGACGCTGACGCGCCCGACCGGCTCGTGCCGGCGGTCGCCGCCGCCCTAGGAATACGCCCTGAGCCTGACCGGTCGCTAGCCGACACGCTCACTGAGGCCCTGCGCGGCCGGACGATGCTGCTCATCCTCGACACCTGCGAGCACCTGGTCCAAGAATGCGCGGAACTGGTGCAGCGACTACTGAGCGACTGCCCCGGACTCCGGGTGATCGCCACGAGCAGGGAAGCACTCAGGGTTCGCGGCGAGGTCATCTGGCGGGTTCCCCCGCTCGGCCTGCCCGCTGCCGGGGATCTCGAGCCTGCGGCCGAGCCGGCTACGTCAGGCAGCGAAGCGGTCCAGCTCTTCTGGGCCAGGGCGGCTTCGGTCAGGCCTGGGCTGCGCCTGCGGGACGAGGAGGCCGCGCATGTAGCCGAGATCTGCCAGACGCTCGACGGGGTTCCGCTGGCCATCGAGCTGGCCGCGGCTCGGGTCCGCTCCCTGTCAGCCGCGCAGGTCAGGGCCAGGCTGGCGGACAAGTTCGAGTTCCTTGCCCACGGCGACCGGACCGCGCCGCCTCGGCAGCAGACGCTCAGGGCCACGGTGGAGTGGAGCTTTGACCTGCTGACCGAGCCGGAACGCACCCTGCTGCGGCGGCTGTCGGTTTTCCACGGCTGGACGCTTGACGAGGCCGAGCGGATCTGCGCCGGTGGCCAGCTTCCGGCCAGCGAGGTGCTCGACCTGCTCACGGCGCTGATCGACAAGTCACTTGTCAGCGTCGACCAGGACGCCGCCGCCGGGCCGAAGTACCGGCTGCTTGAGGTGGTCCGCGAGTTCGCGGCTGAGCTAGCGGGAGCCAACGGCGAGACCGAGGTGCTGCAGTCAGCGCATCGCGACTGCATGGTCGAGCTGGCCGAGAGCGTCGCCAGCGTCGCCTTCGTGCGCGGCGACCCGCCCTGGCCCGAGCGGGTCGCGATGTACCACCGGATAGCCGGCGAGCGCGCGAACTTCCAGCTCGCGCTCGGCTACTGCGTGCGCCAAGGCGAGGCCGAGATCGGGCTGCGGCTATGCCATGCGCTCAGCGGGTACTGGCTGGCCAGCGGTGAGGTCACCGACGGAGCCGGGTGGACCGACCGGCTGCTCGCCCTGGAAGCCAGCGTCGATCCAGGCGTCAGTGGCAGGGCGCTCGCCGTGCGCGCTGAGCTCGCCTTCGAGCAGCTGGACTACCAGGGCGCGGCCAAGTTCGCGACCGAGTGCCTTGAGCTCAGCGGTCCTGACCGCGATGGTAATCCGGCGACCGGGTACCGCCTGCTATCGCTCACCGAGTTGATGGCTGACCGCGTCGGCGACGCGCTGAGGCTCGCGGACCAGGCGGTGGCCGCGGCCAGGCAGATGAACGATGACTGGGAGATCGGCATGGCGCTCGCCGCGCGGGCGGCGGCGCTCGCCGGCCGGGGCGACCTCGCCCAGGCCCAGTCGGGATTCACCGACGCGCTCGACTTGCTCGAGGGAAACAATCGCTGGGGCGTGGCGAATGTGCTTTACGGCCTTGGCCAGATCGCGCGGGGGCGGGCCGACGTGACGGCGGCCGAGCGGTATTTCGAAGAAGCGCTGGCCATTTACAGCGAGATCGACGCGCGACCGGAAATGGCCAGGTGCCTCGGGGTCATGGGAATTCTGGCGCTCCGTAAACCTGATCTGGCCGCAGCGAGGGTCGCGCTGGACCGCAGCATGCAGCTGAACCTGGCGGCCGGGCAGCGGCTTGGCGTCGCCAGGGGGCTGGCCGCGCTGGCCGAGCTGGCGGCGGCGCAAGGCGATTCCAGCCGGGCTGTCCGCGTTGCCGGGGCCGCGCTGGCGCTGTTCGCTGAGGTCGGCGTGGCGTCGTCGAGGGCCGCGATCGGCCGCCTCGAGCGCCTCATCGACGGCGCGGCGAGCGGGCTCGGGCCGGACGCCGCCGCGAGCCTGGCCCAAGCCGGCCGGGCCTTGGACCCGCGCCAGGCCGCTGAGCTTGCCCGCGGTGCCCAGGCCGCTGAGCTCGCCCGCGGTGCCCAGGCCGCTGAGCTTGCCCACGGTGCCCAGGCCGCCAGCGCGCCAGCACAGCCGGTCAACGGCGCCATCAGGGCAGCGGGACCGCCACTCACCGCCGCCCCTGCCACCGGCTCTGCGGCCATCTCCGTCTCGCCAGCCGCTGTCTCGCCAGCCGCTGTCTCGCCAGCCGCCGCCGTCCCTGCCCCACCAGTGCGGGCCGCACCAGTGCCGGCCGCACCAACCCAGCCCGCCTGGCCGGGGTCGCTGAGCGGGCGTGAGCGTGAAGTGGCCACGCTGCTAGCGGTCGGCCTTTCGAACCGCGCCATCGGCCAGCGTCTGTTCATCTCCCCGGCGACGGTGGCCAGGCACATCGCGAACATCTTCAGCAAGCACGGCTTCCGCTCCCGCGCGGAGGTAACGGCCTGGGTCAGACGATCGGGCCAAGGCCCTAGCTGAGCCATGACGGACGCAGGACACGGCCAAGGCGGCGGTCAGGCCAGGCCCCGCAAAGCCGCGCGGATTCGCGCCGGCTAATGACGACCGTGCATGCCTGGTGCAATAATGGTCGGCATTCGCCTAGCCGCCGCCAATCGCTGTGCTTGTCAAACACTGTGCACGCCAACGACTATGCATGCCAATGACACCGGACCTGTGATAGCTGCTGGACATCATGACGGTGGGTAATCTCCCCGCCGAGTCGAATACTTTCGTCGGCCGTGAGCGTGATCTGGCCGATCTTGCTGGCATCCTCACTAGGGCGCGGACCCTGACGCTGTGCGGCCCTGGCGGGATTGGTAAGACCAGGCTCGCGACCCGGCTCGGCGCCAGCCTGGCCGGTGGCTACCCGGACGGCGTCTGGATCGCTGACCTGGTAGAGGCCGAGACCGCGGCCCGGCTGGTCCCGGTGGTATGCGCGGCCCTGCGCGTCCAGCCCGAGGTTGACCGGTCGGTGACCGACACGCTGACCGAGGCGCTGCGGCCACGGACGATGCTGCTGATCCTCGATACCTGCGAGCACCTGGTGGCCGAGTCGGCCGAGCTGGTCGAATTGCTGCTCGGTCACTGCCCTGGATTGCGGGTGATCGCGACCAGCGCGGAGCCGCTGCGGGCCCGCGGCGAGGTGATCTGGAGGGTTCCCCCGCTGGCCCTGCCGTCCCCGCCGATGACCAGCCAGGATACCGAGCGGCTGGTCGCTGAGGCGGTCGGCAGCGATGCGGTCCAGCTCTTCGTGGCCAGGGCCGCGGCGGCCAGGCCGGGGTTCGTGCTTAGCCCTGCTCACGCGGCCGCGATCGTCGAGATCTGTCGCACCCTAGACGGAGTGCCGCTCGCGATCGAGCTGGCCGCGGCCCGGCTGCGCACCTTGTCGGTCGAGCAGATCCTGACTCGGCTGGTCGGCCGGTTCGAGCTGCTAGCGGTGGGTGACCGGACCGCGCCACGCCGGCAGCAGACCTTGCGCGCCACGGTCGAGTGGAGTTACGACCTGCTCGCCCCGCCGGAGCGGGTCCTGCTCGGCCGGCTGTCGGTATTCCACGGCTGGAACCTGGGGATGGCCGAGCAGGTCTGCGGTGACAGCCAGATACCTCAGGCTGATGTGCTCGACCTGCTTACCGCCCTGATCGACAAGTCCCTGGTCAGCGTGGACTACGAACTGGACGGCGACGTGCGGTACCGGCTGCTCGACACGGTCAGGCAGTTCGCGGCCCAGCAGGCCGACGAGGCCGAGCTGCTGGCCATGCGCCGGGCCCACAGGGACTGCATGCTCGCGCTCGCTGAGTCGATGGTGGACAGCGAACTGCTGCCCGATGACGTGGCCTGGTCGCAGCGAGTACGTTCGTACCGCCGGGCAACGGTCGACATGACCAACTTCCACCTGGCGCTCGAGTATTGCGCCGATCACGACGACGCCGAGCAGGGCCTGCGCCTGTGCAACGCGATGCGCATCGTCTGGCTGGTGACCGGCGACCTGAGCGGCTCGGCCTGGCTGGACCGGTTCATCGCCAGCAAGTCAGCCGTGTCACCAGGCGTGCGGTCACGGGCCCTGGTCGTGCGGTCGGAGATCGCCTTCGAGCAGCAGGACTACCGGTCGGTCGGCGATTACGCGGCGGCCGCGCTCGATCTCAGCTTCGCTGCTCCTGACGGCAACCCGGCCGGGTCACGGCGGATGCTCGCGCTCGCCGCGCTCGCGGCCGGGCAGCCCGCCGACGCCGTGAACTACGCCGACGCCGCGGTCGCGGCCGCCGGGCAGATGCGGAACAGCTGGGAAGAAGGCGTCGCGCTCGGCGTGAAGGCAGCGGTGCTGGCAGGCCAGGGTGATGCGGTCAGCGCCCAGCGGGCCTATACCGATGCGCTGGCGGCCCTGAACGAGAGCCGGGGCTGGGCCGTCGCTGGCGTTCACTACGGGCTCGGCAAGCTCGCCAAGGCCACCGGGGACAAACCGGCGGCTGAGCGGCATTTCGGTGCCGCGCTGGCCCTGTACCGCGAGGTCGGCGCCCGGATCGAGATGGCTCGCTGCCTCGCGGGCATCGGCCAGCTCGCGCTCGAGCGCGATGACCTGGAGACGGCCAGGACGTGCCTGACCGAGTGCTCGGAGCTCAGCCTGCTGACCGGCCAGCGCCCGGCGATAGCCCGCAGCCTCGCGATCCTCGCGACGTTCGCGGCCGCGGCCGGCGAGATCACGACCGCCGTCCGGCTGGTGGGAGCCGCCCGCGAGCTCTTCCACGCGATCGGCACCCCCGATCAGGCTGCCGCCCGCCGACTCGGTGACGTGGTCGACAAGGCGAGCGCCGCGCTCGGCTCGGACGCGGTCGCTTCCCTGCTCGCCGAAGGCGCCCAGCTGAGCCCGCACCAGGCCGCCAGGCAGGTGCCGGCGCGGCCCGCGCCTGACCTCGCGGCGCAGGACGGCGAGGACGACGCCGGCCTGGACGCGGCGGCCGGAGATCAGCCCGCACCGTGGCCTGGCCAGCTGACCGAGCGCGAGCAGCAAGTCGCCTTGCTGGTGGCGCGCGGCTACTCCAACAAGGCGATCGGCGCGGAGCTGACGATCGTCCAGGCCACGGCGGCCAGGCACGTCGCCAACATCTACCTCAAGCTCGGCTTCACTTCCAGGGCCGAGCTCATCGGCTGGGTGCTCGACACGGGGCAGGCGAGCTTAGGCACCAGGCCACCTGCATACCCAGGCGCGCCGTACATACGGTACGGTCCGGCCTACATAGCGTGATAGCCGGGCTGCACACCACCACCGCCCCGCTACATACAGGTTCTGGTGCCTCTACATAGCCCCGGCGCTCGAATATACACAGCTAGCTGCATAGATCTGACGATGCGCGGCTTTGGCCCGGCCCCGTACGGTACATGCCAGGGAGGGGAAAGCCGGGAAGGGCACGCCAGATGTCGAAGTTGGATGACCTCACCGCCGAGGTATCGGCGACCAGACGGCTAGTCTGCGTGGCGGCAGACCGGGCCGAGCTGATCGCATTCGTCGGCGGCGCGAGGCAGGACGGAGGACCTGGCGGCGAGTCATACAGCTACGCGAGCTTCGCATCGACAGTGCAGGCGGCTGCGGCCGGGCTCACCTGGCGCGGGCTGCGGCCACGGGACGTGGTCGGAGTCATGGTGCCAGACGCGGTCAGCTTCGCCATCGCCATGCACGCGGTCCGCGCGGCCGGTGGCGTGCCCTCTCCGGTGAACGCCGCGCTATGCGCGGCCGAGACCGCGGGCCAGCTCGCGGAGAGCGGGGCGAGGATGGTGATCACCTCACCACCGTTCGCCGAGATCGCGCTGGCCGCGGCTGACCGCTCGTGGGTGAGGCAGGTCTTCTCGTTCGCTGACGCGGCCGGCACCACCAGGTTCAGTGATCTGCTCGGGCTCGACATGATCCGGCCGTCGAGGGGCCGGCCGGAAGAGGTCGCGCTGTTGCCGTTCGCTCGCGGAGCCGACGGTCGGCTCCGGCCCGTGCCCGTGACCCACAGGGAGTACATGGCCGCGCTGGACCGGGTAGCAGCCTCGAGCGGGATCACCGGACATGACCTGGTCCTGGCCATGCCTCCGGCCGGGGACGGCCTGGCCTACACGCCCCTGCTCGACTGTGCGCTGCTGCACGGGGCGACCGTCGTGGCGGTGCGCAAGCAGGAGATCGCGATGGCCGCCGTAGCCCACCAGGGCACGGTCGCGATCGTGCCGCGCGACGCCGTCCCCGTCGTGCCGGAGAAGGTAAGGGTGCTGCCGGTCGGCTAGGTCGGTCCAGTGCTCAGTAACGACAACACCAGCCAAAAGACACCAGCCAAAGACACCAGTCAAAAGAGACATCAGTCAATGACAGCAGTCCAAGTCGCGTTAGCGGGTTGCCGCGCACTCAGGTTTGCTCCGGTGGGGAGTCGCATCTGCCGGCCGGTCGACCGACGGCCGGCAGACAGCGGCCTGCCGCTAGATCGTCGGTGGTCGGCCTTCGTAGGGAGTGCTCAGCACGATCGTGGTACGGGTAGAGACGTTAGCGGCGGCCCTGATCTGCTGCAGTAGCTCCTCAAGCGCCGACGGGGAGGCGACCCGCACCTTGAGTATGTAGCTCTCGTCGCCGGCGACGCTATGGCAAGCCTCGATCGCGGCCAGCTGGGCGAGCCGCTCGGGCGCGTCGTCAGGCGCGGCCGGGTCGAACGGCTTGATCGACACGAAGGCCGTCAGGGGGAGGCCCGCCGCCACGGGGTCGATGCTGGCGCAGTAGCCGCGGATCACGCCGCGCTCCTCGAGCCTGCGCACCCGCTGCTGCACCGCGGAAACCGAAAGCCCCGTCTGCCGGGCGAGCTCGGTGAAGCTGAGCCTTCCGTCGGCCGCTAGCAGGGACAGGATCTGCCTGTTAATAGCCTCCACGGCGCAAACCTAGCCTGCCCGGTCGGCCCCTCGCATACCGGGAGCACCTACTCACCGGGCGCCCGCCCCCAGCGACCGGCTGATGACCAGGCGCTGAATCTGGTTGGTGCCCTCCACGATCTGCAGCGCCTTCGCCTCGCGCATCAGCCGCTCGACGCTGAAGTCCTCGGTGTACCCGTAGCCGCCAAGTACCTGCACCGCGTCCGTCGTCACCCGCATCGCGGTGTCGCTCGCGAACAGCTTGGCCATGGCCGCCTGCTGGCCGTACGGCAGGCCGGCGTCCTTGCGCCTGGCCGCGGCCAGGTAGAGGGAGCGGGCGGCCGTGACCGATGTCGCCATGTCGGCCAGCATGAACGCGAGGCCCTGGAACTCGATGATCGGACGCCCGAACTGGAGGCGCTGGGTCGCGTAGCTGACGGCCGCGTCGAGCGCGGCCTGGGCCACTCCGGTCGCGCAGGCGGCGATCCCCAGCCTGCCCGCGTCGAGCGCGGCGAGCGCGATCGGGAAGCCCTGGCCCGGCTCGCCCACGAGGTTGGCGGCGGGTACCTTCGCCGCGTCGAACCGCACCTGCGCGGTCACCGAGCTGCGCATGCCCATCTTGTGCTCGGGGCTCGCGGCGGCGACCCCTGGCGTCTGCGCAGGGACGTGGAAGCAGCTGATGCCCTTCGCCCGGTCCCTGGCGTCAGGATCGCCCGAGGTGCGAGCGAAGACCGCATAGAAGTCGGCCTGCCCGGCGTGCGAGATCCACGCCTTCGTCCCGTTCAGCGCGTAGCAGTCACCGTCGGCGGTGGCACTCGTGCGCATCGCGGCCGCGTCGGATCCGCTGCCAGCCTCGGACAGGCAATAGGCGCCGAGCCGGTCACCGCCGAGGAGGTCAGGCAGCCAGCGCTGCTGCTGATCGGTCGTGCCCGCAGTAATTAAGGGGAAGCAGCTGAGCACGTGCACGCTGACGCCGAGCCCGATGGCCAGCCACGCGCCGGCGAGTTCCTCGACGACCTGCAAGTAGGTCTCGTAGGGCTGACCTGAGCCGCCGAGCCGCTCGGGATAGGGCAGCCCGAGCAGGCCCGCCCGGCCGATCAGGGCGAAGACCTCGCGAGGGAAGATCCCGTCGCGCTCGGCGGCCGCCACGGCTGGCCGCAACTCGTTGTCGGCTAGGTCGCCGGTCAGCTCGAAGAGCGCCCTGGCGTCCTCGTCGCGGGCCTCGCGCTCGACGGCCAGCATCAGGCCGGGACCGACACGAGCTCGCGGGTCGCCAGGTTCAGCCGTTCGCAGCCGGTCTCGGTGCAGACGACGATGTCCTCTATCCTGGCGCCGTGCGGTCCAGGGTAGATGCCAGGCTCCACCGAGAACGCGTTCCCTGGCCGAAGCGGCTCGGCGTTCCCCGCCACGATGTAAGGATCCTCGTGGGTCTCGAGCCCGATGCCATGCCCGGTCCTGTGCACGAAGTACTCGCCGTAGCCCGCGCGCGTGATCGGCTCGCGCGCGGCGGCGTCAACCGACTCGGCGCTCACCCCCGGCCTGACCGCGTCGCAGGCGGCATGCTGCGCGTTCTTGAGCACCTCGTAGTAGGACGCGAAGTCGTCCGGCGGCTGGCCGATCACGTACGTCCTGGTGCAATCCGAGCAGTACCCGCTCGGCATCGTCCCGCCGATGTCGACCACGACGGCGTCGCCGATCCGCAGCACGCGATCGCTCGCGGTGTGGTGCGGGCTCGCCGCGTTGGGGCCAGAGGCCACGATCGTGAAGTCGACCCGGCTGTGGCCTTCGGCCAGGATCGCCTCGCCGATCTCGGCCGCCACGTCGGCCTCGGTGCGGCCGGCCGCCAGCCATGAAGGCACCTGCGCGTGCACGCGGTCGATCGCCTGCGCCGCCTCCCGCAGCGCGGCTACCTCGGCGGGCGACTTGCGGGCCCTGAGCGGGCTGAGCGCGGCGCTGGCGAGCTCCTGCCTGGCCTTCGGCATGGCGGCCGCGAACCTGAGCACCATCAGCGCCCACATCCGGTCGGACAGGCCGACGGCCACCGGGTCGCCGAGCCGCCTGGCCACGAGCGCGTACGGGTCGTCGGTCTCGTCCCACGGCACCAGCTCGATGCCGAGCCGCCCGGCGGGCGATGCCAGCGCGGCGGGTAGCTCGAGCCTCGGCACCACCAGGAAAGGGTCACGGCCAGCGACCACGGCGAGGCAGGTAAGCCGTTCCAGCGCATGCGCGTCGTAGCCGACGACGTAGCGCAGGTCAGGGCCAGGAGTCAGCAGCAGGGCGTCGAGCCCGGCCAGGCCCGCCGCCGCCGCCGCGTCGGAAAGCCTGATCGCCGGGTAGAGCTCGTCCGACATTGTCAGTCTCCACTTCGCTGTGGCCGGTGCCTCGGTCATCATCTCACCATCGCCGATCCTGGCTAGCTGCCATCCCTGAGGTCGGAAGGAGCGCCAGGACGCAGGCTGATCTGATCGAAGACGACCCGGCAGCCAGCGCCGGTCGGCGACTGGGCGAGGAACCCGACCTTGACCTGCGCCGGGATCGGCGGCGAGTCGGCGAGGGCGAAGTAACGGAGCAGCCGCCACCATTGCCCGTCGGTGCTGGCATGGAAGGCCCAGGCCGGGCCGGTCCTGGTGACCCGCAGCCACAGCGTCGGGCCCGCGACCTCGAAGTGGTTGCAGTCATCTGATGCCTGCCTGGTCACGACCGTCACGGCGGTCGGGACGAGCTGCGGGGAGTACTCGAAGCAGCACTTGGCCCAGCGGCGGTGATCGGCGTAGACGAGCAGCACACCCGCGTCGAACCTGCTGGCGAACTCGACGGCTACCCGCGCGGAGAGCATGAAGTCCGCATCGGGTGCCGGGCCCATGAGCCGGCCGACGTCAGGCAGGGGCGCCGCGCCCGACGGGTCGACGAACAGGTCAGTGCCAGCGGCGGCGGCCATGACGAGGGCACCGTCCCTGAGCTCGTGCTCGGGCGGCGGGCTGCCGTCGGGATCGAGCGGGACCGGGAATCCGGCGAGCATTACCGTAGTCACCGCGTCAGTCTGTCATCCCCCGGCCCGAAGGAGTCCCCATGGCCATCGTCGCCGTCTCAGCGCATCTCGACGACGCGGCGCTGTCGGCGAGTGCGAGCCTGCGCGGTGGAGGAGCCACCGTCGTGACGGTCTTCAGCGGCCTGCCGCCCGATGGGCATGTCAGCCTCTGGGACCGGGTGACGGGCGCTGCTAGCTCCGCTGACCGGATCACTGAGCGGCTGGCCGAGGATGCGCAGGCGTTGCGGATCCTGTCGGCGCAAGGCCGCTACCTGGACCAGCGCGAGGCCCAGTACCGCGAGGCCAGCGGGGAGCCAGAACCGGACCTTGGCCGGCTTGCTGGGCGGATGGCCGAGTACCTGGCTGCCGCCGACGAGGTGTGGCTGCCAGCGGCGATTGGCCGGCACCCTGACCATGTGATCGCCAGGGACGCCGGGCTTCGCGCAGCCGCTGCGACCGGTCACGACGAGGTCGTGCTCTACGCTGACTTCCCCTACGTGATCAACTACGGCTGGCCGGCGTGGGTCACCGGCGAGCCGGCCGATCCCTATCTGGAATCGGAACCCTGGCTCGACTTTCATCTAGCCGCTGCGGGTTTCGCGGTTCCAGCTAGGACCGCCGAGGTGGTCAGGCTCAGCCTGACTCAGCGCCAAGACAAGGCGGCTGTCAGCGCTGCCTACCGCAGTCAGGCCCCAGCCCTCGGGCTCACGCCCGGCCACCTGGCCCGTGACCCGGCTAAGCTGGATTACGAGCTGTTCTGGCGACTGCGGCTGGATGCGATGGCCCGGTGAGCGGGCCTGCAGGCTCACCGGGCCATCATCATGCGATCGGGCGGATCAGGTCACGATCCGCCGCTTTTGACCGCGCCGGTCGTCGGGTTCAGGATCAGCGGCGTGAAGTGCGGCTTCGCGTGGAAGTTGAGCACACCGCCTGGCGCGTCCAGGCTGCCTGCGATCACGTCGTAGGAGCCGTCGCCTAGCTCGTGTCCGTGCAGCCAGTTCTGCTCGATGAAGGTGATGATCGAGGACTGGTCGGTCAGGTTGTGGCTGACGTAGTTGTCCGGTGCGTATGGCGAGATGACCACGAGCGGCAGCCTTGGGCCGTAACCGCAGCGGTCGCCCTCGCCGTTGCCGAGCCACGCCGTGACCGTGTCGCACGGGGCGATGTCATTGGACGCGTCGTCGGAGCCGTTGATGGTAGGCGGTGCCTGGTGGTCGTACCAGCCGTCGGAGTCGTCGTAGGTGATGACGATGGCGGTGGACTTCCAGTACTTGGACTGCTCGATCTGGTTGATCGTGTTGACCAGGAAGGTCTGCTCGTCCAGCGGGTCAGAGTAGCCAGCGTGCCCGTCCTGGTAGGCCGAGGCCTTGAGGAAGCTGACGGCCGGCAGATTGCCGTCCTTCAGCGTCTTGTAGAACAGCGACAGGTCGTACTGGTGGTGAGCCTGGTCGCTCTGGCCGATCATCTTCTCCGAGGTCGGCGGCAGGTGCTTGGGGTTGGCGGTGGACTTGTAGTACTGGAACGGGTCGTGGTGCGGCACGTAGTCAGTCACCTCGTTGCCGCCGATGTTCTCGTGCTCGGAGCCGCAGACCTCGAAGCCGTTGGCCGTCCCGGTCGGCGCGAAGCCACCCTGGAACCAGCCCCAGGTCACGTGACTCTCGTTTAGCAGGTTCCCGATGTTCTTGCCGGTCATGATGCCGACCGGGTTAGTCGCGGTGTGGTTGGTGTCCGAGCAGTCGTCGTAGTACGGGTCGATGTCGCCGTAGATCGTGCCCAGGTGCGTGGTCGCGTTGACCGAGCCCACGCTGCTCGGGTCGCTCACGGCGTCGCTCGGGGTCGGGTTGGCCTGGGTCGAGCTGACCGCGTAGCCGCCGCCGTCGTCACCGGAGATCAGGTTGAGCGCGCCCGGCGTCGAGGGCCCGTAGTCGGTGTCGTAGTTGTTGTCCGACATCGAGAAGTTCTGCGCGTAGTTCCACAGGGCGGTGACGGTGTTGCCGTCGTAGTAGTCCATCACCAGGCCGGGCGCACCGAACAGGATCGGCTGTCCTGTGCAGGTGTCGTGGGCTGTGTTCTGCTCGAACATGTCAGCCTTGCCGCTGTCGTAGGCCAGTTCCTCTGGCCCGTAGCTGTGGTTCTGGTCGCAGGTCAGCGCTTCGGAATGGGAGAGCCGCTCCGGGTTGAAGGTGTTCGGGTTGTGGGTGAGCAGCGACGAGGTCAGGCCGTTCACCGCCGGCGTGTTCGGCTTGGCGTGGAACGTTGTCCCGTCGGTGTTGGCGGCGTTTGGGTAGGTACCGAAGTAGTGGTCGAAGCTGACGTTCTCGTCGAAGATCACGACCAGGTGCTTGATCGGCGTCGCCGTGCTGCCAAGGGGAATTTCGACTGTCCGCGGCTGGTGCCCGCTTGTCACCCGCGCCGACGCGCTCGTCAGGGCGAACGTCGTCAGTCCGGCCGCAGCCAGGGCGCTCGCGGCCACGATGACCGTCGCGCGCCGCAGTCGCGGGCGAGTCGGTCGGCCCTTGGCCGGCGCCGCCACTGCATCCTCCGCCATGCTTGCCCTCCTCGTTCTCGAGAATCAGTTGTAAAGAGTTAAGGCTCAGGGAACTTGCCGAGCCGGCGGACTCGTTGCCGGCCCGGGGCGATGCCGTCTTCGGCGCGGCCCGAAATTACGATTTCGGACGCCGACGGCGTAACAGCACCCAGAAACCAAAGTTCCGGTTAACACGGGGGTAAGACCCTGGGCTGGTTTCTTTGCGGCAAAGCACCTGCAGCGTCGCTGACCTCGGCCTTATCGGCTCAGCTCAGCATGGCGCGACCGAAGTAGTCGCTCGCGTTAGCGACGCCGGGCAGCGCGAAGAAGTAGCCGCCGCCGAACGGGCTGATGTAGTCGACCAGCGGCTCGCCGATCAGCCGCGTCTGCACCTTCTCGAACTGGCGCTTGATGTCTTGCTGGTAGCAGGTGAAGACCAGGCCCATGTCGAGGTCGCCGACTTCGTCGATGCCGCGGTCGTAGTTGTAGCCCCGGCGCAGGATCCGGTTGTCCGCGGTCTGCGGCGTGCGCGGGTTGGCCAGCCTGATGTGGGCGGTCAGCGGGATCGCGGCGCCGGTGGGATCGAGCGCGTAGTTCGGGACGGCGAACTCGCTGTTCGCGTCGAGCGGAGCCCCGGTGTCCCGGCGCCGGCCGATCATGTTCTCCTGCTCCTCGACCGACACCCGGTCCCAGAACTCCACGAGCATCCTGATCAGCCTGATGACCAGATAGCTGCCACCCGCCATCCAGGCCGTGCTTCCCGTTCCCGGCCCCACCCAGACCAATTCGTCCATCTGCGCGGGACTTCTGGTCGCCGGGTTGGCGATGCCGTCCATGAAGCCCAGCAGGTTGCGGGGGGTAGTGCGGACCGGGCGGGGCGGGCTGACGAAGCCGTCGATGCGCCAGCGGGCCTGCATGCCGCCCCTGGTGACCCTGGCGATGTCGCGCAGCGCGTGCACGACGGCGTCCGGGTGCCCGGCGCTGAGCTGCAGGCTAAGGTCGCCGCCGCACTGGGCCGGGTCGAGGTTGTCGTTGGGGAATGGCAGCATCGGGGTCAGGCTCGGCGGACGGCGGCCGGACAGGCCGAACCGGTCGTCGAACAGCGTCGAGCCGACGCCGAGCGTGACGGTCAGCCCGTCGGGTACCACGGTGGGTCCGAGCACCCCCGAGTCCGACGCGGGCCCGCCGATGCCCACGGGCGGCGGCACTCCCCCGGCGGTCAGGAACCTGGCCCGCGCGGTGATGGCCTGCAACAGGTCGGTGAGCTCGGACCGGTTCTGCGCGGTCACGTCGAACGCTACGACGGCCGTCGCTGGCGATGGCTTCGGGATGATGCCAGCCTGGTGCACGCCGTGGAACGGCACCGCGGGCAGGCGGCCAGCGACTTGGGCCATCGCGGCGGCCGCGGCTGGTGCTGCTGCCGCCTGCGCCGGCTCGGCCTTGGCGAGGTAGCCAGCGGCGGCGGCGCCGATCAGGCCGGCGCCGACCGTGCCGCCGAGGAAGGCCCGCCGGGAGCCTGGGTGGCGGCCGCTGTGGTCGCTGTGGTCGCTGGCCGGCGTGTCGGCGGTCGGCTGGCCGGTCGGCCGGTCGGGAGAGGGCACGTTGTCGTGGTCAGGCTGCGCCATCAGACTCTCCTCGGCTCGGTGATGGCGGCTATCGGCGCGAGGTCCTCGAGTGCTTGCCCGGTGGCCGAGTCGATCTGTTCCCTGGCGCTGGTGCTGAGCTGGCTCACCGGGATCCAGGTACCGTCAGGTCGGCGCTGGGCGTCTACCAGCGTGCGCAGCCGGCTCAGCCAGGTGTACACGGCCGGCAGGCCAGGATACCTGGTGACGAGCAAGGGATGCAGGATCGTGAGCAGTTCCTCGGTCCCGGTGATGTTGGCGGCCACGGTCGCCAATGTCGTGCCGCTGCCGTAGTCGTCATGGCCGGTGAGCTGGAACTCCAGGGCGTTCTCGAGGATCTCGTGGGTCCGCAGGCCGATGTCGAGCAGGTCGATCTCCATCGCGGGGAACGCGGCCTTCAGCGCCTTGACGTAGCCGAGCAGTTGGGCGGCCGGCTTGGCCAGCTCGGCCGGGCTCTGGCCGTGCCAGAGCCCGTACTCGATCCGGTAGAAGCCGGTGAACTGGGGGCTGCTGACGCCGCCGACAAGGCCGTCGGGACGTCCGTCGATCTCGTCATCGAAGTTGCCGAAGGTGCCGTAGGCCGCGCCAAGCCGCTCATAGGTCAGGTGCGCGGTCAGCCAGGCCGACTTGGCCGCGGTCAGGTTCCCGGCCTTCACGTCCGCCGCGAGCGTGCCCGTCTGGGCGAGCAGCTGGATCAGGCCCGCGGCCACGTAGGCGTGGTATTCCTTGGCCGGCTCGAGGAGATCATTGCTGGTGACTGGGAGGATGCCGGGCTCGCCCTTGACGTGGCCGGGAACCTTGACGGTCGGCCCGGTGAACGGGTCGACGTCATCGATGACGCACTGGAACGCGTAGCTGCCCGAGCCGAGCTGAACCTGCATCGGCCTGGTCGTCGCGGCCCCCATGCCGTCGATGGCGCCGAAGATCGCGCCGGTCGCCGGGTTGATCAGGTAGACCTCGGCGGCCGCGCCGGCCTGGTTCTCGACCTGGAAAGTGCGCAGCCCAGGGGCCGCGTGCCAGCGGCCGCCGCACTGGGCGGTGTTGAACGCTATCGTCGGCTCGCTGTCGTTTGTCGTGGTCGTCGCGCGTCCGTGGGTGGCGGTCGCGCAGCCGCTGACGGCGACCGCGACTAGCAGGGCGGACACGGCGGCGAGCGCAGGCAACTTGCCTCGGCTCCCGGTTCTCGCCGGGGCGGGCCTGGCCGGGGCGGGCCTGAGAATGACAGCAGCGGGCGCCGGGCTCTGCGGCGCAGCGGAAGAATCACGAATAGGCGCGGGACTCATCAACGAGCAGAATAGGCCAACCCGCCGCCAATTGCCGAGCACGCGGTCCCTTCCCAGCCAAGCGTTCACCCAGCGTCCATCCAAGGTTATGGTCTCTCCGTCGCCATGCCTGAGGGACTCCATCGGCGTAGTGGCACGGCCCGCCTCCGTGCCTCCGCGTCCGTCTCCGTGTCTCCGTCTCCGCGCCTCCGCGTCCGTGCCTCCGTCTCCGCGCCTCCGCGTCCGTGCCTCCGCGTCCGTGCCTCCGCGTCCGCGCCGCGGCTCCGCCTCCGCACCTCCGCCTCCGTGCCTCCGCCTCCATGCCCCTACCTTTCGCCACCACCGAGGGCGGCAATCGATTGCATAACAAGATCTTCAAGGCTTTTCGGCTTCATGACCAAGATCTTGTTATTCTTACTGGTCCATAGTCCGGAAAAATGACAAGATCATGAATGAACGATGGGGGGCGCCTGCACTTCGTGCCAGCGCGGGGCCGCAGGCCCCACTTCGTGCCAGCGCGGCGCCTGAGGCCCCACTTCGTGCCAGCGCGGCGTCGGGCTGTGTCATGCACTAGTCGGGGCGTGCGGCCAGGGCTGATAGCAGGCGGCCGAGTGAGCTCGACAAGTCCCAGCGCTCGTCCAGTTCGGCCAGCGCGACCGGGTCGGCGGGCTTGACCGGCAGTCGCCCGCCCGTGTCAAGCACCGGAGCGTCCTGCGCGACCGCCACGACGGCCATGGACTTCTCAAGATAGGGCCGGGCGGCGACGAGCTTGGCGCGGCTGCCTGCTGGCCAGCCGCCGTGGCCGGCGTCGATCGCCGCCAGCATGCCATCGATCGAGCCGAACGACCTGACCAGCGCGGCGGCTGTTTTCTCCCCCACCCCGGCCACTCCGGGCAGGCCGTCGCTCGGGTCGCCCCGCAGCGCGGCGAACGCGCCGTAGCCGCGACCAGGTATCTGGTACTTCGCGGTGATGGCCGCCTCGTCCATGACCTCGAGCTTGGCGAGGCCGCGCCCGATGTAGAGCACGCGCACGTCGCGCTGGTCGTCGACGACCTGGAACAGGTCGCGGTCTCCGGTCACCACCTCGACCGGGCCGTCCGCGTGCGCCGCCAGGGTGCCGATGATGTCGTCGGCCTCATATCCCTCGGCGCCGGCCGTGGCCACCCCGGCCGCCGCCAGTACCGCGAGGATGATCGGGATCTGGGCCGTCAGCGCGTCCGGTACCTGCTCGGACCCGTCAGGATTGGCCCGGTGCTCCTTGTATGAGCTGATCTCGGCGACCCTGAAGGCCGGCCGCCAGCTCACGTCCAGGCAGGCGACCAGGCGAGCCGGATGCCGCGCCCGCAGCAGCCTGGTGATCATGTCGAGGAAGCCGCGCACCGCGTTCACCGGGGTGCCGTCCGGCGCGGTCATCGTCTCGGGCACGCCGTAGAAGGCGCGGAAGTACATCGAGGCGGAGTCGAGCAACATCAGCGAGCCCATCCTCATGATCCTGCCAGACCCACGCGGGCGCCGCCGGTCACTGGACCGAGGTGTAGGCGACCACGCCCCGCCGCAAGGCCGCGACGGCCGCGTTCGCGGTGTCGGCCAGCTTGGTCTCGCCGGCGGCGGCGCGGACTTGATCGAGCAGGTCGATCAGCTGCTTCATGGCGCGCACGAAGTCGCCGGGAGTCAGGTCGCCGGACAGTAGCTGCTCAAGCGAGCGGCCGCTGGCCCACGCGTGCGCGGTCCAGGCGAACCCGAAGTCAGGCTCGCGCAGGAACGAGAGCCTGTGCTCGTGCTCGACCCGGTCGAGCTCGCCCCACAGCCTGGTCATGGCGGCGACCACGGCCGAGACCCGGTTACCGGGCAGCCGAGGCGGGCCACTGTCGTCGCCGCGCCGCGACTCGAACGTGAGCGCTGACAGGCTGGCGGCGAGCTCCGCCGGGCTGAGGTCGTCCCAGAGCCCGCGCCGCAGGCACTCGGCGGCGAGCAGGTCGAGCTCGGAGTAGATGCTGGCCAGCATCCGGCCGTCGGCCGTCACCTCGTCTCCGTCGAGGTAGCCGAGCTCGTCGAGCAGCGCGCAGACCCGGTCGAAGGTTCTCGCGATGACGTGCGCCCGTCCGCCCACCCGGCGCTCGAGCGCTTCGGCTTCCCGCTCGAGCCGCAGGTGCTTCTCGGCCTGGCGGGCGTGGGCCGCCACGTCCTCGCAGTTGTGGCACGGATGGTGGCGGAGCCTGCGCCGCAGGTCGGCGATCTCCTGCTCGCCCTGACCGCGCGGCCCAGACCCGCCAGCCGCCGAGCGGGCCAGCCGCCGGGGATCGGTGCCCGCGAGCTTGTTCCGCATCGTGGCGGTGAGGTCCTTGCGCTGCTGCGGCGACTTCGGGCTGAACCTGGCCGGGATCGAGATCCGCTGGACCGCCACGACCGGGTCAGGGCACTCAGCGGCCGCGAGCCGCTTGAGCTGATGGTGCTCGGTGAGCACGAGCGGTGACGGTGCCGCCGGGTTGGCGGCTGGCTCGAGTACCACGGCGGTGCCCGCCCGGCGGCCGCCTGGCACCACGATGATGTCGCCCCGGCTAAGCTGGCCGAGCGACTCGAGCACGGCCGCCCGCCGGGCCGTCGACCGGTCCTTGGACTGTTCCTTCTCCAGCCGGGACAGCTCCGCCCGCAGGTGCGCGTACTCCATGAAGTCACCCTGATCACAGGTAGCGGCCAGCCCGGCCAGCTGGTCCCGCAGCCTGCGCGCCTGCCTGGTCAGCCCCACGACGGCGCGGTCGGCCTGGAACTGCGCGAACGATGACTCGAGCAACTTGTTGGCCCGGTGGATGCCGACCTGGCCGACGAGGTTGACCGCCATGTTGTAGGACGGCTGGAAGCTTGAATTCAGCGGGTACGTCCTGGTGCCAGCGAGCCCCGCGACGGCGATCGGGTCGAGGCCGGGCTGCCAGAGCACCACGGCGTGTCCCTCCACGTCGATCCCGCGCCGTCCGGCCCGGCCCGTGAGCTGCGTGTACTCCCCCGCCGTGAGATCGGCGTGGGTCTCGCCGTTCCACTTGTCGAGGCGCTCGATGACGACCGTCCGCGCGGGCATGTTGATGCCGAGCGCCAGCGTCTCGGTCGCGAACACGGCCCGGATCAGCCCGGCCGCGAAGAGTTCTTCGACTACTTCCTTGAACGTCGGCAGCAGCCCGGCGTGGTGGGCGGCCACGCCCCGCACCAGGCCAGCGAGCCAGTCGTGGTAGCCGAGTACCGGCAGGTCGTCGGCGGGGATGTCGGCGGTGCGCTCGGCCACGATCGCGGCGATCTCGGCCGCCTCGGCCGGCGTCGTCAGCCGCAAGTTGGCGGCCAGGCATTGCTGCACGGCGGCGTCGCAGCCGGCGCGGCTGAAGATGAACATGATCGCTGGGAGCAGTGCCGCCCGGTCCAGCCTGGTGATCACCTCCGCCCGGCGCGGCGGGACGAACCTGGCCGAGCCGCCCCGGCTTGCTCCGCCTACGCTCGCGCCGCCTCCGCCGCCTCCGCCGCCTCCGGGTCTACCCCGCTGTCCGCCCGCCCGGCCCCGCGAACGCGCGGCCTGACCGCCGTGGCCCCCGCCGTACCCCTGGCTACGCCAGCGGGCGCCGTCGCGCTGCGACATCCGGATCAGCTCGGGGTTGACCTCAGGCCGCCGGTCGCCACCGGCACCGGGATCGGCACCGGCACCGGCACCGCCGTCCGCGCCGTGGGCATTAGCCCCGCTCGGCCGGGCGAACATGTCGTACAGCCGGTTCCCGATCAGCATGTGCTGCCATAGTGGCACCGGCCGGTGCTCGTCGACGATCACGGTGGTGCCGCCCCGCACCGAGGTCAGCCAGTCACCGAACTCCTCGGCATTGCTCACCGTGGCCGACAACGCGGTCAGCGTGACCGACTCAGGCAACTGGATGATGACCTCTTCCCAGACCGCGCCCCGAAACCGGTCGGCCAGGTAGTGCACCTCGTCCAGCACCACGTGCCGCAGGCCAGCCAGCGTCGGCGAGCCCGCATACAGCATGTTGCGCAGCACCTCGGTCGTCATGACGACGACCGGTGCATCCCCGTTGACTGCGTTGTCGCCGGTCAGCAGGCCGACCTTGGCCGAGCCGTACCGCCGCACCAGGTCGTTGTACTTCTGGTTCGACAGCGCCTTGATCGGCGTCGTGTAGAAGCACTTGCCGCCGCTGGTTATCGCCAGGTGGACCGCGAACTCGCCGACGACGGTCTTGCCTGAGCCGGTCGGCGCGGCGACCAGCACCCCGTGGCCTTGCGCCAGCGCGCGGCAAGCTCGCACCTGGAAGTCGTCGAACTCGAAGTCGTACAAGCTGCGGAACGTGGCCATCGCCGCCCCGTCCTGCTCACGCCCGCGCCTGAAGGCGGCGTACCGGTCAGCAGGATCAGCCGACGTCGTCATGCGAACAAGAGTACGGGCACAGCCACCAGCGCGAATTATCGCCCGGTTTGTCCGGTGCTAGTCGCTCCGTGCTACTCGTTCCGTGCTACGGCCTAGTCTCCTAACCCTGGGCCGCCATCGTCCGACCCGATCATCGTGAGCGGATCCTTATCAAGGCCGTACTCGGCGATCTCGGTCTCGGTCAGCCCCGGATACGAGGTAGACAGGCGCGCCCGGCGCTTGTCATTGAAGTACGCGAATACCTCAGCCAGTTCCACGAGCAGCACGCAAGGCACAGCGAGCAGCAGCATGCTGATCGGGTCCGGGCTCGGCGTCGCCACCGCGGCGAAGGCGAACACCCCGAAGATGATCATCCGCCGCCACTTGGCGAACCGCTGGTGCGTGAGCACCCCGGCGAGGTTGAGCAGCACCATGACCAGCGGCAACTCGAACGCCAGGCCGAAGATCAGCAGCATGGCCAGCACGTAGCTGAAGTACGTGTCGACCGTGATGATCGCGGTGACGTCCTTCGGGATCAGCGACAGCAGGAACCGCAAGCCCTTGGACATCGCGAAGAAGGCGATCACCCCGCCGAGCCCGAACAGCGGGATCGCCGAGCCGCCGAAGAAGTACGTCCAGCGCCGCTCCCGCGAATGCAGGCCAGGAGCCACGAACGCCCAGAACTGGTACAGCCACAGCGGGCTCGAGATGATCAAGCCGATCACGATCGCGAGCTTCAGGTGGATGAAGAGCGGGTCGAACAGGCCGGTGACGTACAGGTGACAGGCGTGGTTCTTGACCGTGATCCCGCCGTTGTCCTTGGGCGGCAGGCTGCAGAACGGCCTGATGATCACGGTCCAGATGTAGGGCTCAATGAACCAGCCAGCGATCGCGCCGAGCACCATCGTCGTGATCGCCTTGAGCACGCGGCTGCGTAGCTCCCTGATGTGCTCAAGAAGCGGCATGCGCGCTTCTGGGTTAGGCGCCTTCGGCACCTTAGGCTCCTTCTGCCGCCGAAGCTTGCGAACACCGGAGCTCGGCACCGGGTCCTGGGACACGGACATCCGGCCCTGCGCTTAGTTCGATTGCGTGCTCGGCGGCGTGTCCGAGACGGGCGCGCCCGCGCCGTTGCCCGCGGCGGACAGCCGCTGCAGGTCAGCGATCTGCCGCTGCAAGTCGTCGATCTGAGCCTGGTGGGCCGGGTCGGTGGCCTGCGACTGCGGGGTAGGCAGCTGCTGCGGCGGAGCCGACCACTGCTGCCCCTGCCGCTGCGCGTCCTGCGGTCCCGGCTGCTGGCCGGTCGGCGGCACGAACGAGGCCTGCGTGTACCCGGTGCTGGCGTTGGACTGGTCGTCGTCGTCGTTCAGCCCGCGCATCGACCGCTTGAAGATGTGCATCGACTGGCCAAGTGACTGCGCCGCTCCGGGCAGCCGCCTTGAGCCGAACAGGACAAGAACCACCACCAGCAAGATGATGATGTGCCACGGAGAATCGAACAGGCTCATTTCAGTCCCCATTCAGTTCGGGAGGCGGCCGTGAGCCAGATCCGCCCTGAGGTGGGAGTCTCCCGGTGCCATGTTCGCCCGCCAAGCATTCTACATGGCGTCGGTGAGGTCAGGACTACCACGCAAGCCCTGAGGTCAGCGCAAAACAGTCCATAGGTGGTCATCACTTTAGGAGTACTGGGCCAAGGCGGCGGATGCGTCCTTGATGACCTGCTCGGCGAGGTCAGCTGGAGCGACCACCCGCCCGTCCTCACCCAGCCGCAGCGCCAGCCGCCGTACCCACTGCGTGTCAGGGGTGCGCAGCAGCACGCGGATCCGATCGTCGCCGAGTTCGGTCCGCTGCTCGCACGGGTAGTAATCGGCGACCCAGTGCGCCGCCGGGCCGAGCTCAAGCTCCACCGGGATGTCGCCCTCGGACGCCCGGAACAGGCCGGAGTCCACGTCGACCTCCTCGGCCTCGTCAGGAACCTCCTTGGGCAAGTCGAGCATCTGGACATCGAGCACGCGGTCAAGCCGGAACAGCCGCACCGCCTCGGCCCGGCGGCACCAGCCCTCCAGGTACGCCCGGCCCTGCACCAGCACCACCCGCATGGGGTCCACGTCCCGCTCGGTCGCCTCGTCCCGGCCAGGAACGTAGTACGACAAATGCAGCCGCCGTTCCTGCCGCAAGGCCTCGGCGACCTTCGCCTGCACATCGGCCGGAGCCCGCCCGTCCATCTGCACCGCCACCTGCTCGCTGACCGCCCCCGCCTCGCCGGCCGCCGCTTCCAGCTTGGCGATGGTGCGGCGCAGGGCGCTGCGATCCTGCTGCCCTGGCAGCTCGGCCAGCAGCCGCAGGCCGATCAGCAGCGCGCTCGCCTCGTCGGTGCCGAGCCGCAGCGGCCGGTCCATGGACTCGGCCTCGGTGACCATGATCTCGCCGCCCTCGTAGGACAGGTCGATCGGGCAGTAAGGATCGGGTGACCGCAGCTCGACGCACCAGAGCATGTTCAGGTCATCGACGAGGTCGGCCTCGCTGATCCCGAAGGCCGCCGCCGTCTCGGCCAGCCCTACGACCTGGCGGCTCACCACGTATGGCACCAGCGCGAGAAGCCGCTGCAACCTGTCGGTCGCCGTGCCCGCCCGTACCGGCTTAGCCGTGCTAGCCCGGGGGGACGACCCCCCGGAGCCCCCCGCGGAACTGGTCATGCCAGCACCCCCTTCAGCTTGCGGATTACGGCTTCGCGCAGGTCGACGGGCTCGAGCACGACCACGTCAGCCCCGAACGAGGCGATGTAGTCGGCATACCAGCCAACGTCGGAGAACGATGTCCTGACCAGATCCCAGCCCGACTCGGCCTCGCCCGGTGTTCTAGGCTCCGCCCGGCGACGCAAGCCGAAGCCCGCCCCGCTGCGGATCTTCAGCTCGGCGGTCCGCATCGCCGGCGGCGCCCCGTCCCAGTCCCTGACCGACTTGCGCACATCCGTGCCCGCAGGCACCACCACCGTCCCGGTCGGCCCGGTGAAGGTCACCTCACCCTCGATCCGGCTCAGCCGGAACACTCGCTCCTCGCCCCGGTCCCGATCAAAGCCGACCACGTACCAGCGCGCGTGCCGGTTCACCACGCCCCAAGGCTCCAGATGGCGCTCCTGCGCGGCTGGCCGCCCGGCCGCGCGGTAGCCGAAGGCGACCGGCCGCCGGTCCCTGACCGCTCGCCAGAGCGGGCCGAACGCCGCGTCCTCGGTCGCGAGCCTCGGCTCGATCCCAGGCCGGGCCGTCTCGTCGGCCTCGATCCCGGCCGCGCGGAGCTTGAGCAGGCCTCCTGCCGCCGCGCCGGCCAGCTCAGCCCGCTGCCATACCTTGGCCGCGAGGCCAAGCACGGCCGCCTCGTCCGGCTCCAGCATGATCTCGGGCAGCTCGTAGGCCTGCGGCGGGATCCGGTAACCGGCCTCTTCGTCCGGGGCGTTGGTGCCGGTCTCCAGCGGAATGCCGAGCTCGCGAAGCTCGTCCTTGTCCCGCTCGAACATCCGCTTGAAGGCCTCGAAGGATTGCGGGTAGCCGGGCACCGCCTCCCTGATCTGCCCCGCGGTCAGGTACCGCCGCGAGGACAGCAGGCAGACAACCAGGCTCAGCAGCCTCTCCGTCTTCTGCTTCGACATCGTGCACCCCTCAGCCCGCGAGCCCGGTCCCCGGCATCGACGCTACCTTGCCACGGCGGGCAGAGCGCGGATTGTCACCCCTTCTGCCGCAAGTGCGCGGACGAATAGTGAGGGAAAGGCGCTAGCCTGCCACAGTGATCAAGTGGCGGCGTGGCGAAGTGATCGCGCTCCGGCGGGAATGGCGCGGCGCGATCGAGGTCGAGGTCACCATCAACGGCGTCCCGGTCAGGGCGCTCGCCTATCCCGAGCTCACTGGCCGGCCCGAACCGGGTGATCGCGTCCTGCTCAACACCGGGGCGCTCGATCTCGGCCTGGGCACCGGCGGCTACGCGCTCGTCGTCGCGATCCCCGACCGGCTGCCGCCGGACCCGAAGGGCCCAGGGCACCTGGTCAAGGCCCGCTACACGCCTATGCAGGCGACCGTGCTCGGCGCCGACGAGCAAGGCTCGGCCTACCACGACCTGCTCAAGGACGCCGACAGCCTCGACGGCATACCGGTGGTGGTTGCTGACCTGCACTCGGCCTTGCCCGCCGTGCTGGCAGGGTTTTATGCAAATAAACCAGCGGAGGCAGGTCCCGGCGGGCAGCCGGCGCAGGCCCCGGCGATCCCGGTGGCGTACGTCATGCTGGATGGCGGCGCGCTGCCGGCCTGGTTCTCCCGCACGATCTCGCTCCTGGCGCAGGCTGGCTGGCTGGCCGGCACGGTCACGGTCGGCCAGGCGTTCGGCGGCGACCTTGAGGCGGTGACGCTGCACAGCGGCCTGCTGGCCGCGCGGAAGGTGCTCGGAGCGGGACTCGTGATCGTGGCCCAGGGCCCTGGCAACCTCGGCACCGGCACGAAGTGGGGCTTCTCCGGCGTGGCCGGAGGCGAGGCGGTGAACGCCGCCGCCGTGCTCGGCGGCCGGCCTATAGCTAGCCTCAGGATCAGCGAGGCGGACGCGAGGGCCAGGCACCGCGGCATCTCCCACCACAGCCTGACCGCCTACGGCCGGGTAGCCCTGGCCAGGGCCGACGTCGTAGTCCCCGAGTTGCCTGGCCAGTTCGGCGCCGACGTGCTCGAGGCCGCCAAGCCGCTCGCCGAGCGGCACAACCTGGTGCCGGTCAGCGTGGCCGGGCTGCGCGAGGCCCTCGCCGCCTGCCCGGTGCCGCTGTCCACCATGGGCCGAAGCCTGGAGCAGGACCTCGCCTACTTCCTGAGCGCCGCCGCAGCCGGCCGGCACGCCGCCACCCTGACCGACCAGCACAGTTGACCAGCACGGTTGACCAGGGCGTCGGCGTCCTGAACGCTCGCCGGAGCGGCCGTCTTTAGCTGCTGGTCGTCGTGCCGTTCGCGGTCGCCAGGATGTCGATCACGAACACGAGGGTGTCAGTGCTCTTGATGCCGGCCGACGACTGTCCGGTCTTGCCGTAGCCTTCGGCAGGCGGCACGACGAGCATGACCCGGCTGCCGACCGGGACACCGACCAGGCCCGTGTTCCACGCCGGGATCAGCTGGCCGAGCACGAAGACGTTCGGCGGCGACGTGGGCTGTGAGGTCGTCGGCCAGTCGTCGTTGAATACCTTGCCGGTTCGCCAGATCGAGCCCACGTACCTGACCACGATCGCCTGCCCGGCCTTGACCGGGGCGCCAGTGCCCTTGATCAGGGTCGTGACGACCAGCTTGCTCGGCGGCGCTGACTTCGGGATCGTGATCACCGGGCCGGTCTGGGCGTTCGCTGTGACCTTCGGCAGGCTGCCGCCGCCGCTGGTGATCTGCTTGCCGGTGGCGCTCTGGCCCTGGGTGAACGCCTGGAGCACGTCAATCACCCAGACGAGCGTGTCGGTCGGCTTGACGCCGATCTGGGAGTTGCCCGTCGCGCCGTAGCCGTACTTGGGTGGCAGGACCGCGAGCACCCGGCTGCCGACGTGCTGGCCTGATATGGCCGTCTGCAGGCCGGTCAGGCCGATCGTCACCGGCAGCACCTCGGGCGTGGTCTTGTAGCTGGAGTACAGCAGCTTGTGGGTCTTGCCGCGCCAGACGTAGAGCTCGAAGTTGGCGAGGTACGAGTCGCTCGCGAGCAGGATCGGGCCGCTGCCCTTGATCAGGGTCTTGGTGACGAGCTTGCCGGTTGGCTTGGTGGACGGGATCTTGATGTCCGGCGCCTTGCCGGCGGCACCGCTGATCTTCACGGCCGCGTTGGCGTTGGTCGGGGTGCTGGAACCTGAGCTCCCGCACCCGGCCAGGAACATCGCCGTCACGGCAAGCGGGGCGACAATCGCCACGGCCACACGTCGCATGGGAATCCTTGGAGTCGGGAACGTCGGTCCGGTCAGCCTACCGGCTTGGCCGGGCCGCCTTGGCGCGTCGATGCTCCCCAAGTGCGCACCGTCCCCAAGTTGATAGCAAACCCTCAGCTTCCCCGCAGGTTGACCGCCCGTGCCCAGGCGGCTCGGCTCATCAAGTGCCGGCTGACGCCTCAGCCGTGTCCTGGACGGGTCGGTCCTCAAGTGCCGGCCGACGCCTCAGCCGTGTCCTGGACGGCTCCGTCATCAGGCGCCGCCCGCCGTTCCGACCGCGGCGCTGGCGGTGCGTCAGGTGCCGCCCACCGTTCCGACCGCGGCCCTGCCGCCCGCCACTCACCTGAGCGCGCCGGGACGCACACATTCTCCGTGATCAAGCTTCGGACGTGATCACGGAGTTCCAAGCGGCTGGTGACGCGGCAGATCGCCGTGATCATCAGATTTCCATGATCGCGGAGCATCTCGGCGGCCAGCGATCGTCCGTGATCATGCAAGTGAACGTGATTACGGACGATCGCTGGGGCGGATCAGCGGGTGCGGTCTACTGCGGGCCGGGTAGTGGCACCGCCGGCGGGCCGGTCGGCGGGATCCTGGGTGCGGGCGGTGCGCCGCGGGTCAGGTCGGCGAGCAGGTTCTTGTCATAGACGATGACCGTGTAGCTGCCGACGTCGTAGAGGCGCAGCGGCTGCCCGAAGGTAGCCCGTACCGAGGCCACCGTCGGGTAGCGCTTGAACCCCGGCGGGCTCGGCACCAGCACGATGAAGTTCGCGTTGCTGACCTCGGGGTCGTACCAGTTGTCCTTGACCTCCCAGTAGTCGCCGGTGATCTGATGGCCGTCGGCAAGCACCGAGCGCAGCGTGATCCGGCCGCTGGAGTCCAGCGTGGTTACGTTGGCGTTCCAGTACCCGGCGAGCCCGTCGTCGAGGTGATGCGCGGCCAGCCAGGTCGCCAGGTTCGCGCCCTGGGCCGGCGCGCCCGGCAGGGTCACGATCCGGCCGAGGCTACACAGGTACGCCGCGAGCACGACCGCCATGGCCGGGAGCAGCCTCGCCGCAGCCAGCCGGCCCGCCAGTTGGCGTCCAGCCAGGGCGGCGCCGAACGGCAGAACCGCGGTGATGTCGCGCGCGCTGAGCAGGCCGTCGGCCCGATTGCCGAGGGCGAAGGCAGCGAGCACGATCACGATGCCCGCGGCGAGCAGTTGCGACGCGAGGTCGGCGGCCTGGAACCGGCGGATCACCATCGCCGTCGCGGCCAGGGCGAGGCCGAGGCCGATGAGGTGGCACGCCGCGAGCCCGGCGACGAAGCCGACATCATGGCTGAAGAAGTTGGCGCCGAAGAGCAGCAGCAGACCTCGGCCGGTCGTCATCAGGTATTGCGGCACGTCCGAGGGCGCTGCCAGCGTCGCCGGCAGCGGCCAGACGAAGAACCCGCCCGCGTCCCTGATCGCCTTCAGGATCACCGCCGCCAGCGGCACTGCCGCCAGGGCGGACCCGGCCAGGGTCAGCTCGAACCAGATCGTCCGCCAGCGCTCGGACGAAGCGATCCTGGCCTGATATCCCCGCACCAAGCTCACGGCAATGACCGGCAGCACGCCGGAGTACATGACGATGCCGTCGGCGATCAGCGCCACGGTGAGCACGATGCCGACCAAGATGGGCACGTACCAGCGCCGACCGCCCCGGTCGATCAGCACGAACGCGAGCAGCACGGGTACCGTGCTGCCGACATGGTCGGGCGAGCCCATAAGCACGGAGACGCCGTTGCCGACCTGAGGCGCGAGCATGATGCCAGCCGCGATCAGGCACCTGACGATCGCGTCGCGGCCACTGGCCCTGCCTTTGGCGAGCAGCGCCGCGAGCAGCACGAGCAGCGTGTAGGTCATCGCGCTGGCCACGTGGACCACCTGGGGCGTCAGCCCCAGCAAGCGTTCAAGCAGCATGTACTGAGGCAGTTCGGTGGTATAAAACGACACGTCAGACAGCTGCCAGCCGCGCAGCAGCAAGTTCCCGTGCAGCATGTCCCACGCCTGCAGCGCGTTGGACGCCCCGTCCGAGGTCACCGGCGTGCTGCCGGCCACGTGCAGGTAGCAGACGAACAGGGTCGCCGCTGCGACGCTCCAGGTAGCTCCCGCCGCGATCACCCCAGGCCGCCGCCGCAGCGCCTCCCGCCACCCGGCGCCGATCCGCTCCAAGGCCCGCCGGACGGCATCTCTCATGGGCGCAGGCATCGGGCTTGTACCCGGCCGTGCCACCGCGACGGCTGCACCCCCCTTCGCATCGGGGGCACTTGGGTGTCGCCTGAACGACACCAAAGTGCCCCCGATGCGTGGAGCGGGAGGCGCGGGTGCTGGATGGCGTGGGATGGGTGGGGACTTCGGGGGCGGTGGTGAAGTTGGGGCGGTGGTGAGTGTGTGCGGGGCGCGAGGGCCGCGCGCGGGCTTGAGGTGCGGCGGCGCGGCTGGGCCAGTGGTGCTAGTGGCGGTGGCACTCGGGGCGGTGGCACTGGTGGCGGTGGCACTGGTGGTGGCGGTACTGGTGGTGGCGGCACTCGGAGCGGTGGCACTGGTGGCGGTGGTACTGGTGGTCGCGGTAGTGCTGGTGGTACTGGTGGCAGCGGGGAGACTGGTAGTGGCGGTGGTGCTGGGGGCGGTGGTGCTGGCGGCGGTCGTGTCGGCAGCGGGGGGACTTTGGTGTCGCTTGAACGACAGCAGGGCGCCCCTGCTTTTCGGGGTACGGGGGATGGGTGCGGGGCTGGGGGCGCTCAGTGCGGGTTCGCGGTGGTCCGGTCCGGCTGGGCGGGCCGTGCTGGTCGTAGCGGGAGGGATTTGGTGTCGTCTGAGCGACAGCGAAGCGGCCTTGCTGCGGGTCCGCCGGGCGGCGGCACGAAATGCCCCGGTGATCATGGTCCCCCGACCCGCGTTCCCGGTCCTTGTTCCCCGACGCTGGCTGGTACGCCGACTACATCGCCTCGTTCAGGGCCGTCGTGGTCGTGCTCGAGCCCGTCGACCTGCGCGAGGTCCCGATCCGCCTGTCCGAGCCGCCAGCGTCCAGCTTCGTAGCGACTACGGTGCGACCTCGCTGGCCCGCGACGACAATCGGGTGCCTGCGCTGCGAGCAGGTATCGCGGCGCCAAGCCCCGGCACTTCGCGGCGACCGCTGGGTGCCCTCGCTTCTTCCGCTACGCCCGGCCGGCGCCCCGGCGGCCTTCGCGACGACGGCTGCCGTGATGCCGGCAGGCGACGTGGGTCGCGTTCGCGCGTGCGCGAACGACTCTAGTAACGGCGAGTAGCCGGTGGAGGTCTATTTGTAATATGTGCATGAGGCTTCTGGGACACCGCTTCGGTTACATGCCGGCTATGAGTTTTTCTACGCGCTCATCGACCGAGCGGAATGGATCCTTGCAGAGCACGGTGCGCTGGGCCTGGTCGTTGAGCTTCAGGTGCACCCAGTCGACCGTGTAGTCCCGGCGGCGCTCCTGGGCGCGCCGGATGAAGTCACCGCGCAGCCGGGCCCTGGTCGTCTGCGGCGGCACCGACTTGGCCTCGAAGATCGCGAGGTCGCGGCACACCCGCTCGACCGCGCCGCGCTTTTGCAGCAGGTAGTAAAGGCCGCGGCCGCGGTGCACGTCGTGGTAGGCGAGGTCGAGTTGGGCGACCCTGGGCGAGGACAGTGGCAGGTCGTGCTTGGCGCGGTAGCGCTCGATGAGCTGGTACTTGGTCACCCAGTCGATGTCGCGCGCGACGAGGTCGAGATCGGCGGTCTCGACGGCGCGCACCGTGCGCTCCCATAGCTCGAGCACCTGGTTCGTGATCTTGTCGGCGCCCTTGCTGTCGGCGAAGGCCCTGGCCTTGGCCAGGTACTCGTGCTGGATCTCCAGGGCGCTCATCTCGCGGCCGCTGGCCAGCCTGATCTTGCGCCTCCCCGTCATGTCGTGACTGACGTCCCTGATCGCCCGGATCGGGTTCTCCAGGGTCAGGTCCCGCATCACGGTGCCCGCCTCCACCATGCGCAGCACCAGGTCGGTCGTGCCGACCTTGAGCAGCATGGTCGTCTCGCTCATGTTCGAGTCGCCGACGATCACGTGCAGGCGGCGGAACCGCTCGGCATCGGCGTGCGGCTCGTCGCGGGTGTTGATGATCGGTCGTGACCTGGTCGTCGCCGACGAGACGCCTTCCCAGATGTGCTCGGCCCGCTGGCTTACGCAGTAGACGGCGCCGCGCGGGGTCTGCAGCACCTTGCCGGCGCCGCAGATGATCTGCCTGGTGACCAGGAACGGGATCAGGATGTCGGCGAGCCGGCCGAACTCCCCGTGCCGGGCGACCAGGTAGTTCTCGTGACAGCCGTAGGAGTTGCCAGCGGAGTCGGTGTTGTTCTTGAACAAATAGATGTCGCCGGCGATGCCTTCCTCGCGCAGCCGGCGGTCCGCGTCCACGAGCAGGCCCTCGAGGATCCGCTCGCCAGCCTTGTCGTGCGTTACCAGGTCGACCAGGCTGTCGCACTCAGGCGTGGCGTACTCAGGGTGACTGCCCACGTCGAGGTAGAGCCTGGCGCCGTTGCGGAGGAACACGTTGCTGCTGCGCCCCCACGAGACCACCCGGCGGAACAGGTACCTGGCCACCTCGTCAGGAGACAGCCTCCGCTGGCCCCGGAACGTGCAGGTGACGCCGTACTCGTTCTCAAGTCCGAATATTCGCCTGTCCACCGGGCTCTCAGCTCACCAATCCTGTTATTCCAGCTCTGCCATGGTCATCGCGCTACCAGTCAACCGCGATGTACTTGGTCTCGGTGAACTCAAGCAGGCCTTCGTGACCGCCTTCGCGGCCAAGACCCGATTGCTTGACTCCGCCGAACGGCGCGGCCGGGTCGGAGACCACGCCGCGGTTGATGCCGACCATGCCCGCCTCGAGCGCCTCGGCGACCTGCAGCGCCCGCCGCAGGTCCTGGGTGTAGAGGTAGGACACGAGGCCGTACTCGGTGCCGTTGGCCATCGCGATCGCCTCGTCGGTGTCGGTGAACCTGACGATCGGGGCGACCGGACCGAAGATCTCCTCGCCGAGGATGCCCGCGGTGGCCGGCACTTCGTCGAGCACGGTCGGGGTGTAGAAGTAACCGCGCCGGTCCGGCGCGCTGCCGCCGGTGACGATACGGCCGCCGTCCTTGGCCGCCTCCTCCACCAGGGTGGCCACCTTCGACTTGGTGTCCGCGTTGACCAGCGGGCCCAGGTCGACGCCGTCCTGCAGGCCAGGGCCCACGCTCAGGGCGGCCATCCGAGCCGCCAGCTTCTGCGTGAACTCGCCGGCGACCGCGTCGTGCACGTAGAACCGGTTGGCCGCGGTGCAGGCCTCGCCGCCATTGCGCATCTTGGCGATCATCGCGCCCTCAATCGCGGCGTCGATATCGGCGTCGGCGAACACCAGGAACGGCGCGTTGCCGCCGAGCTCCATCGAGCAGTTCGTCACGGTGTCGGCGGCGGCGCGCAGCAAGGTGCGGCCGACCTCGGTCGAGCCGGTGAACGACAGCTTCCTGACTCGCGGGTCGGCCATCATCGCGCCGACCAGCGGACCTGGCTTGGTCGTCGGCAGCACGTTCACGACGCCGTCGGGCACCCCGGCCCGGGCGAGGATGCGGGCCACGGCCAGCGCCGACAGCGGGGTCTCCTTGGCCGGCTTCAGCACGACGGTGCAGCCAGCCGCGAGAGCAGGGCCGATCTTGCGGGTGGCCATCGCGGCCGGGAAGTTCCACGGGGTGACTAGGACGGCCACGCCGACCGGCTGGTGCTGTACCAGGATTCGGTTCGCGCCCGAGGGGGCGATCGACAGCTTGCCGTCGATTCGCACGGCTTCCTCGGCGAACCAGCGGAAGAACTCGGCGGCGTAGGTGATCTCGGCCTTGGCGTCCTTCAGCGCCTTGCCATTCTCGAGCACCATCAGCCTGGCTAGCGGCTCGGCGTCGGCGATCATCAGCTCATGCGCGCGGCGCAGGCACTCGCCGCGGACCCTGGGCGGGGTCGCGGCCCAGGCCGCAAGCGCCCCGTGAGCGGCAGCGACCGCGTCCAGCGCGTCGTCAGGGGTCGCGTCGGCCACCTCGGCGATGGGGTTCTCGGTCGCCGGATCGATCACCTCGAGCACGCCAGCTCGGCCATCAGTCCACTGACCCCCGATCAGCAGCCCAGTCGGCGCGTCAATCCCGGTCATGCTCGCCAGGTCGGCAGCCACGTCTCCTCCACCATGCTCGCGCGCGCACGGCTTGCATCGCGCCATGCCCGACATTACCAACGGCTGCTGTCATACCCAGCCGGTGTGGCTGTCAACGAGGCTGGTTCAGCGCAGGTGACGCCGACCGGACGCGCCCAGTCCGTCATCCAGTCTCGTTGGCCGCGACGATAGAGGCTGTTTTACCGGAAATCTTGATCCTCCTCGGCCGGGCCACGACCTTATGGCCGGGCTTGCACTGCTGCCTGTCCTCGCCCGGCGTCTGGACTTCCCAGGCCTGGGAGGTGAGGTTGCGCAGCAGCAGCGAGCCGGGAAGCCGCTCGTCAAGCTCGGCGACCGCCACTGGGTCACCAGGCGGGCCAGGCAGCATGAGATGGCGATGCGTCAGCACGGCGCCCTCGGTGAGCACGAGCGCGCTGCCTGTGGTCTTGAGCAGCAGCGGGCTCGGCGGCACCCGGCCGCAGTGCCAGCAAGGGCGCTTGCCGTCGCTGGCGTCGAACAGCAAGGCGGCCCGGCAGGTCCGGCACTGCCAGACGCTGTCGGCCAGCCGGTGCAGGGCCCGGCTCCAGAGGCTCTCGATGATCCGGCCGGTCAGCGTGGGATCCTTCAGGCCCGTGGTGAAGGAGGCGATGAACATCTGCTGGAAGAACCTCGGGTACACCGGCCACCAGTTGTTGACCGGGTGCCCGGAGACCGGCCGGTTGGACAAGTTGACCGGGTCGAAGACGAACAACGGCTCCTGTGCGAAGTGCTTGAGCAGTATCTGCTCGTCCGATAGCTCCCGCTCGCCGGAATTGTAGGACTCGTCGACGGCCGTCCCTTCGAGCGGGTGGCCGTGGCAGAACAGGTAGAACAGGAAGAGCGCGAGGGAGTATAGGTCGCTCTCGGTCCTTGGCGGCGCCTCGTTCAGCATGACCTCGGGTGCCATGAACTGGAGCGTCCCCTTGATGAAGGTCTCCTCCCCCGTGGTGCCGACGTTGTCGTTGTCGATGATGGCGACATCGCCGGTGGCCGGGTCGACGTAGAGGTTGCCGAAGCTGACGTCGCGATAGCACAGGCCGTCGCTGTGCAGCGACTTGAAGGCGTCAACGAGGTTGAGGCCGATCTTGATCTTGATCCCGAAGTCGGGGGCGGTGGCATTCGACAGCATCTGGAAGCAGGTGATGAACCGGTCGTCCATCTTCGGCATCACGTAGCCGAACCCCGGATGACGCGGGCTCGACACCATGTCGATGGGCCAGATGAAGGACTGGTTCTTGGGCCGGCCGCCCTCGACCAGCTTGGTGAGGTTCGCCTGGATTCGCTGATCGAACGACGGGCTGGCCGACGGCCGGTACCACTTGATCGCGAGCGGCCGCCCGTGCAGTTCGGTGCCGAAGACGGTGCCCTGCCCGCCGCGGCCGAGGCGCCCGCCGATCACCAGCGGATCGCTGGCGGAGCGCATGAAGACCGGATCGCCCTCGTTGAGCTCAGTCATCGTCCCGGGCCACGGTTGGGATCTCCTGCTGGCCCGCCTTGCCGATGGCGTGGATCAGGTCGGACGAGCCTGAAGTGGGAAGGCCGCTGGGAATGGTCGTCGGGATTCCGCTCGGGATGCTCGGATTGACCTTCGCGGGTGATGACTTGCCCGCGCTGGGCTTGGCGCTCGGGCTGCCCGAGTGCGTCGGCGACGGGCGTGATGTCGGCATCGTCGTGGTGCTGGGGTTGGGGATCGCGGGCCGGTCCGATGACCGGTGCGACAGGAAGTAGAGCGAGACCGCCACGGCGATGACGATGACCACCGCGCCGGCTAGCCAGGCCCGCAGGCGCGAGTCCCGCCTTGGCGGCTGGCCGCCAGGCAGCTGCGCGCCTTGCCCGGGCCCCGGCCCCGGCCCGCCGGCTGGCCCTGCGAATTGAGCCGGCCGGGTCAGGCTCGGTGCTGCCGCTGCGTGCACGGGACTGGTCGGGGGCTCGGCGCGGCCTGGCTGCGTCGCTGGCGTGGGACGGTCAGTTGCCGCCGTCGCCCCGTGGGCAGCGGCCTGGTCATAACGAAGCGTCTGGTCGGCTGCGGCCAGCGTCGTGCGGCGGTCCGCCGGAGCGGGCGGCACCAGGGCCACCGCGCTGTTGAGCGCGAGCGCGATCGTGCAGTCATCGCCGCTGCCATCGGACGAGGCGCAGGCGCCGGCCCAGTCGGCGACCTGGCTGCCGATCCAGCGCGCGCCCCGCTCACGGCCGAGCCGGACGAGATCAGCCGCCAGCGTTGACCGCCAGTTGTCGTCGGCTTGCGCGTTGCCATAGCCGTCGGTCGCGGCGAGCACCGCGAATACCGGCGTCCGAGCCAAGCTGACCAGCGCGACCCTGAACGCGGAGACCGCGTCGGGCTGGCAGATGCTCGTGGTCTTGGTGCCGTCGAGCCTGCTGTCGCCAGGTACTGGCTCAAGGGCCCGGCCATCCGGCAGCACAAGGACCATCTCGCCGTCCCCGATCTGGCCAAGCACGGCGACCTGGGCGGTCAGCACCCCGAGCAGCAAGGTCGCGCCGTAGGGGATCTCGGATGGGTCGTCAGGCAGCATGGCAGCCGCCTGCACCTCCGTGATCGGGTCGGCGGCCAGGTCAGCGGCGACCAGCTCGCGCCACCGTTCGACGATGTCGCGTACCAGCTGGCTGGCGGCGTCAGCGGTCGGGATGCCGGGAGCTGGCAGCCCGGCCGCCCACCGCTCCGCGACCGAGGTCGCGGCGGCCACCGCCAGCCGCGACCCGCGATCGCTGCGGAAGTGCCTGGCGTGACCGTGCCCGTCGGCCACCGCGAACACCGGCAGCCGCCCGCCTGCTGGGAGGTCGAACTTACTGGTGCCGACGGCGTCCTGGTTCGGGCTGCCGGCCCGGACATGGTCGGCCCCGATCGCGCTGGCCGAGTAGAGCTCCCACTGCTGGCCGGGCTGGACCACGGCCGTCTGCTTACCCTCGCTGCTGCCGCCGGGCATACGTCACAGCACCACGTCGGAGATGTCACGGATGATCGGGCCCTGCCGCTTGGCCTGCTGGGTCAGCAGGCTCGCCGACCTGACGTTGGGGTTAGTGACCCAGAGCGAGGCCCGGTGCAACTGGTCAGCGATCTGCTCGACGTCGCTGGCTACCAGGACGGGCAGGCTGGAGTTCCCGATGAACTTCGCGAGCGCATCAGAGCGGGCGGCATTGCCGATGGCCACGGCGATCCGCATGGCGTCCCTGGCGGCAGGAACGGAAAGCAGGGCTTGCAGGCCAGCATCAAAATCCTCGGCCTGGTCGGTCGGCAGGCCGTCGGTCACCAGCACGAGCACCGGGCGCAGGCCGCGGCTGGCCTGGTCATCGGTCAGGGCCTGGGCCACCATCCGGAAGGCCGGAGCCATGAAGGTCCGTCCTTTCTCGACGGCAGCCAGTTCCTTCCACCTCATGTTGGTGGCCGGCGTCGGCTCGTGAACGTGCCATCGGGGCTGATCGGCGAAGGCGACGGCCCTGATCAGAATGCGCTTCTCCTGCTCCCGCTCCCAGGAGGCGAAATGCTGGATCATATCGCCCATCGCGAAGTTCAGCGCCTTGATCTTCGGCCCGGTCATTGAGCCTGAGCAGTCAGCGAGCAAGATGACGTGCAGCGGCCGGCGGGCGACACCTCCGCCTGGCATGACCGATCTAGTCGGCATGCGGTGGATATCCGCGTCACTCACAGCTGGTCACCCCCCAACGCATCCGCCAACGACGACTCAACTGACGCCCGCCGATTGCGGAGCAATGCCGGAGCGTATTCCCAATATCCTGACGCCTGCGCTGACAGGACGTCAAAGTATGGCACGCAGCGCGGCCAGGTGACAGAGGGTACGGGTGACCGGAATTCCAGGTGATCGAGAGCCCTGAGGAATCGGCCAGGCTCAGTTGGCCAGGTCGGGCTTGCGGTCGGCTGGCCTGGCCGGAAACCGCGCGGCCTGCCTGCCGGCCCGGCGCGGACCCGACCAGAGCGCGGGTGGCAAGTCGAGGTGGTAGGCGAGCTTGTAGGCGGCCGCCTCGTAGTTGACCCGCCAGCCGTGGAAGTGCGCCCAGGCGTCGGCGGCTAGCCGCTCGGTTGGCCAGCCGGCCTCGTGCAGCCAGCGCACGGCCTCCTCGAAGTCATCCCTGGTCAGCTCGATCGGGTCGGTCGGCTTGGGGTCGTCGGAGACAGTGAGGCCCAGGCTGTTGGCGATCCGGCGCATCGTGATGTAGCCGACCCTCAGCAGCGGCCTGGCTTGGTGCGGGGCCGACGACGGGTTCAGCGACAGGTGCAACGCGGCGCCGTCAAGCACGGCCAGCAGCGACAGCAGCCAGGAGCCCGAAGGGTCGAGCGAGCGGAAGTACACGAGCGTGCGGTAGTTGACGTGGCTCTCGGCGATGTCGGCGGCCCACTCGGTCCACCGGCCGTACAACCCGGGCAGCACTTCCTCGTTCTCGATCAGCGTCTGCCTGGCCAGCAGTTCAGGCCCCCATGGGGGTGCTCCCGCCAGTGCCTCGAAGGTGGCGACCAGCGTCTCCCTGCGGTTGAACGCGGCGTAGAGCAAGGGCAGGTAGCCGATCAGCAGCGCGAGAACGGCCAGCCCGAATGCCGCGGCCAGGAAGACGATGCCATTGCTGGCGAACCCGCGCGGATAGGCGAACCCCAGCGTGAACATCGACGACCCTGATTCCCGCATCGCCAGTTCGAAGTCATGCGTGGTGGTCGGCCAGAGCATGAGCGAGAAGGCTACCCACAGGCAGACCAGCCACGTGCCGAGCAGGCTCAGCAGGAACACCGGGGCGGAGGCAGACAATATGCGCTCGCGCCGCGCCAGGTCTCTGATGTTCTTCGTGCCGAGCATGAACAGGCCGTAGACGCACTTCGAGACGATCATATTGAGCTTGGTATGAGTCTCCCTGGGCAGCATGAACGTCTTGACGACGCTCGCCCCGGTGATGCCGAGCAGGACCAGCCCGCCGGCGAAGCCGATCCACCCGATCATCCGCTCATTCTGTCAGGTACGCGGTGACCGGCGAGCCTTTCAGTTCCCGCTGCCGCCACCGTTCTCACCAGCGCCGGGCTCGGCCGGGTCGGCGTCCGGCTGCTGGCCGGCGCCGTCGGTTCCGGCCTGATCGGCGGCCTCGGCGGCGAGCGCCGCCTTGGCATCCTCGTCGGCTTGCGCTACCTCGGCGAGCAGGGTCTCCAGCCGGCTCCCTGTGATCCGGCGGAAGGTGCGATGCTCCCTGGTCCGGTCGAGGACCGCGACCTCAAGCTGGCTGGGGACAACCTCGGGCCGGTCGCCGTTGGCCGGGGCGGCCAGCCCGGCGATCGCCGTGGCCAGCGCGGCCGGCAGCGACAGACCGTCGCTATAGTGCTCCTTCAGCACGGTCCCGATCCGGTCGGCGCGGCCGCCCACGGCGACATAGCCGTGCTCGTCGTTGACCGATCCGTCGAACGTGATCCGGTAGATCTGGTCATCGGCGGCGCTCAGGCCTACCTCGGCCACGACGATCTCGACCTCGAACGGCTTCGGGCTGTCAGTGAAGATGCTGCCGAGCGTCTGGGCGTACCAGTTCGCCAGCCCGCGGGCGGTCACGTCCTGCCGGTCGTACTGGAAGCCGGTCATGTCGGCGTACCGCACGCCCGCCTTGCGCAGGATCTCGTACTCGTTATAGCGGCCGACGGCCGCGAACGCGATCCGGTCGTAGATCTCGCTGATCTTGTGCAGGGCGCGCGACGGGTTCGGCGCGACGAACAAGATGCCGTCTGCGTACTGGATCACCACGCCATCCCGACCACGCGCGATGTTCTTGCGCGCATAGTCGGCCTTGTCCTTCATCGCCTGTTCAGGCGATACGTAGAACGGCATCGACACCGCTGTCGTTTCCCTTACTTGAGTTGTCTGCTAATGGGCGTGGTTGCGCGGTCCTATTCGCCGCCGCGAGCGTCGCGCGGCGGCGAGGGGGGTCCGTCGGGCTCAGTCATCCGGCCCGCCACGACGGCTTCCGCGTACGCGCCGGCCTGGGCGTCGGTCAGGCGCCTGTAGCCGTCGGCCGTGACCGTCGCCACGATCGGGTAGATGCGCCTGGCCATGTCAGGCCCGCCGGTCGCTGAGTCGTCGTCAGCGGCGTCATAGAGCGCCTGCATGCAGGCCGTGATGGTGTCAGGCTCGTTCATGCCGTCGGCGTACAGCTTCTTCAGCGACCCGCGGGCGAACACAGAACCAGAGCCGATCGAGTGGAACCTGTGCTCTTCGTACCGGCCGCCGGTGACGTCATAGCTAAAGATCCGGCCGATGTCCTTCTCGGTGTCATAGCCGGCGAAGATCGGCACCACGACCAGGCCCTGCATGGCCCCGCCGAGGTTCCCTCGGACGATCCCGGCCAGCCGGTTGGCCTTGCCCTCCAGGGATAGCAACCGCCCCTCGAGCTTCTCGTAGTGCTCAAGCTCAAGCTGGAAGAGCCGGGCGAACTCAACGCCCATCCCGGCGACTCCTGAGATGCCGACGCACGAGTAGTCGTCGCTGCGGAAGACCTTCTCGAAGTTCCGTTGCGCGATCATGCTGCCCGCCGTGGCCCGGCGATCGCCAGCCATGACCACGCCACCGTCGAAGGCGGCCGCCACGATCGTCGTGCCGTGCGGCAGATCCCTGGCCTCCTCCGCCGGGACGCTCAGCCCGCGTGCGCCTGGCATCAGCTCAGGAGCGACAGCCGTAATGAAGTCGCTGAACGACGACGTGCCCGCCGTCAGGTAAGCCGCGGACATCAGCCTGGCATCGGAGTCAGCCAATGCGATCCTTCCTTATCCTGAACCTCGTACGCACCCGACCCTACTGCCATCGCGACGCCGACGGCAGCGCCAGTCGCCGTCTCCCCGGCCGACCTGGAGCCCGGTCACTCCCCGCCCTTTTGGACGTACGACCGGACGAACTCCTCGGCATTCTCCTCGAGAACCTCGTCGATCTCATCGAGGATCGCGTCGACGTCGTCGGACAGCTTGTCCTGCCGTTCCTTGAGCTCTTCGGTACCCTGCTCGGTCTCAGCCTCTTCGTCCTGGCTGCGCCGCGTGGTATGCCGCTGCCCGCCAGTGTCCTTGGTCGCCATACCGTTGCCTCCATAGTCTCGCTTGGACTTAAAGCTATCCTCGCCCGCGCGTGCTCAGGCTAACCACCCGCTCGCTAGCTCACCCGCCGGCCGACCGCCACGTCAGGAAGATGGCACCGACCGTGGTGCTGCCGCTCGCCTACTTGCCGGTCAGCGCGGTGACGAGTTCCGCGGCCGTCGAGCAGCGATCGATGAGGGCGCCGACGTGGGCCTTGGTGCCGCGCAGCGGCTCGAGCGTCGGCACCCGCTGCAGCGACTCGCGGCCAGGGATGTCGAAGATGACCGAGTCCCACGATGCCGCCGCGACCGAGTCCGGGTACTTCTGCAGGCAGCGGCCGCGGAAGTAGGCGCGGGTGTCTTCCGGCGGGTGGGTGACCGCCCAGGTCACGTCCTCCTCGGACAGCAGCCGCTTGATCCGGCCCGCGGCCGCCAGCCGGTTGTACAGGCCGCGCCCGGATCGGACGTCAGAGTACTGCAGGTCGACGAGCTGCAGCCGCGGATGGTTCCACGGCAGGTTGTCCCGGTTCCGGTAGCCCTCGACGAGCTGGAGCTTGGCGACCCAGTCGAGCTCGCTGGCCAGCTGCATCGGATCCTCGGCTAGCCGCGTCAGCACGGACTCCCAGCGGTCGAGCACGTCGGTGGTGAGGTCGTCGACGTCGGCGCCGAACTTGTTCTGCGTGTACTTGCGGGCCAGCTCGGCGTACTCCATCTGGACCTGGATCGCGGTGAGCTTCCTGCCGTCCCGCAGCGGGACCAGGTGCTTGCAGGACGGGTCGTGCGAGACCGCGCGGAGCTCGGCGACCGGGCCGTCGATGGCCAGGTCAGTGCCGAGGAAACGGTCTTCGATCATGGAGAGCACGAGCGCCGTGCAGCCGAGCTTGAGGTAGGTCGAGATCTCGCTCATGTTGGCGTCGCCGAGGATGACGTGCAGGCGGCGGTACTTCTCCGGGTCGGCGTGCGGCTCGTCGCGGGTGTTGATGATGGGCCGCTTCAAGGTGGTCTCCAGGCCGACCTCGACCTCGAAGAAGTCAGCCCGCTGGCTGATCTGGAAGCCCTCGTCCCGCCCGTCAGCGCCGCGCCCGACCCGGCCGGCCCCGCAGACCACCTGCCGGGACACGAAGAACGGCGTCAGGTGCCTGACAATGTCGGCGAACGGCGTCGCCCGGTTCATCAGGTAGTTCTCGTGACAGCCGTACGAGACACCCTT
>DATKFV010000104.1:0-62090 GCA_035511035.1 Streptosporangiaceae bacterium
GTCGCGATGATCAGCCCGTAGGTCGCGGCCAGCGGGTGCGAGCCGTCCGAGCCAACCGTGACGAAAGGCGAGGTCCAGGCGGGCCCGTGGGTGGGCACCAGGCCAATCCTGGTGGGAACGCGGGCGCTGGCGCCGAAGGTCAGCTTCGAGCCGGCGCCGACGGCGTGATCGCCCGGCCGCAAGATGACGCGTGACCCTGACTCCGCCGTCCCGTCCAGCCTGCCCGTCACGACGACCGGCGTCGGCTGGGAAACGGCGAACCGCAGCGCCTGCGGAATGGTGACCGTCGTCCGGTGGGCGAATGTCTCGGCCCGGTCGGGGGCCAGATTAGCGACCGAACCGTGCGCCGCGTATGCCAGCAGCGCGATCGCCGGAATGCCGATGGCGCATATCTTGAGCCAGTACTGGAAGGCCTGGACGAAGGTAATTCCCTTCATTCCTCCCATCGCGATATTGCCGCTGACCACGACGCCGAGCACGACCACGCCGACCCAGTACGGGGTTCCCAGCACCACCTGCAGCGTGAGGCCCGCGCCGTCCATCTGCGGCAGCAGGTAGAACCAGCCGATGATCAGCACCAGGACGGTCGATCCCTGCCGCAGCCGCTTCGACTGCAGGCGCCCGCCGGCGAAGTCAGGGATCGTGTAGGCGCCGAAGCGCCGCAGCGGCGCCGCCACCAGGAGCAGCAGCACGAAATAGCCGGCCGCGTAGCCGACCGAGTACCACAGCGAGCCGAGGCCCTGGGCGAACACCAGCCCGGCGATGCCGAGGAAGGACGCTGCCGACAGGTACTCGCCGGAGATGGCGGCCGCGTTGAGCGGCGGCGACACCTCCCTGGCGGCCACCATGAAGTCCGCCGGGGTGCGGGCTACCCGTATTCCGCGCGCGCCTACGCCGATGGTGAGGACCATCACGACCGTGATGGCCGCCAGCTCGGCGAACTCAGTCACTGGTGGTGGTCCCGTCGACGCGGTCCATCAAGGCGATGAACTGCCGCTCGAGCCTGGCCGCTTGCCTGATGTAGAACGTGCCGATCAGCAGCAGCACCGGGAACACCCCGACGCCGAGCGCGATCAGCGTCAGCGGCAGCCCGAGGACGGTGACCCTGCTCACCGACGGCAGGACGCCGCACAAGATCGGCAAGGACGCCGTGACCGCCAGCGCGAAGGCCAGGCACACGAGCGACAGGCCAAGCTGCGCCCTGATCAAGGGCCGGATAAGGATCTGGCAGTAGGCGTTGTCAGGCCCGATGCCGCTGGCCTGATCGCGCTTGCCTGGCACCTCGCCGGGGCCCCAGGCCAGGCTCCTGGCGGCCGGGGGCGCATCGCCTGGGCTGCTCGTGCTGCTCGTGCTGCTCGTGGTCACCTGACCGGCCTAGCGCCCGTCGGCGGCCCGGAGGAACCGCTCGCGCACGTCCCTGGCGTGCCGCCGGCTGACGGGAAGCACCTGCCCGCATACCGTCACCGTGTGGTTGCCGCCCACCACGGCGAACTCGGTGATGGCCCTGATCGGCACGAGGTGGCCGCGGTGGATGCGGACGAAGCCGTGAGCCGACCACTTCTCCTCGACGTGCGAGATCGGCATGCGGATCAGGTGGGCGGTGCCGTCGGTGAGGTGCAGCCTCACGTAGTCACCGACCGCCTCGACCCAGCAGACTGCCGTGGCCTCGACCATGCGCGTCCGCCCCGAGACCTCGACCGGTATCGCCGGCGCGGGCCGTTCCGCGACCGTCTTCGAATGCGGCTGGTCCGAGCCCAGCGCGTGGCGCAGCGCGGTCTCCAGCCGGGCCCTGGAGACCGGCTTCAGCAAGTAGTCGCGCGCCTGGACGTCGAACGCCCGGACGGCGTACTGCTCGTAGGCGGTGACGAAGATCACCGCTGGCGGCACCGCGAACCGCTGCAGCAACTGGGCGACCTCGAGCCCGTCGAGGTCAGGCATCCTGACGTCGAGGAAGACGAGGTCGTAGGCGCGCTGGCGGAGCAGGCGGATCGCCTCGGTCGAGCCGGCCGCGGAGTCCACCTGATCGATGCCAGGCAGGGTCCGCAGCAGGTAGACGAGCTCGTCGCGGGCCGGCGCCTCGTCGTCGACGACGAGCGCGGACGCGGTCACGGTGCCAGCGCCGATGAAGGTGCCAGCGCCGATGGCGGTGCCGGCGATGACGGTGGCGGCGATCACAGGGGCGGTGCCGGCGCCCGTGGCCGGCCGTGGCCTTGGCCGGTCGACCGGCAGGTGCGTGGTCATGTCGCGCTCAGGGCGGGGCAGTACTTGGGCAGATGCATGGTGACCTTGGTCCCGGCTCCGATGCCTGTCTCGATGGTCAGTCCGTGATCGCTGCCGAACGTGGCCCGCAGCCGCTCGTCGACATTGCGCAGGCCGACCGATTCCGAGGGCCTGCGGCCGGCCAGGATGTCGTGCAGGTGCGCCGGGTCGGCACCGGCGCCGTCGTCCTCGACGGTGACGACGGCCTCGTGCCCACCGTCGGCGGCGACGATCTTCAGCTGGCTGCTTCCTGACCGTTGCTCGAGCCCGTGCCTGATGGCGTTCTCCACCAGCGGCTGCAGGACCAGCGAGGGCACCCGGACCGACAGCGTCTCGGGCGCGACTCGCAAGATCACCGCCAGCCGGTCGCCGAACCTGGCCCGCTCCAGCTCCAGGTAGCTCTCGACGAGGTGCAGCTCCTCGGCCAGGGTCACGTACTGGCTGTGCTCCCGAAACGTGCTCCTGGTGAACTCGGCGAAGCCGAGCAGCAGGTCGCGGGCGCGGTCAGGGTCGGACCTGACGAAGGACTCGATGGCGGTCAGCGCGTTGTACACGAAGTGCGGGCTGATCTGCGCGCGCAGGAAGTTCAGCTGGGCCTGGACCGTCCTGGTGCGCGAGGCGTCGAGCTCGGCCAGGGCCAGGTGCGTCGAGACGAACCTGGCGACCTCGCCCGCGGCCCTGACCAGGTCGGCCGACGCGGTAGGCCCGAGCGCAGCGATCGCGCCGACCACTGAGCCGTCGACCGCGATCGGGACCGCCACGCCCGCGTGCACGGGGCATTCGTCCGGGTGCCCGCAGTGCAAGTCGGCCGCCGACAGCGGCCTGGTCCGCCCTGAGTCCACGACCTGGAGCAGGCAGCGAGCGAGCGCATCGCGGTGCCGGTCCGAGCCCTCGTAGGCCAGCAAGCTCCGGCGATCAGCCAGCGCGACCGCGGGCGTGCCGAGCAGCCGGCGCAGGGCCGGGGCCGCGCTCGCCGCGGCGGACGAGGTGAGGCCGCCCCGCAGCGCGGAGACGGCAACGCTGGCGGTATGCAGCGTCTCGTAGGTGGCGTGCTGACGGGGCGTTCCCATCAGCCGCGAGCTACGGGTCCAGAATGCCACTGCGCCGGACAGCGCGACCGCGACTGCCGCCAGCAAGATCCATAGGCCCATCATGGTGGCACTATAGTCAGAATCGCACAGTTGGAGAAGAGTGTGATTACGCCGCGAGCCCGCGTTTATCAGTTACATTTAAGCCCCTAAGATATGCAAAATTGCCGGGGTTCGCTCCGGCCTCCGGCCGGCGGAGGCCAGCGGGCAGGGCGATCGGAGTCCGCCGCCGCACTGGACCGGCCTGGAGCGGCGATGAGCGGTACGATGGACCGCTTGTCCCGGCAGCACGACCGTTCCTCGCATTCAGCGGCACCTCGGCGCATGGGGCTATCGGCTAGGTTCGACGCCGAAATACGTTGCGGACTGGGTAGCGCCATATCGAACGAGTACGCCGCTGCCGCAGGCTCGACGGGCGTGAGCAGCCAGCGCCGTCGCTGCCGCAGCTGCTTCCTTCCCGCCAGCAGCGACTGGCGGAAGGAAGCCGGTGCTAGCTGACCTTGCGTCCCGCCAGCTTCGGTCTGCGACTGGCGGGAAGGAAGCCAGCTAGTAGCCGTCCTGGCCCGTCAGGCGGACGATATGAGTAGTTGCCACCGGCAAGCCCGGCCCCTGACCGGCCGACTCAGCTCAGGCATGGAGGACAGCAATGACCGATAACGATGATGAGAATGAGGTCTCTGAGTCCCAGATCGCGGTGCACTGGCGGGAGGAGGAGTACTTCCCCCCGCCGCCGGCCTTCGTCGCCCAGGCTAACGCGAGCGACCCTGCGATTCTTGACCGGTTCACCGAGGACAAGTTCCCCGACTGCTTTACCGAGTACGCCGACCTGCTGGTCTGGGACCAGCGGTGGGACACCGTCCTTGATACCTCTCACGCCCCGTTCTGGAAGTGGTTCGGCGGCGGCAAGCTCAACGCCTGCTATAACTGCGTGGACCGGCACGCTGAGGTCAACCCGGACAAGACCGCCGTCATCTGGGTGCCTGAGCTGGAGGAAGACGAGACCGTCCGCATCAGCTACGGCGAGCTGCTGCGGCAGGTCAACGAGTTCGCGGCGCTGCTGCAGGACTCCGCCGGGCTGCAGACCGGCGACCGGGTCACGCTGCACATGCCGATGGTGCCGCAGGCGATCGTGACGATGCTGGCCTGCGCGCGGATCGGCGTCGTGCACAGCCAGGTGTTCGGCGGGTTCAGCGGCAACGCGTGCGGCACCAGGATCGCGGACTCGGGCAGCCGGGTGCTGATCACGATGGACGGCTACTACCGGGCCGGCTCGATGACCGACCACAAGGTCAAGGCCGACGAGGCGGTCGCCGAGGCCGCGCGCCAGGGCCAGGAGGTCGACCAGGTGCTGGTCTGGCGGCGGCACGCGGGCGAGTACGCGTCGGCGACGCCGATGGTCGACGGCAGGGACTTCTTCGTCGACGAGTTGCTCGGCAAGTACGAGGGCCAGACGGTAGCGCCGGTCTCCCAGCCGGCCGAGGCGCCGCTGTTCCTGATGTACACCTCGGGCACCACCGGGCGCCCCAAGGGCGCCCAGCACTCGACCGGCGGCTACATGTCGTACGTGACCGGCACGTCGAAGTACTACCTGGACATCCACCCGGACGACATGTACTGGTGCATGGCCGACATCGGCTGGATCACCGGGCACTCCTACATCGTCTACGGGCCGCTGTCGCTGGGCACGACCACGGTGATCTTCGAGGGCGTGCCGAACTACCCGGATGCTGGCCGGCCATGGCGGGTCGCCCAGGAGCTGGGCGTGAACATCTTCCACACCTCGCCGACCTCGATCCGGATGCTCCGCAAGGTCGGCCCGGACGAGCCCGCCAAGTACGACTACCACTTCAAGTCCATGACCACGGTCGGCGAGCCGATCGAGCCCGAGGTCTGGCGCTGGTACTACCACTCGGTCGGCAAGGACCAGGCGGCGATCACCGACACCTGGTGGCAGACCGAGACCGGCGGCTTCCTCGGCAGCACGCTGCCTGGCCTGCAGCCGATGAAGCCAGGCAGCTGCGGCCCAGGCGCGCTCGGCATCTTCCCCGTCATCTACGACGAGGACCGCAACGAGATCCCCAAGGGCTCAGGCAAGGCGGGCAACATCTGCATCCGCAACCCCTGGCCCGGCATCATGCAGACGGTCTGGGGCCAGCCCGAGCGGTTCCTCGACGTCTACTACCGCAAGTACAACACCGACCCGAACAGCCAGGACTGGCATGACTGGCCGTACTTCGCCGGCGACGGCGCGCTGGAGGCCGAGGACGGCTACTTCCGCATCCTCGGCCGCATCGACGACGTGATCAACGTCGCCGGGCACCGGCTCGGCACCAAGGAGCTCGAGTCGGCCGCGCTGACCGTGCCCGAGGTCGCCGAGGCCGCCGCGGTCCCCGTGATCGACGACATCCGCGGCCGCATGGTGGAGATGTACATCTCGCTCAAGCCCGGCATTCCCGCCGACGGCATGGAGGCGAAGGTCACCAGGGCGATTGAGGTCGAGATCGGCAAGATCGCCCGGCCGAAGAGCGTCTGGATCGTGCCGGACATGCCGAAGACCAGGTCAGGGAAGATCATGCGCCGGGTCATCGCGTCGGTGTCGAACTTCACCGACGTGGGCGACGTCACGACGCTGGCGAACCCTGAGGTGGTCGATGGCATCAGGCACCACGTCCAAAGCGCCAAGGTCGCCAATGGTGACGTGCCGCGCGAGCTCACCGAGACCGAGCTGGCCGAGATCCAGGCCTTCGGCAACGAGTAGCCCCGTCTGAACGCCGATGGCCCGTCAGCTCAGCTGACGGGCCATCGGCGTGCACGGACTACCGGCGCTCACCCAGCCGCCCGGCCGTGCTCACGACGATCACTGCGCCTGGCCGCCCCGGCGGCTCAGGAGAGGTTGGACATGGTGGACACGGCCTTGCCGACGGTGGCCCGGCCGGCGTCAGCTTGCCAGCGGGACACGGCGTCTGATCGCGAGGCCGCCCCAAGCTTCGCGTAAATACGCGTTAGGTAATTCTTCACTGACTTCTCGGTCAGGAACAGGTGATTAGCGATCAGCGCGTTGGAATGCCCGGCGGCTATCAGCGCGATGATCTCGGTCTCCCTGCCAGTGAGGCTTGGGCGGCCTGCTACGCCTGTTGGGCTGGCATTCGTCATGAAACCCCTATCTGCCTCGTGTAGCAAACACTGCGTAGCAAACGTCGATGCGACCGACTCCGGTGTCATGGGAGCGTATTTGCCGCCGGTGTTGACGTGAATGCTCAAGTCGACCAAGTCACAAAATCGCGCGAGGAGCGGTCATGTGATGCGACTAACGGTCGTGCAGGCCCGCCGGCGGCTGCCTTACCGTGGCGGCGGGCCCGCGCTGGCCCGGTCGACGAGTTGCGGCGGGATCCGCAGGCAGACCTCAGGTGCGGGCTGGCCGTCGATCAGGGCGACGAGCACGCCGAGGGCATGCCGGCCGAGCGCGCCGAAGTCCTGCCGCACGGTGGTCAGCGGCGGCAGGAAGTAGCCAGACTCAGGGATGTCGTCGAAGCCCACCACGCTGATGTCGGCTGGTATCCGCCGTCCCTGCTCGGTCAGGGCCCGCAGCAGCCCGAGCGCCATGTGGTCGTTGCCGCACAGCACGGCGGTGACTTGGGGGTCGGCGGCGATGGCCTGCCCGATCCGGTAGCCAGCCGCGCTTGACCAGTCCCCGACTACCAGTTCGGGGACCGGCGCTGCCGCATCCCGCAGCGCCGCCCGCCAGCCGGCGATCCGCTCCTGGGCATCGAGCCAGGTGCGCGGCCCGGCGACGTGATGCACGGTCGCGTGGCCATGGCCGAGCAAGAAGCGGGTGGCCAGCGCGGCTCCGGCCGTGTTGTCGACCGCCACCGACGCCAGCGGCGCGTTGGTGCCGCAGCCGACCGCGACCAGCGGCACGCCGTGGTCGATGGCGCCGCAGGCGTCCACGACCGGCTTCATCGGGGCGATCACGATGATCCCGTCCACGCCCTGCTCGAGCAGGCGCTCGACCGCCCCGATCACGCTGGGCCGGTCGAGCGCGGGCAGGCTGACGATCGAGACGAAGTAGTGCCCGGCGGCCGCCCGCTCGATGCCGTGCAGCATCGAGGCGGGACCGTACAACGTAGTGTCGAAGCTGATCACGCCGAGCGTCCTGGTGCGGCGGGTGACCAGGGTGCGGGCGGCCGCGTTCGGCCGGTAGCCGAGCTGGGCGATGGCCGCCAGCACGGCGTCGCGGGCCCGGTCAGAGACGTTGGGCCGGTCATTGAGCACGCGCGACACGGTCTGGGCCGATACCCCGGCCAGCTTGGCGACGTCAGCCATCACCGGGGGGCGGGCCCCGGTCGCTGCTGGCATGACGATGCCTCCCTGTGCCGCCCGGACAGCCGGCTGCTGGTTCGCGCCTGGCTGGCCTCCGAATTGTTACCGTTCCCAGGGTGCAGGGTCAACGCCGCCCAGCCCGATCAAGGCAGTTGCATAGCTCGTGATCTTGCTATGTCGCCAGCGGCCCAGGCCGCACACTCGTTTCCGTGATCACGAAGCCGGTCATGATCACGGCGAATCGGGCCCCAGAATCCGCACGCTGGTTTCCGTTGGACAGTTCCCCGCAGCGCCAGTCCGCCCCCAGACCCTGACCAGCCTGGCTCGCAATCGTTTGCGGCGGCATTAGCGCCGATTGGCCGCGTCGGATGGGCCATTGGTCCTGCGGGAGTGATGGAGTGTCAGCAGGAACTCGGCCGTGCCGTGATCCGCGAGCGAGCCGAACATTCCGAGCCCGCCCGGCGGGCTGATCCCCCACCGCGAGAAGGACACAGGTATCGTTCCGGCCGCCTGCAGAGCGGACCCGTTGCGCCGCGCGATGACCGTCACGGTGACCGGGTGCGACTGCCCGTCCATAGTGAGTACTCCGGGTACGGTCAGTGTCGTGGTTGCGCCCGAGATGAACGCCTTGGCCGGCGCGGCCCGGCCGGTCAGGCTGACGGTGGCCGTGGGGTCCGTCGCGGTGTCGAGGCTCTTGGCGCAGCCCGGCTCGGCCTTGCCGTTCACCTCGATGGTCCTGAGGTCGACGCGGAAACTCGCGCCGGTAATGGTGCCGCCCGCGATCACCATGGTCCCGGTCACCGAATCCGTTTGGCCGGCGACGTAGTTGCTCAGGCCAATCGCGCTCTCCCGCACCCTGAAACCCGCGACCGATCCGTTCGTGACCTGCCAGGTTCCGGCCAAGGGGCCTGCGGGACGTCGGCCAGCGCCCGTCGGCAGCGTCAACGGCCGGAGATCGCCAGCCAGCGCGAGCCAGCGCGAGCCAGGCCGGCCGTTCGGCGCGGCGGCGCGAGCCGATCGGGCATTGCCATCGCTCGGCATCGCCGCCCTCGCCACGGCCTTCCTCGAGCCCAACCCTGAGGTCACCTGGGACGAGTGGCGCCTGGCTGAGGCTCGCGAGGAGCTGACCCACCTGCGGATCGGAGAATGAGCGGGCCGCGGGCGGCCTCCCGGACGGACGGGCCCCAAGCCGCCAGACTGCGCCCGACCTCGACGGCCGGAACCTTCGTGGGGCACTAGCGAAGGCGACTGCGCCTGGCGGGGACTGAAGTCCTCAAGATCTCCTGATGCAAGCGATTGTGGCCATGTTTAGTGGCGTATCCCCGCTGTCGGCGAGCCGTGCGGCGTCTGGCCGGCCTGGTCGGTGGCCGGCAGCTGCCCCTGCGACCGGTACCAGGACCGCCAGATGAGGCGATGCAGCGGAATGTACCTCGGAATGTCGCGCAGGCCAGGGATGAACGGCACGAGCAGTAGCAGCAGCGTGCCGATGCCGGTAGCCATCACGGCCCAGACGTCGGCGCTGGCTGACCAGGCGGTGCTGCCAGGCGGGATCTGGTACCAGAGCTGGTAGAGCCAGAGCCAGGGCTGGCCAGGGTAGTTACCGGTCTCGTTCATGACGCCCCACTGATTGCCCTGCAGGTGCTGGGCGGTGGCGAGGTTGCCGAAGTAGGCGCCGTCTTCGAGGAACAGCAGCGGCTTGGTGAAGTCGGTGCCGTAGAACTGGCGCTGGGTGAGCAGGTCGGTGTCGAGCGCGCCGCTCTGGGCCATCGTTAGCTCGTACGACATCATCACGGGCACAGGGCCGGCGGCGGGCAGTCTCAGGTCGCCGCCGTTGAACGGGACCTTGGTGGTGGTGCCGGCCGTCGCGGAATCGTAGGCCGAGGCCCACTTGCGCTGCTGGGCCGCCGGAGCGCTGCTGTAGGTCGCCAGCGCGGTGGCGAGCGGCGGCGTGGTCTTGGCCAGTGCGGACAGCGGTCCGAGCACGAAGGCCTGGGCAGCGTTGATCCGCTGGGTGATGCCTGACAGCTTCTGCCAGCTGATCGGCCCGAGTTGCTGAAGCGAGCCGGTGCCGTCGTTATACGGCGGACCGTAGGTGGCGGTCTCGCTGGTGCCGTCGAGTTCGGTAGCGGCCGTGTTCACGAAACCAAGCTGGTCGTGCTGGGACCAGGCCTGGACGGTGATAGCGGGCATGTCAGGCGAGGAGAGCAGCCCGGCCAGCAGGAAGGTAAGCGCGCCCACGATCACCGTAGCGACCGTGGCCTCCTTGACGATGTCGTAGCGGCGGGTCGGTCCCCGCCACGGCTTGGCGTCTTCCGCCGCGGCTAGCTTCCGCGCCCGCCGGCCCGCCGGCCGGGTGGCGGGCAGCGGGTGGCTGACGCCTTTGGCCCGCACCAGCAGGATGTGGGCGCCGACGATCACTATCAGGACGATCGGCATGAGGACGATGTGCCACATGAGCATCTGGCCGAAGTTCATGGGGTTGAAGAACGCGCCGACCCCGACCGCGTTGAACGCGTCCTTGGCGCTGGTAGAGATCCACTGGGCGTCGAAGTTCTGCTGGGAGAGGTAGCCAGTGAACGCGGTCACGACCGAGGCCAGGAACGCGACTACCCCGGTGATCCAGGTCATCGCCCGCCGGCCGCGCCACGCGGCCATCCAGAACTTTCCCCACAGGTGGATGACGAGGAAAGCCATGAACAACTCGACCGACCACAGGTGCAGGCTGTTAAAGAAGTGGCCGACCGGGTTGGTGTGCCACCAGTCGGGACCGCCGAGCGCGAGCGCGAGCCCAGAGGCGATCACGATGCCCAGGGCGACCAGCGACGCCACCCCGAACGTGTAGATCCACGACGCCACGTAGGCGGGCTGGCGGTCGGGTAGCAGTTTCTTCGGCGGCAGCACTCTGGCCGCCGAAGTGCGGATCCTCGCGGTCCACATGCCAGCGTCCCCTGGTTCCGGGGCGGCGGCCGCGCTCGCCGGCTCATCGGCGGTCTCGGTCGGCGGCAAGCTAGCCGAGTGCGGGAACCTGATGACCAGAGCCGCGCCGAAGATCACGACCATGACCGCGATCACGATCAGGTTGGCCACGGTGATGGTCAGGAAGGACCAGGTCAGAATATGGCTGGGATGATTCAGGTCAATGGCCAGGGCGCGGATGCCGTCAGCGGCATAGGCAGACATGTCGAGCTCCCGTCAGTGAGCGATATGTCGTCACTGTCGTCAGCGCCGGGTGGCTTGGGCAGGGCGGTTGGTCATCGACTGAGCGTGGTTTTAGGTCACCCCATGCCCGGGTCCTAGGTCCCGAACTTGGCACTTGGTGTCAGACCGGACAGCCCTGCGCCGGTGGGCGGGCCATAAGGCGCCCTCTTCCGGGACCTTCGTCACTTAGAAACTTTCGGTCGGCGGGAGAGGCTGGAGGGATGTTTATGGCCGAGCACCAGCTGCTACCACTGCCCTTCGAGGCGGTAACAGCATGGCTGGCGGGTCTGGTCGAGCGCGGCGTCCTTACCCGTGTCTCAGAGCAGGCCTATGATGGCCAGATCGAGCAGCTGGTTCGGGTGGGCCCGCTCGGGGCTGTGCCGGGAGCGTCCAAGCTTGTTCGCGTCCGATTCGTTGACCCTGTCTATCGCGACGATGTCATGACGGTCGGATTGCGCTGGGAGGCCACCGGAATGGCTGGTGGCCTGTTTCCTGTGCTCGACGCCGACATCGTGGTCGCCAAGCTCGATGAGCTGAGCACAAGCCTGGATTTCACCGGCTCATATCGGCCGCCGCTCGGTGGCGTCGGCACGAGCTTGGACAAGGTGGTGCTGCACAAGGTGGCGCGGGCCAGCATCAGCGCGCTGATGCGGGATCTCGCAGCCAGCCTGCCGGGGCGACCCGCTGAGTGATATTCCTGTCATAGGGTAAATCGTCCGCTTCGCTAGGAGGAGTGATGCCAGGAGTAGTGGTGGGGATTGACCAGTCGCCGCATGCGCACCAGGCGCTGGAATGGGCAGTGCGCGAGGCCGCGCTCAGGAACGCCGACCTGACCGTGATGTCGGTTATCTCGGCGCAGGCGAGCCCGTTCACGGGGAACCCGCTGAGCGTGCCCGACAGCGGCGAGCTCACGGCGCGGGCACAGCAAGAGGCCGAGGATTCGGTTGCCAAGGCATTGGATGGGCTGGGCGATTCCAAGCCCGCGTCGGTCACGGTCAAGGCCTTTACCGGCTACCCCGCGCGGGTGCTGGTCGACGCATCCAAGGACGCCGACCTGGTCGTCGTCGGCTCCCGTGGCACCGGAGGCTTCGCCGAGCTTGTGCTTGGCTCGGTGTCAAGCCAGGTTGCCCACCACGCCGCCTGCCCGGTTGTCATCGTGCCCTCGCGTCGCTAGGGCAGTCATGAGCGCCGCTACTGGCCGGTACGCGCTTGGCCGCGGTCGGCCAGTTGGCGCTGTTGCCTGATGTGCTGGCTGCTCAGGGCGATACTGGAGGGATCAGGTTGCACCGGACCCTTCGACGCTTGAGCTAAGGAGCTAGGCCTGATGGACGAGGCCGCCAGCCGATCCGCGATCAAGGTCTTCTTGGTCGACGATCATGAGATCGTCCGCCGCGGGGTGCGGGAACTCCTTGAGGCCGAAGACGACATCACGGTGATCGGTGAGGCCGGGACCGCCGAGTCCGCGCTCGCTCGCATCCCGGCCCTGCGACCTGACGTGGCGGTGCTTGACGTGCGCCTTCCCGACGGTGACGGCGTGAGCGTGTGCCGGGAGATCCGTTCGCAGTTGCCGGGCGTGGCCTGCCTGATGCTGACCTCGTTCGGCGACGACGAAGCCCTGTTCGACGCGATCATGGCAGGCGCGGCGGGTTACGTCCTTAAGCAGATCCGCGGCATCGACCTGGTGGGCGCCGTCCGCACAGTCGCTTCGGGGGACTCGTTGCTCGACCCGGTGGCCGCGAGCATGGTGATGCGGCGCATGCGGGATCAGGCCGCGCGATCCGACCCGCTCGCCGGCCTGTCCGGGCAGGAACGGCGGATCCTTGAGCTGATCGGCGAGGGGCTGACCAACCGGCAGATCGGCGAGCGCATGTTCCTGGCCGAGAAGACTGTCAAGAACTACGTGTCCGCGCTGTTCGCCAAGCTGGGAATGGAACGTCGCACACAGGCGGCGGCCTATGCGGCGCGCCTGCACGGCGAGGAGGAGCACGGGCACGCCGGACGGCGCCAGGGCGAGCGTTCCCGCTGATTCCGGCTGCTCAGCCATCCGGGCTAGTCCAGAGCTAGTCCTCCCGATCGGGAGCAAGTCGGCTGACAGCGATCAGCCCGGCGATGAACACCGCGACCATAGCGATAAGCAGGGCTAGGTTTGACGGGCTGGCGCTGACCTTTGCGCCTGGAGTCAGGACGAACAGGATTCGCCTGATAACGGCGACTAGTCCTACGACTATGAACGGCTGAGCGGCCAAGTGGTGCGTACGCAGGGAAAGCACGACTGTGTGCACGATCTCGACCAGGATCAGCACAAGCAGCACATGGTCGAGCAAGCTTGACGCGGCCGAGTAGACCGGCCCATGGGACCGGTCAGCGAAGTCGGCCACGCCGGAGATGAGCAGTATCGCCGCCAGCAGGATCAGCACGATGCCGACGGCGACGGTGACGGCATCCTGTGCGTGCTCAAGTGCCCAGATCAAGCCGTTGATGCCACGCCAGCGATGATGTGTACCCTTGGTCGACGTCGTTACAGCGAGGGCCGGGGAGCGCGCCGCGGATCCTGGTCCCTGATCGATCGCATCTGGCCTAATCTCGGTCATTCCGCCATTGTGGCCCAGCTAGCCTTCGGCGCGGCCGGGGTCACCGCGATGAGGCCCGTCCGCCGCGGCAATCGTTTGAATCGAAGCGCGCACAATTCAGTCAAGCAGTGGCGGGGCGAAGGAGGTGCCCGCCGCCGACTCGAGCAACTCCGCCACCCGCAGCAGCCGCAAGTCGGACAGGAACGGCCCGGCGACCTGAACGCCGACCGGCAGGCCGGAATCACCAGGGCCGATCGGCAAGGTCACCACCGGCAGCAGCGAGACCCCGGTCACCCCCACCCAGGCCGCGGCAGGGAAATGCGGCACCGGCACCCCGTCGATGTCGATGAGCCGCTCCGCCAGCGGGCGCTCGGTGTCGTGCGGGAACGCCACCGTCGGCATCACCGGCGCGAGCACCACGTCGAACTCATCGAAGAACCGCGCCCACGCCATCCGCTGCTGCTGCCGCTGCTCTACTGCCAGCAGCCAGGACCGGTACGAGCTGGTCATCGCCCGCGCGACCGCGACCAGCGGGTCATCGCCATCGGCCTTGCCTAGCTCAGCCATTCCTTCGTACTCGGCATCGGGCAGCCCGAGGCCGATGACGGGCAGCGCGACGTCACGCCAGACCTTGAACCCGTCTCGCAGCGGCACGGGGAGCCGCGCGGCCTGCACCCGTGCTCCCGCGTCGGAAAGACTGGCAGCAAATTTTTCCAAGCTCGCGCGCACCTCGGCGGACAGCGGCACCACGTCGGTGCCCTCGTCGAACAACGTCGCGACCCGTAGTTCGCTCACGTCAGCCAGCTCGGGACCGGCGTCGAGCTCAAGCCGCCAGCCGGGGGCGTTCTCAGGCAACGGCCCGGCGATGACCCCGAGCGCGGTCCGCAGGTCAGCCACGCTCCTGGCCAGCGGGCCGCCCACGCCCACATCGACCTCGATCAGGCTGCCGGGCGGACCAGGGATATGGCCGCGCAGCGGCACGATGCCCCACGAGGGCTTGAGCCCGTAGACGCCGTTGTAATGCGCGGGGATGCGGATCGACCCGCCGATGTCGCTGCCGAGCTCAAGCGGCGTCAGGCCGGCCGCCACGGCCGCGGCCGCGCCGCCCGATGACCCGCCGGTGGTCCTGGTGACGTCCCACGGGTTGTTGGTCCGGCCGTAGACCTCGTTGTAGGTCTGCCAGTCCCCGGCGAACAGCGGCGTGTTCGTCTTGCCGAAGACGATCGCCCCGGCCTCCTTGAGGCGCCCGACCGCGATCGCGTCGGACTCGGGCACGTAGTGCGCCAGCGGCAGCGCGCCCGACGTCGTGACCAGGCCCTGGGTCTCCCACACGTCCTTCACCGTCATCGGCAGGCCGTGCAGCGGGCCGGTGGCCTGGCCGCTGGCGGTGGCGGCGTCCGCCGCCACCGCGGCCTCAGTGGCCCGGTCAAGGTCCCAGGCCACGATGGCGTTCAGCGCCGGGTTGACCCGCTGCGCCCGCTCGGTGAGGTCAGCGAGCAACTCGCGGCTGGAGATCTCCCGTGCCTTCAGCGCCTGTATTAAATCGGTCGCGGTCGCCGTAGCGATATTGAGGTCCATACGTCGGACAGTACCCGAGATGGCTTGCCTGGCTTGGTGCCGATGACGGTCCGGCAGGCTGCCCCGCTATCGCTGGCTGCCAGCGAAGTCCGGGTCAAGTCCTTTCCCGTCCTCGCCCGCATCGCCCTTCGTCCCTGACCGGCCATTGGTGCCGGCCGATCCGTCGGCGGCGTGGGACGTGAAGTCGCCGTTCTCGCCGCCCACGCCCGCATGGCCGCCGACGCCCAGGTAGCCCTTCGCTCCGCCATCTCCGCCCTTGCCGCCGACCACTTGGTCATGGCTGTACTTGAGGTTCTTGACCTTCGCGCTCGCGGCGATGACCGCCCCGCCGGTGGAGTCGCCACCGCCGCCGCCCTTGCCGCCGTCGGCGCCGTTCGCTCCGTCGCCGCCGTCGGCGCCGTCCCCGCCCTTACCGGTGGTGGTGCCGCCGTTGCCCCCAGATCCGCCGTCGCCGCCGGCGCCTCCGTTACCAGCCGGACCGCCGCCGCCGCCGTTGCCCCCGATGGCCTCGCTGGCGGTGAAGCTGGCGGAGGTCAAGGTCAGGTGCGACGTCGTGCTGACGATCGCGCCGCCGGTCGCGCTACCGCCCCGGCCGCCGTGGCCGCCGACGCTCCCGTCGGCACCGTCGTGGCCGTTCGCGCCGATTACGGCGTTGCCCCCCGTGCCCGGCGGGGTCGAGTTGCCGCCGCTGCCGCCCCGGCCGCCCGAACCGCCGCCGATCAGAGCGGTGGCACCGAGACCGCCATGGCCGCCCAAAGCCCCGTTCCCGCCGTCCGCGACGTCGACGGTGAAGGTCGACGACGTCACCGTGAGGGTTCCTGAACTGAAGATCGCTCCGCCTGCGGCCGAACCACCGTCGCCGCCGTCCGCGCCGTCGGTCGATGTGGCGAGCTGTCCCGGCCCGGCGGCCGAGCCGCCCGCGCCGCCAGCGCCACAGGAAAGGCCGCCGACACCGCCATCACCGCCATCACCGCCGTTGCCGCCAGCACCGCCGTTGCCCCCGTCACCGCCCTTGCCGCCGAACGCCCCGTTGTAGGCGAAAGTGGAGTCGGTGACGGTGAGCGAGCCGGCGTTGAAGATGGCGCCGCCTTCGCCCCCGCCGCCGTTGCCGCCAGGTGCTGCGTCCCCAGCGGCGCCGCCACCGCTGCCGCCGACGCCATTGCCGCCGGCGCCGCCGCCGCCGCAATTCATCGTGACACCGGCCGCGCCGTTCCCGCCGGCCCCGCCATCGCCGCCTATCCCGCCGTTCCCGCCTCTGCCGCCCGAGCCGCCGTTCCCGCCCAGCACGAGGTTGTGCTCGAACGTCGAGTGCTCGATCGTGACGACCGCCCCGCTGCCGATATACATCGCACCACCTTCGGCGATGGTGCCGTCCTTCCCGGCGGTGCCGTCCGTGCCGTTCGTCCCTGACGTCCCGGCCGTGCCGTCCTTACCCGGCGCACCGGGAGCGGCGCCGTTCTTTCCATCCTTTCCGTCCCGCCCGTCCTTGCCGTTAGAGCCGCCCTTGCCGGACTTCCCTGGGCTTCCGCCGACTTCGGCATCGGAGAGCGTGAGGTGCTCAATCGTGAGGTGGCCACCGGTCACCATGAACAGCCGGCCTTGACCATCCGCGGCGAATGTCACCTTCTGGCCCCGGCCATCAATCACGACCCGGCCGTGGCTGATCGTCAGTTCGCCGCCGGAGACGATCGTGCCGCTGCAGCCGAAGGTGATCGTGCCGCCGGCTGCGACCGCGCTCTTGAACGCGGCGTACGTGCAGTGACTGACCACCGTCGTCGGCGCCGCAAGCGCGCTTGGGCTGGCCGCGGCCGGGTACCCCCCGGCGAACAGCATGCCGCCGCAGGTCAGGGCGAAGGCGGCGGTGCCGCCAAGCCACCGTGACCGGTGCCTGGCGGCCCGCCACCTCGATGAAGCGCTGTCCGTGGTACCGACGGGAGCGCGCACGCTCCGACCTCCGTCTTTTCAGGACCATAGTCATCGCGTCGAAAACGCGACATTGATCCCTTCTAGCACGGATGCGCCGGCTGGTGCTACTGGCGGTTCTGGTCGTTGCGCCAGTCGATCCAGTCGCTCAGCGCGCCGAGATCATACTTGGGGCCGCCAACGCCCACGGTGAACAGGCTGACGCCAAGCTCCCGCAGCCTCGGGCCGGCCTCGTCGGGGGAGCCGAGGCGGCGGTCCACGCCGACCGAGCGCTCGATCTCGGCCGGGTCGCGGCCGACGTCGGCACAGTGCTGGGCGAGGACCGCCGACTTGCGCTCGAGCTCGTCGAAGTCGGCGAACGTGTGCCAGATGTCGGCGTGCTCGGCGACCAGCCGCAGCGTCTTGCGGACGCCGCCGCCGCCGATGAGCACGGGGATAGGCCTCGTCGGCGGCGGGTTGAGCAGGCCGAAGCGCTTCTTGATCCTCGGTAGCGCCTGCGCCAGGTCGGCGAGCCTGCCGCCCGCCGTGCCGAACTCATAGCCGTACTCGTCGTAGTCACGCTCGAACCAGCCAGAGCCGATCCCGAGGATCAGGCGGCCGCCGCTGATGTGGTCCACGGTGCGGGCCATGTCGGCGAGCAGCTCGGGGTTGCGGTAGCTGTTGCAGGTCACCAGCGCGCCGATCTCGACCCGCGAGGTCGCCTCGGCCCAGGCGCCGAGCATGGTCCAGCACTCGAAGTGCTTGCCGTCGGGCTCGCCGTACAGCGGGTAGAAATGGTCCCAGTTGAACACGATGTCGGCGCCGAGTTCCTCGGCCTCGGCGGCGGTGCGGCGGATGGTCGCGTAGTCGGCTTGCTGCGGCTGCAGTTGGAGGCCCACCCGGACCTGGCGTTGATTCACATTGGTCATTACCTCACCTTATCGAGCCTGACCGCGCCGCCCGGCGCAGGCCAAATGCCGAGTCAGTCGCCGGGACGTCGCTGGCCTGCTGGCCAGGAGGTCGTGGCCGGCGAGCCTTTTTTTGCTGCCCTTTGGTCTTGGCCAGGCCAGCCCGCTGGCGATCCCGCACCCGGCTGCTAACGGAAGTGCAAGTGCGCGGCGGAATTGCAGGTGAAGTGCCCGATGGTGCAGATCGCACCGGACGGAAGCTGGCCGGGGGCCAGGCCGCCGTTCAGCGCGACCAGGACGACGGCCAGCGCGATCGGCACGGCGGCGACGGCGGCCCTGACCGATGCTGGCTGGCTGTTGATGAGCTTGGCGGCGCGCGGCAGCGCCAGCGGGCGGCGCAGGTCAGCGCGGGTCCGCAGCAGCACGATCGCGGCCACCGCGAGCACGGCCAGCGGCAGGAACAAGTGCAGGAAGTAGGCAGCCTGGGCTGGCGTGGCGAAGGGATTGGCCGGGCCGCTGGTGTTCAGCGCCTTCCGGTAGGCCGAAGCAGGGCCAGGCCCGATCGCCGGGAGCAGGTAGTCGACGCTCACCGCGACCGCGCCGACGGCGAGCAGGAGCAGGCCGACCGTGCTGGCGACGTCGGTGATCACGCACCGGATCGCCAGCCCGGCCAGCCCGGCCAGGCCGCCGGTGCGGTGGCGGCGAATCCTGAGCGCCAGCCCGGCGACCCGGCTGGCTAGCACCGTGACGAGGAAGGCGACCGCGAGCACCGAGTAGGTCTCGACGGGCACGACGTAGGCGGCGGTCACGGCGAGCAGCAGCAGGGGTAGGGCGAGCCAGCCGAACCGGTACTCGCGCGGCAGCGGGCCTGACCGGGCGGGGCTTGCTGGTCTGGCCGGGGGCGGGGCGAATTGCGGCCTGACCGGCACGGGAGCCGGGGGACGGTAGGGCTGATAGGGCTGGAAGACCGGGGCCGGCCGGACTGGCTGCGACTGCGGAAGCTGTGACTGCGGTTGGTACTGCGGCGGAGTCGCGGCCGGGCCGGGAGCAGGGGTCGTGGTCGGTGCGAACGAGGTCGGCCGGGTCGCTGGCGGCCGGGTCGCTGGCGGCGGGCCCGGTGGCTGGGTCGCGAGCGGCGCGGCAGGGGCGGTCGCGACTGGCGGCTGCGGCTGGTCCTGGCCGCCCAGGTTCTGCAGGTCGTACCTGACCAGCGTGGCCGCGACGGCGGGTGGCAGCCAGTCGTGCAGCAGGCCAGTCGGGCCAAGCTCGGCGATGACCTGCTCGGGCGTAGGCCGGTCGGCTGGCTCCTTGGCCAGGCAGCGCTCGACCAGCGGGCGAAGATCGGCGCTGATGCCTTCGAGCTTCGGCTGGCCGCTGACCACCTGGTAGAAGAGCGCGGGCACGGAGTCGCCGCCGAAGGGGCCATGGCCGGCGGCGGCGAACGTGAGGACGGAGCCGAGGCTGAACACGTCGCTGGCCGGCCCGATCTCGTTGCCCGCCGCCTGCTCAGGCGACATGAAGGCGGGCGAGCCCACGAACATGCCGGTGGCCGTCAGCGCGGTCAGCTGCACGGCCCGCGAGATGCCGAAGTCGATGATCCGCGGCCCGTCGCTCGCAAGCAGGACGTTGGAGGGCTTGAGGTCCCTGTGCACGACTCCGGCCGCGTGGATGGCGGCCAGCCCTTCGGCCAGGCCGGCCGCCAGCGCCATGACCACGCCAGGACGGAGCGGCCCGTGGTCTTCGACCGCGTCCGCGAGCGATGGGCCTGGCACGTAGGCGGTGACCAGCCAGGGCATCTGGGCCGCTGGGTCCGCGTCGACGACGGGCGCGGTGAAGAGCGCGTTGACCTCGCGAGCGGCCGCGACTTCCCGAGCGAACCTCAGCCGGAAGTCAGGGTTGGCGGCGAGCAGTTCGGCCCTGATCACCTTGACCGCGACCGGGCGGCCACCTGGCGACCGGCCGAGGAAGACGTCGCCCATGCCGCCGCTGCCGAGCCGTCCGATGAGCTCGTACCGACCGGCCCAGCGAGGATCGCCGGGTCGCAGTGCCTCTGCCACGAAACCCACCCCAAAACTGGCACTGGCGTGTTGCCTTGGCCCATCATGGTAGAGCGAGGTCGGCTATCGCTGGCGTTGAAATGACTTCGGCTTGATGTGGCGGTGCTGACGTCGCCGCTATCTGGCTTCTGGTTTCGCCACTAAAGTGGTCAGGTGGCTGGTTCAGTGCCGTACGGAGCGCCCGCCGGGCCGCGCGGCCCTGGTGCTCCAGCGCCGCATGTTCTGCGCTGGCCGGTTCAGCTCCAGTACTGGTCCGCCGAAGAGGTCACGTTCCGCCCGAACCGTAATGCCCTGGTCACGAACTCCCCGCTGGCCGCTGGCCTGTTCTACAGCGCCAGGGCGGCGGGCAACGCCGCCGGGCGGCGCAAGGCCAGCCAGCTTTCCGAGCCGCAATGGCGGCTAGCCGGCACCGGCCAGGTGCTGCTCGACCGGCGCGGCCTGGAGCTGACCGGCTCATGGGGCGGCAGCATGCGGGTCGAGTACGCCGAGATCCCCTCGTGGCAGCGCGACCAGGACGCGCTCAGCTTCACCGTCATCGACTACTACCCGCTGCTGCTCCGCTCACCCGCGATCGAGGAACTAGCCGGCTGGTTCGGTCGCCTCTCCGACGGCAACCTCTGGCAAGAACTGCCGGTCGTGAACTGGCAGCCGCAGCCGCAGGTAATGATCGCCGGCCCCGAGCAGCGCGACCGGCGCTTCAGCTGTGCCGTGCCCGAGGGCTGGCTGCCGCTCACCGATCGTGCTTACCTGGCCAACGCGGCCCAGGACGCGGTCAATAGCGGAATGCGGTTGCTGTTCATGCTGGCGCACCAGGCCGCGCAATGCCAGCTCGTGATGGAGTTCAGCGAGGTCAGCGACCCGAGCATGATCCAGGGCCTGAACGCCGACCCCGGCCTGTTCGAACGGGGCGCGTTCCGCCTAGCCGGCCTCAAGGCCGACAACGCGAACGGCGTCGTCGTCAACCGCCCGTTCGTCGTCTCAATGGGCGGCGAGCGGGCGACCGTGCTCGACACCACGATGACCTTGCCGCACGTCGCGGTGCGGCTGCGGGAGGTCTACGCGGGCCACGGCGGCTCCTGGTTCATGATCGCCTACACCTCAGCCAACGCGGTCGACCCCCGCCCCTGCTTCGACCGCTTCGCCTCCGACTTCGAGACCGTCATCTCCACCTGGCAATGGCGCCGCTAGCCGTCCAGCCGCCTTGCGAACCGCAACGTAGTCCCGGAGTTGTCGTTGGGACAACAACGCCGGGACTACGTTGCGGTTGGGCGGGCACCTCGGACGAGCTACGTGGCGGTTGGGGTGAGTACGGCGGCGTGGAGCTGGCTGCGGGAGGTGATTCCTAGCTTGGGGAAGATGCGGTGCAGGTGGTAACCGACCGTGCGGTGGGAGATGTGCAGTTCGGTGCCGATCTGCCGATTGGAGAGGCCGTCAGCGGCCATCTTGGCGATCTGGAGTTCCTGCGGGGTCAGCTGGTCCCAGGTCCGCATCTTGCGCCTCCTGCCCAGTCCCGAGCCCCCAGGTTCCGCGAGCCCTGCTGACCCGGTGAGCCCTGTTAGCCCTCGAGCCCTGCCGCTCCGCGAGCCCTATCGGCCCAGCGAACCCAGCCGACGCGCTAGGTGCGGGTTATCCCGATCTCGGATAATCCGAGATCGGGATAACCGAAAATGGATGGCCCGGGATCGGGTCTTGGCGCGTTCTCGTTACCAGCGGAGAGATCTTGCAGGGCTAGACGTCGACAAGGTCATGATCTTGTTATTCTTGCGGGCTATAGATCAGTAAAAATAACAAGATCATGCTATCGGGTACGAGGAATATCCAAGATCTTGTGGTGCAATCGATTGTCCCGCTGGAGGCGTGATCGGGACTTTGGGATGGCGAGGCAAGGCCGGTGGCTAGCGCAGGCGCTGGCGCCTGGCTGCGGGGGCGGGTGCCTGGCTGCGGGCGCGGGTGACTGGTCGCGGGAGCGGGTGGAGTACCGCGTCGGTGGCCGTTGCTGTCGTGGCCTGGGGATTCTGGTCGCATCGGTGCCAGTTGATGCTACGGGGGTGACATCGGTGGCCTGTTGCTGTCGTGACGGCCCGGCGTTCCAACAACATCAGCGGGCCACGGTTGCTGTCGGGTTGGGGCCGGGTGGGGTACGGGTCAGGGCGAGGGCTGGCCCGGGGCCTTGGCGGTCAGGCGAGGTTGAGTATGGCGGCGTGGAGTTGGCTGCGGGAAGTGATGCCTAGCTTGGGGAAGGTGCGGTGCAGGTGGTAACCGACCGTGCGGTGGGAGATGTGCAGTTCGGTGCCGATCTGCCGATTGGAGAGGCCGTCGGCGGCCATCTTGGCGATCTGGAGTTCCTGCGGAGTCAGCTGGTCCCAGGTCCGCAGCCTGCGCCTGCTTGAGTCCCTGGGTTCTTGCGAGTCCCGATGCTCTCCTGAGGCCCGGAACTGCCCCGCCGGCCAGGTTGGCTCCGAGGCGTGGAGATCGCCTGCGGCCTGGGGCTTCCTGCTGGCGCGAAGCTGGCCGGTGGCTAGAAGTTCGCCAGTGGCGCCAAGCTCGCCGCTGGGCCGAAGTTCCCCGGTGGCGCGAAGCTCTTGCCGGGCGCAGTCGGCCAGGCGGCGATAGCGGAGCGCGTCCAAGTTGTCGCGCGCTGCCCGTAGTGGTGCGCGCGACCGGGCGACCTGGCGCTGCCGGCGGAGCCAGCGGCCGTAGTTGAGCTGCAGGCGAGCGCGCCAGGTTGGCCATCCGGCCAGGTCACGGTCGAGCGCGGCCAGGAAGAGTCGTTCGGCCTCGGCTTGGTCGGCGACCAGCGGACGGGCGTAGGCGGCCTCGGCCCGCAGCAGCGGTCCTGATGACCTCGCGGCCAGAGACTCAAGCTCGGCCAGGTAACTGGCGGCGGTGCCCAGGTCGCCGGTCGCGGCTGCCGCTTCGACCAGGTCGGCGAGGCCCCACGCGCCGATGAACCGATGATGGGCCGGGTCAGCCGGGTCAAGGATCCGCCGCAGGTGCGCCGCGCCTTCGGCGTAGCACTGGTTGGCCACCGCGCCGTGGCCGCGCGCGAACTGCGTGGCCGCGAGCAGGTCGCTCGCTGGCGTCGGCAGCGATGCTTCGGCCTGGGCGATGAGTGCTTGCGCTGGTTCGGCGTCACCGCACTCGGCCAGCACGGCGGCCTGCGCGATCGTGGCGGCGACGGCGCACTGGGGCTGACTCGCCGACCGAGCGAGGTCCGCCGCCTCAGTGGAGGCGGCGATGGCGGCCCCGCCGCGTCCGGTGTGCACGGCCGACCACGCCTGCACGACCAGCGCCTGGGCCAGGAGGTCTCGTCGGGCCCAGGCGCGCAGCCCGGCGATCGCGCTGCCGGCGAACTCGGCGGCGAGGTCAAAGGCGCCGACGCAGGCGGCGGCCGAGCTCACCAGGTACGTTCCCGCCGGGTCAGCGGCATCTGGTGACAGGCCAGCGACTGTCGTGGTCACCACGGCCCCGGCGCCGACCGGATCGGCGCGGGCGAGTGCCGCCAGCGAGGCAGGCTCGGTGAGCGGCACGCCGATCCGCCGCACGGCTGACGTCACTTCGGCAGCGGTCCAGCCGGCCGCTCGCCCGCGCCAGCACTGCGTCGCGGCCACGCGCAGCGACTCCGCCGCCAACCCGAATTGCCCGTCCGACTTGAGCCGGTCCGCCGTCGCCAGCAGCGAGCCGATCGGCGCAGCCTCCTGCCAGCCGCTGGTCGTCGGCGGTCGGCGCCGGCCGTCGATCTCCGCTGCCGCTGTGATGGCGGCCGTCGCGACGTCAACGGCGCCGCGGCGCTGGGCCTGGATCGCGAGCCGGTCGAGCGCGGCCGCGAACTGCTCGTCTGGGCCGGTGAGAGCCAGCGGACTCCCCGCCAGTTCGGGCAGCAGTTGCTCGCGCAGTTCCTGGTCCAGACCGGGCGCCCGGCGGGCGAGCAGCGCCCACGCGGCATCGTCGGCTAGGCGCTCGAGCCGCAACTGCGGCAGGTCCGCTCCATCAAACGGCGGAGCGGCGCCGTCGAGAGGCGAGACCCCGCTGTTGGCCGCCGCGATCAGGAGGCCCCGCGAGCCGGCCAGCCGACGGGCCACGAGGCAGAGCACCGAGGCAGTGGACCGGTCGAGCCAGTGGGCGTCGTCGATGGCCACGAGCGTGGGCTGCTCGCCACGAGTGCCGGTCACCAAGGCCAGCGTGGCCATGCCGATCAGCAACACGTCAGCCTCGGTCTCGGCCTGGTTACCGAGACCGAGCGCGGCCTCCAGCGCGCCGCGCTGCCGGACTGGCAGGTCTGCGGCCAGAGGCAGGACCGGCTGAAGCAGCCGGTGCAGTCCGGCGAACCTGATTTCAGACTCGCGCGGTACCGCGGCCAGCCCGAGCACCCGGGCCCCGTGATCGTGAGCCTGCCCCACCGCGGCCGCGAGCAGCGCGGACTTCCCCGACCCCGCATCGCCGCTGATCACCAGGGCGTGCCCGGCGCAACCGCCGGCCAGCGGGTCGGCCAGGCCGGCGGGCGAGCACCCGTCCGCGCCGGGCCTGGCGCCGTCGGACTGGCCGTCCAGCAGGCTGGTCAGCCCTTCGAGGACAGCGAGCTCGCGCTCTCGTCCGTACAGGCGCATCACCACCACGCTACGTCGGCCTGGTCGGGAACCTTCGGCCAGGTCAGCTCAACTGCCTGGTCACCTGCCAGATGCGAGTCGGACCATCCCCCCGTAACTTCGCGTTTGTCGCGCTTGCGCAACCGAACGCGACGCCGTCGCCTGACGCCGACACCAGACGCCGGCCCAAGGTGCCGACACGAAGATGCGGTTCACGATCAGCGCGCAGGAGGGGATATGCCCTACATCAGGGTTGGCCAGGAGAACTCCGCACCGATCGACCTGTACTACGAAGACCACGGATCGGGGCCGCCGGTGGTGCTCATCCACGGCTACCCGCTCAGCGGCCGGGCGTGGGACAAGCAACTACCGCCGCTATTGTCAACTGGCCACCGGGTCATCACCTATGACCGCCGCGGGTTCGGCAAGTCGAGCCAGCCGGCAGGCGGCTATGACTACGACACGTTCGCCAGCGACCTCAACGCGATCATGGCTAACCTCAACCTGAGGGACGCCATGCTCGTCGGTCACTCGATGGGCACCGGCGAGGTCACCCGCTACCTCGGCAACTACGGCTCGGCCCAGGTCACCAAGGCGGTGCTCGTGTCGCCGATCCCGCCGTACCTGCTGCGAGCCGACGACAACCCCGAGGGCCTCCCGGGCAGCCTGTTCGACGGGTTCGTGCACACCGCCGAGGCCGACGGCCCGGCCTGGATGAAGGGATTCCTCGACAACTTCTATAACATGGACGTACTCGGCGGCACGCTGGTGAGCCAGCAGGCCTACCAGGCCAGCTGGAACATCGCCGCCAGCGCGTCGGCCATCGCCACCGTCGCCTGCATCCCGACCTGGGAGACCGACTTCCGCGCCGACCTGCCCAAGATCGACGTGCCGATCCTGGTCATCCAAGGCGACGCCGACCGGATCCTGCCGTTCCCCAACACCGGGCAGCGGCTTCCCCCGCTCATCAGGGACTGCGAGCTCGTGGTCATCCAGGGCGGCCCGCACGCGATCGCCTGGACCCACACCGATCAGGTCAACCAGCCGCTGATCGGCTTCCTCAAGTAACTACCAGACCAGCCAAAATAGCCGGGCTGATGCCAGCCGAAGGCATCAGTCCGGCTTCGCCGGCCCCGGCCTGAGCGGCTCCGACCCGGCGTGGACGAAGGTGGTAGATGCACCGATTCATCCTGACCGGCGCGCCAGGGTCAGGAAAGACAACTATCGTGCGGAACCTCAGCCGGCACGGCTACGCCGTCGTCGACGAGGCGGCGACCGACGTGATCGCGGCCGAGCAAGCGGCCGGCGTCGAAGAGCCGTGGCTGGCCCCGCGCTTCATCGACGAGATCATCGAACTCCAGCGGCGCCGCCAGCTCGACCAGCCCGCGAGCGGGTCAGGCATTCAGTTCTTCGACCGCTCCCCGGTCTGCACGCTCGCCCTCGCCCGCTATCTCGGCCACCCCGAAAGCACGGCCCTGGCCAGCGAGATCGCCAGGATCACCGGCGAGCAGGTCTACGACCGCCGCGTGTTCCTGATCAAGTCGCTCGGCTTCGTCGAGCCGACGTCGGCCCGCCGGATCACCTACGCCGAGTCACTGGAGTTCGAGAAAGTCCACGAGCTCGCGTATCGCGAACTCGGCTTCCACCTCATCGAGATCCCGCCGATCGCCGCCTCGCTGCGCACCAGCCTGGTAGCCCGCCACAGTGCTCACAGGGACGGGAGGGCCCACGGGCGCGGGGATTGATTGCCGGAGGCCATCAATCCCCGCGTCGCCAGTACTGCCGAGCAGCTCAGAACGTCCGGATCGCGATCTCGGCCGGGGCCGCGAGCAGGGCGTCGACCTCAGGGTCGAGGCGGCTGAGCGTGATCGACGTGCCTGCCATGTCGAGCGACGTGCAGTACTCGCCGACGTAGTTGCGGCGCACGTTGATGCCGCGCTTGGCGAGTTCTTCGTGCGCGTGCCCGTAGATCAGGTAGAGCTCGCTGATCGGCGTCCCGCCGAGCCCGTTCACCATCAGGGCCACGTCGTCGCCGCTGCTGAAAGGCAGGTCGGACACGACCGCCTCGAGCAGTTCGTCGACGATCGCGTTGGCGCTGGCCAGCTTCTCCCGCCGCCGCCCTGGCTCGCCGTGGATGCCGACGCCCATCTCCATCTCGTCATCGCCAAGCTCGAAAAGCGGGGAGCCCTTGGCAGGCGGCGTGCACGACGTGAGCGCCATGCCCATGGTCCTGGTGACCGAGTTGACCTTGTTCCCGATCCGCAGCAGTTCCTCCATCTCCGCGCCCTGCTCGGAGGCGGCCCCGACGGCCTTGATCACGAAGAAGTTGCCGGCCACGCCCCGGCGGCCGACCGTGTAGGTCGAGTCCTTGACCGCGACGTCGTCGTCGACGATCAGCGTCCCGATCGTGACGCCGTCGGCCTCGGCCATCTCCTTGCCCATCTCGAACGCCATCCGGTCGCCGGTGTAGTTGTTGATGATGTGCAAGACGCCCTTGGGCGAGGCGAGCAGCTTGCTGGTCTCCAGGACGTAGTCCATCGGCGGGGCGGCGAACACGTCGCCTGGGCAGGCGGCGTCGAGCATGCCCTTGCCGACGATCATCACGTGGGCAGGCTCGTGGCCCGAGCCTGAGCCCTGGATGACCGATACCTTGTCGTCGCGCGGCGCGTCGGTGCGCATGATCAGGTTGTACTCAGGGATGTACTTGAGCGTGTCAGGGTTGGCCAGCGCGATCCCCTTGAGCATCTCGGGGACGAAGTTCCTTGGATCATTAACAAATTTCTTCATGCCAGTGCCTCCGCGAAGGGGATTTGATGACTCAGGCCGGTGATTCCGGCCTGGCTTCCGCTAGTGCCTCGAACATGACCGCGACGGCGACCGCGCCCGCGTCCAGCGTTCCGATGCTGCGCTCGCCGGTGTAACTAGCCCGCCCGCGCATCGCCTGCATCGAGCGCGTGGCCTCAGCCTTCTCGCGAGCGGTCGCTGCGGCGGCCGCCAGCGTGGCCGCCGGATCGAGCCCGTCGGCGAAGCTGCGCTCGATCGTGTCGGTGGCCGGGACCAGCGCGTCGAGCAGCGTCTTGTCGCCGACGTCGGAGCGGCCCCGCGCCTTGATGCCCTCGGTCGCGGCCCGCAGCATCGCCACGATCGTCTCCTGGTCAAGCTCCGTGGCCGTCCCTGCGGTCGCTCCGGCCCGAAGGAACGCGGTGCCCCAGATCGGGCCCGAGGTGCCGCCGATCCGGCTGGTGATCACGACCGCGATCTTCTTCAGGAACGTGCCGATGTCGGTGCGGTCGAAGCTGTCCCAGTCGGCCAGCACGATCTCGAAGCCGCGCGCCATCGAGTACCCGAAGTCGCCGTCGCCGACCACGGCGTCGAGGTCGCCAAAGTACTTCTCGTTCTCCACCGCGACGGTCGCGATCGTGTGCACGGCCGACTCGACGTGGCCGAACGTTGCCTTGGTCATGGATGCTCCTTGCTGGGTGGCAGCACGCCCGCGAGATCGGCGAGGGTGATCCAGTCGCCCGGTGTCACCTGCGTCCGGTTGGCCAGGACGGTGGTCCGCTCCCCGCCGGGATCGCCGAGGCAGGAGACGACGAGGGCCGCCGCCGTGAAGTCCTCGTCCGCGGTGAAGTCATTGACGGTGATGACGCAGGCCAGGCCTGCGGTGGTGGCCGCGACCAGCCCGTTATTCGAGTCCTCGATCACGACGACCCGGTCGGGCCGCAGTTCCATCGCCTCGACGGCGTGCAGGTAGATGTCAGGGGCTGGCTTCTTGCGCGGCACGATGTCGCCGGCGAAGACCCTGACCTTGGCGGCCAGTTCGGGGCCGGCCGCGCGCTCAAGCGTGGCTTGTACCGATGGCTGCGCCGAGGTCGAGGCGACCGCGACCGGCCAGCCCGCCGCTATGGCCGCGCCGATCACCCGAGCGACGCCCGGCCGGGGCGGCACTGAGCCGCCCGAGACCATTTGCAGATAAATCTCGGTCTTTCTCCGGTGCCAGCTGGCGACGGCGGCCTGCTGACCCGCAGGGTCAAGGGGGAGTCCGGCCTCGGCGACGAACTCGGGGGTCAGCAGGCTGGCCATGCGCTCCTTGCCGCCGCCGATCCGCACCTTCTCGCGATAGTCACTGACGGACCACTGGACCGGCAGGCCGAACTCGGTGAACGTCTGATTGAACGCGACGAGGTGGCCGTAGCGCTCGGTGTCGGCGAGCACGCCATCGCAGTCGAAGATCAGCGCGGGCGTCGTCTCGGTGGTCACCTGGTCATCGCCTTCACCAGGCCTTGCCGACGCTGCCGAAGCGGCGCATGTGGTCGGCGGCCAGGTCGACCACGGCCGAGCGGACCGAGGTGAACAGGGACGGCGGATCCCAGCTGTCGCGTTCTTCGGCGCCGCGCAGGAAGGCCAGGTTCGCCTGCATGAACGTGACCTTGAGCGCGGTCGAGATGTTCACCTTCGCGCAGCCGCGCGCGATCAGGTCGGTGAACTGCGCGTCGGTCATCCCGGTGCCGCCGTGCAAGGCGATCGGGATCGGCTGGGCCGCGACGATGTCGGAGACCCGCTGGGCGTCCAGCTTGGGCTCGGCCCGGTAGACGCCGTGCGCGTTCCCGATCGCGGGGGCGAACACGTCGATGCCGGTCGCCCTGATGAACTCAAGCGCCACCGGCAGCGACTGGCGCTCGGCTTCCTCATCGGACCCGACGTCGTCCTCGACCCCGGTGATCGCCTCGATCTCGCCCTCTACGCTGGCGCCGACGGCGTGCGCCTCCGCGACAACCTCCTTGGTCTGCCGCTGGTTCTCGGCGACCGGGAGCGACGACGCGTCGAACAGCACCGAGTTCCAGCCCTTGCGCAGGCAGGCGCTGATTACTTCGCGATCGGGGCAGTGATCCAGATGGAGGCTGACCGGCACCTCGATGCCCGCCGTCAGTTCCCGCCACATAGCGTAAAGCAAGTCGAGCCCGATCGACCTGACCGTCTTGACCGAGGTCTGGATGATGACCGGGGAGCTTTGCCTGACCGCGGCGGCGAGCACCGCCTCCAGGGTGAGATCGTTGACGATGTTGATCGCGGCCACGCCGTAACGCTCGGCGAACGCGCGATCGAGGATCTCCTTCAGCGGAACGACAGGCACGCACAGGCTCCCAGCGGCAGCTTCTAGCAGCGATAGGCCGAACCTACGGGTCGGGATGCCCGGGCCGGATCGGTGAAAGTCCCCATCTTCGGTAAGGACTTTCCCTACCAGGGGTCGCCGCGTCGAGCCGGTCGCCCTCGCTGCGCTGAGCCGGTCGCGCTCGGCCCGCCGCTGCCGGCGCTACCTGGGCCTTGACCGGCCGGCCTGGGCGGCTAGCTCGGTGCGGTTCCTGGCGCCGGTCTTGCGCAGGACGGCCCCGGCGTGCTTCTCGACGGTCTTGACCGAGAGCACGAGTCGCTCGGCGATGATCTTGTCCGGCAGGCCCTGCTCCATCAGCCCGCGAACCTGCGCCTCCCGGTCGGTCAGCGCCAGCGCGACCTCATCGGCGCGCAGGCCCAGGTGCAGCTGCCGCAGCGCGGACCCGGACAGGATCGCCTGGCCCCGGCCCGCCGCGACCACCGCCCTGGCCAGCTCAGGGCCATCCACGCTGACATCGACACAGCCGCTGGCGCCCGCGCGCATCGCGGCGGCGACCCGCTCGTCGTAAGCGTCGCACACGCCGACGACAGCGAGCCGCTGGCCTTCGCCGAGCAGCGCGCCGACGAGTTCGCCTGGCAGCCCGAGGTCGACCAGGGCGACGTCTGGGCGCAGTTCCCGGCAGGCGTCGGTCGCCTCGGCCGCGGTGGCGGCCTCGGCGATGATCGCTATCCCTGGCTCGGTCCAGGCGAGCAGCCTGGCCAGGCCAGCTCGCAGTGCTGGCTGCCTGACCGCGACCAGGACTCGCAGCGCCGGGCTGGTCGTGGCCGCCTCGCCCAGGTAAGGGAACCTGGCCCTGATCCTCGTACCCCAGCCGGGCAGCGAGTCGACTTCCACGGTCCCGCCCAGCTCCCTGGCCCGCTCGGTCATCGCCCGCAGCCCGAAGCTGTCGCTTTGCCAGCCGGACTTCGGGTCGAAGCCCTGGCCATCGTCTTGGACCAGCAACGAGACCGCTTCCGCCTCATAAAGCAGGCCAAGCCGGGCCGTCCTGGCCTCGGCATGCCCGACGATGTTGGTCAGGGACTCCCTGGCGATCCGCAGTAGCTCCCTGGACAGCTGGTCCTCCATCGGCACCGGAGTGCCGGCCGACACGAACCTGACCTCGATCCGCCCGACGCTCTCGGCCCAGGCCGTCTCCGAGCGCAGCGCCGCCTCCAGGGTGCGGTCGTCAAGCGGGGACGCGGCGAGGCCAAGCAGCGTGAGCCTGGCTTCGACCAGCGCGTCCTGCGCGACCTCGCTGGCCTGCGACAGCTGGGCCGCCACCGGCTGGATCCGGCGGGCCGCCTCGGTGTCCTGGCCGGTACTGGCCTGGCCCGCGATCTCGGAAAGGCCACGGGCCGCGCTGTCGATGTGGACCCGCACGCTCACCAGCCGCTGAGCCAGCGTGTCGTGCAACTCGCCGAGCATCCGGTCCCGCTCGGCCGCCACCGCCTGGGCCCTGGCCCGTTCCTCGGCGGCCTCGTGCATCCGCGCGTTCGCGAGCGCGATCGCCGCGTGCTTGGCGAACAGCCGCAGCAAGTCAGCGTCGTCCTGGCCGAACACGCGGTGGTCGTCCCGGCTGAAGACGATGCAGGCGCCGATGATGCGGCCGCGCCACTCCAGCGGCACGCCGATCACGCCCCGGAGCGTGGCCCGCGACTCCGGGGCCACGTGGCCGCCAGGTACGTCCTCGTAACGGGCGAACCAGACGGGGGCGCGCCTGGCCACGACCGCGCCGGTCATGCCCTCGGTGAGCGGGAACACGTGGCCGGACTGGCAGGCCACGCCGATGTCGGCCTCCTTGCGGTAGGTGCCAGCCGCCTCGTCGACGCTGCAGATCGACCCGGCGTCACAGCCGAGCAGCTCGGTGCAGCGGCGCAGGATGCGGACCAGCAGCGGCCGGAGCGAGAACTCCCCGGCGAGATCCTCGGCGACAGCGATCAGCCCGGCGGCGCGTGCCGCCGCGTCGTCGGCCGGCGAACGAGAATTCGGATGGGCGGGCACATGTCCTCCGATTCCGGGCTGCTCAGAAACTTGCTCAAGCCGTGGACCAGAGTCCGTCCGAGCATCACCCGCCGCCCGCCAGCCCGTCAAGGCCCCAAAGCTGGCCCGCCCAGCAAGTTTGGGAGCTGGCTTGTCACCTGTCGTCGCTGGCCGGAGCCTGGCTCAGGCTGGGGCCCCGGCACTGTAGGCGGAGGTCAGTAAGAACAGGTAGCGCCCGGCGCCGGAGGATGTCGTCATGTTCACCTAACCGCCGCGATCCTCGCGGCGGTCAGGTTTGTGCTAGTCAGATGACGCGCAAGGAAGCGCACTGGCCCGGTTCCGCCGAGGTCGCCGGTGCGCTGGAGGGCGTCGAGCGTTACCTGCCATTCGGGGATCGCGCGCACTGCCAGTTCGGCGTTGTACGTCGCGATCTGGGAGATGACCGGTTCGCCGTCGGCCATCAGTTCCCTGATCGTCGCGATGAATCGCTGGTCGGACTCGGATTTGGGCCGTTCGCCGTGCGCGGGCGCGTCGATGGCGGCGGCGGCCATGCCGCAGGCGGTGAGGCGGCGAGCGCGGGCCACCACTCCTGGGGCCTTCTTGTGCTGGCCGCCGCCGTGGCCAAGGAGCACGAGCGGGCGGGCCTGCGCGCCGTCGGACGAGCCAGCGGCGGCGGCTGGCGACCAGAGCACGCCGGGAATGTCGTCGAGGGTGAAGGAGCGTTCGCAGACGCCGTCGGAGGTGATCTCTGCGGTGAAGCGCATAGGTTCGTTGCCTTTCGGGATGCCGATGACGGGCGCTCCCGCGGCGACCTAGATCAGCCGAACCGCCCGGATGGACGGAGGAAGAGCACCCAGCCTGTTGTCGCGGTAATGGGTCTCACCTCCTTAGGCCGGTCCTGGCAGCACAGCGACCGTATCAGAGGCGGAGCGCCAGAGCTACGGGCCTGCTGTCACGCGGCGAGGTGCTGTCTCGTCTTAGTGACCGACACCGAAAGTCGGCGAGCTCGCAGGGCGATCGGAGTGCCTGCAAGGTCACCGCGATCAGGTCGGTCATCGGCAGGCAGAAGCTTCGCTATCTTGCTCCGCTCGCCGACATCCCGGCGCTGTTCGAGCGGCGCAAGGCGTCGCTCTCCACGCCCGATCAGCCCTGACCGGCGGTGCCCGAGGATCCTGACGGAGGGGCCCTGACCCGGGGGCCCTAGCGGGGCAGCGTCGACTGACCCGCCCCCGGTCTGATCGGGTTACCTGGTGAGGCCCGCGTGGTCGGACCGGGCCGGCGCCGTGGGCCAGGCGAGGCTGTCGTCGGCGTCGGCTGCCTCGACGTCCTCCCGCGAGATCCCGAGCAGGTACAAGATGACGTCGAGGTTGGGCACGCTGACCGACGTGTCGGCGGCGTTGCGGACGGCGGGCTTGGCGTTGAACGCGATCCCGAGCCCGGCGGTCGCGATCATGTCGAGGTCGTTGGCGCCGTCGCCGACGGCGACGGTCTGGCTGAGCGGCACCCCGGCCTGGGCGGCGAACATCCGCAGCATCCGCTCTTTGCCGGCCCGGTCGATCACCGGCCCGGTGATCCGGCCGGTGAGCTTGCCGTCGGTGACCTCGAGCGCGTTCGCGGCCGCGTAGTCCAAGCCAAGCTCGCCGATCAGCCAGTCGGTGACGTGCGTGAACCCGCCGCTCACCACGCCGCACCGGTACCCCAGCCTGCTCAGCGTCCGCACCAGCGTCCTGGCTCCAGGCGCGAGCCGCAAACGACCGAGCACCTCGGTGACGACCGTCTCGTCGAGCCCGGCCAGCAACGCGACCCGCCGCTGCAGGGCGTCGGCGAAGTCGATGTCGCCCCGCATGGCCGCCTCGGTCAGCGCGGTGCCTTCGGCGGCGTGCCCGGCCCGCTCCGCGAGCACGTCGATGACCTCGTCCTGGAGCAGCGTCGAGTCCACGTCCATCACGACCAGGCGCATCGCCCGGCGGTGCAGGCCACCCCGCTGCACGGCCACGTCGACCCCGAGCGCGGCCGACTCGCGCGCGAGCGCCGTGCGCAGGCCGTCCGGGTCGGCGCCGGACACGTCGAACTCAATGCAGGTGACCGGCCGCCGGGCCAGCCGCTCGATCCGGTCGATGTTCGCCCCGGTGGCCGCGATCCGGCCCGCGATCGCCGCGATCGCCGACGGCGTCAGCGGGTCGCCGAGCACCGTGACGTGCAGCCGCCCGCGCCGCTTCGGAGCCTGCTCACCCGAGCCGACCGTGATCTCCGCGTCCAGGTCGAGGTCGGCCGCGAGCGCGCTGACCTGCCGGTGGATCGCGGTAATGTCGGGCGACTCGCCGCAGGCGAGCAGCACGCCGAGGATGAGCCGCCCCCTGATCACGACCTGCTCCACATCGAGCACGGTCAGGTCGTGCGCGGACAGCTGCGCGAAGAGCCTGGAGGTCACACCGGGCCGGTCCCGGCCGGTCAAGGTGACGAGTAACGTAACTGCGGATCTTGACATGGCACTGCCAACGCTACCTGGTGCCCCGACTCGCTCGCGGGATCGGCGTTAGGCTCGGGTGTGGCGCAGACCGCTTACGACCCGTTCGCCCCTGGCGCCCACGCCGTCGGGGTACGCACCTTCACCGCCCGCGACGGTGCCAGGGAGCGGCTGTTTCCTTGCGACGTCTGGTATCCGGCCGCGCCGGGCGATGATCACCGCGATGCCGAGCACGGAGCGGAGACCTCACCGGCCGGCTGGCCGCATCCGCTCATCGTGTTCTCGCACTTCAGCCTGGGTCATCGGGGTGCGTCGAGCTTCCTGTGCAGGCACCTGGCGAGTCACGGCTACGTCGTCGCCGCGCTCGACCACTCCGAGGTGGTGGCGCCCGAGCTAGCGCCGCGGCCCGGCGAGACGCCGTCGGCGCGGGGCGCTCGGATCAATGCGATCATCGTGAGCCGGGTACCCGACGTGCGGTTCCTGCTCGACCTCGTGCTCACAGGTGCGGATGGCGCGATTGCCGGGATCGACATCGACGACGGCCTGATCGGCATCGCCGGGCACAGCCTCGGCGGCTGGACCGCGCTCGCCACCCCTGACGCCGACCCTCGGGTCAAGGCAGTCGCTGCCCTCGCCCCCGGCGGCAGCAAGAACCCGAGGCCAGGCATCTTGCCGCTTGAGCTCGCCTTCGCCTGGGGCCGGGACGTGCCCACGCTGTACCTGGCTGCCGAGGACGACGTGTCGATCCCGCCCAGCGGCGTCATCGAGCTCTACGAGCGCACCCCAGCCACCAAGCGGATGTTCATCCTGCGCCGGGCCGATCACCAGCATTTCGTCGACGATGTCGAAGCCGCGCACGAGGCGGTCAGAGCCATGACGCTGGGCGGCGACGCCGCCTGGCTCCCAGCCGCGATGAAGCCGATTACCGAGCTGTGCACGGGCGAGCAGGCTCACATCTTCGTACGCTCCCTGACCGTTGCCCATTTCGACGCTGCCCTGCGCCAGCTCGACCCGGCCGCGCGCTTCTTGGCCGCCGACGTGCCAGCCGCCCTAGCCGCCCACCAAGTCGAGGCCACCGCCCACCCCGCCTAGCTCCGACCCAGATCCCCCAGCACGACGGCAAGCTTGATCACGGGAGGCCCCCGAGGTGGAACCCACCTGGCTTCCTTCATTCGCGTCGGTCATGCGCGTGTGCCCCGGACGAGGTTCCGTGGTGATGGCGGGCCGCTCGGGGCGCCCGGGCTGGTTTCCGTGATCTTGCCGGGCCGCACTGGGCGCCCCGGACTGGTTTCCGTGATCACGCGGAGCCAACCAACGCCGGATCCGTGATCATGGAAGTGAGCGTGATCGCGGAGTTTCGCAAGGGCGGATGATGGCCCGCGTTGTTCCGTGATCAAGCTCGCGACATGATCAGGGATGATCGAGTGGATGATCATGCGCCTAACGTCCGTGATCATGGAGAATCCATGATCACGGACATTCGCGGGGGACTGGGGCGGCGGCCGGGCCAGAGAGTCAGGCGGGGCTGGGGTCGCCCGCGCGTGGGTTGGCTGGTGAGGGGGGAGTCGGCGGCGATGCAGACCTGACGGGATCGGGGATCCGGGGGGATCAGCCTGAGGCGGTAGTGGGGGAGGCGGTAGTGGGGGGTCGGCCTGAGGCGGTAGTGCAGCCTCGGTAGGGGATCTGGCCGAGATCGGGGAAGGCGTTGAAGACGGTCGTCCCGGTCTTGCCTGACTGGGAGTAACGGAGCTTGAAGCCGACCGGCCTGGCTTGGGGGCAGTGCACTAGCACCTTGAGCGTGGCCGCCACCCACTCGGTGGCGCCGGGGAGGATGGCGGTCGGCTGGACGTATCGTGATTCTGGCAGCGCGCCGCAGGAACCGGCGCCGCTCGTGGTCGGACGGAAGCCGCCGAGCGCGAAGACGGGGGTAATGCGCCTGACGATGACCGGGCTGCTTGACTGGTTGACCAGCTCGATGCCGAGCTCGAGATTCCGGCCAACCTGGACCGCGCACCTGCCGCCGTTGTCGGCCAGCGGGGCCTGCATGACCACCGGGGTGAGCGTGACCTTGCCCGGTGCCGACGCGCGTTGAAGGTGCCCAGGCTTGGCTGTGACGTGGATCGGGTGACCGCCGAACTCGATCAGGTCGGACTTGGCCTCGGGGGAGTCGGAGTCGCCAGCCATCGGTGAGCGGCCCGGCGTCGGAGGCCGCAACGTCGGCGCCTCATCATCGGGCCCGCGCCGCCAGCCTTCTCGATCGTCCATTACCTGACCATAGGCTCCGACCAGCCCGCCTGCCCAGTCCCGCTAACTGCTGCCCAGCCCACCCACCCCCACTCCGGGCCGGCACCTGCCTGGCCTTAGGCGCGGGCCGAGGGCCAGGCCGCGCCACTATCTCGCAATGAATCTCCATATTTAGGGTTTATAAATTGGTACAGACAATTATCTAGACTATCGCGACTGCCTTATGGGGACGTTTGCATTCGCTTAGTGAGGATATAGATTCCTAATGTACCGATGAGTCAATCATCTGGCCGAACGGAATGGTCGGCGCCCACGGCTGGCGTTGATCATCTCCGCCGGTCGGCCCGCTCCGCGATGACAAACGGAAGGGGACCAGTGATGCTTGACCGGCCGTCGGCGCGCTACGAGACCAGCGCCAGGGAGGCGCTGCTCACGCAGCGGTTCGGCATGTTCGAGATGGAAGAGCAAGCCGAGGATCTTGAGCGGACCTGCGACGACGTAGTCCGGCTGACTCTCGGCAAGAGCGAGTTGCCGCCGCATCCGGCGATTACCGAGGCGATGGTCGCGGCGCTGTATGACAGCAAGCGCTCCAGCCTCGTCTACCCGCTCGGGCTGCCGGCGCTGCGGGAGGCCATCGCGGAGTACGAGAGCCTGGCGACCGGAGCGCCAGTGGACCCGGCGTCGGTCGTCGTGAGCGTGGGCAGCAGCACGATATTCCGGAATTTGTGTACTCTATTGGTCGCGCCCGGCGACGAGGTTCTTATCCCGAGGCCTTACTACTCGCTCTACCTCTATTCGGCGGCGCTGGCCGGCGCGACGGTCATGTGTTATGAGATCGACCTTTTGACCGGGCGTATTGACTTCGCCTCGCTGGAGGCCGCGCTCGGTGACCGGACGCGGGCGGTGGTGATCTGCTCGCCAGGCAACCCGCTGGGAAACGTGCTCACGGCGGCCGACCTCGAGCAGGTCGACGCGCTGGTAGCCGGACGGGCCGTGATCATCAGCGACGAGATCTACCGCAACATGTCGTTCGACGGTCCGGCCCCGAGCCTGGGCTCGCTCGCTGCGCCCGCCTCGCCGATCGTGGTGACGAACGCCTTCTCCAAGGGCTTCCGCATGTACGCCAGGCGCGTCGGCTACGCCGTCGCCCCGGCTGAGTTCGTGCGCTACCTGTCGACCATCCAGGATCACACGCTGCTGACCACCGACCCGGTGCCGCAGTTCGGGGCGCTTGAAGCGCTCAGGCGACTCGACGAGGTCGAGAACCTCCGCGGCCTGTACAGGAAACGGCGGGATTACGCGATGGAGCGACTCGATCGCATTCCAGGGTTGCGCGCGATCCGGCCGGCCGGCAGTTTCTACCTCACGGTCGAGGTGTCGGAGCGGCTGCATCCAGGCGAGTCCGACCGGTCCATGGCCAGGTCGATCCTGGCCGCGACTCACGTCGCCACCGTGCCTGGCAGTGACTTCGGCCTGCCAGGCACACTGCGCCTGTCGTTCTCGGCCGCGGCGTTCGACTCCGCGATCGACCGGCTCGCCGGGTACTTCGCGGCGCTGCCCTGCTACGGGACTTCGGACTGCTAGTGTCGTTCCCCGGCAACTGCCAGCCCCGGCAGTACACATCCTGGTCCGGGAGCTGTCACGCCAGTAGTCACTGGCCGCTTTACCTGGGTGCTGACGATGCGCCCGCACAGGATCAGGGCAAATGCCCTGTGTCACGCAGAAGTCACCTGACCGGTGCCAGCCTTTCGAGCGGCTCACGGCCACTGCCTGGCGGCAGGGTCGCAGTCGGCTTCTGGTGAGTCCGATGAGCATGTGAGCCTCATAAGCGACGGAGGTAGCGGGTGAGCACGCGGAGACAAGACGACGGGTATCAGGCTCGACTCAGCCTTGCCTCGTTTGACGTCTTCTACCGGACTTACTTGCCGGTGTTAATGCGGTTTTTAATCTGTCAGGCTCGCGACAGCGGCTGGGCCCTGGAGATCGCTCAGGACGCCATGACCGCTGCCTGCGACAAGTGGGACGACCTGCTCACCTACGACCGGCCCGACTCCTGGCTCTTCATGGTCGCCATCAGGCGGCTGCGCAGGCTCGAGGCGCGGGCGCGGGAACGCTGCTGGCTGTCCGAAGACCGCGACGATGCCGATGACCTGCAGATCGTGGCGGCCATCGACCCATGGGTCAGCGAGCAGCGCGAGCTCATCAGCGCGCTCAGGTCGCTGCCCCGCAGGCAGGCCGAGGTGATCGGCCTGCACTTCCTCGCGGGCTATTCGATCACCGACACCGCGACGATTTTGCACCTGAGCACCTGGGCGGTGCGGATGCAGTTGCGGCGGGGCCTGGAAGCCCTGGCGACCGCCAAGCCGCCCGGGCGCCCGGCCCTGACCCCGACCGGAGGTCACGACGTTGATCACCGAGAATGAGCTGCGGGCCGCCGCCGCCACGATCGGCGACATGCCCGCCGCCGATGTGGAACGGCGGCTGCGCCAGCTCAAGGACCGGCGCCGGGCCTGCACCAGCCTGGCCGAGCTGGCTCACCTAGCCGAACAGGATCTCGCCGAGCTTGAGCAGGCGGCCTACCATCTGGCCCGCCGCTGCGACGACGAAGGCGACCTCGCCGCGGCGGCCCGCTGGTACCGGGTAGCGGCCGCGAACGACTTCGCCGACGCGTCGCTCGAACTGGCCAAGGTGCTCGACCGGCTCGCCGCCGGCCAGCGCAATTACCCAGCCGCCCCCGGGTCCGACCGGACCGAGCTTGACCTCGTGTCGGACGCGGCCAGATGGTACGGCGCGGCCTACGCGGCCGGGCATCCCGAGTCGGCCGACCTGCTCGATGACCTGATCGCCCGGCACGACCCGCGCCGGGCGCGCGAGAGCCGGGCCCCGGCCGGTCACCTCCAGCCCCGTCCCTGCGACCCTTGCCCGCTCGGCGGGCTCACCGAGGTCATGCGGTGCCAGCTCACCGTGGCGAGCGCGCACGTCGGCACTTGCCGCTCGTGCCAGCAGGAGTTGCTCGCCCACGGCGGCATCCTGCCCGCCATCGGAAGGAATACGGTCCGTTCCGCTGACCGCCCGCCGGCAACGGCCCTGGCCGCGGAGCCCCCGTCATGAGGCCCCGCGGCCGAAGGCCGGTCGGTCAGTGCTCGGGATCGATGCCCCAGTAGGCAGGCACCTTGACGGTCCTGTGGCCTTTCGTGCCGCCGAGTATGACCTCACGCACCGAGGAGTCGTTGCGGGAATTGGTCTCGTGCAGCAGGTGCTCGGGGTTGGCGATGATCTGGATGAAGTACTTGCCGTTGGGCAGGTTCGTGATGTTGAAGGACTGGCCAGGCAGGTACTGGAAATAGGTGTCGCCCCAGCCGACCGGCAGCGTCTCCTGCGTCCACAGCGCGCTCTCCTGGCCGCAGTCCTGGGACAGATCGGTCGTGCCCGGCTGCCAGGTCGCGTGCGGGAGCAGCAAGTCGATCGGATCGCTCGCGCCGATGCAGAACCCTACCTTCTGGCTGCGCACCACGACCGTCCTCTTGGAGTTGAGCAGTTGGTACTTCGCGAACTGCTTGAAGTGCCAGCGGTTGTAGCCGGAAAAGCCCATCGTCCCGACCCGCTCCCGGCCGACGACCCGGCCATCGTGCCAGAAGTACTGGTAGGCCTGCATGGTCTCCGAGCCGCTGGTGCGGAAGCCCTCGACGTCGAGCCTGGCGTTCCCGCCCACCCACACGGTGGCCCCGAAGTCGAGGTCGGCACTCGCCTTGTAGGTGGTGGTCGAGTGCATGTTGCTGACGTTGATGTCCCAGGCCGGCAGCGGGGCCAGGTCCGGCAGGTCCGCCTTAGGCGGGTTGGTCATGATCGGAACGGCGGGCAGGTTCGGCAACGGCTTGGCCCGAGCGGGCCCGTGCTTGGCGAAGCACTCGATGTAGCAGCCAGGCCGCTGCTTCACCACGTGCACGCGCACCACGGCGGTCGAGTCGGCGGCGCTGACGTGCAGCAGGTTCCGCCAGGCCCTGATCAGGTTGACGGTGACCTTGTAGTAGCCCTTTTTGACCTTGATGACCAGGCCGTTGAACTCGTAGCCGTTCCCGATCGGGTCGACGGCCCAGCCACGCTGTATCCCCCAGACCATGCCGAGCGGGAACGGGTCGGACTCGCACACCTGCGGGAACGGTGAGCCGGCCGGCGCGTTCGGGTCGGCCCGCTGGGCATTGAAGGAGTTCGGGCAGAAGGAGGTGATCCGGGACGCGACGATCTTGCCGCTTGAGTTCCGCACGGTCACCCGCATGAACCGTCGCAGGCCGTTCCAGCCGTCGATCATCGACGAAGGAAGCCGGCGGATGACCGAGCCGACGCCGGGAACGTGAATGACCTGCCTGATCGTGATCGGCTTGCTGTAGCTGGCCCGCTGCACGTCGAACACCAGCTGCGACCCGAACGAGGCGACGTAGACGCCGGGGTTCAAGATGATGTCCTTGCCCTCCAGGGGCAAGGTGATCTTCTTCTGGGCGGTCACCAGCTTGACCACGGGCCCGGTCGCCGTCGGCTGGGCCGCTGGCTGGGTCGCTGGCTGAGCCGAGGCGACGCCAGCCGACGAGGCAACGGCCAGCGCCAGCCCGCACGCCGCCGCGGCCGGCCGGAGCATCCGTCTGGGAAAGAGATCCACGTCATTCCTCCTCCATCGCGATGTCCTTCATACGCCCCACGCGGTCCAAACGTTGCGCAGCCACCGTGACGTTCGCGCAACGATTGCCGCACCGTGCCCGTCTCCAGGCCGGCGCCGGCACCCTGCAGTTTCTTCGCCGTTGGCGGGCGGACCGTTCGCGACCAAGCCGGGTCATCGCTGAGTACCGAGGCCACCGCCAGTCTGCGGGCGACAGTTGAAGTGCGAATTATTTGCAGCAAATGACCTTCACGGGAGTTGCCCGGTCTACCGAGAACCTCCCAGGGACACCGGGGGAAAGCGACGTTCTGCCGAGCCGGGGACAGCCAAGGCTACTTAGGCGGCTTGCCGGCGGCCGGGCGAATGGGCGGGATCTGCTTCTCGGGACGGCGGCGCGGCCCTGACCACAAAGCCGGGACCGCGTCGATGGCCTCGGCCAGCGCGTAGGCGGCCGCCTCGTAGTTGGCCCGCCAGCCGACGAACTCGGGCCAGGCCTCCTCGGGCTCGCGCTCGACCGGGAAGTTGACCTTCTGCATGTTGGCGAGGCCGTCGAGGAAGTCCTGGTAGCGCAGCGAGATGCCGGCCGCCGGGTCGGGTGCCTCCGGCACCTTGAGTTTCATCGCCCTGGCGATCTCGGTGAAGCACTGGAACCCGCTGCGCAGGCAGAGCCGGGCGGCAACCGTCGGCGCCGCCTTGGGCGCCAGCGCCAGGTAGAGCGCGGCCGAGTCGAGCACCGAGAGCAGCGCGATCACCCAGGACGAGTACCGGCGCGGTGACCGGAACCTGACCAGCGGCAGGTAGGTCGTATGGCTCTCGGCGATGTCGGCGGCGAAGCGCTCCCACGTCTCGTAGAGGCCGGGCAGCGTGTCGGCGGTGGAAATGCCGCTGCCGAGCCCGTAGTGGGTGCGGGCTAGCAGCTCAGGGCCCCAGGACGGGACGCCGGCCCGCGAGTTCAGCAGCGAGACCTCGGTTTCCCTGCGGTTGAACGCGGAGTACAGGGTCGGCAGGTACGCGATCTGCAGCGTGATCGTGATGAGGCCGCTCAGCGAGGCCATGTCGAGGATCGTGCGCACGCCCGCGCCGCTCACGTCCTCCGAGCCGATCTCCCACAGCGCCGGGCCCGCGGTGGTGAACGCCTTCGTGATGCCGGCCGAGAGGAACGGCCACAGCAGCAGCGTGTAGCCGATGAAGAAGATCAGGAGCCAGGCGATGAGCTGCACGAGCAAGATCGTCGCGGCTTGGGTGGCGAGCACGCGGTCGCGCCGGTTGTAGTTCTTGATCGGTGCGGTCACGAGCATGTACGCGCCGGTGACCAGCTTGTCGACCCAGCTCGTCAGCCAGCTCGCGACCGGCCTGGGCACGATGATCGTGCCGATCACGCTGTTCGCCGCCGTGACTACGAGCAGCCCGCCGAAGATCGCCGCGACTATCCGCGCTGCCAGTGGCACTACCAATCCGGGCTCCTCGCCGACGATGGTCAGCCGATGGTACCGATCCTGGAGCGATCGCTGGCGCCGCGCGGGCTGGTCAGCCGAACTCACGCGCTTTTGCTCGTTGAGTTCCGGTGAGCGGATCCGGATGGTTGAATGGTGTACTAAGTGCGGCAGGCGCGCCGGGCTTCCGGTCGTTGCCTGCCTTTCGCCGCTGATCGCCCATCCGATCGCGCAGACTTTCCTGGAGGAACCGTGGCCGAGCCGACCGAAGTCGTTCCGAAGTACATCGCAGGCACCTGGGAGATCGACGCTGTTCACAGCCATGTTGGCTTCGTCGCCAGGCATCTCATGGTGAGCAAGGTCCGTGGCAGCTTCACCAAGTTCGAAGGCGAGATCATCACGGCCGAGAACCCGCTTGAGTCATCGGCGACCGCGACCATCGACATGACCTCGCTGTCCACCGGCAACGAGCAGCGGGACGGCGACGTCAAGGGCGAGAACTTCCTTGACGCCGCCAATCACCCCACGATGACGTTCCGCTCGACCGGCGTCAGGGCCGACGGCGACAACTACAAGCTCGACGGCGACCTCACGATCAAGGGCATCACCCACCCGCTGGAGCTGAACGTCGAGCTGAACGGGTTCGGCCCTGACCCCTACGGCGGCACGCGGGCCGGCTTCTCCGCGACCGGCGAGATCAACAGGACCGATTACGGCATTACCGCGAACATGGTCCTGCCCACCGGTGGCGTCATGGTCAGCGAGAAGATCCAGCTCACGATCGAGATCGAGGCCTCGCTCAAGAAGGACTGACCTCCCGAGGCGGCGCGATCGGGCGGGTCGGCCGGGTCATCTGGTGCTCTGGGCGGCGCCGATGGCCCGGCCCGCCTGGTCGGCCAGGGTCACCGCGACCAGGCGCGCTTGCAGCGACGGCCTTGCCCTCGGGCTCGGGGTCAGCATGAAGCGACCGCAGAACTCGCCGTTGCAGAACGTGCGGAGCTCGATGTCACCGGCCGGGAACCCGAACTCCTCGACGTCCCAGCTGCGGTAAGGGGACACGACCGTGCCGTCAGGCTCAATCCGGGGCGGGTGACCGATCAGGCTCCCGTACTCGAACCGGCAGGCATCGAGGTCGAGCAGGTTGCGCAGCAGCCCGCAGACGTGGTCGACGACCGCGTCCGGTGACCGCGCGGTCCGAGATAGCTCGGCCGCGCCGTGGATCTGGTCCAGGTAGTCGGCATCGGTGATCGCGAGCACCCGCAGGCGCCGGGTGTTCGCCGCCAGCTGGGACACGGCCAGGCCGACGACCAGCAGCAGGACGGCGGTGGTGAGGTCGGCTGAGCTGCGGATCGTGAAACGCTCGTAGGGGCGCGTAAAGAAGAAATCGAACCAGGCGAAGGCGGACGCGGCCGCGAGCACCCCGGCGATCCGGTTGCCGAGGGTGGCGACGGCCACGATCACCGCTACGAGCACGAGCGCGACGTTGGTGTTCGACCAGTCAGCCCGGAAGGGCAGCAGGACCAGGGCGGTCGCGAGCGGCGCGAGCAGGCCGAGCGCCATGGCGCCCCGGTCCTTGTTGATGAGGCGGGCCATTCGGCACCTCCCTGACCTCTGGGCTGACCAGGCAAGACGACACCACCTTCAAGTGAACCACCGATCGGGCCGGTTGGCTGTAAGTCCTAACGAGGCCCTAATGAGCCAGTCCGGCAGCGGCGTGCCTTCGGTCTGGCCTCAGTTGCAGGCGGACGACGGGTTGCAGGTGCCGATGAACGTGTTGCCGCCGCCGTTCACGTAACCGCCGTCCTCGTACAACGCCTGGTTCTGGCCTAGGTTCAGGTAGTTGCCGGTCAGGGTGAGCAGCGTCCCGTCGCCCTTCTGCCAGTCGTAGCTGACCGCGCCCTCATCGCCTGAGTTGGTGAGCGTGACCGTGTTGTCGGTCGCGACCGTGTTGTATACCGGCCCGTCGGGGTCGCCCGAGCCCCTGGTGATCAAGAAGGTCACGGTCAGCCCGGCCGGAGCGTCGGAGACCGTATTGCCGGTATAGGTATTGCCGGTGGCAATGCCGCCAGGATAGCTGCCTAGTTCGGTGAAGGCATTGTCGTTCGCCGCGTCGTTGTCGGACACGACGTTATGGGAGCCGCCGAAGACCTCGACCGCTGAGCCATCGTGTCCGAACGCGATGGAGCATGCCTGGTTGCCGGTGATGGTGTTGTCCTGAATTATGTTGCTGCTGCCCCATAGCAGGACGCCGAAGGCGCCTGAGGAACCGCTGGAGTTATTCGTGCTTAGCTCGGTATTGTTAGTGAACGTCGAGTTCTCGATGACGTTGCCGGTAGATCCTGCCGCCACATAGACGCCGGCGTAGAGGCCGGTCGCTGAGATGCCGGTGATCGTGTTGCTGAGCGCGCCGCTCTCGATCTTGACGCCATAGATCTGGCCCGCCGGGGTCTTCTTGCCGCCGCAGTTCCAGGTGCCGGGCGCGACCCCGACCAGCGAGAGGTTCTCGATCGTCACGTCTGAACTGCTGATATCGACCGTCGCGCCGTTTTGGCTCAGCTTGATGACCGGAACGCTGCCAGTGCCGTAGGCGGATACAGTGACATTGTTGGCGGAGATCGCAAGTGTCCCCGTATAAGTGCATCCGCGTTGCAGCGCGATTGTGCTATTGGCGGCCGGGTTGACCGTGGATAGCTTGGTGCCGCACGGGACGTTGGTGACCTGGGCTTTGCTGTGCCTGGCCGGAGTCGCGGCCAGGCAGTAGGCCGTCGGCGCCAGGACGACCCCGATGATAGTAGTGATGAAGATGGCCGCTCGCAGACGTGTCATCCTTTTTCTGCCCCCGTGCTCATAGCCGTGCCGTCGCCAGGATCTGTTTCTGAGGCGGGCCAGCTGGCAAATAGAAAGCCAATTCCCCCGAACCGGACATCAGTTAAGGCGAGTTTATCAACGGCCGCGATTGAGCGCAGGAAAGTGCGAAGGATAGGGCGCGGGCGCCTGCGCCAGGTAAGGTGGCGGGGTGGCTGAGGCGCTAGTGCGGTACCGATCCAGTGATGAGGACAGCGCCAGGTGGGAAGGCTTCAGGTTCCGTTCCGGTGACATCGTGATCAGCACTAGGTCCAAGAGCGGCACCACCTGGATGCAGATGATCTGCGCGCTGCTCGTGCTCCAGACCCCGGACTTGCCGGCGCCGCTGTCGGAACTCTCGCCCTGGCTCGACTGGCTGATCACGCCGCGAGAGCAGGTCTTCGCCCGGCTCGAGGCCCAGCAGCACCGGCGCTTCATCAAGACGCACACGCCGCTCGACGGGATCCCGCTCAGCCCGCTCGCCACCTACATCGTCGTGGGCCGGCACCCGCTCGACGCGGCGGTGTCCCTGTACTACCAGGGCAGCAACATCAACCGCGAGCGCCTCGCCGAGCTCACCGGCGTCGCTCCTGACCAGCCCCGCCCCGACTCGCCGCCCCGGCCCAAGCTGCGCGACTGGCTGCTGCGCTGGATCGACAGGGATGACAGCCCGGTCGAGTCGCCTGACAACCTGCGCGGCGTGCTGTGGCACGTGTCGGACGCCTGGGCGCGGCGCGCCGATCCTGGCATCGACGGGCCCCAGGTCGTGCTCGTCCACTACGACGAGCTCCAGGCCAATCTTGAGTTGGAGATGCGCAGGCTCGCCGATCGCCTCGCCATCGTCGTGGCGCCGGAACTTTGGCCCGCCCTGGTGCGAGCCGCTACCTTCGCGCAGATGCGGGCGAAGGCGGCGCAGAAGGCACCTGATCCGGCGGGCGTACTGAGGGATCCGGCCGCGTTCTTCCGGCGGGGCTACTCGGGAGCGGCGGCGGAGGTGCTGACGGCGGCGGAGATAGCGCACTACCACGATCGCTCCGCCGGGTTCGCGCCGGCGGAGGTACTGAGCTGGCTGCATCAAAATGAAGCAGCCGGACCTGGTCGGACGCATCAGGCCATGGCAGGGTAGTTGATGGGTAGACTAACCGCGCACCGGGACGCCATGACCCGATATGAGGTAAAAGCAAATGATCTGGCTGGCTCCCTGCCTAGCGGCCCGGCCGCTAGGCGTCCTGGCACCAGCGCAACGTAACGGGAGTTGGAATGCGGGTTCTGGTTCTTGGCGGCGACGGGTTCTGTGGCTGGCCGACATCGCTTTACCTGTCGGACCGAGGTCACGACGTCACGATCCTGGACAACCTCAGCCGTCGGAATATCGACAACGAGCTTGAGGTCGGTTCCCTCACGCCGATCAGGCCGATCGGGGAACGGGTGCAGGTCTGGGAGGAGGTGTCGGGGAAGCGGATCGGCTTCGTGAACACCGACCTCGCCACCGAGTACGACCGGCTGGTCAAGGTAATCGGGGAAATCCAGCCCGACGCGATCGTGCACTTCGCCGAGCAGCGCGCCGCCCCGTATTCGATGCGGTCGGAGCGAGCCAAGCGCTACACCGTCGACAACAACGTGCGGGCGACCCATAACCTGCTGGTCGCGCTCGTCTCGACTGGCAGTAACGCCTCGCTCGCGCACCTCGGCACCATGGGCGTCTACGGCTACGGCTGGTCGGGTAGCGCGCCCATCCCCGAGGGCTACCTGACCGTCAAGGTACCCACCCCTGACGGCGACCTGGAGCGCGAGATCCTGCATCCAGCCAACCCGGGCTCGGTCTACCACATGACCAAGACGCTGGACCAGCTCATGTTCGCGTTCTACGCCAAGAACGACGGCCTGCGGATCACCGACCTGCACCAGGGCATCGTCTGGGGCACCCAGACCGACCAGACGAGCCGGGACGAGCGCCTGATCAACCGGTTCGACTACGACGGCGACTACGGCACCGTGCTCAACCGCTTCCTCATGCAGGCCGCGATCAAGCACCCGCTGACCGTGCATGGCAGCGGCGGCCAGACCCGCGCGTTCATCCACATCAGGGACACCGCCCGGTGCATCGAGATCGCGCTCACGAACCCACCCCAGACGGGCTCGCAGGTCATGGTTCTCAATCAGATCACCGAAACGCACCGGGTCGCCGATCTCGCCAAGATGGTCAGCGAGATCACCGGCGTGGAGATCGCTAACCTGCCCAACCCGCGCAAGGAAGCCGACGAGAACGACCTCGTCGTCAGGAACGACCAGTTCCTCGCGCTCGGCCTGAACCCAACCACGCTGTCGAACGGCTTGCTCGACGAGGTCACGCAGGTCGCGGAGAAGTACAAGGACCGGGTCGATGTCACGAAGATCATCGCCAGGTCGGTCTGGCGCAAGGGCATGCAGACCTCAGAGGACCTGCTGACCGGCATCGGCGGGGCCGGCGAGTAGCGCGTAAGGACCAGTCGCCTGGGTTCGGGCCGGTGACCTTCGGTGGTTGAGCCGGACTCGGGGGGCTGGCTGCTGTCCGGCTAGGATCGGTCCATGCCGTTCCTCTGACGCACGGTCAGGACTGATCAGCCGGCCTCCGCGCCCGCGTGGCGTACCGTGGCTGGGCGCTGGCGTGCCGTGGCCGGGCGCTGGCGCGCCCGATGGCGCGCTGGCTCCTGGGTCGCGCTCGCGGTGGCGCTCGGCATCGAACTGCTCGATGAGCTAGTCGACGGCACCAAGAGCGCCGCGCTGCCGCTTATCCGCGCGGGCCTGCACCTGAGCTACACCGAGATCGGGCTGCTTGTCGCTGTTCCGTTGCTGGCCGGAAGCTTGATCGAGCTGCCGCTTGGCCTGGTCGCCGGCTACGGCCGGCGCAGGAACCTGCTGGTGCTGGCCGGCGGACTGGTCCTGGCCGGCTCGCTCGTGGTCGTGGCGCTCTCCGGAGTCTTCGGCGTCCTCTTGGTCGGCCTGGTCGCGTTCTTCCCCGCATCCGGTGCCTTCGTGAGCCTGACCCAGGCCGCCCTGATGGACGACGCTGGCGACGGGCCAGGGCAGCAGCAGCGGATGGCGTCGTGGAACCTCGCCGGCGCCGTCGGCGCGGTCGCTGGCCCGCTCTTGCTCGTCTTGGTGCTGACCGCCGGCGGTACCTGGCGGTGGGCTTACCTGCTGCTCGCTGGCCTGGCGGTAGTCGCTACCGTGGCGGCCGCCGCAGGCGGGCCAGCCAAGCGCACGCTTAGCTCGTCCGGCGGCCAGGACAGTGCTGTTGGCGGCGGTGCTGACGCCGGCGCCGGCGAGGCCGCGGACCGGGCGACCGGCGCTCGGGAGGCGCTCGCCGCCATCCGGCAGGGCGACCTGGCTCGCTGGCTGATCCTGCTTGAGGTCACTGACCTGCTGCTCGACGTGCTGACCGGCTACGTCGCCATCTACCTGGTCGACGTCGGCCACGTCAGCCCGGCGCGGGCCGCGATCGCGGTCGCCGTCAGGCTCGGGGCCATGCTGGCCGGCGACGTGGCCTTCGTGCCGATCGCGCGCCGGGTCAGCGCGGGAACCGCGCTGCGAGCGTCGGCCGTCGCGGCGGCCCTGCTCTACCCGGCGTTCCTGCTGCTGCCCTGGTTCGGCGCCAAGCTAGCGGTGCTCGCCGCGCTGAGCATCGCGACCGCGTGCTGGTACCCGGTCGCCCAGGCCGGCCTGTACGGCAGCGTGCCAGGCCGCAGCGGCGTCGCCGTCTTCTGGTCAAGCGCCGCCGGCTTCGTCGGCGCCATCGGCCCGCTGGCCGTCGGCCTGCTCGCCCAGCGACTGGGCCTGACCTGGGCCCTCGCCGCCCTGGCGGTGGCCCCGCTCGCGGTGCTCGCCCTGCTGCCCGGCCGGGCCGGGCGCCGTTCCCATAAGGTGATCAGGTGACCCAGCCTGCGACGCCCCCTCCTTCAGCCCTTCGTCGTTACGGCTGGGGCACTTCGCTGTGGCCTAGGCGGCAGCAAAGTCCCCCCGCCGTTCTCGCGGGCCGCCGGGCGGCGGCAGCCGAGGAGGGATCGTCATGATCGCCGTGTTCGACGGGCACAACGACCTGCCCTGGGCGCTGCGCTCGGCGGGGGATTCGGCGGCCGCGCCGGTCGACATCGCCGTGCCGGTGCCGTTCACCCATACCGACCTGCCGCGCCTTCGGGCCGGAGGCGTGGGCGCCCAGTTCTGGTCGGTGTACGTCCCGTCCGAACTGGCGGGGGACAGCGCGGTCGCGGCCACGCTTGAGCAAATCGACGTCGTCCGCCGCCTCGTTGCCAGCCACCCCGACGACCTCGAGCTGGCCCTCACGGCGTCGGACGTGCGCCGGGTCATGGCATCAGGCAAGATCGCCTCGCTGATCGGGGCTGAGGGCGGGCACAGCATCGCCGGCTCGCTCGGCGTGCTGCGGGCCATGCACCGCCTCGGCGTCCGCTACCTGACGCTGACCCACAACCGCAACGTGCCCTGGGCCGACTCGGCGACCGACGAGCCAGCGCTCGGCGGCCTCAGCGACTTCGGCCGCGAAGTCGTCGCCGAGATGCAGCGGATCGGGATGCTCGTCGACCTGTCCCACGTCAGCGCCGGCACGATGAACGATGCCATCGACGTGGCCACCCGGCCGGTAATCTTCTCTCACTCTTCCGCGCGGGCGATCACCGCTCACCCGAGGAACGTGCCTGACCAGGTGCTTGAGCGAATACCCGGCAATGGCGGCCTGGTCATGGCCACGTTCGTGCCCCAGTTCGTGTCCGTCGCCTGCTGGGAGTGGGACCAGGCCGCGGCAGCGGAGGCGAAGCGACGCGGCCTGGACTACCGGTCCATCGCCGAGCGCGACAAGCTCAGCGACTGGGCCGCCGCCCACCCGATGCCGCAGGCGAGGATCGCCGACGTGGCCGACCACGTCGAGCACCTCAGGGCGGTAGCCGGCATCGACCACGTCGGCATCGGCGGTGACTTCGACGGCACCGGCCAGCTGCCGATCGGGCTCACCGACGTCTCGTGCTACCCAGCGCTGTTCGCTGAGCTCGTCGACCGTGGCTGGAGCACCGCCGACTGCGCGAAGCTCGGCAGCGGCAACATCCTGCGCGTACTCGGTGACGCGGGCCAGCCCAGTAGCCAGCTCAGTAGCGGCCAGCTCAGTAGCGCCTCAGGCGAGTGGTGACTTGGGCCGAGGCTGCTTCTCGCCGTCGAGGTAGATGTCTACCCGCTCGTTGTAGAAGCAGGCGAGCCCAGCGATCTTCTGGCTCTCCGGCAGCGGGGTGCGGTAGATCCACACCACGTCCTTGTGCACGCGCTTGTCGGTCTGCACCGACCAGTAGGCGGCGTTGCCCTTGTACGGGCAGTGCGTGCTCGTGTCCGACGGCCGCAGCAAGTCCATCCGGACAGCCGACAATGGCAGGTAATAGCGGGTCGGCAGCCCGGTCTCGAACAGCAGCCTGGGCTGGTCCGACTCGGCGACCGTGACCCCGTCGAGCTCGACCCGCACCCGGCGCGAGCTGGCGAGGATGTCGACCCGCTTGTAGGGGTCGCGCGGATGCGTGTACACGGGCTCGTCTTCTTCGAGCCATTCGCTCATCGCCGCCCAGTCCAGCCTGACGGCCTCGCGGAGCTGGGCGACCGGGGAATCGGCGTACCGGCGGGCGGCGTTCTCGGCTGTTCCCGCTCCGGTCTTGACATGAAGAATCTCCGCGTCGCCGAGCCCGCGCTTTTGCTCGGATTCACCGGACGGGATCAGCTCTGCCTTCACATCTGCCAATGGAATGTAATATGTCGGATAGTAGGGAATTTCCCAGACCAGCAGCGGTGCGAACGTGTCGGCCACGATCTCGCCGTCCAAGTAGACCCTGACCCGCTTCGGACCGCGCTCTACCTGCACTTGCATGTCCGGCTGCCCTGACATCGCGAACGTCCTCCCGGCAACTCTTGCTCAATCTGGCGCCAAGCTGGCTGTAGCGTCATAGTATGCGGCTCGGCGTGCTCGATGTGGGGTCCAATACGGTCCACCTGCTCGTGGTCGACGCGCATCGTGGTGCTCGCCCGCTGCCTGCGTTCTCACACAAAGAGGAGCTCCACCTTACCGACCACCTCGATGCCGAGAACCGCCTTAGCGCGCAGTGCGCCGGCAGCCTGGTCGACTTCGTGCGGGAAGCCCTCGGCATCGCCGAGGACAAGGGCGTGCAGGAGATGGTCGCGTTCGCCACCTCAGCGGTCAGGGACGCGGCCAACGGCGACGAGATCCTGGCCAGGATTCGCACCGAGACCGGGGTCAGCATCAAGGTGCTGCCAGGCACCGACGAGTCCAGGCTGACTTTCCTCGCCGCCCGCCGCTGGTTCGGCTGGTCATCAGGGCGCTTGCTGCTGCTCGACATCGGCGGCGGCTCCCTTGAGATCGCGGCGGGCCAGGACGAGGATCCGTCAGTCGCCGTGTCGCTCCCGCTCGGGGCGAACCGGCTGACCAGGTTCTGGCTGGGCGGGGATCCGCCCGACCGGGACGAAGTCCGGCGGCTCCGCAAGCACGTCAGGGCAGAGATCGCCGCCGCGGCGAGCGCCGTCAGGTCGGCCGGCCAGCCCGATCACTGCGTCGCGACCTCGAAGACCTTCCGCCAGCTGGCCAGGATCGCGGGCGCGGCGCCGTCCAGCGAGGGCATCTACGTCCGGCGCACGCTCCGCCACGCCGACGTCACCGAGCTAGCCGAGCGGCTGCCGAGGATGTCGATCAAAGACAGGTCCGCCCTCCCAGGCGTATCCCGGATCAGAGCCCCGCAACTCGCGGCAGGCGCCATCGTCGCCGACGCGACGATGGACCTGTTCCAGCTGCCCGTCCTGGAGATCTGCCCCTGGGCCCTCCGCGAAGGCGTCATCCTCCGCCGCATGGACAGCATCGACAGCTGACAACGCCCGGAGCGTCATGAAGGACACCCGTCCAGGGCCGGGCAGCGCAGCGCGTCTCCGTGATCATGCTCGGTCCGCCGCCGCGCCCCGGGCAGGTCTCCGTGATCATGCTCGGTCCGCCGTGGTGCCCCGGGCAGGTCTCCGTGATCATGAGTGGCTTCTTGATCAGGGAAGATCGACGTGCGATGGGCCGGGCAGATCACCGTGATCATCGCGTTTTCATGATCACGGAAGGGCGCGGGGCGTGGTCCCGGTCGGCGGCGGGTGCGAGGCCTGGCGCAGTTACCCCCGACCCTGCGCTCGCCCTGCCAGGACTCCGTGATCATGCTCGCGCCGCTGCCGAGCCGAGGCGACACTCCGAGAGTCATGCTCGGTCCCCGTCGCGCCCCGGTCGGGAGTCCGTGATCCCTCGCGCCGCTGCCGCGGCCCGCCTGGGAGTCCGTGATCATGCTCGCGCCGCTGCCGCGGCCCGGGCAGGTCTCCGTGATCACGGTCGGGCCGCTGCTGCGCCCCGGCCCGGGCTTCGTGATCATGCTCGGTCGGCTGCCGGGCCCCGGTCGGGAGTCCGTGATCACGCCGGTCATGGTGATCACGGAAAAGGGTCCGGGGCACCGCGACGCTGGGCAGCTCCGTGATCATGCAAACCAGGTGATCACGGAGTTCCGGGGCGCGATCGTCCGCTCAGGCATCCGTGATCACGATCCGGGCATGATCACGGAGAGATCCGGGGGACTCACCGGCCTCCGCGATCACGGCATGGGCATGATCACGGAAAGCCGTCCGGGGGGCGCCTGTCCGGGGGGCTCACTGGCCTCCGCGATCAGGGCCTGGGCATGATCACGGAAAGCCGTCCGGGGGCGCCCCGTCCGGGGGCGCCCCGTCCGGGGAGCATCTGTCGAGGGAGCACGCCTCTGTCCGGGGAGCGGGCCCGGGCAGAGGCTGGTGTTAGAGGGTCAGGCTGTCGTGCTTGGCGTCGTCGGGGTCGTCGCCGAGCACGGCGGTGTCTCCGGTCGAGGCCGGGTGCCGCAGTTCCCTGCGGTCGGCGGTGAGCGGGTCGGCCTGGTCGCGGTCGATCGGCGCGGTCGGCTGCCTGGTGGAGCCGCCTGGCCGGGCGGCGACGGGCTCATCGGCGAGTGGCCCGCTCGCGGCGGCACCCGCGCGCCTTCCCTCGACGGCCCCGGCGACGCCAGCCTGGCCGACTCCGGCCTGCCGGTGCCCGGCGCGGTGCGCGCCCGCGTGCGGCGCGTCGTGCGGCCCCGATGACTGCCGGTCGCCGTTCGTGCCCGACTGGGCCGCGAGCGCCCTGGTGACCTCGTCCTCAAGGGAGCCGCGAGCGGCTTCGCCCGCGACCAGGCTGGTCACCACGTCCCTGATCTCGGTGAGCCGCCTGACGGTCTCGGTGTGCCGCGAGATCAGCAAGTTCAGCCGTCGCTCGGCGCCCTCATGGATCGCCGTCGCCCGCGCGGTCGCGTCGTCAAGCTGCTGCTTGGCCTGGGCGATCGCGGTGGCAACGGTGCTGTCAGCGTGCTTGGTCGCGTCGGCGACCAATTGCTCGGCGGTCTGCTGGGCGGCCGAGACGAGCCCGTCGGCCTCGGCCCTGGCCGAGGTGATCGCGCGCTCCGACTGCTCCTGGGCGGCGGTGAGCATCCGCTCGGCCCGGTCCTGGGCCTCGGCCCGCTGCTGGTCGGTCTCGTCCTTGACATCGGCCCTGAGCTTGTCGGTCTCGTCCTTGGCGCCCTCGCGCATGGCCAAGATCTCGGCGGCGACCTTCTCGCGCTCGGACTTGGCCTCGTCGGCCGCCAGCTTCAGGATCTGGCCGACCCGCTCGCTGACTTCCTCGTGCGCCGGCCGACCGCCAGCCTCGCGCGCCTCGGTGAGTTCCATCCGCAGCCGCTCGATCTCGGTGAGGCCCGCGGAGAGCTTGCTCTCGAGCTCGCGAATCTGGCCATTGCGCCAGGCGATGTACTCATCTACCTGACGGCGGGCGTAGCCACGTCGCTCGCTGTCGAACGGATCGTCCCGGCCATCAGCCACGACCTCGTTGTACTCGCTCATATCTCACCTGTCAGGCGTTCGGGCAGGCGCTGGCGCGAACTAGCTCAGCGACGCTGAGCCGACCGGCGAGCCAGACCTGCGAGTGTTCACAAAGCAGACAAACTGCGGCAACACCGCGCGCAGCTGTCGTAGGCAGATGTGTGGACCACAGACGTCCGTCACGACTCTTGCTCGGACCGGCACCTAACCGCAACCGAAACAACAAATTATCCTAATTTGAGGGCCGCCGTCGTTGATCTTCAGCTACTACCCCATCATCGATCCAGATGAGCGAAAGTTCAGGCCGCGAGTCTATTTGCGGGCAAGGCAATCTGAGATGATCGGTTGATGGCGGCTCCATCAGATGGTGACGGCTTCGCGGGATCGCGCGGACTCACCGCTGGCCTCGGCCAGGAGCGCGAGCCGAGGCCGGCCGAGCCAGCGCCAGCCGAGCCGTGGCCAGCCGAGCCCAGACCAGCCCAGACTAGGCCAGCCCGGAACAAACAAGCACTGATCGGATCGCTCGGGCCCGCGGGCGAGCTACCTGCGGGCAAGCCAGTGATCCATTCGCAGGCCTGGATCGCGCCCGGCGCGATCGTAGTCGGCGCCGTCAGCATCGGCCGGTCATCGAGCGTGTGGTACGGCACCGTGCTGCGCGCCGATGATGACGAGATCCACATCGGCGACCGCTGCAACATCCAGGACTTGTGCTGCATCCACGTCGACTCGGGCGAGCCCGCGGTGCTCGGCGACGAGGTCAGCGTCGGTCACCACGCGACCGTGCACGGGGCCATGGTCGGCGCCGGGGCCCTCATCGGGATGGGCGCGGTCGTGCTCGGCGGCGCGAGCGTCGGCGCCGGGTCGCTCGTCGCGGCCGGGACCGTGGTGCTCCCCGGCACGACGGTCCCGGCCTGCGTCCTGTTTGCCGGCGTGCCAGGCCGGGTAGTGCGTGACCTCACCGAGGCCGACCGCGAGCGGATCGCGCATACGTCAGCTAGCTATGTCAATCGGGCCCGACGTCACCAGGAGGCAAGTTGGTACCAGCACCCGAGCGAGGCGCCCTGGCCCGGTTAGCCGGATCAGGTGGTCGCCTAGCCAGCGCATCAGCCGCAAGGATGACAAGAAATGATCCTGATGGGTCATGCGGGACAAGGGCGGCGACCCGTAGCCTTGCTCCGGTCAGAGCTGGACGCTTAGGCGGCGGAGGTGGAGCAATGCCGGAAGACCTTGACGAGCGCATCCACGACGCCGTGGCGCTAGATGAGATCAGCCTGTACGGGGACGTGCTGAGCGCTGTCGCCGCCGCCGACCGGCCGTTGACGCCAGCTGAACTCGACGCCGTGCTTGGCCTGCTTAACCTCGACAATCCAGCCAATTAGCCCAGGTCCTGGCCGTGCCCGCGCCTTCGGTGCGGTCACGCGCCGGCATACATGACGTCCGTGCCCCAGTGGCTGAACCCCAGTGACTCGTACATGCCGATCGCAGGGGTGTTCGTCTCATCGACGTAGAGCATGACCTGGAATAGCCCGAGCGACCTGAGGTAACGCAAGCCCACGAGGGTCAGGGCCCGGCCGAGGCCAGTGCCGCGCTCGTCCGGATCGACGCCCACGACGTAGACCTCGCCGATCGGCTCGTGGTGATGGCCGTCGGACTCCTCGCCCTGACCGTGCACTTTCGTCCAGTGGAAGCCAGCGAGCCGGCCGCCCCGCTCAGCGAGGAAGAATCCGTCCGGGTCGAACCATGGCTCCCGTTCCCGCAGGTCGAGGTCGTTCCTGGTCCAGGTTCCCTGCTCCGGGTGGCTCGCGAACGCCTTCCGGTTCAGCGCGGTCCAGGCGTCCTCGTCCTGGCCTGGGACGAATGTCCTGATCGTCACTCCCTCGGCGAGCTGGGGGCGGCCGATGCGCGTCTGCAGGGACCGGCGCATCTGCCAGAGCGCCCGCACCCGCTCGAAGCCGGCCCGCTGGGCTAGCCGGGCGGCCGCGAGCGAGTCACCATGCGCCCACAATCGCAGCGGACGCCCCCCTGCCTGCTCGTTAACGGCTGTGACCAGCTCCAGGCCGAGGCCATGGCGGCGGAACTGCGGGTGCACGACCAGCTCGCCGCTTGGCCCGGCTACCGGGTCGGTGGGATCGAGGTGCGCGTACGCCGCCAGCTGGCCGTCGCAGAACAGCAGGAAGCTCCTGGCCAGCGGGTCACCGCCATAGCGCAGGTGCAGCAGCACGTGCTCAGACAGCGGGCTGACCCCGTCCTCTTCCGTCGCGGCCCGCACGAGTCGCAGCGTGGCCGCTACATCCTCCTGCGACAGGTGGCCTTGCACGCGCAGTTCGCTCACGCTGGCTCGCCTTCGGCGGCACCGGCGACCTCGGTGGCATCAGCCTGCGCCGGTCCTGACCTGGTCCGGCGCGACCCATTGCCGCCAGGTGCCTCGCTCACAGGGTCGGCCGGGGGCGGGCTGGCCTGCGGGCCGTGAGCGGCGGCCGGGCCGCGACGGCCCTCGGCCTTGGCGGGCACGAACTTGTACCCGACGTTGCGGACGGTCCCGATCAGAGCCTCGTTCTCCGAGCCCAGCTTGGCCCTGAGCCTGCGGACATGCACGTCGACCGTACGGGTGCCGCCGAAGTAGTCGTAGCCCCATACCTCCTGGAGCAGCTGCGACCTGGTGAATACCCGGCGCGGGTGCTGGGCGAGGAACTTGAGCAACTCGAACTCCTTGAAGGTCAGGTCAAGCGCGGCCCCGCGGATCTTGGCCGAGTACGTGGCCTCGTCGATGACCAGCTCACCCGACCTGACCTCGGCGGCCTGGGTGATCGCAGGTCCGGCGGCGGCGCGGCCGATGGCGAGCCTGATCCTGGCCTCGACCTCGCCTGGCCCAGCGGTGTGCAAGACCACGTCATCAGCGCCCCACTCGGCCGTGATCGCGGCCCAGGCCCCTTCGCTGATCACGGCAAGTAGCGGAACTCCCGCGCTCGCGAGCTGGCTGAGCAGTTCCTTGGCCTTGACCAGGTGATGCCGGGCGTCGACCAGCACCGCATCGGGTACGAAGGGCTCGGCCGGGCTGACCGAGCCGACCGGCCCGCCCCGCCCGGCTGGCCTGGCTGACACTGCCTCGGGCGTCGCCGCCGCGACCGCGACCGTGTGGTTGAGCAAGCTCAGCGAGGGCAGGATCTCGGCGGCGGATTCGCGCGTGCCGGTGAGCAGAAGTACCTTGCTCACCAGGCGCCACCTCCGGTCCCCGGTCTGTCGGCCGGGCTGCCGCGACGAATGCAGAAACGAAAAGCTGGAACCAGAGCCTTGAGCAGCCGCGTCGGCGCTGTCGCTAGGTGCCAGGTTCGGCTCTGGCCACTATGCGAGGATAGCTGACATGCCAGTTGTGACCCTCCGGTACTGGGCCGCGGCGAAGGAAGCGGCCGGTGTCGCGGACGAGAAGGTCGAGGCGCAGACGCTCGCTGACGCGCTCGCCGTCGCCGGCCTGCAGGCGCGGCGGCAGGCCAGCCCGTTCGCCTCGGTGCTGGCCAGGTCCTCGTTCCTCGTCAACGGCGAGCCGGCCGGGCTGCGGCCGCCCGAGTCGATCAGGCTAAGCGATGACGCGGTGATCGAGGTGCTTCCGCCGTTCGCCGGCGGCTGAGCGCCCTGGTTCAGCTCGGGAGCGACCTGAACCAGATTGCCGTGATGAGCGTGTAAGTGGGTGTGGTGATTCGCGACGGACCTGGGAGCCAGCAGCGTTCCAGGCAGGTGACTGACGAGGAGCTCGTGCGCGCGCTGTACTGCGAGCACGCGGGCCCCCTGCTTCGGTATGCGCTGCACCTGACGAGCGGCGACCGCCAGCGAGCCGAGGACATCGTGCAGGAGACCCTGCTGCGGGCCTGGCTGCACCCTGAGGCGATCGTCGACCGGCCCGCCCGGCCCTGGCTCTTCGCGGTCGCGAGGAACCTGGCCGTTGACGCCCACCGGGCCCGCCAGGCCAGGCCGCATGAGGTGGGCGAGGCGGCGCTGGCGCTGACCGCGGTGCCCGACACGGCTGACCGGGCGCTTGAGGCCTGGGCGGTCGCTGAAGCGCTGCGGTCGCTGCGGCTCGAGCACAGGACGGTGCTGCTTGAGACCTACTATCACGGTAGGTCAGTAGCCGAGGCGGCAGCCGTGCTCGGGGTGCCTGCGGGCACCGTGAAGTCGCGCACGTTCTACGCGCTCAGGGCGCTGAAGTTGGCACTGGAGGAACGGGGGCTCGCACCATGAGCGACCCGGCTTGCCGTAGGTTCCGTGAACTGCTTGGCGTCTACGTGGTCGGCGCCATTGAGCCCGCCGAGCGCAGCCTGCTCGATGAGCACCTCAATGGTTGCCAGGGCTGCCGTGACGAACTCGCCGCTCTCGCCGTGCTGCCTGCGCTGCTGCACCGCATACCGGTCGCCGAGGCCGAGCAGCTCGCCGAGTCCGGCCACGGCGGCGAGGACCAGGACGACCCGGCGCCCCAGGTACTGGCCGGGCTGCTGGGCGACGTCGGCGCCAGGCGGCGTCGCCGTCGGGTGCGCACCGTGCTCGCGGCGGCGGCCGCGGTCATCGTCGCGGTCGGGGGCGCGGTGGGCGTCGCGACCGCGCTTGACCAGCCGAGGCCCGTCGTGACCAGCGCGCTTGAGGTAGCCGGGGCCCATCGCGGTGACTTGTGGGTGACCGTGAGGTACGACGGGTCACGGGGGGACACCACTGCCATGTGGGTGCGGGTGCACGGCATCTCCGAATGGAGCCAGTGCAGGCTCTACGTCACGACCGCGGACGGACGCTCGCACCTGGCCGGAGGATGGCTAGTCGGGCCGGGCGGCGACGGCCTGTGGTACCCGGTCCGCGCGGACGTCAAGGCCGCCAACGTGACCGCCTTCACGCTCACCTCAGCCGGCAAGGTGCTGCTTCGCATCCCTGCGACCTAGGCAGGCGCAGCGACATCCGGCGCGGCCAAGGGAATGCGTCATGCGGCGTCGCTGTTCACCTCGCCGTGGGCCCTGGACTAATTGTCGCGATCGTGGCGCTTGCCGTCGCCAGCGGCGTCGGCCTTTGGTGGCAGAGCCGCAACGGGGTGTTCCGTCCCTCGTCGCAGGCCGCGGTGCGGTCTGGACCGACGAGCGGGTCGAGGAGCGCTGACGGCACGTTCCAGGCGCCAGGGACCGAACAGAAAGCCCAGCCAGCGGCAGCCGACCGGGCTGGCCGGGTCGCCGTTGCCGCCCTTGGTGACGAATCCCAAGTTGCCCGCGAGATCCTCACCAGCGCCGATATTGGCGGGCCGCTCGGCGAGCGAGCGACGTTCGTGCAGTTCTCCTCGGCGTTCTGCGCGCCCTGCCGGGCCACCAGGCGGGTACTCGGCGATGTGGCCAGGATGGTCGACGGCGTGCGCCACGTCGACATCGACGCCGAGTCCAGGCTGGACCTGGTGCGCCGGCTCGACGTCAGGCGGACCCCGACCACGTTTGTGCTCGGGCCTGACGGGCACGTTACGCACCGCGCCAGCGGGCAGCCGAGGAAAGCCGACGTGATCGCCGCACTTGGTGCGGTGGTAGAATTTCCTATATAGATGATAGGAATTCTCTTGAGAAGCGCGATGCAGCCATCGGCCGGCGGAGGCCTGACAAGGCGCCGGGTCGTGGATTATTGCCGACTCGCGGCCGGCCAGTAGAACGCGCGACAATCCAAGGCAACGCTGGCGAAGGCCAGGCACCGCGGCTAACCCGCCGAGGCGGTGCTATCCACGGGAAGGAGCGCTCATGGGCATAGACCCGAGAGGCCCAAGGTTCGGCGCGCTCATCACGACGGCGGTGCTCATCGCGGTACTGATCACGTCCAGTGCCTGGCTGCTCGCCGCGCAGGCAGTGGTCTTCGCGGTCGCCGCCATCTTCGGCATGAAGTACGCACCCTACGGCTTCATCTACCGGTACCTGGTCCGGCCGAGGCTGGGACCGCCGAAGGAACTCGAGCCGCCGGCCCCGCCCAGGTTCGCCCAGGGCGTGGGACTGGCCTTCGCGGCGATCGGCGTGGTCGGCTACGCGACCGGAGTGACCGGCCTTGGTATCGCAGCGACCGCCTGCGGCCTTATCGCCGCGTTCTTGAACGGAGCCTTCGGCATCTGCCTGGGCTGCGAGATGTACCTGCTCATCCGACGTATGGTGCCCGGCAAGCAGACCGCCGATGCCGAGCAGAGCTGACAAAAGCAGAAGCTGACAAAAGGAGAATCGATCATGAGCCGTTCTGACGTGCTGGTAGACGCTGACTGGGTGCAGGCGCACCTCGATGACCCTGGCATCGTGCTCGTCGAGGTCGACGAGGACACGAGCGCCTACGATAAGGGCCACATCAAGGGCGCGGTCAAGGTCGACTGGAAGAAGGACCTGCAGGACCCGGTGCGCCGGGACTTCGTCGACCGCGAGGGCTTCGAGAAGCTGCTGTCCGAGCGCGGCATCTCCAACGACGACACGGTGATCTTGTACGGCGGGAACAACAACTGGTTCGCGGCGTACGCGTACTGGTACTTCAGGCTCTACAGGCACCACAACGTCAGGCTGCTCGACGGCGGCAGGAAGAAATGGGAGCTCGACTCGCGGGAGCAGGTGACCGAGGTCCCGGACCGGCCCCGTACCAGCTACCGCGCGCAGGAGCAGGACCCCTCGATCCGGGCGCACCGGGACGAGGTCATCGCGGCGATCGGCCAGCTGAACCTGGTCGACGTCCGGTCACCCGACGAGTTCGCCGGCCGCCTCCTCGCCCCGGCGCACCTGCCCCAGGAGCAGGCGCAGCGCGGCGGGCACATCCCCGGCGCGAGGAACGTGCCGTGGTCCAAGGCGGCCGCCGAGGACGGGACGTTCAAGTCGGACGTGGCGCTGCGGGCGCTGTACGCCGACGATGCCGGGCTGGATTTCAGCCGGGACACCATCGCCTACTGCCGGATCGGCGAGCGTTCCGCGCATACCTGGTTCGTCCTGCACGAGCTGCTCGGCCTGCCCAACGTCAAGAACTACGACGGGTCCTGGACCGAGTACGGCTCTTTGGTGGGCGTCCCGATAGCGGTAGGAGACGAGTAACACCGTTCCCCTGGCCGGCCCGCCCGGCTCCGGCCGGCCAGGGGAGCTTCACCCGCGACCAGGAGACGGGATGCCACTTGAGCCCGCAAACGGGACGCCGCCCGAGCCCAGGGACGGGCTGCGGTTTCACTGGTTCTTGCCGACCAACGGGGACGGGCGCGACATCGTCGGCGGCGGCCATGGTGTCGCAGTCCAGTCGGCCGGGGCCATCCGGCCTGCCACGCTCGGGTATCTGGGCCAGGTCGCGCGCGGCGCCGAGCAGCTCGGCTTCGAGGGCGCGCTCACCCCGACCGGCGCCTGGTGCGAAGACGCCTGGCTGACCTGCGCCATGCTCACCGAGGTGACCGAGCGGCTGAAGTTCCTGGTCGCGTTCCGCCCCGGCCAGATCAGCCCCACCCTGTCGGCGCAGATGGCCGCCACCTTCCAGCGCCAGTCGCAGGGCCGCCTGCTGCTGAACGTCGTCACCGGCGGCGAGTCGGCCGAGCAGCGCGCCTACGGCGACTTCCTCGACAAGGACCAGCGCTACCAGCGAACGGCTGAGTTCCTCGACATCGTGACCCGGCTCTGGCAGGGCGAGACGGTCACCAAGCAGGGCAGGCACCTGCACGTGGAGGGGGCGCGCCTGTCCCGGCTGCCCGACCCGGTCCCCGACATCTACTTCGGCGGCTCCTCGGCCGCGGCCGGCCCGGTCGCCGCGCGGTACTCCGATGTCTACCTCACCTGGGGCGAGCCGCCCAGCGCGGTCAACGACAAGCTGCGCTGGATCGAAGCCCAGGCGGCCGAGCACGACCGCAAGCTCCGCCTCGGCATCCGCCTGCACACGATCTCCAGGGACACCTCCGAGGAGGCCTGGCG
>DATKFV010000105.1:0-4488 GCA_035511035.1 Streptosporangiaceae bacterium
AGTTCCCCGTTTATCCATACCGTCACGAACGCAGACGCTAGTCGGTCAGCCGGCGATGCGCGAGTTCAATGCGGCGATTGCTACCGCAGGCCGCCGCAGGACTGGCCGGCCGCCAGGCAGATATCAGGAATCAGCTGCTCGACCGTCATAATCTGCTCACTGACCTCGCGGTCCACGTACATCGCGGGAACCCTGGACCTGACCACCTCGCAGGCCGCCGCCACCGCCGGGGCAGGCTCGGCGATATCAGCCCGCAGCCCGATGCCCTGCACCGCGCAGAGCATCTCGACCGCGAGGCAGGTGCGGACATTAGCCACGATCTCGCGCAGCTTTCGTACCGACGTCCAGCCCATGGAGACGTGGTCTTCTTGCTTCCCTGATGTTGGGATCGTGTCGACACTGGCTGGATGGGCGAGCACCTTGTTCTCGCTGACCAGCGACGCGGCGGTGTACTGGGCGAGCATGTAGCCCGAGTTCGTGCCCGCGGCCGGGGCCAGGAACGGCGGCAGGCCGCGGGAGAAGGCCGGGTCGAGCATCCGGTCGACGCGGCGCTCGCTGATGCTGGCGAGCTCGCAGATCGCCATGCCCAGCATGTCGGCCGCGAACGCGAGCGGCTCGCCGTGGAAGTTGCCCGTGGTCATGACCTCGCCGTCGGGCACGATGACCGGGTTGTCGACGATCGCGCCAAGCTCGGTGTCGATGACGCTGCGGGCGAAGGCGAGCACGTCCCTGACCGCGCCGTGCACCTGGGGAGCGCAGCGCAGGCAGTAGGCATCCTGCACGGCGTGGGTGCTGTGCCTGTGGCTGGCCATCAGGGCGGAGCCGCTCAGCAGCGCGCGCAGGTTCGCCGCGCTCGTCAGCTGGCCCGGATGCGGCCTGATCACCTGGACCCGCTCGTCGTACGGGCGGCCCGTGGCCAGCAGCGCCTCGACCGACAGGGCGCAGGCCACGTCGGCGGCCTCGACCAGCAGCATGGCGTCGCGCACCGAGAAGGCCAGCAACGCCTGCATTGGCTCGGTGCCGTTGACCAGCGAGAGACCTTCCTTGGGGGCCAGGACCAGCGGCTCGATCCCGTGCTCGGCGAGCACCTGGGCGGCTGGCCGGCCTCGCGTGTCGTCGCCGGGGGCGCGCAGTCGTCCCTCCCCGATCAGCGGCTGGGCCAGGTGCGCCAGCTGCGCGAGGTCGCCGGAGGCGCCGACGGATCCTTTGCCCGGTATCACCGGAAGCAGGCCGAGGTTGAGCAGCTCGATCAGCCGGGCGGGCAGGTCGACGCGCACGCCCGAGTAGCCAGCCGCCAGCGTCCTTGCCCGAAGCAGTAGCAGCGCCCTGACGGTCTCGTCGTTCAGCGGCTCCCCCGTCGCGGCGGCGTGGGACATGACGATCGCGCGCTGGAGCGTCGCCAGGTCCTCCTCCTCGACCCTGGTGTCGGCGAGGGCGCCGAAGCCGGTGTTCACGCCGTAGACGGCCGCCTTGCCGTGAATGGCCCGGTTCACGACGGCGAGGCTGGGGGCCATCCTGGCCTGTACCTCAGGACCGAGTTCGGCGTTTGCCGCCCCGGTCGCGACGTCTACTACATCTTCCACGGTCAGCGGGTCACCGTTGACGATCACTGTTCGCATGCCTGACAGCCTGCCACCTGCGCACTCAATGACAAACCGGACCCCCGGCGGCAGTCCTCCCCTGAGGTTCCCCGAGCCCGACGCTCACGCAGCCAGTCGCCGCCGCACAGATCCTCCGCGATCATCGAATCCCAGTGATTACGGAAATATCACCGGGATCGAGCGCACTGCGAATCGTCCGTGATCATGGAAGTTCGATGATCACGGCACTGAGGCCGGGCCATCACGCGGCACCTTACCCTGATCATCAGGTTTCCTTGATCATGGAAGATTGTGGTGGGCGGGTTGCTCCAGCCGGCCAGATGAGGCCAGGTGGCTGCTGGTTACTGAGAGGCCCGGTCGGAGGATCTGCGATACGCTTGGTCGTGTTGATCGCCGGGGCCGAATTGGCGAGCGGGCGAGGATCGGCTACAGTTCTGTTCGCGCTAGCCGGTTCCGACCGGGTGGCGACACGGTCGCTTCGATGAGCGACTTGCATGCGGACGTGGCTCAGCTGGTAGAGCATCACCTTGCCAAGGTGAGGGTCGCGGGTTCGAATCCCGTCGTCCGCTCGGAGGTGCCGGGCGCCGTCTCGCCTGTGTTCATGACACAGCGAGGCCAAGGTCCGTGTGGCTCTGCAGGCACCTTGGCCGGCCCGCTCGAGCGGCGGCCGGTGGCGGAATGGCCGAGTGGCTTAGGCAAGGGCCTGCAAAGCCCTGTACGCGGGTTCGATTCCCGCTTCCGCCTCTGCGGGCGGTTAGCTCAGCGGGAGAGCGCTTCCCTGACACGGAAGAGGTCACTGGTTCAATCCCAGTACCGCCCACCACGTTAGTGCAGGTCACAGGCCAGTTCCGGGACTCCCGGGACTGGTCTTCTTGATTATCTGTCCGTGGTTCGTCCGTGGACGTGGCCCCGCCGCGTGTCATGACAGGATGCGTATCGTCACCAGCCGGCACGTCGAAGACGATCACTCTCCACGCCCCCGATGGCGCCAAGAGAACCCGGTCGCCGCGACTCGGTGCCCTAGCTCGCGGCACAGGCCATCCGCGCCATCCTCGCCGGCGAAGACGCCGCAACGGTTGCGGCACGGCACCCAGGCCGGATCCGCCCGGCACTCAGCACGGCCGACCAGATGATGGCATGACCCTGTCGCAAGTCTCGCCTCCCACCCGCCTCCGGCCACGGCTCACGGTTCAGCGTCCAGAAACAGCGCTCCGCGATGGCGACCGGCAACTGGCGCTGCGGGCAGGAAGGCCGAGACTGCACGCCCGGGTTTCGGCCTAGCATGGCAGGCGTTACCGGCGTGGTCTGAGCACGGAGGTGCACGGATGTCCGAGCTAGACGGCAAGCTCCAGATCCGGCCTGGACAGCGGATCGCCGTCGTAGGGTCAGGCCCAGACCTCGAGATCTCCGCCGAGCCCGCCGCCCCGGCTGTCGCCGAGGCGGTGCTGGTATTCGCCAGGGACCGGGCTGAGCTAGAGCCGCGACTGCCGATGCTGGCCGACGTCGCCACCCGGGGCGGAATCGCCTGGCTCGCCTACCCGAAAGCGCGTCGGCTCGGTACCGACCTCAGCCGCGACGTCATCAGGGCGATGGTGCCAGCGGCCGGCCTCGACCCGGTGCGGCAGGTCTCGCTCGACAGCACCTGGTCCGCGCTCCGCATGAAGCCGGTGCCGCCCGCACACTAAAGCTCAGTCAAGCTCGCCCGTGGCTAGCACGACAATCTCCCAGTCGGCAACCAGAAACATCGGTCCGGACACCCGGCCGACATCGCGGTCCATCGATAGGCTAAGTCCAGCCAATCCATATGAACGGCAATCACTAATTCGCATCGAGGGGGTCAGGGGTTCAAATCCCCTCAGCTCCACTAGGAATTGCAGGTCAGAGGGATCATCTAGTGACCCAAAGGGCACGTCAAGATCGTTTGACCGTGGACTGACCGTCGAACTGGCTCCCACGGACCGGTGTCGACCGGTACCAGGCGGCACCAGATGGTGGCGACGCCGTGCCTGGCGATGCCCGGCTGAACAGAGGTCCGGCAACGATCTGGGCCGCTATCGAGTCCCGGGGCGGCTTCTGCGGGGAGGTTGTGCCGTGACCGAGGAGCAGCTGGCCGCGCGAGTCGATCGGGCAGGCCTGATCACCAGGGGCGCGGGGACGCGGGAACGCGACATTGACGTTGTCCTGGTCACCGGGGCCGGGGCCAGCCAGGCGTTCGGCGTGAACGACACGCTGATGTCGCTCATGAACGACTGGTCCGATCACCTGGTCCGCAAGCTGGCACAGCGCAACGGCTACCTGCAAGCTACCGGCCTGCGCCGCGGCATGGGCGGCGAGGACTTCGAAGCCCGGCTCGGCAAGTTCCTTCAGGACGTGGAGGCGTTCCGCCGCGTCAGCGACCTCCTTGACCCCAGCGTCAAGTTCGGGGACTTCGGCCCGGGGACGCAGAACATGTCAGCGCGCGGCGTTGATGGAGCAGTGGCACAGCCAGGCCGTGCATCACTTCGGCCAGATCACCACGCTGATCCACGAGTCCTTGTACGAACTCTTCGCCGACGCGGCCGTTGACCTTGACGCCGCCGCGCGGGCCTATCAGGGCCTGTTCGGCTCACTAGGGCACGCCGGGTCCGACAGCCAGCTCGTCTACGCCACGACCAACTACGGCACCGTCGGCGAGCACGCGATCTCGCGAGCTGGCAGGCCGCCTGACTGGGGCCAGCCACCGACCCTGGAGCACGGGAACCTCAACCACCTCGTCATACCTGGCCTCCTCGGCGGCCTTCCGCGCTACGTACCCGTCCTGCACCTGCACGGCCGGGTGGGCTGGTTCCGTCGGCCAGACGGCCATGTCTACGCCTCCGAGCTCACCCGTCACCAGGCCGACTTCGGG
>DATKFV010000106.1:0-7663 GCA_035511035.1 Streptosporangiaceae bacterium
CGTCGGAGATTTTTCTCGTACTGGCGAATTGACCACCTAAATCGACGAGGATCTACCGCTAAGCGAATATCCTCCGCCCTGACCCGGCTGACTCCACCAATTCCCCCGGCAATCGATCCCAGCGCGCGCGAGAAGGAACCACTGCGATTTCGGATAATCCGAAATCGCAGTCGGCGATGGCCAACTCGCAACCGCTGGAGACGCAAGCGGTCGCGGACAACTACGCCAAGGCTGGCCCGGGGGAACCTGCGTTCTACGACCTCGACATCGTCGTCGAGCGCGCCTAGGCGAGGGATCTCTGAGCCAGGTGCGGTCGCCGCAACGGCCACCAGTCATGATGGAGGCTGATGAGGTGAAAAGCGCCTTCTGAGGTGGCCTGGGGGCGGGGCATCAGCGGCGGCCTACGAGCGGTGGCCGCCGAGCGCCCTACCGGGCCGAGGAAGCGAGCGTGCATTGACTGAGCCCGGGTCCGCCGTTCCCGACCATACCGACCATACCGCCTACATCGCCTACTCCTACCTGGCCGATGGCGAGCTCCGCCGGTTCGAGCTGGCGCCTGAGTTCGGGCGGGTGCCCGCCTACGACGGCGAGCTCACCGAAGCCGAGCAGGCGAGGGCGGCGCGGCTGCTCGCGGACAGCCTGGTGATCAGCCTGCACGACCACCCGGTCAGGTTCCCGGCCGACATGGAGGAGACGCCCGAGTACAACCGCACCGGCCGGCAGCATGCCGCCTACGCGGGCCTGGCAGCGTCGGGGATGACCGTGGTGTTCGACAACATGATGGACGGCACCGCCTGCGTCACGGGGACCGCCCCATGGCGGTGGAACGACATCATCACCGACCTCGGAATGCGCCAGGCCGACCTGGCTCACCAGAGCCACGTCAGCGTCGTCCGCACGCTCGCCGACATCGACGCGGCCCGCGAGGCCGGGAAGGTCGGCCTGGTGTTCGGCCTGGAGGCGGCGACGCCGATCGAGAACGAGCTTGACCGGCTCGACGTGCTCTATGGCCTCGGCCTGCGGCAGATCGGGATCGCCTACTCCGACGCGAACGCCCTCGGCAGCGGCCTGTCCGAGCCGGTCGATGGCGGCCTGACCGCGTTCGGCCACCGGGCGGTACGAAGGATGAACCAGCTTGGCCTCGCGATCGACCTGTCCCACTCATCGGATCGCACCGCGCTCGACGTCTGCGCGCACACGGACGCGCCCGTGTTCATGACCCACGCCGGGGCCCGCGCGATCTGGGACATCGCCAGGATGAAGCCCGACGACGTGCTGCGGGCGGTCGCCGAGACCGGCGGCGTGATCGGCATGTCGGCGGCGCCGCACACGACGCTGTCGCACGCCCATCCCCGGCACAACATCGAGTCGGTGATGGACCACTTCGCCTACTGCGCCGACCTCGTCGGCATCGAGCACGTCGCGTTCGGTCCTGACACCCTCTACGGTGACCACGTCGCGCTGCACCGGATCTTCGCCCACCTGCTGAGCCTGCGTGCGTCCAGGGGGCCGAGGTTCGACCCGGTCGAGTACGTCGACGGCCTGGAGAACCCGACCGAGAACTTCGCCAACATCACCGGCTGGCTGGTCAAGCACGGCTGCACCGACGAGGAGATCAGGGCCGTGCTCGGCGGCAGCATCTACCGCGCGCTCGAAGCGATCTGGGTCAGCCCCTAGCCGGCGCCAGGCGCCAGGCAAGTGGTGGCCAGGACCGGGGACCGGTCCTGGCCACCACCGCGATCGGGGACTTAGGAGCTACGCTCCCAGGTCACGCTGAATCCGTTGCCGCTGCCGTTCAGCGAGCCTGGCTGGGCCTTCACGTTGCCGGACGAGTCGACCATGGTGAGCTCGTCGTCGGGGAACGAGGAGATGACGCCGTTGGTCGAACCGGAGGTGACGGCCGCGCTCGACGCCGACCAGGTGCCGAACTGGGTCAGCGGGTAGACGCCGCTCGAGCCGCTCGGCGCTTCTGCGATCCACTCGGCGCTCGAGTTGGCGCAGCTTGAGCAGCTTTCCGTCTCGGTGAAGCTGTTGGCGGTGTGGGTAGAGTCAGTGACCTTGAGCGTGTAGCTCGACCCGCTCCTGGTCACCGAGGCGGTGATGGCGTCGCCTGGGCGAACCGACTCCCCGACCACCTGGATCGAGTTCGTCGGGTACATCTCCCACCACGAGAAGTAGTAGACGCTGCGCTCGTAGCACTCGATCAGGGTGCCGTCCTGCTCGACCGAGTCGCTGGTGTAACCGTCGATCCCGACCCAGAAGGCCGCGAGCGAGGTCGTGGAGGTGCAGGTGCCCGTGGGCTCGGTCCACTTGGCCGAGACCGCGGAGTACGTGTTACCTGAGCTGTTGTCGTTCGCGTAGCCGGACCAGTTGGTGCTCTGCACCTGGTTCAGGCCGGAGATCGCGGGCTGGTTGGTCCCCACGGCACGGTCGGTCGGGTGCCATCCGACCGACAGGTGCCGCAGGAAGTCGCGGGCGATGGTCTCGGCGTGGGCGCGGTCGCTTGCCGAGGGCCGGCTGGCGGCGCTCGCGGATGGCACCATGGACACCAGCAGGCCGACCGCTGGCACGCAAGCTGCCAGGGAGAAGATCAGTAATCTCGAACGACGGGTCATAGCGGGATTGCCTCTCGCTTGTGGCGGCCACCTTAAGGCCGCTGTTTCCTCAGCGTAACTTTTGCCTCCCCGCCCATCAATTACTGATAGTGACATCGTTCGAACACTGTCCGTATAAGCCGACGCCGGCCGCCGCGGTCTGCGGGCGGCCGGCGCCGAGGCGCGCGGGGGGGTATTGGCTGCTGGTAAGGGGGTTTCTTCGCGGCGCGGGCGGACGACCGCGCGGCTTGGGGGGATCACGGAGGATTCGAGGCGGTCCCGGGGTCGGCCGGGACTCCGGGATCATGGGCGGGCGCTGATCACGGAGGATTCGAGGCGGTGCTGGGGCCAGCCGGGCTTCCGGGATCATGAGTGGATCCTTGATCAGGGAAGATCAGCGCGCGGTTGGCCGGGCAGATCACCGTGATCATCGCAATTTCATGATCACGGAAGAGGTGGGGCGTGGGAGTTCCGCGGCATCAGGCCACCACGGCGGTCCTGAGGCGAAGGGCCAGGTATCGAAGGTTGCCCGCTGGCGCGACATCGGAGGCAACACCGTGAACTTGCATGACTGGCTGCGGCGCGCGGTCGACTCGGTCGAGCAATGGCAGGCGAGCTACCCGCCGTTCGAGACCCACCCATCGCTCGCGGTGAGCGACGAGAGCTTCGCCGAGGTCTTCGACGAGTTCGCGACCCGGATGCGCGGCAACTACCCGTACTTCCACCCTTCCTACGCCGGGCAGATGCTCAAGCCGCCGCATCCGGCAGCGGTCGCGGGCTACCTGGCGGCGATGCTGGTCAACCCCAACAACCATGCGCTCGACGGCGGGAAGGTCACCTCGGAACTGGAGAAGGAGGTCGTCGCCGAGCTGGCGTCGATGTTCGGCTTCGAGCCCCATCTTGGCCACCTCACGAGCAGCGGCACGATCGCGAACCTTGAGGCGCTGTACGTCGCCAGGGAACTGCATCCCGGTCAGGGCATCGCTTACAGCGCCGAAGCGCACTACACGCACGGCCGGATGTGCGGCCTGCTCGGTATCCGCGGCACCGCCGTCGAGGTGGACGACGCCGGCCGGATGGACACCGGCGCGCTTGACCAGTTGCTGGCCGGCGGCACGATCGGGACGGTCGTCGCGACCCCGGGAACGACCGGGCTTGGCGCGATCGACCCGGTGCATGAGGTGCTCGCGGTCGCGCGGCGGCACCGGGCGCGGGTCCACGTGGACGCCGCCTACGGCGGCTTCTACACGCTGCTGGCCGGGGCCGGCGGCCGGACCGGGCTTGATCCCGAGCCGTGGCTGGCCATCGCCAGGTGTGACTCCGTCGTCGTGGATCCGCACAAGCACGGGCTGCAGCCGTACGGCTGCGGCGCGGTGCTGTTCAGCGACCCGTCGGTGGGGCGGTTCTACGCGCACGACTCGCCCTACACCTACTTCACCTCCGACGAGCCGCACCTCGGTGAGATCAGCCTGGAGTGCTCGCGAGCCGGGGCGGCGGCGGCGGCGCTCTGGCTCACGTTCCGGCTGCTTCCCCCGACCCCGGAGGGGCTGGGGCAGGTGCTGGCAGCGTGCCGCGGGGCTGCGCTCGACTGGTCCGACCTGCTCGCCGGCTCCGACCTGCTCAGGCCGTACCAGCCACCCGAGCTCGACATCGTGAGCTACTTCCCCGTCACCGTGCCGGCCACCATGAGCGCGGTCGACGGCGCGTCGGCGCGGATCATGGCCGAGGGCATGGACGACGAGCGGCGCCCGGTCTTCCTCAGCACCCTCACCGTCACCGCCGATGCGCTCGGTCGTCGCCACCCAGGGATCACCAAAGACCTCGACCGAGCAAGGATCCTGCGCAGCGTGCTCATGAAACCGGAGTCGCAGACGTATGTGTCCTGGCTGCACGCGCGGATATCCGAGCTCGCCGGATAGCACGCGACCGGTGACGGCGAGCCGGTAGCGCTCACAGAGCGAACAGGCCCGGAAGCCATTTGTGATAACGGCTCACAAGACACAGGAGGCGCGTGAACCTCGGGTGACTCGGAATGCTCATTTAGTTCTTGACATATTCCCGCACTCATCTCATTGTAACGATCAGGTGGTCTGATCTGGGTAGTCCTGACGGCCGCTGGTGGTGTCGTGCTCACCGGAGTGGATTTGCGGCTCCGCGGGTACGAGCTACGTCCCGTATCCAGTGCTGCAAAGGCGGAGTGCAGGAAGGAGGCTTAGATGAGGGACGACGACCTGAAGCTCGCCGACGCGTAACCGTAGAGATCTCCCAGGTTCGCAGGTCAACTGCGTAACCTGGGAGACTCAGCTGGTAGCAAGAGCCATTTCGCTGGCCAGGGCGTACCGAGAACGCGGGTACGGCCAGCCCTTTTTTGGCTGGCACGAGTTGCTGTTGCGTGTGTGACTCGTGTTAGCAGGAATCCGGCTAACGGACCATTTGCCGTTGAACGTATCGCCTTTACCATTTCACCGGGCCAGGCAACCGAGGGGAGGCACGATGAGGGACGACGACCTGAAGAAGGAAAGCTAAGTCATTTGCTCTCCAGATCCCACGGCCCCGCCCGGGGCCCTGGGCCTGGAAGCCGACATCATCGCGGGCGGGCCGCGTACGATCATGACATGTCCCGCCGCCTCGCCGCTGACAGCGTCAGCGACCTCGTCCGGGCTGAGCGTGACATCAGGAGCCGGATCGGCGAGCAGTCGCTGGACTTCGCGGCCATGGCCGCCGTCTCGAACATCTACCGGGCCGCGAACGTGGTCCGCAATCACATGGAGCGGAAGGTACTGGCCGACGAGGACCTGTCCTGGGCGGCCTTCACCGTGCTGTTCGTACTGTGGATCTGGGGCGATCAGCAGACCAGGCACCTGGCGGCCGAAGCTGGAGTCACCAAGGGAACTTTGACCGGCGTGCTCAAGACGCTGGAGAAGCGCGGGCTGGCCCGGCGACGCGGGCATGAAGGCGATGGCAGGCTCGTGCTTGTCGGCCTCGAGCCCAAGGGAGTCGCCGTCATCGAGCGGCTGTTCCCCGCGTTCAACCTGGGCGAGGCTAACGTCAGCGCCAGTCTGACCGAGGAGGAGAAGGCCCAGTTGGCCTCCCTGCTTCGCAAGATCATCAGGGCAGCCGAAGAGAGCTGAGCCCGGCTACTCAGAGATCACGCCAACGGGGCGGGTTACGACGCGCTCGATCATCGGTAGATCACGGGATCGGGCCTGATCACAGGGCCGCGCCGGCCAGGCGGATCGCCGTAGCGACAAGCACGTCCGCTCTGGCCCTGGCTCCAGGTTCCTCGGCCACGGTCTCGGCGAGCAACGCCTCGGGATCCTTTCCCGCGCTCGCTGCCTCGGCCCGTCCCCCGGCTTCGAGCCAGAGCTTCAGTTGCGTCCCATCGACCTCGGGGTGGAACTGGACGGCCAGGTGGCGGCCGACCGAGAAGGCCTGGACGCCGACCTCGTTGGTGGCCAGGATCCTGGCGTCGGCTGGCGGCAGGCACCGGTCGCCGTGGAACAGAAGCCAGGGGCCCGCCGGCACGAGCTCGGCATCGGCGGTCGCCACCACCTTCCAGCCGATCTCCTTGGCCGGCGCCGCCTCCACCTGGCCGCCGAAAGCGACGCAAAGGCCCTGGGCCCCGAAGCAGATCCCGAGCACGGGCACGCGGGCCGCGTCGGCGCCGCGAAGCCAGGCTAGTTCGTCGGCGATCCAGGGCAGCTGGCCGGCATCGTTGACCGAGGGAATCGCGCCGAGCACGACCACGTGATCGACGCCGTCGAACGCGGGGAACCGTCCTGTGGCCGGAAGCAAGTGCGTACTGACGTCGGCGCCACGATCCTGGAACGCCTCGGCGATGAAACCAGGCGAGTCCTCCGCGTGGTGCCTGATCACTACCACTCGCATAGCCGCACTCCTCGATTGCCGGACCGCACCGTTTGGTGCCAAACTATTTACCATGCCGGTCGCAGTCGACTTCACCGACCTCGACATGTGGGTACGCGGTGTTCCCTACCGGGAGTTTGCCCGGCTCCGCCGTGAGGCGCCAGTGGCCTGGTTCGACGAGCCCGCGCCGCCAGGCCCGCTGTTGACTCCGGCTTCAGTTTTCCGTTGCTCACCTGGGGAAACGCCGTGGACGAGCTTCCAGGCTCCAAAGTCTCGACCACGAAAGGCTCAGCTATGACGAATGCGGCCAAGGTGCGCGACGCCGCGCCGGCCCAGCTAGCACTGACTGACGCGGCTGCCCGTCAGCTGGCGAACGCCACCAAGACCTCCGCTCAGCTCGACACGATCACGCCCAGGTGGCTGACCCGGATGCTGGCCTGGACGCCGGTCGAGGCCGGCATCTACCGGCTGAACCGCGTCGTCAACCCCGAGTCGGTGCTGGTCGCCTGCCCGCCAAGGGACGAGTCCGAGCTGCCGACCACCTATGTGGGCTACGACGAGAGCGCCCGCGAGATCTTCCTGAACTCGGTGGCGACCATCGTCGACATCCACACCCGGGTATCGGACCTGTACAGCAGTCCTTACGACCAGATCGAAGAGCAGCTGCGGACCACCATCGAGACGGTGAAGGAACGCCAGGAGAGCGAGCTCATCAGCAACGCCGACTACGGCCTCATCGCGAGCTGTGACGCCAGCCAGCGCATCCCCACCAGGACCGGCGCGCCGACTCCCGACGACTTCGACGAGCTGATCAGCCGAGTGTGGAAGGAGCCCGCCTTCTTCCTCACTCATCCCCGCGGCATCGCCGCCTTCGGCCGCGAGTGCACCAGGCGCGGCGTGCCACCGCCCACCGTCAGCCTGTTCGGCTCGCAGTTCATCACCTGGCGGGGGATCCCCCTCATCCCGTCGAACAAGGTGCCGATCGAGAACGGCAAGACCAAAGTGCTGCTGCTCCGGGTGGGCGAGGATCGTCAGGGCGTGGTCGGCCTCTACCAGCCGGGTCTGGCCGGCGAGCAGGGCATGGGGCTCTCGGTCCGGTTCATGGGCATCGATCGGAGCGCCATCTCCTCGTACCTGATCTCGCTCTACTGCTCGCTGGCCGTGCTCACCGAGGATGCGCTGGCCGTGCTCGACGATTCCTC
>DATKFV010000107.1:0-2488 GCA_035511035.1 Streptosporangiaceae bacterium
CTGGCCCTCGCTGGTCAGGTAGTCGCCGAGGAAGATCGAGTTGACGATGTGCAGCGCCAGCGGCTGCAGGCTGCGCAGGTGGATCTCGCGGCCGCCGGCCAGCCGGACCTCGGCGTCCGGGCAGACGAACCGCACCATGGCCAGGATGCGCAGGCAGCGCTGCGGGGTCAGGGTCCACTGGCCACCCAGCGGGGTGCCCTCGAACGGGATCAGGAAGTTGACCGGCACCGAGTCCGGATCCAGCTCGCGTAGCGCGAACGCGACGTCGACTAGTTCGGCGTCGGTCTCGCCCATCCCGGCGATCAGGCCCGAGCAGGGGGAAAGGCCGGCCTGCTTGGCTTTGGTTACCGTCTGGGCCCGGTCCCGGTAGGAATGCGTGGTGCAGATGTCGCCGTAGTTAGTCTCTGCGGTGTTCAGGTTGTGGTTGTAGGCGGTGGTGCCGGCCTGGCGCAGGCGTTCAGCCTGGCCGTCGGAGAGCAGGCCGAGGCAGGCGCAGACCTCGACGTCGGGATGGTCGGCCTTGAAGGTGGCGATCATGTCCGACACCCGGGCGACGTCTTTGTCGGTCGGGCCGCGGCCGCTGGCTACCAGGCAGACCCGCTTGGCCCCGGCCTGTACGCCGGCCCGGGCGGTTTGGAGCACTTCGTCAGGCTTGAGCCAGGTGTACTTGAGCACGTCGGCGGCCGAACCGAGCCGCTGCGAGCAGTAGAAGCAGTCCTCGGGGCACAGGCCGCTCTTGATGTTGACCAGGTAGTTCAGCTTGACCCGGCGACCGAAGTAGCGCAGCCGGACCTTAAACGCCGCCGCCACTACGTCCATCAGCTCGTCATCTGGGCTGGCCAGGACTTTGAGGGCCTCGTCCCGGGTGGGCAGCTCCGGGGCGAGAGCCTTCTCCGTCAGCGAATCAAGCCAGGTCATAGGGGTCATGGGGGTCAATGGGTGCGCCTCCTCCGGGCCGACGCTACCAGGCTGGCTAGCCGCGGTGTCCGGGGCGGGGTCGTTTTGGATCGGCGACCGGGGGGGCGCTGATGCGCGGTAATGTCGGCCCATGCGGGTCGCGATCCTGGATGACTATCAGCAGGTTGCCCTGGCCAGTGCGGACTGGTCCGCGGTGCGTGCGCTGGCCGACATCGACGTGTTCACCGAGTACATCGCGCGGACCGAGGCGCTGGTCCGCGTGCTCGAGCCGTACGACGTCATCGTGGCGATGCGGGAACGGACCTTCTTCGACACGTCGCGACTGGGCCAGTTGCCGCGGCTGCGGCTGCTGGTCACCACCGGCATGATGAACGCCGCGATCGACCTGGAGGCGGCGGCGGCGCACGGGGTCACGGTGTGCGGGACCGGCGGCAGCGCCACCTCGACCGCCGAGCTGACCTGGGGGCTGATCCTCGCGGTGGCCCGGCACATACCCTTCGAAGACCAGAGCATGAAGCTCGCTGGGCAGGCCGGCGGGGCGGCGCTCGGGATCGGGGCCGGCTGGCAGCGGACGGTGGGCACCGGGCTGGACGGCAAGCAGCTTGGCGTCGTCGGCCTGGGCCGCCAGGGTCTTGGCGTGGCGAAGATCGGCCGGGCGTTCGGCATGAAGCTGGCGGCGTGGAGCCAGAACCTGGACCCCGCGGTGGCGAAGAAGGCGCACGCCAAGGCGGTCAGCAAGGACGAGCTGTTCTCCTCCTCCGACGTCGTGACCGTGCACTACAAGCTCAGCCCGCGCAGCGTGGGACTGGTCGGCGCGGCCGAACTAGCGCTGATGAAGCCGTCCGCCTACCTGGTGAACACCTCGCGCGGGCCCCTGGTCGACCACGCCGCGCTGGTCGCTTGCCTGCGCTCAGGATCGATCGCGGGGGCGGCGCTTGACGTGTACGACGTCGAGCCGCTGCCGCTTTCCGATCCACTGCGCACCGCGCCCAACGTCGTGCTGACCCCGCACCTCGGCTACGTCACCGACGACGCCTACCAGGTCTTCTACGGCGAGGCGGCGCAGGACATCGTGGCGTTCGCCCAGGGTGATCCGGTGCGGGTACTGAAGGCCTAGGCCTCTACTACTACCGGGATGATCATGGGGCGGCGGCGGTAGTTGTCGCTGACCCATTTGCCGACGATGCGGCGGGCTAGCTGGCTGATCTGGTGCGTGTCGACGATTCCGTCGGCGGCGCCCAGGGCCAGGGCCTCCTCGATCTTCGGCAGCACCTCGGCGAAGGAGGCGTCATCGATGCCGGAGCCGCGGGCATGGATCTCCGGGCCGGCCACCATCTTGCCCGAGTTGGCGTCGACCACGATCACGATCGAGACGAAGCCTTCCTCGCCGAGGATGCGGCGATCCTTCAGCTGCGACTCGGTGACCTCGCCGACCGTGAGCCCGTCGACGTAGACGTACCCGCACGGCACCGCCCCGGCGACCGAGGCCTGCCCGGCGACCAGGTCCACGACCACGCCGTCCTCGGCGATCACGATGTTGTTGTCCGGGACGCCGGCCAGCGAGGCGAGG
>DATKFV010000108.1:0-2724 GCA_035511035.1 Streptosporangiaceae bacterium
CCGGGGCGGGTCCACTCTTCGTAGAGCTTGTCGGCGTCGGCGACGTACAGGTAGGCCGACGCGCCGTCGTGGACGTGGTCGGCCGGCCCGTCGTCACCATGGTCGTGATGCACGGCCAGGTGCAGGCTGGTGCCGTCCCTGTTCGCGAAGCCGTACTCGTCGCCGTCCTCGTAGGCGATGGTCTTGAAGCCGAGGCTCGCGTAGTGCGCCAGCGCGGCCGGCAGGTCGCTGACACCGAAGATCGGGCTGAAGGAGCGGAACTGGCGGGGCGGGCGGGGGCGGCCGGCGCCGGCGACGGTGTCAGCGATCTTGATCTCGGTCAGCGCGATCAGGGCCGACCGCATCGCCTCGATCTGCTCGTCGCTGAGCCTTACTCGCAACTGCGCGTCAACCGCATCGATGCCGGCTTGCACCGCCTGGACGGCCTGCTCGCCCCGGTCGGTCAGGTCCAGGCTGATTCGCCTTCGGTCATCGGGATCGGTGCTGCGCACGACGTAACCGCGCTGCACCAGGACATCGAGCACCTGGCTGACGGCCTGCTTGGTGACGCCGAGGTCACCGGGCAGGTCCTGGCGCGGGCCGCCGGTCGCGTCGATGCCGGCCAGGATGAACGCCCCGTTCCTCGGCAGGTCATCGATCCCGATCGCGTGCAGCTGGGCCCGGATGGACCGGGCGTAGGTGCCACGAGCGGAGCGCATGAGGGTCGGCGTGGACAGCTCGCTGAAGTCTGGGTGGCTCATGGCGGTACGTTATTCCCAGTTTTGGCTATTAGTCAATAATCTTGACTAACTAAGCGCGGTCGATTGTCGCCAGCCACGCCTGCGCGGACGAGATCCCGAAGTCGCGGTTGACCCTGAAGCTGTCCGCGACGATGCTCCGCACCGTCCAGCCGTCGGCGAAGGCGGCGCGCAGCTCGTCCTGGCTGACGCGCCTGGGGCCGAGGTCGCCGGGCTGGCGGTCGCTGAAGCACATCACGTAGCAAGTACCGCCGGGTTCGAGGACGCTGGCCAGGCTGGACACGTAGCCGACGCGATCGGCGTCGTCGAACACGTGGAAGAGCCCGCTGTCGAGCACGGTGTCGAAGGTCAGCCCGAGGTCGGCCAGGCTGAGCGCGTCCGCCACCTCGAATCGCACGTCGAGGCCACGGTCGGCGGCCTTGCGCCGCGCCTTCGCGATCGCGGCCGCGGAGACGTCGACGCCGACCGCGTCGGCGCCGGAGGCCGCGGCCAGCATCGTCTGCTCACCCGTCCCGCAGCCGGCGTCAAGCACGTGCCCGTCGAGCAGCCCGCCCGCCGCGAGCCGGGCGAAGGCTGGCTGCGGCTCCCCGATGTCCCACGGCGGGGGCTCCGCGGCCACGTAGTGCGTGTCCCAGCTAGGTTCGGCCATGACCTAAGACGATAGCGGGCAGGGGAAGCGGCGATGTCGAGACGGCGTGGTCATCGGGTGAACGCGGCCCGGTACTGGCCTGGCCGCTAGCGCGGGTCGTTCCTGGCCATTTGGGCGTCTCGCAGTTCGGCGTGCATCTCCCACGGGGCCTGCGGCAGCACGTGCCCGGTCTCAAGCAGTGACTTAAGGTTGGCCAGCACCGCCGGCCAGCCGACCGAGACCGCCTGCAGTGCCTCGTCGTCGGGCAGGTTCTCGTGGATGACAGTGACCTTCACGATCTCGTGATAGGGCTCGATCTCGAACGTCACCTGAGTCGGCACCGGCGGCGGGTCGGCTGGCGAGTCGAACGTGACCTTAAGCTTGCGCGGCGGCACCGACTCGAGCACAGTCCCGATCACGTCCGCGATGCCTGAGCCGTCCGTCCGCCGGTGCTCCCACTGCGAGCCGGCCTGCCAGTCCGAGATGTTGCTGTGCCCCCAGTACTGGCCGGTGAGGTCGGCGTCGGTCAGCGCGTGCCAGACCTGCTCGGGGCTGGCCTGGATGTAGGTGACGTACACGAAAGCGGGCCTGCCGCTCATGTCCTGTTCCTCCGCTCGTCGTCGCAACGTGCTCAGCGCCCGCAGCCGCGGGTGCTCGAACCGCCCGATCCACCGCTCGCCGATCTCGTGCAGCGGCACCGGGTTCAGGTAGTGCAGCTTCTCCCGGCCGCGCCGGATCACGGCGACCAGGTTGGCGCTCTCAAGGACTCCGATGTGCTGGGTCGCCGATTGCCTGGTCATGTCCAGCCGCGCGCACAGCTCGCCGAGCGTCTGCCCGTTCTGCTCGCGCAGCAGGTCGAGCACGTACCGCCGGGTCGGATCGGCCAGCGCCCTGAACACTAGGTCGTCCGCGTCAGGGTTCCTGGCTGCTCCTGGCACCCTACCATTATGCAGGTAATTACCTGCATAATGTCAAGCCGACAGGGATCGAGTCTTCTGAGCGGCCAGCGCGAGCTTGGCGGCCTTCCGGACATCGGCCGGCGAGCCGAGAGCGGGGTCTTCTGCCCCGGCCGAGCATGCCGTCGTGGCGGCGAGTTCCTCGCCCTTATGGCGGCAGTCCCTGGCCTTACGGCGGAGGATCCTCTTACGGCGGCGAGTACCCGGCGTCCTGGTGGTGAGTTGTCGCCTGGCGGCGAATCGTCGTCAAAAACCGCGGTCGATCCGCCGCTAGGCGAGAATCCCCGGCCGGGATGACGGCATTTCACCGCGAACAGCGCGAGGATCCCCCGCGAACCGAAGATCCCCCGCCGAAACGACGACGATCCCCCTCCACCCGAAGATCCACCGCGCAGCTCCCTCC
>DATKFV010000109.1:0-16503 GCA_035511035.1 Streptosporangiaceae bacterium
TCGTCGTCGTCGTGGATAAAGCAGGTGAACTCCGCGACGGGACGCTCAAGCCACTGGAAGATCCTCATGACTCGCGGGAACCCGGTTCCAGTGCCGTCGGCGAGCCGGGTGAGCATCCCCGCGGTGACGCCTGGGCCAATCTCGTCGGCGACGTCGCGCCAGGTCAGTCCTCGCGCGGTTCTCTGGTCGTTCACGGCTAGGTAGATTGCTCGCGTGTCGAGGGCGGGGCGGCCCGCATCAACGCCAGGAAGCGCGTGCTCCGGCCTCTCGCCGAGTCCAGGGACGAAACTCTCGGGAGTGCGGCCAAGCCAGCGCACCGCTTGCAGCACGACCGTGTCCTTGACCGATCTGCGCTGGGACATGCCTTGGAACGTTGACGCCGCGATCCGCCGGTCGGAGCGACGAGACGGCCTGTCGGTCACCTGGACGGCGAGCTCCTGCCACGTCATGCCCAGCTCGCGGCGCCTCGCATCGAGCGCCTCAGACAGCGCCGCTACGTCGAAGTCCTTCATCTGCCAGAGAGTAGTTGCGACGATGTCATTTCCAAATCATGCCGTTCCAGCGGGTGATGAGTGGCCTGGCGCCGTCGTGTCGGCTCTCGCCGACGGCCCAGGCGCGGCTCGCGGAGCCGACCGCGACGCCAAGCAGGCAGGCCGCGAAAACACCGTCAAAGAGCTAGGCGGGCGGCTGGAGCAGCCCGGCGATGAGCGTTGCGACCAGCTGACGGGCGTCGTAGCGGGAGTCGCCGTCGGTGCCGGCGCACAAGCTGCCGATGCCGCGCAGCAGCCCGTACGCATCGGTGCCCGGCCGGATCTCGCCAGCGGCGGCCGCGGCGGCAAGCAATTGAGCGCACACGGGCACGAGCCGCTCTATGAAGTAGGCGTGCAAGGTCTCGAAGCGAGCGTTGTCGGACTGGAGCGCCCTGGCTAGCCCGTGCTTGGTGATCAGGAAGTCGACGAAGAGATCGGCCCATTGGCTAAGCGCGGCGTGCGGTGAACTGCTGCTGGCCAGCAGGGCCGGCCCGGCGTCGGCGCAAGCTTCGACCTGGTGCCGGTAAACGGCGATGATGAGGTCGGCCCTGGTCGGGAAGTGACGGTAGATCGTGCCCATGCCGACTCCGGCTCGCGCCGCGATGTCGCGCACCGGCGCGTCCACGCCCGAGGTCACGAAAACGGCGGCAGCGGCGGCGAGCAGGCTCTGCTCATTACGCCGGGCGTCGGCCCGCTTCGGCGGGGAGGTTCGCGCTGGCACCTCCTCAGTGCTCGACACGGCTGCCGGTTCCTTTCGTCGCCTAATTGCGAAACGGAGCAACGCTCCGTATAGTGAACGGAGCATCGTTCCGCTTGTCATGATGCCACAGAGCAAGGCGAAGGGAGCAAAGGCCCGTGTCGGAGCCAGTCGTACCAACGTTCGGAATCCTGACCGCCCCGCAGCAAGTCAGCTACGGCGACGTCCAGCGAGTCTGGCGAGAGGCGGACGCCATCCCCGAGATCGAGCACGCGTGGCTGTTCGACCACCTCTTTCCGATCGGCGGCGACCCGCGCGGGCCGATTTTCGAAGGCTGGACCTTGCTGTCGGCCCTCGCCGCGCAAACCGAACGGCTGCGCCTCGGGCTGATGGTGACCAGCAACCGCATCCGGCCGCCGGCGCTGCTGGCCAAGATCGCCGCGACCGTCGACAACGTATCCGGCGGACGGCTCGACTTCGGCATCGGCGTGGGCTCACGACCAGACATCCCGTGGGCCCGACGGGAGTACGACGCTAACGGCCTGCCCTACCACGACCCCGCCTACGCGGTCGGGAGCCTGGCCGAGGCCTGCACGATCATCCGGCGACTATGGACGGAGGCGGAGCCGTTCGACTTCGACGGCACCTACCACCACCTGAACGGAGCGTTCGGTAACCCCAAGCCTGTCCAGTCGCCTCATCCGCCGATCCTCATCGCCGGACGTTCGCGCGCGACGCTGCGCGTGGTCGCCGAGCACGCCGACGTGTGGAACATCGCAGGCGGCGACATCGCCGACGCTGTCAGCCGAAGCGCACTGCTCGATAGCTTCTGCGCTGAGATCGGCCGCGACCCCGCTTCGATCACCCGGTCGATCGCCCTGCACGCCTCCTACGACCAGCCCGATAAGTCCCGCGACGAGATCGCTGAGGCCATCGACGCCGGCTTCCCGCACATCGTCATAGGCTTGTCTGCCCCCTATCCGGACAACGTCGCCCGTTGGGTCGCCGACGAGCTCATTAATAGCTCCCGGCGCTGAGGTAGCCGCTCAGCCGACCCGGCGCGAGCCCCGGACTTGGAAACCTAACAACACAGGCATTGGCTGCCCCGCCACCGACGCCCCGAGACCGGCCCGGGGACGGACCGGCCTCAGGAAGCGACAGTAGCGGTCGCCTTTTGCTGCAAAATGCTGTTAATAGCGGATGAGGCCGCGGATATTGAGTCCGTTGCGCATGTCCTCGTAGCCCTGGTTGACCTCTTCGAGGGTGTACTCCCTGGTGATCAGCTCGTCGAGCTTGAGCTGGCCGTTGTTGTACATCTCGAGCATTCGCGGGATGTCGTGCTGGGCGTTGGACGAGCCGTAGAGCGAGCCCCTGATCTGCTTCTCCATCATCGTCAGCATCCAGAGCGAGCCGCTGATCTGCGTCTCGGCCGGGTGGCCGACGGCGGTCACTACGACCTTGCCGTGCTTGGCGACCATGTCGAGGGCCGGGCCGACGTAGGCGCCCTCGGCGACGTCGGTGGTGATGATGAACGAGTCCGCCATCTGGCCGCGGGTCAGCAGGCCGACGATCGGGCCGGCCTCCTCGACGCTGGCGACGGCGTGGGTGGCGCCGAGCTCGAGGGCCTTGGTGCGCTTGAACTCCACCGGGTCGATCGCGATGATGTTCCGCGCGCCGGCGATCCTGGCGCCCTGGACGGCGTTGATGCCGATGCCGCCGATGCCCATGACCACGACCGTGTCGCCTGCCTTGGTCTCGGCGGTGCGCACGGCACTGCCGAAGCCGGTCGTCACGCCGCAGCCCACCAGCGCCGCCTTGTCCAGCGAGGTGCCGTCGTCGACCTTCACGACCGACTGGGCCGGGACGACGGTGTACTCGGAGAAGGTGCCGAGCAGGCACATCTGGCCGACGCCCTTGTCGCGGGAGTGGAAGCGGTAGGTGCCGTCGAGTTGCGGGCCGTTGATGAGGAACATGCCGAGCTCGCAGAGGTTCTGCATGCCGCGGGCGCAGTACGAGCAGCGGCCGCAAGCAGGCAAGAAGCTCAGGACGACCGAGTCGCCCTCCTTGACGTGGTCGACCTCGGGCCCGACCTCGACCACGATGCCCGCGCCCTCATGCCCGCCGATGACGGGGAACGGGATCGGGATGTCGCCGGTGACCAGGTGCTCGTCGGAGTGGCACAGGCCGCTGGCCGTGAGCTTGACGAGTACTTCCCTGGTGTGTGGCGGGTCGAGTTCGACCTCTTCGACCTGCCACTTCTCGTGCGTGCCGTACAGCACCGCGGCCTTCGTCTTCATCGCGCCCTCCAGGCGGCAACTCCCGGTAGAACCTGTTTCAGTTCGTGCGTATACCGTAACCAGACTTGTTACTCGCCGGAAGAGGTACCGGCCGAGGTAAAGGCGGACCCGAGCGCGCGGATGGCGGAGTCAAGCAGTTCGCACAGGTCGTCGCCGGGGCTGGTGAGCCACTGCTCGTACCCGGCGACCGCCACGCCGAGCATGGCGTGGGCGATCGTCCTTGGCAGCAGGGCATCGGGACGCTGGCCGGTCCGCTGGGCGGCGAAGTCCGCGATGACCTGGCGCCAGGCGGCGAAGCGCAGGGTCGAGTGTGCTTGCAGCGCCGGGACGCCGAGGATGAAGGTCATCCGGCGGCGGTGCGCGGGCCACTGCTCGGCTGGCATCGCGTTGAAGTCCACGATGGCCTGCCTGATGGCATCCATGAGCGGTGCCGCCGGCGGGGTCGCGGCGAGCTGGCGCCGCATCCGGGCGAGCTCGGCGTCGAAGTCGCCCCACGGCACCTCGTTCTTGGACGCGAAGTACCTGAAGAAGGTGCGGCGGCCGATGCCGGCCGCGCTGGCGATGTCGTCGACCGTGGTGTGCTCAAATCCGTTGCGGTCGAACAGGTCGAACGCCACCTGCTCGAGCTCCGCGCGCGAGGTGATCCGGCGCCGCCCGGGCGGGACCGGCAGGCGGTGTGCTTGATGAGTCATCGCGCCTCCGGTTCGCCCCTGTCATCCTTGCCCTCCGGCACTGAGTGCCTTTAGTGTGACCTACAACTGGCACTCAGTGCCATAAACCAGGAGGAGGCACGGTGGGCAGCACTAACGTGGCGGGCAGCGCAACGCTCGTGGCCGAGCGGGATGTCCAGGCGGCGGCGACGGCCGAGCCGGTCGCGATCGTCGAGACGGATGTGGTCGTGACCGAGGAACTCCTGGTCGAGGAGGTCTCGATCGACGGCATGTGCGGTGTCTACTAACGCGGTGTGCGCACCGGGCTTCGACCTGGATCGCCCATGGTGCCTGGATGACCGGGTGGCGGTCCGTCCCGAGGCGTTCGGCGCCTTGCTGTATCACTTCGGTACCAGGCGGCTCTCCTTCCTCAAGGATCCGCTGCTGCTGACGGTGGTCCAGGGCCTCGCCGACCACCCGACCGCCAGGTCGGCCTGTGAGTCGGCCGGAGTCGGCGCCGGGGCGATGCCCGCCTACGAGCGCGCGCTGCGCACCCTGGCCGGGTCGGCGATGATCAGGCTCAGGGACGGCGGCTCATGACCGCGCTGCCGGTAGCCGCGGCGACGACGACGACGACGCTGCCGCTGACGGCGCAGTTCGCCCGCGGGCTGTCGGCGCCGATCTGCCTGACCTGGGAGCTCACCTACGCCTGCAACCTGTCCTGCGTGCACTGCCTGTCCTCCTCCGGCCGGCGCGACTCCCGAGAGCTGAGCACGGCGGAGTGCATGGCCGTGATCGACGAGCTTGAGCGAATGGGTGTCTTTTACGTCAACGTCGGCGGCGGCGAGCCGACCGTCAGGCCCGACTTCGCCGAGCTCGTCGACTACGCGGTCGCACACCGCGTCGGAGTGAAATTCTCAACCAATGGCATCAAAATTTCCCCGGCAATGGCGAGCCGGCTAGCCGGCTCGGACTACGTCGACGTGCAGATCTCCCTGGACGGCGCGACGGAGGAGATCAACGATGCCGTGCGAGGAGCCGGCTCGTATCGGACCGCCGTGGCGGCGATGTCGAACCTCGCCGGGGCTGGCTTCCGCGGCTTCAAGCTCTCGGTGGTCGTGACCAGGCAGAACGTGGGGCAGCTTGATGCCTTCGCGGCGCTGGCGCGGCGCTACGGTGCTCAGCTCCGGCTGACCAGGCTTCGCCCGGCCGGACGGGGCGCTAGCGTCTGGGCGCAGCTGCACCCGACTGCGGCCCAGCAGCGAGTGCTGTACGACTGGCTGGTCGCCCACGGGCAGCACCAGCCAGGGGGGACAACCCCCCGGAACCCCCCGCAGGACGTGCTCACCGGGGACTCCTTCTTCCACCTGGCCGGGTACGGCGAGAAGCTGCCCGGCCTCAACCTGTGCGGGGCCGGACGGGTCGTCTGCCTCATCGACCCCGTCGGCGATGTCTACGCCTGCCCGTTCGCCATCCACGAGAGCTTCCTGGCCGGCAACGTCCGCGACGACGGCGGCTTCGCGCGGGTGTGGCGCGACTCTGAGCTGTTCGCGAGCCTGCGCCAGCCGCAGTCAGGCGGTGCCTGCACCTCGTGCTCGGCCTACGACGCCTGCCAGGGCGGCTGCATGGCGGCGAAGTTCTTCACCGGGCTGCCGCTCGATGGTCCCGACCCCGAGTGCGTGCGCGGTCACGGCGAGGCGGCGCTCGCGCTGGCCGCTGCCGGTGACGTCGTCCCGCCCCGCCCGTCCCCTGACCATTCGCGCCGGCGCGAGCGCGGTCCTGTGCCGGTGACGATCGGCCGGCGGCGGCCCCCTGACCGGGCCTGCGACGAAGATCCCCTGGCCGGCTTTACCGTCGGGGCCGGCTGACATGACGTCGTCCGGGCGGGTCGCGATCGTCACCGGCGCGGCCCGGGGCATTGGCGCCGCGACGGTGCTCGCGCTCGCCGGGCAAGGATGGTCGGTCCTCGCCGTCGACCTGGCTCGGGATGACCAGGCGCTGCCTTACCCGCTGGGCACGGCGGCCGAACTGGCCGAGGTGGTGGAGGTGGCCGGAGCGCGCGCCCCGGTCGCTGGCTGTCACGCTGACGTTCGCGATCAGGCCGCCCTCGCCGCCGCCGTCGCTGAGGCCGAGCGGCGCTGGGGCGGTCTCGACGCGGCGATCGCCGCCGCCGGGGTGATCGCCGGGGGAGTGCCGCAGTGGGAAGTGCCGGCCGAGCGGGAGCAGGCCGTCATCGACATCGACCTTGGCGGCGTGCTCAACCTGGCCCGCGCCGCGATCCCGGCCCTGCTGCGCCGCCCCGAGCCGAGGGCCGGGCGGTTCGTGGCCGTGGCGTCGGCGGCCGCGACCCGAGGGCTGCCGATGCTGGCTGCCTACTGCGCGGCCAAGGCGGGGGTGGCCGGGCTGGTCAGGGCGCTCGGCGCCGAGCTTGGCGGCACCGGGGTGACCGCGAACGCGGTCAGTCCAGGCTCCACCGACACGCCGATCCTGGCCGAGAGCGCCCGGCTCTACGGGCTGCCCGGCGCGGCCAGCTTCGCCACCCAGCAGCCGCACGGGCGCCTGCTCGACCCGGCCGAGGTCGCCGCGGTGCTGGCCTTCCTCGCCGGGCCCGGCAGCAGCGCGATGACGGGCGCGGTGGTGCCGGTCGACGGCGGGCTGTCGCTGTGAGCCAGCGGCCACCACCGCCCGCGCCGCTGCCGGCCGGCTTCGGCATCGAACTCGACTCCTGGACCCGGCAGCTCACTGCCGAGCTCTGGTTCGGCGGATCGCCGGTCAGGATCGCCAGGCTGACCCCGGCCGGCCAGGCCGCGTGGCGGGACCTGCGGCCGGGCCACGTCACCTCGCGCGCCACCGGCGTCCTCGCCCGGTACCTCACCGACACCGGGCTGGCCCACCCGGTGCCCCCGGCGACCGCCGCGACCCCGGTCGTGACCGTGATCGTCCCCGTCCGTGACCGCGCCGACCAGCTTGGCCGCTGCCTGACTGCGCTCGGCGGCGATCACCAGGTCACCGTCGTCGATGACGGCTCGGTGGATCAGGCCGCAGTGGCCGGGGTCGCCGCCGAGCACGGGGCCAAGCTGATCAGGCGCGAGGTCAATGGCGGTCCGGCCGCGGCCAGGAACACCGGGCTGGCCGCGGCGACCAGCGACTTGGTCGCGTTCGTCGACAGCGACTGCGAGCCAGCGCCCGAATGGATCACGCGGCTGTCAGGTCACTTCGCCGACCCGCTCGTCGCGGTCGCGGCCCCGAGGATCACCGGCCGGGCGGCCAGCACGGCAGCCGGCCGCTACACCGAGGCGAACGGCCCGCTCGACCTGGGCGACCGGCCAGGACGGGTGCGGCCGGGATCGGCCATCTCCTACGTGCCCACCGCGGCGGTGCTGGCCCGCCGGGAGGCCCTGCTCGGGGTCGCCAGCGACGGGCGCGTATTTGACGAGTCGATGCGAGTCGGCGAGGACGTCGACCTCATCTGGCGGCTGCACGAGGCGGGCTGGCGGATCCGCTACGACCCGTCCGTCCAGGTCGCCCACCACGAGCCCGCGTCCTGGGCCGAGCTGCTCGCCCGCCGGTACCGGTACGGCACCTCGGCCGCCCCGCTGGCGCACCGCCATCCCGGTGCCGTCGTCCATCTCGTCCTGCAGCCCTGGCCGGCCCTGACGGTCGCCGCCCTGCTGGCCCGGCGGCCCGTCGTGGCGGCGGCTGCGTTCGCCGGAGCGCTGACGACGACCGGCGAACGGCTGCGCCGGGCGGAGGTGCCTCGCGCCGGGCTGACCAAGGCGACGGTCACCGCCACCCGGCAGACCTGGCTGGGCCTTGGCCGGTACGCCACGCAGTTCGCGGCGCCGCTGCTGGTGTTGGGGATTACCGCGCCGGGACGAGCCGTCGGCCGGGGCCGGGAACGCCGGGGTCGTGGGCGTCGCTGGGGCCGGCGGGCGGCGCTCGCGTCGCTGCTGCTCGGCCCGCCGCTCACGGCCTGGGCGGAGGGCTCACGCGCGCAGGATCCGGCCAGCTTCACCATCGCCAGGATCGCCGACGACATCGCCTACGGCCTCGGCGTCTGGTCCGGCTGCGTCGCCGCGCGCACGCTCGCCCCGCTCCGGCCGGTCATCGCCTGGCGCCCGCTGCGCATCGACCCGGCCTCGGCGGCCGCCAAGCCCGAGAGGGAACCCCCGTCATGACCAACGCCTGGTTCGAGACCGTCGCCGAAGCGCAGCGCCGGGCCCGCAAGCGCCTGCCCAAGTCCGTCTACAGCGCCCTGCTCGCCGGGACCGAGAAAGGCCTGACCGTCAGCGACAACGTCACCGCCTTCGACGAGCTCGGCTTCGCGCCGCACGTCGCGGGCCTGCGCGCTGAGCGGGACCTGTCCACGACGGTGCTGGGCCAGCCGATCGCGTTCCCCGTCATCATCTCGCCGACCGGAGTCCAGGCCGTCCACCCCGACGGCGAGGTCGCGGTGGCCAGGGCGGCGGCGGCCCGTGGCACCGCCATCGGCCTCAGCTCGTTCGCCAGCAAGCCGATCGAGGAGGTCATCGCGGCCAACCCGCAGACCTTCTTCCAGCTGTACTGGCTCGGCGGGCGGGACCAGATCGCAGCAGGGCTGGAGCGGGCCCGCAAGGCCGGCGCGGCCGGCCTGATCGCGACGCTGGACTGGTCGTTCTCGCACGGCCGGGACTGGGGCAGCCCGCACATCCCGGAACGGCTGACGTTCTCCGAGTTGCTCCGCCTGGCCCCCGAGGGCCTGACCCGCCCGAAATGGCTGGGCAGCTATCTAAGAACCGGCCACCTGCCGGACCTGACCGTCCCGAACCTGGCCATGGACGGCCAGCCCGCGCCCGTCTTCTTCGGCGCCTACGGGCAGTGGATGGGCACGCCCCCGCCGTCGTGGGAGGACGTCGCCTGGATGCGCGAGCAGTGGGGCGGGGAGTTCCTGCTGAAAGGCATCACCAGGATCGACGACGCCCGGCGGGCAGCGGATGCCGGCGTCACGGCGATCTCTGTCTCCAACCATGGCGGCAACAACGTCGACGGCACCCCGGCCACGATCCGGGTACTGCCAGGAATCGCGCACGCCGTCGGTGACCAGGTCGAGGTGCTGCTGGACGGCGGGATAAGGCGCGGCAACGACGTGGTCAAGGCGATCGCCCTCGGCGCCCGCGCCGTCATGATCGGCCGCGCCTACCTGTGGGGCCTGGCCGCGAACGGCCAGGCCGGCGTGGAGAACGTGCTCGATATCTTGCGGAACGGGATCGACTCAGCGCTGCTCGGCCTAGGCTGCGCGTCCCTCGCCGACCTGGGCGAGGACAACCTCGTGATCCCGCCAGGCTTCACCCGCACCCTCGGCGGCTGAGCACTGGCGCTGGGTGCGCGAGGAGGAGAAGAATCAGCGGTGATGCTGGGGAGAGGCAACGGGCCTGGCCAAGGTTCCAAGGACGACGTCCTGGACTTCGGCCGGGACCGGCGAACTAGTGGCCGGTGGCGCTCGCGCGTGCTGCTGGCGTGCTTGCTCGTGGTCACGGGGCTGATCGTGGCGGTGCGGGCCGGCAGCGACGCGGCGAGGCCGAGCCATCGCCACGTCGCTGGGCCACCGCCAGTGCGCGTGATATCGGCCGGCCATCGGCTGCTAGGCGTGACGGCCGGCTGGCAGCTGTTCGCGCGCGGGCCCGATGACCTGCTGCGGATCCAGCTCGCCAAGGGCCGGGTCACCTGGACGTACGTGCCGCCGCTCGAGTCTGCCAGCCCGGAGGTCGCCTTCGTGGTCGGGGCGCGGGAGACGGTGATCCGGTCTTCGGACTTCGTGCCCGCCTACGTCGTGCCGGACGGAGGTCAAGCCCGGTTGCTGGCCGGTCCGCTGGCGGGTAGCGGCCCGATGATTCCTGGCCCACCGGGCAGCGAGGCGGCCTGGGTCATGGCCGGGCCGCCGACCTCGCCGATGCTCGCGCTGGTCACCCTCAATGGGCACCGGTCAGGCCCGGTCATCAGGTTCCCCGCGGGTGATCCGCCGTTGGTTGCCACCGCGATCTCTGACGGCCGCGGCGGCGTGCTGCTGACCAGCGCCAGTTCGGCCACGTACGACGCCGGCCCAGGCTGGGACCGCGTCGTTAATGGCACGATCATCGCCGTTGGCCCGACTAGCTGGCTCACCGTTGCCTGCGACGCGCAATACGGGCACTGCCGCAACGAGGTCATCGACATTGCCAGTGGTGCCCGCCGGGTGCTGCCTGGCTCGGTGGCGGCGGAGCCGTACTACTTCACTTGGCCTCCCACCGGCGTCATCGCTCCCGACGGCAGCACGGCGGCGGTGGCGGAGACCAGCGGCGGAATGACGACGGTGCACCTCATCAACCTGCGAACCGGCGTCGTCAAGAACCTTGGCGTGCCGATCGGGCTACCCGGCAACGGTTTTCCGTGGAATACCGGCACCGAGGACTCGATGACCTGGTCGCCGGACAGCCGCTGGCTATTCGTGGCCACGGCGACTGGCAAGCTCGTGGCCGTCAACGCGCGATCGGACGAGGTCCAGCCCATTGGGGTCTCGCTGCCCCGCGTCGACCAGGTCGCCATCAGGGCCCGACCGAGACCGCGCTCGTTACCACCCCAGTTCCCGCAGTCGCTCGTCGCCGATGCCGAAGTAGTGCCCGACCTCGTGCACGACGGTCTTGCGTACTTGCTCGGCGACCTCGGCCTCGGTCCAGCAGATCGCGCAGATGGCCTGCTGGTAGATGATGATGTGGTCAGGCAGCACCCCGGCGTAGTGCGTAGTCCGGCTGGTGAGCGGCACGCCCTGGTAGAGGCCGAGCAGGCCTGGCGGCCCGGCGTTGTGCTCGACCGTCACCGCGACGTTGCGCACCAGCTCGCCGAGTTTGGGCGGCAGGCTGTCGAGCGCGGTCGCGACCATGTCCTCGAACCGCTCAGGATCGATGGTGATCACATCTCCATTGTGGTCGGTTGCGCTCGGGCCGTGGCAAGCGCTACAAAGAGATGTCGGCTGGGCATGTGACTGTCGAATGACTGTCATGGCGGGTGACCGGGCCGAAGCCGAGGGGGCCGCATGGCCAGTGGCACAGGAGCGGCATCGCCGCTGTTCGCCGAGCCGAGAGCGAGCTGCGCCCAAGGCGATCCGCTGAGGTCAGGTGAAACGGTCCTGTTGCGGTCGGCTGATCCGCTGCGAGAGTGCCCGGTGACCGTGGTGCACAGCCTGCGGGCCTGGGCGGAGGCCGGGCCCGACCATCCGCTGGTCGCCGAGCGGGCCGCCGACGGGAGCTGGCGAACCTGCAGCTACGGTGCGGCGGTCGCTGCCACCGACGCGATCGGCCAGGCGTTGCTCGACCGAGGTCTCGGCCCCGGCCGTCCGCTGCTGGTGCTGTCAGGCAACAGCGTCGACCACCTCCTCGTGAGCGTGGCCGCGATGACTGCGGGAGTGCCGGTGGCACCGGTCAGCGTCGCCTACTCGCTGCAGAGCCGTGACCACGCCAGGATCAAGGCGATCGCCGCCCTGATAACTCCGGGGGCGGTGTTCGCAGAGAATGGCGAGCAGTTCACGTTCGCGCTCGACGCGCTGCCTGGTATCCCTGCGATCGTCAGCACCGGCGCCCGGCCTGGGGCCGAGCGGCTCAGCGACTTGCTGGCCACGACGCCAGGACCGGCGGTAGCGGAGGCCTTCAGCGCCCTTCGCGCTGACCTGATCGCGAAGATCCTCTTTACCTCTGGGTCGACGGGAGCCCCAAAGGGCGTGCTGAACACTCATCAGATGCTGGCGTCGAATCAGCAGATGATCCGCCAGGCGTGGCCGTTCCTGGCGGCGCAGCGGCCCGTGATCGTGGACTGGCTGCCATGGAGCCACACCTTTGGCGGCAACCACAACCTGAACATGATGCTGACCAGCGGCGGCACGCTCTACGTTGACGCCGGCCGGCCGGCCCAGGCCCTGTTCGGCCAGACGATCAAGAACCTCGCCGACATCCCGCCAACCATCTACTTCAACGTGCCCGCCGGCTACGCGCAGCTGGCGCCGGCCCTGGAGGCCGACCCGGCCTTCGCGGCCAGGTTCTTCTCGCGGCTGCGGGTGATGTTCAACGCCGCGGCCGCGCTGCCGGAGGCGTTGCGGGACCGGCTGGGCGCGGTGGCCCGGCAGGCCAGCGGGCGCGAGATCCCGGTCACTGGCTCCTGGGGCGCGACCGAGACCGCGCCCGCGGTGACCTCGGCGCATTTCGGCTTCGCCGACGCCCGCTGCATCGGCGTGCCGCTGCCGGGTACCGAGGTGAAGCTCGTGCCGGTGCAAGACGCCTACGAGATCAGGGTCAGGGGCCCGATGGTAACGCCGGGCTACTTCGGGCGCCCCGACCTGACCGCCGAGGCCTTCGATGATGAGGGCTTCTATCGCAGCGGCGACGCCGTGGCCTTCGCTGACCCCGGCGACGTCAACGCCGGCCTGGTGTTCAGGGGCAGGATCGCCGAGGACTTCAAGCTGTCCACTGGCACCTTCGTGCGCGTCGGGGCGGTGCGCACCGCCCTGCTCTCGGCGCTGCCAGTGCTGTCCGACGCGGTGATCGCGGGGGAGAACCGCGACTTCGTCGCGGCGCTGGCCTGGCTGAACGTCGCCGAGGCAGGCGAACTGCTTGGTGCGTCACCGGCGTCGGCCGGCGACGCGATCGCGCACGAGGAGTTGGGTCGCATCGTGGCGCGCGCCCTGACCGCGCACAACGAGGAGGCCGGTAGCTCGGCCAGGATCGAGCGGCTGCTGATCATGGCCAGACCCCCAGACCTGGACGCGGGCGAGATCACCGACAAGGGTTATGTCAACCAGCGCAAGGTACTCGCCGTCCGGAAGGAACTGGAGTCCATGCTCTTCGCCGACCCGCCCCCGCCGTGCGTCATCCTCGCTGGCTAGCCTCACCGGGCAAACATCGGGGGCACATTGGTGTCGCCAGAGCAGCATCGAAGTCCCCCCGCTGCGCATGCAGCGAGGGCACCAGGCATTTTGGAGGTCATCATGAAGGTCCGCACGTCCATCGTGGCAGTCATTGCGGCTGCCATGCTCTGCGTTACCGGGACAGTCGCGCTCGCGCTCCCTGCTGCCGCGAGCCCCAGTGGCGGCACGCACACGCTGAAGTTCATCGCGGTCACCACTAACACCGTGGTCTTCTCCAAGACGAACACCGGCCGGCAGGACACCGACGTCAACAGCAAGGGCAAGACCGTCGGGTTCGACAGCCTCAACATCGTGGTCAACCCCAAGACGGGCAAGGGCACCATCTTGGAGTCGATCAACGCCAGCGGCGGCTTCATGATCGCCGCCCTGCCCCTCTACAAGCGCAAGACCCTCACCGGAATCGTGACCGGAGGCGTCGGCACGTTCAAGGGAGCGTTCGGATCGATCGTCACCACCGCGCTCAACAAGGCCGGCACCCGGACCATGGTCACCATCACCTACCACACCTAAGCCGCCGGAGTACCTAGATCCTTAGCTAGATCCTTAGCTAGCTTGAAGACGCCGCGTCCGGCCGGTCGTAGCACCCGGCCGGACGCGGATGGATCGGCTCGAGTTGGGTCCGGGCGGCAGAAGGATCCCTCGTCAGGACTTTCCGAGGAAGACCAGACCCCCGCGGTGACGCCTGCCTCTTGAGACAGGGCGACGCCGTCACCCAGACTAGAGAACCGGCGGCCCGGCGGCCCCGACCCCGTGGGAGCCCAGAGCCGGGCCTGAAGGAGGGCCCATGCCTGAGCAGTCGACGTACCGCGTCATCGTCGTTGGCGCCGGGTTCGGCGGGATCGGCATGGCCCTGGCCTTGCAGCGCGCGGGAATCGACGACTTCCTGGTCGTCGACGGGGCGGATGACCTCGGCGGCACCTGGCGGGACAACACCTACCCAGGTGCCGCCTGCGACGTGCCCGCCACGTTGTACTCGTACTCGTTCCGGCCCCAGCGCTGGAGCCGGCGGTTCCCATCGCAGCCGGAGACGCTCGCCTACCTGCGCGAGGTGGCCGCCGAGCACGGGCTCGGCCCGCACCTGCGGTTCGGCTCGAAGGTCACCGCGGCCAGGTTCGACGAGGCGCAGGCGCTCTGGCAGGTGTCCATCGACGGCGGCGCTACCCTCCAGGCGAACGCGCTCGTCTCCGCCGTCGGCCAGCTCAACCGGCCCGCGCTGCCCGACATCGCCGGTCAGGCCGACTTCGCCGGCCCGTCGTGGCACTCGGCTCGGTGGGATCACAGCGTCGACCTCGCCGGGAAGCGAGTCGCGGTGATCGGCACCGGGGCCAGCGCGATCCAGTTCGTTCCCGAGGTCGCCAAGTCCGCCGCCCACGTGGACGTCTACCAGCGCACCGCCCCCTACGTGCTGCCCAAGAACGACCATCCCTACAGCGACGCCCAGCAGGACCGCTACGGCCGGTTCCCGATCGTCCGCAAGGCCGACCGGCTCGGCACCTTCCTCTACGGCGAGGTGCTGACCAGCGGCTTCGTCCTGTCGCCGAAGGTGCTCGCCGTGCCGATGTGGATGTGGCGCCGTCAGCTCGACCAGCAGATCCCCGACCGGGCGCTGCGCGAGCGGTGCGTCCCTGACTACGTGATGGGTTGCAAGCGGGTGCTGTTCTCCAACGACTGGTACCCGACGCTCGCCCGCCCCAACGTCGACCTCGTCACCGACCCGATCGAGCGCATCGCCGCCGACGGCGTCGTGGCCGAGGGCGGCGGGCTCCGCCCGGCTGACGTGATCATCTACGGCACCGGGTTCAAGACGCTGGACTTCCTGGCGCCCATGTCGATCACCGGCCTGCACGGCCGGGAGTTGCACCAGACCTGGCAGGACGGCGCCCAGGCCTACCTGGGCGTCACGGTGTCGGGGTTCCCGAACTTCTTCATGATCTACGGCCCGCATACGAACCTCGGCGGCAATTCGATTATCTACATGCTCGAGGGCGAGATCGGTTACGCCCTCGGCGGCATCCAGGCCCTCGACCAGCACGATCTCGCCTGGCTCGACGTGCGCCCCGACGTGCAGGGCAGTTACAACGCGTGGGTGACCTCGGCCAGCCGCACTTCGGTGTGGGAGAGCGGCTGCCGGAGCTGGTACACGACCGCCGACGGCCGCAACGTCAACAACTGGCCCGACCACACGTTCCTGTACCGGTACCGGGTCCGGTCATTCGACCTGGCCAAGTACCGGGTCATGCCGCGGCACCCCGAGCCGCGGGACGCCGAGCGCGTGGGATCGGAACTCGCGTGAGCCCCCGCCGCCAGTTCGAGGTCGGCCTGCCGCCGGCCGTCCTGCGCCAGGGCGCCCGGCAGCTCGGCCGCCGCGTCCTCAACCCGGCGCTGTCGTGGGACACCCAGCGTCGGCGCCTCGACAAGCTGATGGGCGCCTCACCGCTGCCGAAGGGGACGAGGCTCACGCGGCGCGAGCTGAACGGGGTGCCGGCCGAGGTGATCACGACGGGCAGTGTCGGCGCTGACCGGGTCGTGGTCCACTTCCACGGCGGCGGTTACTGCGTGGGCTCGCCCGGCATGGCCAGGACTTGGGCCGCCCGGCTGAGCGCCGCCGCCGGGTGCCAGGTCGTCCTGCCCGACTACCGGCTCGCCCCCGAGCATCCGTACCCCGCGGCCGTCGACGACGCCCGCATGGCGCTGGACGCGCTGCTCACCGATATCGCCCCGGCCCGCGTCGTGGTGTCAGGCGACTCGGCGGGCGGCGGCCTCGCGCTGGCTCTCCTGCTAGCCAGGCGCGACGCCGGCCAGGCGCTCCCGGCCGGATGCATCCTGCTGTCACCCTGGCTGGACCTCGGGCAGGACCGGTCGGCGAACCCCGCGCTAGTCCGCCGGGATGTCCTGCTCAGCCCGCTCTGGCTCGCGGCCTGCGCCGCTGCCTACGCCGGCTCGTCCGGCCTCGCCGATCCCTCGGTATCTCCGCTGCTCGCCGATCACAAGGGCCTGCCGCCGCTGCTGATCCAGGCCGGCACCGACGAACTGCTCGCCCCCGACGCCGAGCAGCTGACCGCCCGCGCAAGCGCGGCCGGCGTCGACGTCACGCTGACCAAGTGGCCGCGCATGTGGCATGACTTCGCCCTCCAGCCCGGCCTGCTCGCCGCCGCCACCAGCGCCCTGGCCCAAGCCGCCTGGCACGTCACCCAGGTCACCACCGCCTGACCAGCACCGCCTGACCAGCACCGCGGCGGATCCTCGGATCGCGGGTAGTCTTCGTCACTTGGGCGGAGGATCTTCGTGGGGCTGCACGGCGGACCGCCGCCGTGAGATGACGATCGGCCGTGGCGGAAGATCCCTGCTCTAGGCCTGCGATCCGGTATCCGTGTTGCGCCAACCAGGCATCTCGAAATCC
>DATKFV010000110.1:0-6815 GCA_035511035.1 Streptosporangiaceae bacterium
GGTATTCGACAGGCGTGACGGATGCCGAGTACCGCCGAGCGGCTCTCGCTGACCGCTCAGGGGTGCTCTCGTCTTTCTGCGAACCCCGTGGCCCGGGTACACCTCCGCCGAACAAGAGACGCTCTCGCAGGACCCGCCGAAGCCACGGGTGGAGACCGATTTCGCGACCGAGCACCACTGCTCTTTCTGGGGCCTCAGTGGAGGGCTGAGCTCACCGCAAGCGAGCTAGCCGGTCACCGGGTCAGCTCGCCGGGACCGGCGGCCCCGGCGGTGCCGGCGAAGGCCGACGGCACCGGATTCTCGCCGAGCATGAACCTGAGCAGCGTCGCGTGCATCGCCTCGACCGGGGCGATGGACGCGGCCGTCGCGAGGCCAGCGGTGCTCGTCAGCTGGCCGATGGCGGCCACGTAGGTCTGCGCGATCTGGTGCTCGCACCCCAGGGCCAGGCCGGCGATCGCCGGGACCGTGTCGGCCGAGCGAATCGCGGTCACGAGCGCTGGCTGGCCGGAGAGCGGCGCTCCCGACAGGATGGGCTTGCCTTGCGCGTGCAGGATCGCGTTCCAGGCCCTGGCGTGCTCGACGTGCTGGGCCAGGCAAGTCCTGGCGAGGCTGGCGAAGGCCGGCGCCGACGCGCCGATAAGCCCTTGCCGCGGCGTGGCCAGCGCCGCCCGGTACAGCCAGGCCAGCTGGTTCTCCAGCGCGACGACCAGGGCGATCGTACGGGCTTCACCCGCGTAGCCGAAGGCCGCGGGCGCTGGCCTGGTCGAGCCGCTGCACCCGCTGGCCGCCAGCCCGGCGCCAGCCGCGAGCGCACTGCCAGCTACGCCGACCATGAACGCGCGCCTTGGCGGGGGCCCGGTCACCGGGACGCGCCCGTGCCGACCGCGCCCTCGTCGATCGCCGAGGCGCCGGCGGTCGGGTAGAAGGCGTGCGGAAAGGCGCGGACCCCTATCGTCGCGGGCAGCCGTCCCAGGCCTGCTGGGGTCAGCCCGGCTGACGTCGTGAGCAGGTCGGCCGGGCCGGCCGTGAGCAGGTCGAGCGCGGCCAGCAGGAAAGCGCTGTGCTCGGCCTCGACGATCGCGACGCTGACGAAGAGCCGGCGCAGGCCAGGGCTGCTCAGGCTGGCGTACCTGGTATAGGTCTGGGTCTTGAGGTCCTCAAGGGACTGCAGGATGCTCACGATCGACGCCGCGTCGGTGCGGGTCGCCAGCGCCCGGCTGACAGCGCTGGCGTACCGGGGATCGGGCGCGTGCTGCTGCCTGCCGCCGGCCCTGGCGAGCGCCGCGTTGAACGTCTCCGCGTGCCCGGCGTGCTGGGACGAGGTCCTGGCCACGAACTCGGCCAGCATCGGGCCGCCGTGCTTGATCCCGGCCAGGCGGTCCGCCGCGCGGTAGGAGGTGACGGCCAGGTTCTCCAGCGACGCCGCGGTCTGCAGCACCTGCGTGTCCAGCGGGGCTATCACCAGCGCGGGATGAGGCATGGCGCTCCCTATGCCGCCGTGATGGATAGCTGGAACGAGGCGGTGATCGTATTGCCGGGACTCAGCGGGTCGACATCGGTGATAGTGACCTTGAACGTCCATTCCTGGCCGTGGATGACATCGCCGAGGCTTCCTGAGATCTCCCCGGTGGATGAATCGATGTTAAGTTGGGCGGTCCCGGCGAGGCCGCTGCAACCGACCTGGTTGCACGGCAGCCCGTTGTTGTCGTGGATGGGCTTGGCGCCGCTGGTGGATACCTTCGACGTGGCGAAGGAGAATCCGCCGATGTCATTCTGGCTCGGCCCGTATCCCCCAGTCGGGGCCATTCCGTTGACCACCGTCTGCTGGCTGTAATTGTCTCCATCGGAGATATCCGGCAGGGACGACACCGGATCGAAGATCATCGGCGCGACCGTGAGGGTAAGCGACATGGGCACGGTGATCGAGTTGCCATTGGCGTCCGTCACGGTCAGCGACTCGGTATCGAAGCTGCTCGGGCACTGCACCTCGATCGACGAGCCGACGGATTGAGCGCTGCCGCCGCCAGGGCAGGGGGCGTCGGGAGTGCCGGAGATCACGCCGGTAGCGGAGTCGACCGACAGGTTGCCGATCGAGCTGGCCGTGAACGTGTAGGGCGCGCGCCCGCCCGTGACGAAGGAGTTCAGGTTCTGGCTGAAGGTGGCGCCCGAGGTGGCGGACAGTTGCGGCGCCGTCACCTGCAGCGGGGCGAACACCGTGATGGTCTCGGCCTGGCTGTCGGTCAGCGAAGGGGTAGCGGCATCCGCCATGGTGAGCGTGAAGTTCTGCGCCCCTAGGGCCGCCGACGCGCTCGTCGTGCCAGAGATGGTGCCGGTACTCGGGTCGAGTGACAGCCCCGCAGGCAGTGCCCCGCTCGTGATTGACCAGCCGTAGGTGCCCGATCCCCCGTTCAGGTGGCCGGGCGTGACGTCGCCGTAGCTGACCCCTTGCACGGCGTCGGGCAGGTTCGGCTCGGTGAAGCTCAGCGGCTCGACGACCGCGATCGACGTGCTGAGGCTGGCGACATGCGAGGTCGGGGTGCCAGCGTCCTTGACCGAGATGGTGAAGGCGGACGTGCCCGCCGACAGCGCCGTGCCGGTGATGGCGCCGGTGCTCGGCGACAGGCTGAGCCCGAGCGGCAGGTTGCCTGCGCTCACCGACCAGGTGTAAGGCTGGGTGCCGCCGGTCGCCTGCTCGGTCTGTGAGTAGCTGGTCCCGGTGACCGCTTCCGGCAGCGAAGTCGTCGTGATCTGCAGCGGGCTCACCACGGTGACCGACAACGTCGCTGTGACCGACAGCGGCGGAGAGGACGAGTCGACCGCCTGCACCGTGAAAGGGAACATCCCGGTCGCCGTCGGAGTGCCAGTGATCGCGCCGCTCGGAGCGAGCTTCAACCCTGGCGGCAGGGTGCCATCGACCGACCACACGTAGGGCTTGATCCCGCCGGAGGCCACGAGCTGCGTGGTATAGGACTGGCCGACCTGGCCGGAGGGCAGCTGCGAGGTCATGGCGACGAGGCTGGACACGACCGTGATCGTGAAGGTTCCCGTCGCCAGCAAGGCCGGGTGGCTGGAGTCAGCCAGGCCGATCGAAAAGGTCGAAGAGCCGGCCGTGGTGGGCGTCCCGCTGATCACGCCGGTCGTAGGACTGAGCGTGAGGCCGACAGGCAACGATCCCGTCGAGATCGACCAGGTGTAGGGCTGGCTGCCGCCGAGGCCGGCCAGCATTTGCGAGTACCTGGTATCGAGCACGGCGGTCGGCAGGCTGAGCGTGGTGAGCTCAAGCGGGCCGGTCACCGTGATCGACAAGGACTCGGTCGACGTCTGGCTGGGCTTGGCCGAGTCCGCGACCTGGACGACGAAGCTCGAGGTGCCCGACGTCGTCGGCGTCCCCGTGATGGCGCCGGTCGCCGGGTCAAGCGCGAGCCCGGCCGGGAGGTTACCCGAGCCAGGGCTCACCGACCAGCTATAGGGCGGCGTGCCGCCGATGGCGGCCAGCGCTTGCGAGTACTTGACGCCAACGGCCGCGCCAGGGAGCGCCGAGGTACTGATCGCCAGCGGCTTGACCATGGCAATGGTCACCACTCCGGTGGCGAACTGAGTGGGCGGGCCGGCGTCGGCGACATGGACGGTGAACGAGATCGAGCCGAGCTTGGTCGGGGTGCCGCTGATCGCGCCCGTGCCCGGGGTCAGGGACAGTCCGGCTGGCAACGAGCCCTTGCTGACCGACCAGGTGAACGCGCCGGTGCCGCCGGCGGCGCTCAGCGAGGCGGAGTAGGACTTGCCCACGGCCGCCTCGGGCAAGACGGTCGACGAGACCGCGACCTTGGCGACGACGTTGACGGTCACGGACCCGGAGATGACCGACGACCTGGCCGCGGTCAAGGTGCTCGACGTGGTATCAGACGGCGTCGGGCCAGGGGGCTGGGTCGCGTCCGGCGACGGGCCCGGGCCTGGGCCCGGGGACGCGCTGGTCGGTGGCGATGGCGTCGGGGACGGGGTCGCTGAGGCCTTGGCCTGGCCAGTCGCCGTGATCGTGGCCGAGCCCGCGCTGACCCCGGTCACCACGCCGGTCTGGGAGACCGTGGCGACCTTCGGGTTCGACGAGGTCCACACCAGCGTCGGCAAGGTGCCGCCACCAGTGCTCTTGAACGATCCCGTCACCGTCGCCAACTCGGTGCTGCTGGTGAGGATCGTGCCGCTGGTGACCGACACGTCGAGCGCGGAAGGCGACGCAGGCGGGATGGCGTGGCTGCTCGCCGCCTGCGAGGCCGAGCCAGCGGCGGACTTCGCTGACTTGGCGGCGTGCCCGGCGTCAGCGGCGGCGGTGGCGGCCGAATGCACGACCGGCCGCAGGACCACGAACCACAGCGCGATGATCACGGCCGCGAGCGCGAGCGCGACCCCAAGCACCGGCAGCAACCAGCCTGGAAGTATCTGCCGCTCCAGCATGACGCCGTCGGCGGCGACCGGATCGCCGTCGTCAGGATGAACACTGACCTCGAAGGGCAGCGACCGGTTTGGCCCCTTGAAGAAGGTCTTGCGGGGAACCGCGGTGAACCGCACGAAGGTCGCGGCCCCTGGCGGTGCCGTGAAGGTCTCTGGCCGAGCCCGGAAGGCCAGCTTGACGTCGGCGTCGCTGGCATCGACCATCAGGTGCTCGGGCCGGTTGCCGCGGTTCTCGACGATCAGCCGGAAGCGGGCCGAGCGCCGCCCGGTGGCGGACTTGGGCACGAGGCTGACACCGAGGTCGCTGAACTCCTCGACCTGGACGGTACCCTCTTCGATCTGGGAGCCGTCCGGGTCCTCCCTGGACATCGCGCGCAGCCCGAACGGAACGAGGCCAGGAGCAAGCGCCGCGCTACGGGGCGGCGCGAACACGACCGTGACCGGTGCGCTCGCCCCAGGAAGCAGGTTCACTTCGCCAGGCTCGACGCTGGCCCAGTCGCCGACGTCGCCGAGCACGTCAAGCAGCACGCCGTCGACGGTCATGCCCGTGTTCTGGACGCGCAGCGAACAGGTCGCCCGCCCACCCGGCGCGACGTGCACGGAGACGTTGTCATCGTCGAAGGTGACAGCGACGCCCATGGGACCAGGCTCCTTCTCCCGCCGCTCGCAATGCGGATAGCTCTCGCGCCCGGCACGAGCGCGAGAATCGCGCGCTAGTGACTAAACCCGCCCAGGGGGCGCGGGTAATAGCCTGTCAGATGGTCAACGACAGGAATTGCGCGAAAAAGCAATAAAATAGGCAGCAAAAATTACCGTCCGAACGCGACTCGGCGCGCGGAGCGCGCCGCTCGATAAGGCGGCGAGATCGGCGTGGTTCCGCGCCACGGCCGACGCTCGCCATCTCCGAATCCCGGTACACGATGGTCAGGTGTTGCGTGACGCGGACCGATCCCTGGCTCACTGGCTCGGCCAGGTGCTGCCGCCAGGCGTAGGGCTGCGGTTCGAGACCCCCGATCCCCGCTGGCAGGATCATCCGCCTGAGCCAGTCTTCGTCGGCGCCTTCCTGCACAGCGTCAGGCAGGACTCGAGGGCCCGCCAATCCGGCTGGTCGGACCTCCGCGACGCCGACGGGCACGTCGTCGGACGGCAGCCAGCGCCCGCGTACTACCGGCTCGCCTATCTCATCACCGCCTGGGCGGGCGGCGCCCCCGGCGATGGCAGCCCGGCTGACCAGGTCGCGGCCGAGCACGAACTACTGGGGCTCGTCATCGACGCGTGCACGAGCACCGGCGTGCTCCCCGACGACTGCCTCGAGGGAACCCTCGCCGGCCCGGCCGCCAAGACCCTGCTGGAATGCGCCCCAGACTCCCCGGCGGCGACCGGCGCGCTCTGGGCCGGCTTGCGCCTGGTCCCGCGCCCCTACCTCGAAGTGGTGATGGTCGCGCCGTCGCCCGCGCCGGTCGTGACCGACCTGGCCCCGCCAGCCCGCGAGCTCGTGCTCAACGCCGCCCAAGAACCCGCCGCCAGCGCCCCCCGCGATGCCACCACCGACCAGGCCACCGCCCCGGCCACCGCCCCGGCTCGCCCGGCCGAGCCCACGTTCGCCACCGTGCGCCGCTGGGACAAGCAAACGACCAACGAGCTCCCCTCAGCCCAGCCGCCCCCCGCCGCTCCCCCAGCCTGAACCGCAACGTAGTCCCGGAGCTGTCGTTCCTACGACAACAGCGGGACTACGTTGCGGTTGGCCAGCACCCCGCAGGGGCCGCAGGGGCCGCAGGGGAGGTGAGGCGCCAGGGTTAGCCGGCGAGGACGATCTCGTTGGTCGTGACGAACTGGGCGGTGCCCACTTTCTCGACGAGGGGATCGGGTATTGGGCCGGCCGGGGTGATTTGCTGGGCTGGCTCGGTTACGGCGAACGTGGCGACGAAGGGGCCGCCCTTGATCAGCAGGGGCTTGCCCTTGCGGGTGGTGACGGTCAGGTTCGCCGGGGTCAGTGTCAGGGTGAGCGTGCCCATCCCTGGCACGGTGAACGGCGGGGCGGTGTAGGGCAGCGGTTCCCTCAAGATCGCCGGCAGTTCGTCGCCGAGCAGGCATACGTTCAGGCCCTCGATGGTGACTGGTGCCCCCGACCCTTCGAGCGGCACCGGAGCCTCCAAGGCGGGCACCACCGCCGGGGGCGGGATCGTGATCGTGATCGTGTCACCAGTCCTGATCACGAAGTCGCTCACCGTTGCCTGCCGGGTTTCAGTTGCCTGCCGGGTTCACTGGACGCCGAACAATTCGATCTGGCTGATCGCGACGTTCTGGTTTTTGCTGCCCTGGTAGGTCGCGGTCACCTGGAAGATGATGCTGGTGATGAACAGCGCGTG
>DATKFV010000111.1:0-5833 GCA_035511035.1 Streptosporangiaceae bacterium
GACGAGTAGCTCTTGATCTCGAAGCTGGTCGCCTCGCCCGCCACCTTCACGTAGCCGAGGATGTTCTGCTGCGTCGTGCAGATCGTGCTGAGCCCCTTCACGCCCTTGGCGCGGAAGTCCACGCAGTTCATCGCGTAACCGTTGATGGTCAGGCTGGAGGTCGTGACCTTGTCGCCCGCGACGCCGGCCGCGAACGCGAAGGTGTCGAGGAAGGTGACCCAGTGCGATGGCGTGTAGAGGCCGACCAGCTCGTTCTGCGCGATCGCCTCCGCCTTGTTGAGCTTCTGGCAGGTCCAGCCCGAACTCGCCGACGCCGACGTGCAGGAATACTCGCCCATCGAGTTGCTGGTCAGGTCCAGGTCGCCGCTACCGCCGCCGCTCCCCGTCGCGATCTGCGAGAACGCCACGTCCTTCGGGGGCTGGACCGCGTAGGTCACCGTCGTCGGCGTGCCGCCGGACGTGACGTAGGTCGCCTCGAAGGCGGTCGCCTCACTGGACTTCAGGCCGGTGGTGAAGGCCTTGATGGTCGCCCTGTTGTTGTCCACCGCGTGCCTGACATTGTTGATCGTCCGGACGACCGCGCATCCGCTGAGCGTCATCGCGAGCGTCGCCGCCACGGCGAGCGCGGCCACGGCCAGGGCCGGGGCGACGGGCCTTCTTCGTTGCATGACTGCGAGGATACGGTCACCGAGGCCGACAAAGTGCCGTTCACTCGTCGTTCCGTTACCTATCTGCCAGCTATGACTCTGCCAGCGATGACGGGCAGTACCCGGACCGCGAACCGCCAGCCGAGCAGGAACAGGCCGAGGAACGCAAGCGCCACCGCGATGAACGCGAGCGCCGTGCCCTGCCCGGCGAGCACCCGCAGCGTCATGCCACCCGCCACCGTGCTCAGCCACACGATCACGCCGGTCGGCGTGATCGCGGCCGGCCTCCGCCAGCTTCGCGCGGCCAGTTCGCCGATCGCGAGGCCAGTGAGGAACGGCCAGGCCGTGCTGACCAGGCCGGCGAACCCGCCGCTGACGTGGTGAGCGTGCCGCCCGATGATCACGAACACGAGCACGAGCCCGACGTCAGCGACGACCGCCAGTAGTCCGCGCACTGTGCTTTTCGCCTCCGGGCGCTAGTCAGTCCAGACGGCGGCAGCCTAGCGCGAATCTAAAGCCAATCCTCAGGATGTCCTCAGGACGCCGGTCCATGATCAGTCTGGGCTCAGCGGGGCTCGCCGTGGCTGGCTATGAGCCCTGGGTTCGGTTGACAAATCACACTGGAGAGTCGATGTTCTTTACCTATCTGCAGCGCGAGTTGCGACGCAGGGCGAGGCAAGCGATCCTGATCGCCCTCGGCCTCGCACTTGGCATAGGGCTGGTCATCACGGTCACGGCGTTCTCGTCGGGAGTGAAGAACGCGCAGGCCGACGTGCTGCACTCGCTCTACGGGGTGGGCACCGATGTCACGGTGACCCAGGCGCCCACCGTCGGCTCGGGCGGCGCTGGCCGATTCGGCTTCGGCTTCGCCGGCGGTGGCAGTGGCTCCCGTCCGAAGGCCGGGACGAAGATCAACGTCAACCGGCTCAACAGCATCGAGTACGGGCCGATCAGCACCGCGTCGGTGACCTCGATCGGCAAGCTCAGCAACGTCGCGGCCGCGACCGGCGCGCTGACGCTGAACGACACGAAGATCTCGCTGACGATCGGCAACTTGTCCGGTGGCGGCGGTGGTGGCTTCGGCGGTGGCGGCGGCGGTGGCGGCGGTGGCGGGTTCAGCGGGCGCGGCAACTTCGCCCCGACGACGTTCACGGTCTCCGGAGTCGACTTGTCGACCGGGGCGCTCGGGCCGCTCTCGTCCTCCAAGCTCGCCTCGGGCAAGACGTTCACCACGGCCGACGCGACGCAGGACGTGGCCGTCGTCGACTCGAACTATGCCAAGGAGAACAAGCTCAAGGTCGGGTCGACGATCCAGATCGGGAACTCGAAGACCAAGAGCACCGACTTCACGGTGATCGGGCTGGTCACCTCGTCCGGTACCGCTTCGGACGTGTACATTCCGCTGGCGCGGGCGCAAGCCCTCGCCGGCCTTTCCGGCAAGGTCAACACGATCTACGTGGCCGCGTCGAGCTCCGGCGACATCAGCGGAGTCCAGAAGGAGATCAAGGCGCTGATGCCGAAGGCGACGGTGACCACGGCCAGTTCGCTCGCCAGCGAGGTGACCGGTTCGCTGTCTAGCGCCGCTAGCCTGGCGAACACGCTCGGCCGGTGGCTGGCGATCGCGGTGCTGGTGGCCGCGTTCGCGCTGGCGGTGCTGCTCACGGTATCGGCGGTGACCCGGCGGGTTCGCGAGTTCGGCACGCTGAAGGCGCTCGGCTGGCACAGCAGGCGGATCGTCGGCCAGGTGATGGGCGAGTCACTGGTGATCGGGATCATCGGCGGGATCGTCGGCGTCGGTCTCGGCTACCTGGGCTCTACGCTGGTCACCCACTTCTCGCACAAGCTGACGGCAGCGGTCGGCCAGAGTACTGGCTCAGCTACGCCCGGCGGAGCCAGGCAGTTCACCCCCGGCGCGTTCGGCGGTGGCGGCAACGGCGGCTTCGGTGGTGGTGGTGGTGGTGGTGGTGGCGGTTTCGGTGGTGGTGGCGGCGGCGGGTTCCGGCCCGGCGGGTTCTCCCGGCTGGCCAGTAACCCGACCGTGACGGTTCACTTGACCGCGCCAGTGACCTTGTCCGTCATCGGTGCTGCGGTGCTGCTCGCCATCGTCGGCGGTCTGATCGCGGGCGGGTTCGGCAGCTGGTTCGCGGCGCGGCTGCGGCCGGCTGCGGCGTTGGCCAGAGTCGCTTAAGGGGAGCAGGAAATGTACAAGCTGACTGACGTCAAGAAGACCTACCAGAACGGCCGCCAGACGGTCGGCGCGCTCCAGGGCGTCGACCTGACCATCAACGATGGTGAATGGCTGGCCATCCAGGGGCCGACCGGGCACGGCAAGACGACCCTGCTCCAGATGCTCGGCGGGCTCGACCGGCCGACCTCAGGCTCGGTCGAGTTCAACGGCAAGGACCTCGCCGACTTGCGCGAGACCGAGGTCTGCGACATCAGGGCGCAGTCCTTCGGCTTCATCTTCCAGACCTTCAACCTGATCCCGACGCTGAGCGCGCAGGAGAACGTCGAGACGGCGCTGGTCCCGCTCCGCGTCGGCGCGATCGAGCGGCGGGCGAGGGCGGCGGAAGCGCTGGCCGACGTGGGCCTGGCGGACCGGGTGAGGCACCTGCCTTCGGAGTTGTCCGGCGGCCAGCAGCAACGCGTCGCGATCGCGCGGGCCCTGGTCAAAAACCCGACCGTGCTGCTCGCCGACGAGCCGACCGGGAACCTGGACGAGGACACGAGGGACGAGATCATCGGCCTGCTCGAGAAGCTCTGGCAAGGCAACCGCCTTACCTTGGTCCTCGTCACCCACGACTCGCCCGTCGCCCGCCGAGCCCAGCGGATCGCCGTGATGCGCAACGGCAAGCTCTCGATCAAGCAAGACACCCGCCCCTCCCCAGCCGTCGGCTAAGCAAGCGCCCCGGAACTAGCCCGAGATCGAATTATCCGATCTCGGGCTATCCGTTTTCGGATAATCCATTTTCGGGATGGCCGAGATCGGTTAGTCCGAAAATGGTTAGTCCGAAATCGGGGGGAGGTGAAAGACGGTCGCGGCGTGGGTGCCGAGGGCGGCGGCGATCTGGTCGGGGGTGCAGCCAGCGGCCGTGAGGGTAGCCGCTAGGGTGCGGGCGTTCTGGGCGACGCTGGGGACGCCGGGCCAGTCGGTGCCGAAGATCATCTTGTCCGCGAGCCGGCGCAGGGACGAGCCGTAGTAGTCGGGGAGACGTTGCGGGGGCAGGCCGGAGACCTCGAGCCAGACGTTCGGCTTCATCAGGGCGAGGAAGGCGGCCTGCTGGTACCACCAGCCCCGGCCGCCGTGGGCGAGCACCACGGTCAGGTCAGGAAAGTCGCGGAACACCGGGTCGAGCAGGACCGGGTCGGCGTAGGCGTTCACCGAGCCAGCGAACGTGGACGTGCCGCAGTGCACGATCACCGGCAATTGGTGCTGCTCGGCCCAGGCGTAGGCGGGGTACAGCATGCGGTCGCTGGCCTCGAAGCCACCGTGTACGGGGTGGATCTTGACCGCGACCGCGCCGAGTTCGACCTGGCGGGCGAGCTCCCTGGCGGGCGGGTAGTGCAGGTGCGGATTGATGCAGGCGACCGGGTGGAACCTGACCGGGTTCTCCTTGACCAGCGGGAGCACGTCCTCGATCGGCTGGATGCCGGTCGCTTTCGGGCTGTACTCGCTGAACAGGAGCACGTGGTCGACGCCTTGCTCACCGAAGTGCCGGTCGAGCGCCTCGGGTACTGGCGTGCCGTCGGGTTCGAAGAGCTCGGACATGGGAGTGCTGGCGCCGAACCTGCGGGCCCAGTCCTGCCAGTCGGCCGATAGCGTCCGCAGCCGGGCGACGTGCACGTGGGCGTCGACGAGCAGCCTCCCGTCGATCATGCGGCTCCCTCCGCCGGGATCGTCACGGTCAGCACTCCCGCGCGCCAGTCGGGCAGCCGGCCTGTGACCTCCCCGTCCGGGCCGGTCAGCGCGGCCAGGCCGGGGAAGTCCTCGTCCTGCGTCACGCCCGCCTGGCCGGCCTGGGCGATCCACAGGCCCAGGCGCTTCGCGTGACGGCTGGCGTCGCCGAGGCCGCAGCCCTCCCACCAGGCGAAGCCCCGGAGCCACGACTCCTCGTCGGTGCACCGGCCGTACAGCCCGGGCGCGGCCGGGAAGAGCACCAGGGTGGCTCCGTTCGACGCGGCCGCGTCGAACGGAGCGTCGTGGCCAGCCTCGGCGCAGATCGCGATCCCGAACCTGATCTCCCCGTGCTCGAAGATCGCGTCGCCGCTCGCGGCCGTGAATGCTTCCTCGCCCTCGCCGAGGTACCGCTTGCGCTGCACCCCGAGCAGCTTGCCGTCCGCTGCTACCACCTGCGTGATGAACGGCAACCCGCCGGGCCCGCGCTCGGCTATCCCGAAGCAGGCGCACACGCCGGCGCTCCCGGTGGCGGCCACGAGCTTGAGCACGGCTGGATGGTCGAGTCGCGCCAGGCTATTTGCGGCAATGCTTGGGTCGAGATAGCCCGTCAGCGACATCTCGGGGAACAGGACCAGATCACCTGGGACGGCGGTGTCCAGGAGCCGCAGGTGCGTGTCGAGGTTAGCTTCGACCGCGCCCTTGGGGCAGTTGATGGCGGCGAGCAGTGCGCGCATCACGTCATTATCCGCCGGCGCTGTCATCGGCCGGTGCTCTCATCGGCCGGCGCCGCGTGGTCCTCTCGGTCAGTGGCTGATGCCCGCGAGGTACCGGCGCCCTCGGCATGGCGGATCATCCTGTCGCGGCGCCGGGCCGGCCTCACGGCGGAGGTCGGCGACTTCTTCGCGCCTGGGTTCGTGAACCACAACGCGCGCCCCGGCACGCCCGACGGCCCTGAAGGTGCCGCCGGGGTCTTCACCCGGCTCTGGGCTGGCTGCTCCGACATGCGCTTTGAGGTGCAGGACATGGTCGCCGAAGGGCGCCGAGTCGTCTGCATCGGCATGATGACCGGCACCCATGACGGGACGCTCCACGGCATTCCCGCCACGCACCGGCCAACCGCCTCGCGCCAGGTTCACGTCATCACATCCGACGACGCGGGCCTGATCACCGAGCACCTAGCGGTCCGCGATGACGTCACCCTGTTCCTACATCTGGGCGTACTGCCCAGCGCTTGGCCGACCGGCTGACGGTCGCCGCCGCCGCACTCAGGTCTCCGTGATCTTGCCGC
>DATKFV010000112.1:0-7857 GCA_035511035.1 Streptosporangiaceae bacterium
GGGCTAGCCAAGGGGCCACAAGCGGGTGTTATCGGTGCGTAATCCGCTGTCTGTCCGGGCACGGGCGCGGTGCCGCCCGGCCATCCCGTCCTCAAATCCGTATGTATGCCCAGGTCAACGAAGCAGGCACGAACTAGCAGGGTATTAACCTGCTCCTTCCATTGACGGCACTGATCAGTTGATCTAACTTATGGCACTACAGGTCATATTGCTGACCGATGTGAGCGCTCACATCCTTCAGACGCCAAGCAGCGGCGACCTCTGCCGGCATTGGTCTGCGGCGGAGGCACGTGTTGCGTAGTTAGCTACCCACCGATTCCGCATGCCTAGCTAGCTCCGGAGGGCGCACGACGATCGCGCCGCGCCGCAGTATCGCCGCAGTATCGCGGTCGCGGCGGCTGGCCAGCACAGCACAGCACGTGGCGGCGCGGCCGCCTCAAGGAGAGCAACTGGAGGTCCGTGATGGGAAAGGTCGACCCGAAGGTCGATGAGGCGATCGAAAGACTGAACATGAGGGACGGGCCGACCCGTCGGCGCCTGCTCGCCGGCACCGGCCTGGCCAGTGCCACCATGGCCGCCTCCGCGCTGATCGCGGCGTGCAGCAGCAGTTCCTCGTCGGCGGCCAAGACCACGAGCGGCGGGACCAGCGCCATAGGTGACTTCCCCAAGACGCCCAGTTGGCAGTTCTGGTTCGTCAACCACGTCACCACGAACCTGTTCTTCGTCCCGACGAGGCTGGGTTACACCGACGCGGCGACGCTGCTCGGCCTGCCCACCCCGAAGTGGGGCGGTTCGACTAACTCGCTCGTGCCGCAGATGACGTCCTACATCGAGACCGCGATCTCCGGCAAGGCGAGCGGCATCGCGACCACGGTCATTACCGCGGACTCGTTCACCACGCCGATCGGCAACGCGATGAACGCGGGCATCCCGGTCGTCACGTACAACGCCGACGGGATCTACGAGTCGAACGGCACGCCGGTGATCAACACCAACCGGCTTTGCTACGTCGGCCAGGCGCTGTACCTGTCTGGCCAGCAGCTCGGCGAGCGCATCCTGAGCGTGGTCGACAAGGGCGAGATCGTCATCTTCATCGCCACGCCAGGTTCGGGCAACATCCAGCCGCGTTACGACGGCGCCGTCGCCGCGATCAAGGCCTCGGGCAAGCCGATCACGGTGACGCAGGTCGCCACTGGCGCGACCACGTCGGTCGAGCTGGCACCTGAGAAGGCCTTCCTCATCGGCCACAAGTCCATCGCGGGCGCGTTCGCGGTCGACGCGGGCTCGACCGAGCTGTTGTCCCAGGCGCTGTCGGCCGCCGGGCTCACCGGCAAGATCCCAGCCGGCGGCTTCGACCTCACCCCAGGCACGCTGACCGCGATCAACGCGGGCCAGCTCGACTTCACCATCGACCAGGAGCCTTACCTGCAGGGCTTCCTGCCCGTGCTTTACCTGTACCTGTACAACCTGTCAGGCGGCCTGGTCCGGCCTCCGGACACCGACACCGGCCTGACGTTCGTCGACAAGTCGAATGTCGGTCCTTACCTGAACACCAAGACCTCCTACGAAGGCGCTACCGGGGTCACCAAGCCGACGCTCGTGCCACGGTCAGGCCCGATCAAGAACCCGATCGCCACGACGAGCACCTGACGCATCCGATCACTATTGGCAAGTCGCCCTGGTGACCGTTTACTGGCCTTGAACTGGGTCAGTGACGGTTGCCAGGGCTATTGCCGGATATGGCCGCGACGGGGCCGGTGTTTGCCTATACAGGAGAGGCGAGGATGAGCGATACAGCCGAGCGCACGGCCAGCCCTCTGGCCGGGCTACCGCCAGGAGGCGCTCGAGACAACGGCTTTGGCTCGCGACTGCGTCGCGCGATCGCCTTGGCCGGGCAGCAGCGCGAACTGACCGTGCTCGTGGTCGTCGTGCTGCTAGTGGTTTACTTCGGGTTCCTTTCTGGGATAACCGGCTTCTTCTCTAACGCTAACCTGGTCAACCTCAGTCAGTACGCGGCCCCGATCGTGATCATCGCGCTTGGCGAGGTTCCCCTCCTGATCTGCGGCGAGATCGACCTGTCACCGGGATTCGTGTACGCCTTCGCGCCCTTCCTCATGTACTTCCTCATCGTCTATCACGGGTTCCCCGTGCTGCTCGCGATCCTCTGCGCGCTGGTGTTCGGCCTCGTGGTTGGCTGGGTCAACGGGTTTATTACCGTGGCACTCGGGATACCGTCGTTCATCGGCACCCTGGGCACCGGCTTCGTCCTCTACGGGCTCACGCTCACCACTTCCAACGCGACCCAGGCGACCCCGACCGCGAACTCGCTCGGGATCGGCAAGTGGATCGGCGGCTTCGGCTACTCGGAGATCGCCTGGGCGGTCGGGCTGACCGTCATCTGCCACATCATCCTCACCAGGACGAAGTGGGGCCTGCACACTATCGCAGTCGGCGGTAACCAGCTTGGCGCGCGCGAGGCCGGCATCAACGTGGCCAGGATCAAGTACGGGAACTTCATGGTCAGCGGTCTTTTCGGCGCCTTCGTCGGCCTGCTGATCACGTTCCAGGAAAACTTGATCGACCCGAACGCCGGCGGTTACCAGCCAATGTTCTACTCGGTCGCGGCGGCCGTCATCGGCGGCACGGCCTTGCTCGGCGGATCAGGAACCATCATCGGCGCTTTCCTCGGCTCCATCATGCTCGCGGTGCTGACCATCGGCTTCAGCGCCAAGGGCATCAGCGCTTACCCGCTCAACATAATCTTCGGCGGCGCGATCCTGGTCGCCATGATCGCGAACATTCAGCTGGCGCGGCTGCGCGCTGCGGGGAGGCTCCGATGACCGCGCCGTTGCCTGGCGACCAGGCGTACGACCCGTTGGCGTCCGGCCCTGAGCCGAGCGTGAGCGTGAACGACGTGCTGCGGGCCGAGCACCTGTCGAAGCGGTTCGGCCCGGTCACCGCTCTGGTCGACATCAACCTGCACCTTGAGCTGGGCGAGATCCTCGGCCTGATCGGCGACAACGGCGCGGGCAAGTCGACCCTGCTGAAGATACTGTGCGGATTTCAGCGTCCTGACACGGGCCGGATCGTACTCAACGACCAGGAGGTGACGTTCAAGTCCGTCGACCACGCCAGGTCGCTCGGTGTCGACGCGGTCTACCAGGATCTGGCTTTGATCAATCAGCTCAGCGTCTACCACAACATGTTCCTGAACCGCGAGCGCGTCCGCGGCCCGCTGCTCAGCAACAAGGCGATGCGCCGGGCCGCCCGCGAGTACCTCAACGAAATGGGCGTCAACATCCCTTCAGTGGACTCGCAGGTCGCCAGCCTTTCCGGCGGCCAGCGCCAGGCCATCGCGGTAGCCAGGGCCGTCTACTCAGACGCCAAGATCCTGCTTCTGGACGAGCCGTTCGCGGCCATGGGCGCCAAGGAAGTCGCGCTGATCCTTGACCTGATCAGGGACCTGAAGAGCCGGGGTGACGTGTCGATCATCGTGATCGCACACAATTACGGCCAGGTACTTGAGATCTGCGACCGGGTCAACCTGCTGCAGCATGGCCAGATCTCGCTCGACAAGCGGACCGCCGACACCTCGGTGCAAGAGCTCAACGACATCGTGGTCGCCGAGTACCGGCGCGCGATGCAGGAGCGCCAACGCTCAGCCTGAATGTTCAACCTGAGCTGGTCAACCTGAGCTGGTCAAGCTGAGCTGGTCACACTGGGCGGGTCACGCTGTGCTGGTCAAGCTGAGCCGCGGCGCTTGGGCGGTGCCGCGCTGGCCCTGACCACGAGGTCAGGCATGATCGGCATCGAGGGCACGAACCGGTCGACGCCTCGGATCCGGTCCATGAGCAGGTGCATGGCCCGGCGGCCAAGCTCACCGAAGTCCTGGCGCACGGTCGTCAGTGGCGGCGGGAAGAACGCCGCCTCGGGAATGTCATCGAATCCGACCACGCTCACGTCGCCTGGCACGCTCCGGCCCTGCTCGGCCAGCGCTCGCAGCAGCCCGAGCGCCATCTGGTCGTTTCCGCAGAGCACCGCCGTCACCTCGGGCATGGCGGCGAGCCGGTGGCCGATCTCGTGTCCCGATCGCGCCGACCAGTCCCCGTACACCAGGTCAGGTACCTCGGCGCCCGCGGCCAGCAGGGTCTGGCGCCACCCATCGGCCCGCTCCTGGGAGTCGAGCCAGCTCGGCGGGCCGCCCAGGTGGTGCACGGTCTCATGGCCAAGGTCGAGCATGTACCGCGTCGCCCTGGCCGCTCCGGCCAGGTTGTCGATGGTGACCGAGGGCACCGGCGCGCCGGTACCGCACTTGATCGCGACCAGCGGGACGTCGGTGGTCAGGCTGATCAGTGCCTCCACGGCCGCGACCTGCGGCGCGACCATGATGATGCCTTCGACCGCCTGACCGAGGAACCTTTCGACGGCCACGCTCAGCGACTGCCGGTCGAACGCGTCCAGCCTGGCGATGGCGACCATGTAATTGGGCGGGGCCGCCTGCTCTAGGCCGTAGAGCATCGAGGAAGGGCCGTACAGGGTGTTGTCCACGCTGATCACGCCGAGCGCGTTAGTCCGGCCGGTCGCCAGGGTGCGCGCCGCCGCGTTGGGCCGGTAGCCCAGGTCGCGGATCGCGGCCAGCACCTCGGCCCTGGTCTTGGCGCTGACGTGCGGGTGGTCGTTGAGTACCCGTGACACGGTCTGATGGGAGACGCCGGCCAGCCTGGCCACGTCGACCATCAGCGGCCGGCCGGGCTGGCTGCCGGCTGCCTGCTTCATCCGGCCGCCTCCCTTCGCCTGGCCGTCGGCCTGGACGGGCCCAGCCTCGCCAACATCGTCGACCACAGCACCGTCCGCCTGAGGCTCGTCCGCCCAGCACTGCCCGTGAGGCCAGCCAGCTACATCCTAGCCGCGAAGGTTCGAGCTGCCTGTGCGGCGGTAAGGGCGATATTGACCGTGCGAACGCGCTCAGCGACTTGCCTGAAGAAAATCGGCACGCCCTATTAACAAACAGGCCGCCTATGTGTGAACGTTAACATTGCTCGTCCAGATCCGCCTATCCGCCTCGAACACTCGGCTTCGAACACTCGGCTTCGAACATAAGGAGATCCCATGCCCGCTCAGCCAACGCCGGCGGACAGGTTCACGTTCGGGCTCTGGACGGTGGGCTGGCAGGCCAGGGACCAGTTCGGTGACGCGACCCGCGCGCCGCTTGACCCGGTCGAGGCCGTCCACGAGCTCGCCAGGCTCGGCGCCTACGGGGTCACGTTCCACGACGACGACCTGGTGCCTCCAGGCAGCGACGACGCGACTCGGGCCAAGCACATCGAGCGGTTCACCGCCGCGCTCGCCGAGACCGGGATGGTCGTGCCGATGGCCACCACGAACCTGTTCACCCATCCGGTGTTCAAGGACGGCGGCTTCACCAGCAACAATCGCGCGGTCAGGCGCTACGCGCTCCGCAAGGTGATGCGGAACATCGACCTCGCGGCCGAACTTGGCGCGCAGACCTACGTGATGTGGGGAGGCCGCGAAGGCAGCGAGTATGACAGCGCCAAGGACGTCAGGGCCGCCCTAGACCGGTACAAGGAGGCCGTGGACACCCTCGCCGCCTACGTGCTCGACCACGGCTACGGCCTGCGGTTCGCGCTTGAGCCGAAGCCCAACGAGCCGCGCGGCGACATCCTGCTGCCGACCGTCGGGCACGCGCTGGCCTTCATCGGCAACCTGGAGCACTCCGAGATGGTCGGTCTCAACCCCGAGGTCGGCCACGAGCAGATGGCCGGGCTCAACTTCGCGCACGGCATCGCGCAGGCGCTCTGGCACGGGAAGCTGTTCCACATCGACCTGAACGGCCAGCGCAGCATCAAGTACGACCAGGATCTCGTCTTTGGCCACGGCGACCTGATCAACGCGTTCGGGCTCGTCGACCTGCTCGAGTTCGGCGGCCCGCGCGGCGGCCCGGCCTACGAGGGGCCCCGTCACTTCGACTTCAAGCCGTCGCGTACCGAGGACATGGCCGGGGTCTGGGACAGCGCTGCCGCCAACATGCGCATGTACCTGCTGCTGAAAGAGCGCGCGACTGCGTTCAGGGCCGATCCTGAGGTCCAGGAGGCGATGGCAGCGAGCCGGGTCGGTGAGCTCAGCGAGCCCACGCTCGGCCAGGGGGAGACCTACGCCGGCCTGCTCGCCGACCGTGCCGCCTTCGAGGACTTCGACCCCGATGCGGTCGGCGCGCCCGGCTACGGTTTCGTGAAGCTGAACCAGCTGGCGGTCGAGCACCTGCTGGGAGCGCGATGACCACACTGGTCGCGGGCATCGACTCGTCGACCCAGTCGTGCAAGGTCGTCATCAGGGAGGCGGCCAGCGGTGCGCTCGTGCGGTCGGGGGAGGCACCTCATCCGCCCGGCACGGAGGTTGACCCCGCGGCGTGGCTGATCGCGCTGCGGGCGGCGCTGACCGCGGCCGGCGGGCTTGACCAGGTGGCCGCGATCTCGGTCGCGGGCCAGCAGCACGGCATGGTCTGCCTCGATCCGGCCGGAGAGGTGGTCAGGCCGGCCCTGCTCTGGAACGACACCAGGTCGGCGGCGGCCGCGGACGAGCTGGTCGCCGAGCTTGGCCAAGGCGACCCGGCCAGGGGCGCGGTCGCCTGGGCGGGCGCGGTAGGCAGCGTCCCCGTCGCGGCCTTCACGGTCACCAAGCTGCGCTGGCTCGCGGAGCACGAACCGGACTCGATGGCGCGGTCCGCCGCTGTGTGCCTGCCGCACGACTTTCTGACCTGGCACCTCGCGGGCGCGGGGGAGCTCGACGCGTTGCGCACCGATCGCGGTGACGCGAGCGGCACCGGCTACTGGTCACCAGCCAGCGGCTGCTACCGCCACGACTTGCTGGTTCGCGCGGCCGGCCGTGAGCTGGCCGTGCCGCTAGTGCTCGGACCCACCGACCGGGCCGGCGACCTGGAGTCCCTGGCTAATGCGGGAGCCACGCCGCCCGTGCTCGGCCCTGGCACGGGCGACAACGCGGCGGCCGCGCTCGGCCTCGGCGCCCAGGCCGGTGACGTGGTGGTTTCGATCGGGACTTCGGGCACCGTATTCACGGTCAGCGAGACGCCGACGGCAGACCCGGCCGGCGCCATCGCCGGGTTCGCGGACGCGACCGGGCGCTTCCTGCCGCTCGTGTGCACGCTCAACGCCGCCCGCGTCCTGGTGGCCGCTGCCAGCCTGCTCGGGGTCGGCCTTGACCGCCTGGCCGAGCTGGCGCTTCAGGCCGAGCCGGGTGCCGGCGGGCTGACCCTGCTGCCGTATCTCGAAGGCGAGCGAACGCCCAACCGGCCCGATGCCACCGGCACGCTCGCCGGCCTGACCGGATCGAACGCGACCCAGGAGAACCTGGCCAGGGCGGCGGTGGAGGGCATGCTCTGCGGCCTGGCCGACGGCCTCGACGCGATCAGGGCGGCCGGAGTGCCGATTCGCCGCGTCCTGCTCATCGGCGGCGGCGCCAGGTCGGCGGCGGTCAGGCAGATCGCCCCGACGATCTTCGGCGTTCCCGTGGACGTGCCCGAAACGGGGGAGTACGTGGCCGACGGCGCCGCCCTCCAGGCGGCCTGGGTACTGACTGGCGGCGAGCAGCCGCCGATCTGGAAACTCGGCGCCACCGACCGCTACGAGGCCAACCCCCAGCCGTCGGTACGCGACCGCTACGCGGCCGTCCGGGGCGAGTCCGGATAGACGTCGGGGAGTACGGGGTAGCTGCGGCCGTTGGGCGTGGTCCAGGTGAGGTGTCCTGGCTGGGTGTGGGCGAGGTGCCATCCGGTGGCTTGCTTGGCCTGGTGGTGTCGGCGGCATAGCGGGGATAGGTTGC
>DATKFV010000113.1:0-115074 GCA_035511035.1 Streptosporangiaceae bacterium
GGGCACCTGGCTCGGGATCAGGACAGCACTGTGGATCATGCTCGGCCTCGGCGTGATATCGGGCACGCTCCTTGTGACCCGCCCGCTGCTCACGCACAAGGATCTCCCTGGGCAAGAGGCGCCAAAAGCAACCGAGCAGCCCGTAGAATTTGCTGCTAATATTCCTTGATTTTAGAATTTCCGGCACATCCCCATTGCGGCGGCCTCGATATTGCTTGCGCCTGTTACTGACTTGACCAAATGCTTGCCTGCATTCCGGTGCGTCGTGCCAGGTCAATTACGACTGATCGGCTTATCATTCCGGCATGACTAGCGTATTGCTTGCTGAGGATGACCCGTCTATTTCCGAGCCGCTGGCCAGGGCTTTGCGGCGCGAGGGCTATGAGGTGGGCGTTTCAGCGGACGGGCCAGGCACCTTTGAAGTGGCGAGGGCCGGCGGAATTGACTTGATCGTCCTTGACATCGGCCTGCCGAGGATGGACGGCCTTGAGGTGTGCCGGCGGCTGCGGCTGGCTGGCCAGGCGACCCCGGTGCTCATCTTGACCGCGCGGGTCGAGGAGGTCGACACGGTCATCGGGCTCGACGCCGGGGCCGACGACTATGTTGCCAAGCCGTTCCGGCTCGCCGAGCTGCTCGCCAGGGTCAGGGCGCTGCTGCGCCGGGGCGCCTCGCCCGCGCAGATCGTCCAGGGGGTGCGGATCGACAACGACGCCCGCCGGGCCTGGCTCGGCACCGCCGAGCTTGACCTCACGTCCAAGGAGTTCGACCTGCTGAACTTGCTGGTCACCGAGGCCGGGAAGGTCGTGACCAGGGACCAGATCATGCGCCAGGTCTGGGACAGCAAGTGGTGGGGCTCGACCAAGACCCTCGACATGCACGTGTCCTGGCTGCGCCGCAAGCTCGGCGACGACGCCCACAACCCGCACTTCATCACGACCGTTCGCGGGGTCGGGTTCAGGTTCGAGCGAGGAGACTGACCTCATGCGGCGCCGTCTGCTGACGTCGACCTTCGGGGTGACGCTGGCCGCGGTCCTGGTGCTCACGGCCGGGGTGGCCATCTCGGCCGGGGCGCAGCACGGGCAGGTATCGGCGATGCGGGTCGCGCTGCTCGGGGTGCTCGCCCTGCTCGTCAGTGCCGGGCTCGCGGTGGCCCAGGCCAGGCGGCTGGCCCGGCCGGCCCAGGATCTGGCCAGGGCCGCTGACCGGATCGGTACCGGGGACGCGCGGCCGGTCAACCGGCGGTACGGCATCGCCGAGCTTGACCGGATCGCCGACGGCCTGGACAACGCGGTGCAGCGGGTCGCCGACTTCATCGCCAGCGAGCAGGACTTCGCGGTGGACGCGTCGCATCAGTTGCGGACCCCGCTCACGGCGCTGTCGATGCGGCTCGAGGAGATGCTGGCGGCGGCTGATGATCCGGCGGTGGTGCGGGAGGAAGGGGCGGCCGCGCTGGCCCAGACCGACCGGCTGGCCCAGGTCGTGGGCCAGTTGCTTGGCCGGGCCCGCCGTTCGTCCTCGGGTGCGCCGGCCCTGTCGAGCATCAACGACATCATCGCCCAGCAGGTCGTCGAGTGGGAGCCGGCGTTTCGGAACGAGGGCAGGAAGCTCGAGGTGCTCGGCGATGTCCACCTCCGCGCCTACGTCAGCGTCGGCGGGGTCTCCCAGGTCGTCGCGACGCTGCTGGACAACGCCCTGGTGCACGGAGCCGGGACGGTCAGCATCAGGACGTCGCAGACCCCGAGGTCGGTCGTGATCGAGGTCAAGGACGAGGGCAAGGGCGTGCCCGCTGACCTGGTGCACCGGATCTTCGAGCGGAGCGTCAGCGGAGCGGGCGGCACCGGGCTCGGCCTTGCGCTCGCCAAGTCGATCGCCGCCTCCGATGGCGGCCAGCTGGTGCTGGTGCGGCCGCGGCCGGCGACGTTCGCGGTGATCTTCCCGCAGCCCGCGACCGACCGGATGGACGAGCCCGCCGTCGTTGGTCCGGCCTGACTCCGATTGACTCCTACTGGCTCCTACTAGGCTACGGCGCGTGGGCAATGAGAACTCCGCGCGGGATCCTGGCCTGGCCGGGATGCCGGTCGTCGGCATGGTCGGGGCCGGGCAGCTGGCCCGGATGACCGCGCAGGCCGCGATCGGCCTTGGCGTCGAGTTCCGGGTGCTGGCCGGCTCGGCCACCGAGAGCGCCGCGCAGGTCTGCGCCCGCACCACGATCGGCGATTACACCTCGGCGGGTGACCTGCTGGGCTTCGGCATCGGCTGCGACGTGGTGACCTTCGACCACGAGCACGTGCCGGGCGCCCAGCTCGCCGTGCTCGGCGAGGTGACGGCGGTGCGGCCGGCCCGGGAGGCCCTCGTCTTCGCCCAGGACAAATTGGCGATGCGGAACCGGCTCAGCTCGCTGCCCGCGCTGGCCGCGCACGGCGTCCGGTGCCCGCGCTATCGCCCGGTCGAGACCGTCGCTGACGTGCTCACGTTCGTCGCCGACGAGCACGCGATCTCGGGCCGGCCGAAGTGGCCGGTGGTGCTCAAGGCGGTGTCCGGCGGCTACGACGGCCGGGGTGTCTGGGTCTGCGACGGTCCCGAAGCGGTCGCCGAGGTGCTGTCGCACGGCATCGGGTTGCTGGCCGAGGAGCACATCGCGTTCGATCGGGAGCTGGCGGTGCTGGTGGCCAGGTCGCCCAAGGGGCAGGGGGCTTGCTACCCGGTGGTGCAGACGGTGCAGCGGGACGGGATCTGCGAGGAGGTCTTCGCGCCCGCGCCTGGGCTCGACCCTGACGTGGCGGTGCTGGCGGAGTGGCTGGGCCTGACGATCGCGAAGGAGCTCGGGGTGACCGGGCTGCTGGCGGTCGAGCTGTTCGAGTGGGATGGCCGGCTGATCATCAACGAGCTGGCGATGCGGCCGCACAACAGCGGTCACTGGACCATCGACGGCGCCGTGACATCGCAGTTCGAGCAGCACCTGCGGGCGGTGCTCGACTTGCCGCTCGGCGCGACCACGCCGACGGCGCCGGCTTGCGTCATGGTGAACCTGCTCGGTGGTCATGATCCCGACTTGTATTCGCGGTTCGTCCACGTCATGGCCGCTGACCCTGGGGTGCGGGTGCACCTGTACGGCAAGCAGGTGCGGCCGGGGCGCAAGATCGGTCACGTGACCGTGGCTGGGCAGGACACCGAGCGCCTCCTGGACCGGGCCAGGCGGGCCGCCAACTACCTCATCCTGGGCACCGAGGAGCCCGAAGTCTCCGAGGTTTCCGGGCCCGGCGCCGGGTCCGGCCCCGGGCCCGGCCCTGGGTCCGGCCCCGGGCCCGGCCCTGGGCCCGGCCCTGGGTCCGGCACCGAGGAGCTTCACGAGGTGCGGCGCTGATGGCGAGGGATAGCGGGCCGGCCGTGGGCGGCGGGCCGGCCGCGACCGCCAGGGGCGGCGGGGCGCTCGCGCCCGCCAGGGGCGGCGCACTGCCGCTGGTCGCGGTCGTGATGGGCAGCGACTCGGACTGGCCGGTCATGCGGGCCGCGGCTGACGCGCTCGCTGAGTTCGACGTGGCCTACGAGGCCGACGTGGTGTCGGCGCACCGGATGCCGCACGACATGATCGCTTACGGGGCGGGAGCGGCCGGGCGGGGCTTGCGGGTGATCATCGCCGGGGCCGGCGGCGCGGCCCACCTGCCCGGCATGCTGGCGGCCGTGACCCCGCTGCCGGTGATCGGCGTGCCGGTGCCGCTGGCTCAGCTCGATGGCCTGGACTCGTTGCTGTCGATCGCGCAAATGCCGGCCGGGATCCCGGTCGCCACCGTCGCCGTCGGCGGCGCCCGCAACGCCGGCCTGCTCGCGGTCCGCATCCTGGCCGTCGCCGATCCCGGCCTGCGGGACCGGATGGTCGCGTTCCAGGAGGACCTGCGCCAGCTCGCCCAGGCCAAAGGCGCGGCCCTCCGCGCCCACCTGGGCGACAGCACCTAGACCAGCCCGACCGCGGCCGTCCCCGCCCTCGCGCCCCGGCCCTCGCCCTCGCGCCCTCCCGTTTCCGCCGTCCCGTCGCCGCCCCGGCCCTGGCCCTTCCCCCGGCCCTGGCCCTTCCCCCGGCCCTAGCCCTCCCGCCCCTCGCCCCGGCCGCCCCGCCCCGGCCGCCCCGCCCCGGTCGGAACAGCAACGTAGTCCCGGAGTAGTCGTTCCTACGACAACGGCGGGACTACGTTGCTGTTCTTCGGGGCGATCTTGACGGCATTTCGGAACGCGGTCATCATGCGCTGGAGCCCGTATTCGTGAGCTCACCATGGATGCCCGCATCGTCGCGGGCCCGCGAGAAAGAGTTGTCACGCATGAGCTGGAAGCGACTAGCAGTATTAGGCGTCGGAGTTACGTTCGCGATCGGCATGGCCGTCTACGCCAGCAGCGCCGCCGCCTTCGCTGCCCCCGCCGCCTTCGCCCCGTCCCCCCACTCGGGGTCGGCGTCGGCCAATCACACCACCTTCGTGATCCACCGGATCGGCCGGTTTGCGAACGGCTCGCCCAGGGTGACCAGCGGTTCCCCCACTGGGCTGCCGCCGAGCGCCATCCAGTCCGTTTACAACCTGTCCGGCCTGTCGCCAACCTCGAACGCGGGCTCAGGTCAGATCATCGCGATCGTCGACGCCTACAACGACGCGAACGCGCTCTCCGACCTCAACGTGTTCAACGCCGAGTACGGCTACCCGGCTCTGTCCACCTGCACCTCGCTGACCCAGGCGGGCGCGTGCTTCGAGGTCGCCGAGCCGTCCGGCAAGCCGGCCGTGAACTCTGACTGGAACCTGGAGGAGTCGCTCGACATCGAGTGGGCCCACGCCGAGGCGCCCGGTGCCAAGATCGTCCTGGTCGAGGCGAAGACGTCGAGCAACGCCAACCTCTACGCGGCCGTCGACTACGCCAACGCCACCCTCGATGCCAACGTGGTGTCGATGAGCTGGGGCGGCAGCGAGACCAGCTCGGAGACGAGCAGCGACAGCAACTTCACCCACGCCGGCACTCTCTACACGGCCTCGGCCGGCGACAGCGGCCACGGCGTGATCTACCCGTCCGCCTCGCCCGACGTGATCGCGGTGGGCGGTACCACGCTCAACGGCTGCAGCGGCACCTCCTGCTCGGGGTTCACCAGCGAGACCTCGTGGTCTGATGGCGGCGGCGGCATCTCGGCCTACGAGAAGATCCCGGCCTACCAGAGCGGCTACACCGGCCCGGTCTCCGGCGCCGCCACGATCAACGCCCTGACCGGCGGCAAGCGCGGCGTGCCCGACGTCTCCTTCGTCGGCAACCCGGACACTGGCGTCTCGGTCTACGACAGCACCGCCTTCGATGGCCAGTCCGGCTGGTGGACCATCGGCGGTACCAGCGTCGGCGCCCCCAACTGGGCGGGCATCCTCGCGGCCGGCAAGGCCGCGGGCAGCACCGCGCTGCAGGGCAACACCGCCATCTACGGCGGTGGCTACAAGACCAACCTCCGCGACATCACCAGCGGCACCAACGGCAGTTGCGGCACCGACTGCACCGCCGGCCCCGGCTACGACTTGGTCACCGGCCTGGGCAGCCCGATCAACTACCCCTGATAGTTCGCTGAATTAGGCCAAGCCTGGCCGGCCTGCGGCCTTCCGTCGCGGGTCGGCCGGGCTTCGCGCGCCACCGCCGGGGCCTGGGGTCGCTTCGTCCTCGCCGGCGAGGGATAGGTCAGGACATGGTCGTTCGAGCGCGGGCCATGGTTCGTGGTCCGTGGTACGTGGTACGTGGTCCGTGGTCCGTGGTCCGTGGTACGAACGGAACATAGTACTATGATCAATAGAAGATGATCATAGTACTATGTTCCTGTATTCTAATCGGACAGACAGTTATATAGCTACCTGCGAATTCGTAGGAATCGCGTACCAAGACGATCGGTAGCAACGACTTAGTACAAACATAATTGCCCCATTCACCCACCCGGCCCGGCCCGGCCAGGCAGCTGGTTAAGCCGGGTCGTCCGGTTCGGCGACCGGGACGCAGATCAAGCCCCAAGGCCGATCGGAGACCCTGGTCAGGACGATGGTTGCCGCGCCGGGGCCGCGTAGCCCGAGCCGATGGTGGATCTGCTCGACGTCGCCGGCCAGTCCCCGTCGCCTGATGTCGGCCGACCCGATCCCGAGCTGACGTAGCCGGGCCGCGAACCGCTTCTCGTGCCAGGGAGCCGACTCGATCACCCGCAACGTCCGCGCGAACGGAGTCATCGCCGGCTTGTCCGCCGACAGGAACGCGATCATCGGATCGATCTGCCAGGCCCCTAGCTGCCGGGCCAGGCTGGTCACCAGTCCGGCCCTGGTCACCGCCGGATTCGGATCGAAGAGGAACTCTCCGGGCGCAGCCACCGGCACTGCCTCAGCTCGGGGAGCGTCCCCGGACGCTGACCCCGGCTCGGCCAGCGTCGTCGCGGCCGTCGCGGCCTGCGAGGTCGGCGAGGTCGGCGGGTCGGACAGGGCTAGTGTCGCGGACGAGGTCAGCGTGGCACCGGACGGCAGTACCGTCGCGCGGCTGCGCGGCCCCGCCAGCTCCGGCGACCACAGCAAGGCCTCCTTCAGTTCCCGGCCCACCGCCACGAACTCGGTCTCCCACCCAGCCGGCACCAGTTCTCGCCGCAACCCCGGTGCCGCCTTGATCCCGACGGCCGGCACCCGGTCAGCCAGCCCGAGGCACCAGTCAAGCTCAGGCTGGTAGCGCCCGGCCGGCAGCCGCCCCCGAGCGTCCCGCCGCGCCGGGTCGATGAACACAGCGTCGATCCCGCCCAGCTCAAGCTCCCGCACGTCCGCACACACGTACCCCACCCGAGCCAACGGCGCGTACACCGACACGTTATGCCGCGCGAACTCCAGGCTCACCGGGTCGCTGTCAACCCCGATCACCGCCTCGCGCATCAGCGAACCATCCCCCGCTCCGCGGCTCGCTCCACCCCCCGTCTCCCGCCCCTTCCCGCTCCCTTCCGCTTGGGGTACGCCACATCGTTGGCGCATAGGTGTTCCCCTAGCAACACCTATGCGCCAACCATGTCGGGGCTCGCCGTCGGGTTGCTGGGCAGCGAGCGCCGTGAGGTTGCCGCCGATGCCGCAGCACAGGTCGGCCACGACCCGCGCACCAGCGAACCGCCGAGCGGCGTGCCGGGACGTGACCTCAGATGACGCCTGCTCCAGGCCGGCCCTGGTGAACAGCATCTCGTCGGCCCGGCTGAACTTCGCCCGCCCGGCGAACCGCAATGCCTGCTGCGTCAGCGCCGCCGCTACCAGCTCAGCCGGGTACTCCTCCCGCAAAGCCGCCGACAGTGCCAGCGCCCGGTCCGGCGTCACCTCCACCCCCGCGAGTCGCTCAAGCAACTCCTGCCCCTGAGCAGAAAGCACGCGGGCGGGTTCCGGGTTCATGACCCAAGTGTGGCGGGCGATAAGCCGAGCCTCGGCCACGACCTCGCGTCGTCACCGCCATCTGGGCCTGAAAGGGCGGACGACGAAGGAAAGTACCATCGCAGTATGAGCGTTGAGACCGCCTATGCCCTGTCCGAAGAGCACGAAGCGCTTCGCGAGTCGGTTCGGCAGCTGGCCGATGACAAGATCGCGCCGTATGCGGCGGAGGTCGACCGGGAGTCACGGTTCCCCCAGGAGGCGCACGACGCCCTGGTCAAGGCGGACTTGCATGCCATCCACATCCCCGAGTCCTACGGCGGCGCCGGGGCGGACGCGCTCTCGACCGTGATCGTCATCGAGGAAGTGGCGCGCGCCTGCGCGTCGAGTTCGCTGATTCCGGCCGTGAACAAGCTCGGCACCGTCCCGCTCTTGCTGTCCGGCTCGAGCGATCTGAACCAGCGCTACCTGCCGAAGGTGGCGAGCGGTGAGGCGATGTTCTCTTACGCCCTCTCCGAGCCCGAGGCCGGCTCGGACGCCGCCGCGATGCGCACGAAGGCGATACGAGACGGCGATCACTTCATCGTGAACGGCACCAAGCGCTGGATCACCAACGCCGGCGTCTCCCGCTTCTACACGGTGATGGCGGTAACCGAGCCGGGTGTCGGCGCCAGCGGCATCTCGGCCTTCGTGGTCGAGGAGGGCGACGAGGGCTTCTCGGTCGGCGCGCTTGAGCACAAGCTCGGCATCAAGGGATCGCCGACCCGCGAGCTGTACTTCGACAATTGCGCGATCCCGGCCGACCGGATGATCGGCGAGGAAGGCAGCGGGTTCAGGACCGCGCTGGCGACGCTCGACCACACGAGGATCACGATCGCGGCGCAGGCGCTCGGGATCGCCCAGGGCGCGCTGGACTACGCGGCCGGCTACGTCAAGGAACGCAGGCAGTTCGGCAAGGCCATCGCCGAGTTCCAGGGCCTGCAGTTCATGCTGGCCGACATGGCGATGAAGGTCGAGGCGGCCCGGCAGCTCACCTACGCCGCCGCCGCGAGGTCCGAGCAGCGAATGAAGGGAGCGGCGGTCCCTGACCTCACCTTCCTGTCATCGGCCTGCAAGTGCTTCGCCTCCGACGTCGCGATGGAGGTCACCACCGACGCCGTTCAGTTGCTCGGCGGCTACGGCTACGTCAACGACTACCCAGTCGAGCGCATGATGCGCGATGCCAAGATCACCCAAATCTACGAGGGCACGAACCAGATCCAGCGCGTCGTCATGGCCCGCCAGCTCCTGAAGTAGGCCGGTCAGGCCGGGTACTGGTCCTCGTACCTGCGCTCTTCGTAGCTGCGCTCCTGGGCCTCGTACTGTGCGGGCTGCGCAGGGTACTGGCCGGGCTGCGCTGGGTACTGGGCGGCGGGCGGCTGGCTGCCGACGGATTGCGTCGTCCGCCGGTAGCTCGAGCTCCGGTTCCTGGTCCACGGGCCCCACAACGCCGCCCACAAGATAATGCCGAGCACGCCGATGCCCATCAGGATGTCGCCGACCGTGTGCAGGTACACGCCGTGGCTGTAGACGGTCACCAGGGCAAACCTGAGTATCGCGCCGACCGCGATCAATACCAGTGCCGCGCCAATCTTCATGACGCACCTCCGTTTCTGTTCCTTAGAAGTCGCGCGCTCTAGCTGCCCCGCGATCGGCCTGGCAAACGCCAGCGGCCAGCCAGGGCGGCGGGAGGCCGCCCGACCGACGGCTGATCGAAACGAAGCTGCTCTTTGCGAACCGAACCGTCCTGACATGCAATAGAGCAGCGATGGACGACGATGACCTGCTCATAACCCGGATAGCCGCCGGTGATGATCGCGCGCTGCGCGAGCTGTTCAACCGGCATGCGCCGTGGCTGGCGATCAGGCTGCGCACGGTACTGCCGGCTGGCGAGGTCGAGGACGTGCTCCAGGAGACGTTCCTCGCGGCCTGGCGCGGGGCAGCCGGCTATGCGCCGGCCGGCGTGGCCGGCGGCTGGCTGTGGGGGATCGGGCGCCGGCAGGCGGCGCTCGCGCTCAGGCGGCGCGGGCCGGTGCCGCTTGAGCTTGCCGTGCTCGCCGCAATCGACGAACGCGATCCTGCCGACCTGGCCGTCAACAGGGCCGAACTCGACGCCGCCGTCGCGACGCTCGGGCCTGCCGGTGCGCCCGAGCGCGAGGCCTGGCGGCTGCTCTACGTCGAAGACAAAACGGTGGCCGAGGTCGCCCGGCTGATGGGAGTGCCGGAAGGCACGGTCAAGAGCCGGGCGTACCGGGCGAGAGGGCTGCTGCGGGCCGCGCTGCGGAACGGTCCCGCGCCGGCCGGAGGAACCCGATGAACGACAGGGACACCAGATGAGCGACCCGAACGAACTGAGCGCGCCCGGAGACGTCGACCTCGGCCGCGCCTGGATTGGCGTGGCCGCGCAGGTCTGGCACCGGCGGCCTGGCCTCGTCGAGCGAGCGGCCGCCGGGTTGCTGCGCTCGCCTGGCCTGGCCAGGGCGCTGGTCAGCACGCCATCGCTGCTCGTGCCCTGGCTGCTCGCCAGCGCCGTGGTCTTCGGCGTCGGCGCGATCGTGACCCACGACACCAGCGCCCCGGTCGTCGCCCTCCTGGCCCCGGCCGTGGCCGGCGCGGGCATCGCCTACGCCTACGGGCCCGGCATCGACCCGGCGTTCGAGCTGTCCAGGAGCATGGCGGTCAGCGACCGGATGGTGCTGCTGGTCCGCGTGCTCGCGCTGTTCGCGGTCAACGCCCTGCTCGGGCTGGCCGCCTCGGCTCTGTCGGCGACAGCGGCCGGGATCGCCTTCGGCTGGATGGTCCCGATGACCGCGGTATCGGCGCTCGCGCTCGCCGTGGCGACGCTGACCCGCTCGCCCGGCGTGGGCATGGCCGCCGGCGTCACGGTCTGGGGATTGACCGTGCTCGGCGGCCAGGCCTACTCGGGCCACTTCGCCACCGCCGTCCGCACGCACTCGCTCTACCTGCCCTATCTCGCCGTCGCCGCCATCTGCGGCGCGGCGGTCATCATCAGGACCAGGATGGAAAGAGGAACCGCGTGAACGTCGAGATCACCGACCTGACCAGGCGGTTCGGCCGTGCGGTGGCCGTCGCCGGCGTCAGCTTGCAGGCCGGACCAGGCGTGTTCGGGCTGCTCGGCCCGAACGGCGCGGGCAAGACCACGCTGCTGCGCACCATGGCCACCGTCATCACGCCGACCTCAGGCACGGTGCGCCTGCTCGACCGCGACCCGGCCCAGTACGGCCCGCGCCGGGAGATCCGGCGCCGGCTCGGCTACCTGCCGCAGAACCTCGGGTACTACCCGAACTTCACCGTGGCCGAGTTCGTCGAGTACTTCGCCCTGCTCAAGGAGGTACCGTCAGCTCGCGTGCCGCGCGCGGTAGCGGCCGCGATCGAGCGAGTCGAACTCGGCGACCGGGCTCGGTCCAAGCTCAAGTCCCTGTCCGGCGGCATGCTGCGCCGGGCCGGCATCGCCCAGGCGATCGTGAACGAGCCGCAGTTGCTGCTGCTCGACGAGCCGACCGCCGGCCTTGATCCCGAGCAGCGGGTCAGCTTCCGAAGCCTGCTCCGCGACCTGGGCACGAGCGCCACGGTGGTTGTCAGCACCCACCTGGTCGAGGACGTCGGCGCCGCCTGCACCGAGGTCATGCTGATGGCCGATGGCAAGCTGGTCTTCGCCGGCACGCCCGCCGAGCTGACGGCCAAGGGCACCGACCACGGTGTCGGCGACGCCCCGCTGGAACGCGGCTACAGCGCGGCGCTGGCGGAGGCGCGGTCGTGACCGTCGGCACCGCGCCGATCGCCTCGGCGCCGATCCGTCCGGCCAGGAGCCGCACCGGGCTGGCCGCTGGCCGGCTGCTGAGGCTGGAGTTCAAGCGCAACGCGATGATCTGGCTGATCCCGGTCGCGGTCGGCCTCTTCTGGTTCGACTGCTACCGGCAGTCCGTGGCCGAGCCCGCGATGTGGAACCTGCGCACGATGAACATGCAGGGGCAGGCCCTGCTCGACTTCGTTCCCTCGGTCGTCGGGGCCGCCGCCTGGATGGGTTCGCGCGAGGCCAGGCGCGGCCTGACCGACCTCACCGGGATCACCGCCAGGCCACGCTGGTTCCGGCAGCTTGCCGTCTGGGCCGCCACCACGGGCTGGGCCCTGGCGGCCTACGCCGGCTGCATGGCCGTCTTGTACGGGATGACGGCGCATCAGGCCCACTGGGGCGGTCCGCTGTTGTGGCCAGCCACCGTCGCAGCGGTCGGACTTCCCGCCCTCGCGGCGGTCGGCTTCGCGATCGGCACGGCCTGGCCAAGCCGGTTCACCGCGCCCCTCGCCGTCGTGGTGGTCTTCTTCGCCCTCGGGCTCAGCTCGCAGTTCGCGCGGGGCTCGTCCTCGTACTTCCAGGTCTCGCCCGGCCTCTCCGGAGCCAACGACGTCGGGCCCGATCCCAGCATCGCGACCTTCTATCACTACCTGCCTGACCTGCCGATCGCGCAAGTGATGTTCCTCGTGGGGCTCACCGTGGCTGTGCTGGCCGCGATTGGCATCCCGGCGGGATCCGGCGGCCAGTGGCTACGCCGAAGCGCGGCGATCCTGACCGCGTGCGGCCTCGCCGCCGCCGGGACGGCGGTCTACCTGACCGGCACAGCCAGGCTCGACGTGCACGGCATGATCGCGATCCCGGCGCTGCACGACGCCGCCAGCAACCGGCCCATCAGGTACACCCCGGTGTGCGCCAGGACCGCGATCCCGGTCTGCCTGAACCCGGCCTACGCCGCCTACCTGGCCGACGTCCGCACCGCCCTGGCGCCGGCCCTGAGCGAGCTAGCCGGCCTGCCGGGCGCGCCCGCCAGCATCAGCCAGGCGGCGACGATCTTCCACCAGGAGCAGGCGAACCAGGTCCTGATCAACGGCGGCAACCTGCGGATCGTCAAGGGCCGTGGCGGCCGCCAGTCCATGGCCCTGGTACTGCCCGATCAGCTTCCTGGCGAGCCGTCCAGCCCGGTGTACACCAACGACGACTTCATAGTGCAGATCTATGAACTCTCCCCGCCCCTGATCGACCGGGTCATCTCGGGAACCCGGCGGCGGCGTCTCGGTGTCGCCGCCCTGACCGGGCCCGACGCCGAGCAGGCCGTCATCATCGGCCTGGTCACGGCGGCCAGGACGGCCACGCTGACCCGGATCATCCGGCAGGCGAACATGATCCAGGTCGCACCTGATGTCCCGTCCAGCCTCGCCATCATCTCGGCTGGTCGCCCGCCTGGCGGCCAGCTCCCCCAGGTACGCCTGCCGGCCGGAGTGCAAGCCGCCGCCGGGAGGTTCGCCGCCCTTCCAGCGGCGACCAGGCACGCCTGGCTCGTCGGCCATCTCTCCGCGCTCAGGGCCGGCCGGATCACCCTGGCTCAGCTGCCATGAGCATCGAGGCACCCGGGCTCGCGGCTGGTGGCGAGCCCATCGGCCAGGACGCTGCCTTCGCCTCGACGGGCAGCGTGTCGTCGGCCCAGCGCCTGACCTGGCTGCGGCTGACCTGGCTGCGGCTGGCCTGGCTGCGGCTGGCCTGGCTGTACCTGGCGAGCCGCAGGCTCCCCACCGTGGCGGCGGGCCTGATCGGGTGCGGGATCGCGCTGCGGGTCGCCCTGCACTGGCACTGGGACACCTACGGCGCCCTCCAGTTGCCCCTGATCGCGGAGGCGGCCGCCGCGTCGATCGTGGCGGTCAGCACGGGCAGCCCGTTCGGCGAGCCCGAGCGGGTCACCGGCCGCTGGCTGCCGGTGCTGCGGCTGGGCAGCGTCCTGGCCGCGACCGCGATCGCCCTCGCCGGCCTCCTGATCGCTGGCGCGACCGCGACCCACCTGGCGGGCGGCTCGCTCGACGTGCTCCGCAACACCGCCGGGCTGATCGGCATCGGCCTCCTGGCCAGCGCCGCCGTCGGCAGCGCCCTCAGCTGGGCCGGCCCGCTCGGCTACCTGGTAATCGGCGTCTACGCCCTCTACGGCGACTGGCACGGTCAGCCGCTGACGAGTCCCTGGATCTGGCCGGGCCGGCCCGTGCACGACTTCGGCGCCGCCCTAGCCGCGACCCTGGTCTTCGTCGCCGGGGTGGCGGTGGTCACGAGGCTGGGCCCGCGCCTTCGAGCCCAGGAGTGACCAGGCCGGCCGCAGCGGCCCACTCCGGCCGCAAGATCGCGTAGATCATGCAGTCGCACCACCGGCCCTTCAGCCACATGTCTTCCCGCAAGTGCCCCTCCAGCCGCAGGCCAAGCCGCTCGCACACTCGCGTCGACGCCGCGTTCCTCGGATCAAGCTGGGCCCACACCCGGTGCATCGCGAGGTCGCCGAATGCCATCGCGAGAAGCTCGGCCGCCGCCTCGGTCGCGAAGCCGCGCCGCTGGAACTCAGGATTGATCACCCACCCGATCTCGGCCTGCCGGTCAGCCAGCCGCCCAGCCCGCACGAGCACGTCGCCGATGACCCGGTCGTCCAGCACGACTGCCAGCGCCATCCGGTCCCCGTCGGCCCTCAGCTGACCCGCCTCGACCCGCTCGGCGATGAACTCGGTCACGTCATCGGCGGTGACCGGATCAGGAGGAATGTACCGGCACACATCGTCCCGCCCCCGGTACGCAAGCACGTCAGCCTCGTCGCCATAGGCGAACGTGCGGAGAACTAGCCGCTCAGTCCTTCTCGGCAACAGCGACTCAGCCACGTCAGCGACTCCTCGTCCAGGTACTCCCCAAGACCAGATCACGAGCCACAAAATATCCGCCCCCGCGACCCGTCGCCCAACCCCAGGGCGCCGGCCGCCCCCAGATAACCCGGTTTCGGATAACCCGAGTTCGGACAATCCGAGATTGGATAACGCGAGATCGGATAATCCAGTTTCGGATAACCCAGTTTCGGATAATCCGAAGCGGGATAATCCGCTTTCGGATAATCCGAGATCGGATAATCCGAGATCGGATGATGGGGCTGATCAGCTGGCCGGCCGCTGGTGCGGCTACAGGCCCAGGTCGTCGAGTTGCTTGTAGAGGTCGGCGCGGGGGTTGGCCGGGTCGACCTGGAAGCCCTTCTTGCCGGCCTGAGCGGGCGGGCTTGGCTGCCCTGGCTGGGTCGCGGGCAGCTGGCCGGCCTGGGTCTTGGGCACGGCGACGGTCCCTTGGGAGGCGGAGGCCGGGGAAGTCGCCGCCTTGCGGGCCGTGCGCGGCGCCGCGGCCTGGGCGGTCCTGGCAGCCCTGCGATCACGCAGCAGCCAGCCGCACAGGATCCCGCCGACGACCCCGCCGACGTGGGCCTGCCAGCCGATGCCCTGATGCGGCAGCAGCACGCTGAACTGGTAGGCGAAGCACAGCGCCATCACGGCGCCGATCAGCACGTCGATGGCGCGCCGGTCGAACAGGCCGCGCACCATGATGTAGCCGAAGTAACCGAACACGACGCCGCTGGCGCCGGCGCCGACCGAGCCCGAGCTCTCGAAGAACCAGGCGGCGAGGCCGCTGGTCAAGATCACGATCACCGACACGGCCGCGAACTTGCCGAGGCCCCGGTAGGCGGCGAGGAAGCCGAAGATGAACAGCGGTCCCGAGTTGCCCTCGATGTGCGTCCAGCTGAAGTGCAGGAACGGGGCGGTGAGGATGTAGGGCAAGGCAGCGACGTCTCTGGGCCTGATCCCGTAGTCGGCGGTGAGCCTGAGTATGCCTTGCGGGTCCGTGCCCAGGGCCTCGTTAATGATCTGGATGATCCAGAGCACCGCGAGGATGCCGACCATCACGAAGAAGGCCCGGCGCGCGTTCGCGAGCAGGGTCTGCGCCTCGTCGTCGCTCAGCGTCCAACCCTGGCGTGTCCAACCCTGGCGTGTCCAACCCTGGCGTGTCCAGCCCCGGCGCGGTCGTGCTCCTGTACTTGACACGACTGGCCTCCTTGCTCGCGTTCACGTCCGTTCGCCCCATCTGGGGTCTGCTTGACACGCTAGCCTGCCCGTCGCGCGCAAGGTAGTGCCGGCGTGTCGCGCACATCACCGGCCGCAACCAGTGATCCCAGCTCAGTAATCGTTACATCGTGTAATCGTTACGATACTGATTGCCAATCCGTGACCGCCGTGACACAAATTCAGCGCGCCACGGCACAACTTTTTCAACGGAAACGCTTGGTCGACCCCGTCACTTCTGGCAACGTGGTGCGGCAACGGAGTTGGCTCCTTGTTTCAGGCGTTGTGTCCCGGTAAGTCGGGGCGGCTACAGCAAGTGACCAGCTCTTTACTGACTCGCTGCCTTGACCGCAGCGGTTTTGGCCCGCTGAGCGACTTGCTCGCCGGGCTTGGCCGAGGGAAGGACGGCATTGTCGCAGCATCGAAGGCGGATCGATAGCAAGCGCAAGACGCGCCGACGGAGAAGTGTCAGCGCCTTCCTGCTCACAACTGTCGTCGCCGCTGTTGCTATCGCTGTTGGCGCGAAGATCGCGATTAGCCAGTTCTCGGCCCAGGCTGACCCGCTCGCGATGTCTGTCAGCGGCCTTCGGTCCAGTCATCCGGCCGAGCAACTCGTCCAGCAGCGGCAGCACATCATCTTGATGACCGCGGCGACCAAGAGCTTCAAGGTGATCAGCTCGCCCAAGGTGGCGACAGTTCCGCCGCCCGTTTCCACGGACACCAGCAGCAGCGGCGGCACCGGAGGCACCGGCGGCGGCGCGCCGATCGTTCCCACCGCGCCACCTGACCCGGGAACGGCCGAGTCGATCGCCTACAACATGCTGCCGTCGTTCGGCTTCAGCACGGACCAGTTCGGCTGCCTGAACAACATCTGGACCAGGGAAAGCGGCTGGCGGTACAACGCCGAGAACGCCAGCGGCGCTTACGGCATCCCGCAGGCCCTGCCCGGCTCGAAGATGGCCAGCGCGGGCGCGGACTGGATGACCGACCCGACCACGCAGATCAAGTGGGGCCTCGGCTACATCAAGTCGGTCTACGGCACGCCTTGCGACGCCTGGGCCTTCTGGCAAGACCATAGCTGGTACTGACCTAGCTGGTACTGACCTGCTGCTCGCGAAGTAGCGAACTGAGTTCACAGCCGGCGACTCGCGCGCCCGGCGCCCCCAGTCCCCCCGCTGGGCGGTGCCGGGCGTTGCTTTTGCTTCAGGACTGCGGCAGCGCCTTGAACGTGCGCTTGGCGACCGCGAGGATGCCTTCCGCCCAGCTCACCCTCGGTTCCGGCGAGGACATGCCCAGGATGTACTGCTGCGGGCCTTCCCAGGTCTGGACCGTGAACAGGATCTCAGTGACCACGCTCGGGTTGACCGCGCTGGCCGACTGCCACTCGAACCTCCAGCGGGCCGCCGGCCAGGTGCGGTACCTCATTCCCGTGATCGAGAGCGCCTGGTAGCTGGGGTACTTGTCGCGAGCCGCCACCTGCAGCCGCCTGGCCTCCTTGACCGGGCCTGGCACGGCCCAGGTCGCCATCGCGACGCTCAGCTTCCCCGGCCCAGAGGCGGGCTTGATCACGGTGTCCGTGCCCGGGGTCAGGAACCAGCCGGATGGGCCGGCCAGGCGGAATCCCGCGAGCGTTCCCGCCTCCGCGGCCGAGACGCGATACCACTGGAACCCTGCGGGCAGGCCGCCGCCTGATCCGGGGCCGGTCTGAGTCGGCGTCGGCGTGGGGCTCGCCGACGTGCTCGGGCTGGTCGATGTGGTCGGGGAACCCGACGCCGAGGGCTTGCCAGGGGAGGACGGGTTCGTGGACGGGCTCGGCTTGCCCGACGGGGGAGGCTTGCCGGCCTTGTGATGCTTGCCTGGGCCTGATGACTGGCCTGGCGTGGGCTTGGCTGACGAAGCCGTCTTGCCGTGCTTGCCTCCGGACGGGTCACCAGGGTGCGAGCCGACGTTGTCGGCCTGCTTCCCGTGCCCGGCCGCGGCCGTGTTCGCGTTCTGGCCGCCCCCTCCGCCCAGGCGCTCGAACGGCACGTCCACTCCGAAGCGCGGCAGGGCCAGGAAGATGATGCCGGCCGCGATGGCGATGGCCGCCACCGGTGCCAGCAGCGCGATGCCGCGCCGGGATGAGAAGAAGTCAGTCGTCCGGCTGGGCTTGGCCGCCGGTGCCAGCGGGTGGCTGACATCCGTGGTGGCCGGCGGGTCAGCTGAAGGCGGGGTTGTCGCGCCGATGCCGAGGTCGCCGGTCTCGAAGGGCTCATCGGCCGCGGCCGCGTTCGGCATCTTGAGCGCGGCGAAGTTGGGGGTCGCCATCAGGTCGGGCACGACACTGGTGGCTCCGGCCGTTCCGGCGAGTGCGAGTCCGCTCGCCCCGGCAGCGGCGGTGCCGGCTGCCGCCCTCGCTCCGGGCGCGGCGCCAGCAGCCCCGGCGGCTCCGGCGGCCAGCGCCAGGTTCGCGGCAGCACCGGGAAGTGCGGCCGGGTCATCGGTGCTGCCCTGGCCGGCGGCACCGATCGAGCCAGGATCAGCCGGGACGGCGACCAGTTGGGTCGCCGTGGTCGCGCCGGTACCCGGCTGGCCAGCCGAGGCGGCGGGCTGGACCGCTGGGGGCAGCCCGGCCGCTTCGCCGGCTCCGGCTAGCCCGGCGGCGAGCGGGCCGGCCTGCGCTGGACTGGCTTGCGCATCGGACGCGGGCAGCGGGCCGAAGGGCAGGCCCGCCCGGTCAGGAGTCCGCGCGACCCGCCAGGCTTGCCGCAGCAGCCGCGCGGTGGTGGCAGCGTCGGGTCGCTGGGCCGGGTCGGCCCGCAGCAGGGCCTCGATGACCGGCGCGAGCGGGCCGGCCGACGGGGCACGGGGTGCGGGTTCCGTCGCGATGCTCGCGACGATCGCCGCCGAGCCTCCGGCCCGGTCGAAAGGGCCGCGGCCCTCGACCGCGGCGTAGAGCGTGGCGCCGAGCGACCACAGGTCGGAGGCCGGCGTCGCGGCCGTGCCGCGAACCCGCTCAGGGGAGGAGAAGCCGGGCGTGCCGACGACCATGCCGGCCTGGGTGAGGCTGGGGTCGCCCTGGATCGTGGCGATGCCGAAGTCGGTGAGCACGGCCTTGCCGTCCGGCCGGATCAGGACGTTGCTTGGCTTCACATCGCGGTGGAGCACGCCCGCATTGTGCGCCGTGGCCAGCGCGTCAAGCAGGCCGAGGCCGAGCTGGGCCGCGCGGGCGGGCGGCAGCGGGCCGTCCTCGGCGATGACCTGGTCAAGCGGCCTGGCCCTGACCAGTTCCATGACGATCCAGGGCGAACCGTCCTCCGCGACGACGTCAAACACGGTGACAACGCCTGGATGGCTCAGCCGCGCGGCGGTCCTCGCCTCGCGCAGCGTGCGCTGAAAGCTGGCCCTCGCCTCGGCGGCCGAGGCCAGCGGCGGCAGGACGATCTGCTTGATGGCCACGTCGCGGTCAAGTAGCTCATCGCGGCCTCGCCAGACGATCCCCATGGCGCCGCGGCCGAGCTGATCGTTGAGTCGGTACCGGCCCGCGACGAGGTGGCCGGTGCCCAGGGCAGAGTGCATAGAGTGCAATGTACGCGCGAGCGCTTACAGATTTCTGTGAGCTTCGTGGGAATTTAACCATCCAATTTGATCGCGGTCGCGCGGTCTCGGCGGTCCGGCTCAGGTGCTAGCCGGCCCGTGCCCAATGGACAGCAGCGGTTGCTTCGGCGCGGTGACATCGGCGAAGAAGTCGTTGCCTTTGTCATCCACGATGACGAAGGCGGGGAAGTCGCGGACCTCGATCCTCCAGACCGCCTCCATGCCTAGCTCGGGGTACTCGATGACCTCGACCTTGGTGATGCAGTCCTGGGCCAGCTTGGCGGCGGCGCCGCCGATCGAGCCCAGGTAGAAGCCGCCGTGCTGCTTGCAGGCGGCGGTGACCGCGGCCGACCGGTTGCCCTTGGCCAGCATCACCAGCGACCCGCCGGCGGCCTGGAACTGATCGACGTAGCTGTCCATCCGGCCCGCGGTCGTCGGCCCGAACGATCCGGACGCGTAGCCTTCCGGCGTCTTCGCCGGGCCGGCGTAGTAGACCGCGTGGTCACGCAGGTAGTCAGGCATGGGCTCGCCCGCCGCCAGCCGGTCGGCGATCTTCGCGTGCGCGATGTCGCGAGCGACCACCAGCGGTCCGGTCAGCGACAGCCTGGTCTTGACCGGGTACTTGGTGAGCTCGGCCCTGATCTCGTTCATCGGGCGGGCCAGGTCGATCCGCACGACGTCGCTGTCCAGTTCGCTGTCCTGCACCTCGGGCAGGTACCTGGCCGGGTCGGTCTCCAGTTGCTCGAGGAAGATGCCCTCGCTGGTGATCTTGGCGAGCGCTTGCCGGTCAGCCGAGCAGGACACCGCGATCGCGACCGGGCACGACGCGCCGTGCCTGGGCAGCCGGATCACCCGCACGTCGTGGCAGAAGTACTTGCCGCCGAACTGGGCGCCGATGCCAGTCCGCCTGGTGATCTCGAGCACGGTCTGCTCAAGCTCGGTGTCTCGGAAGCCGTGAGCGAGAGATGAGCCTTCTGTCGGCAGTGAGTCCAGGTATTTTGCTGATGCGTATTTAGCGGTTTTAAGCGCGTACTCCGCACTCGTCCCCCCGACGACTATGGCCAGGTGGTAGGGCGGGCAGGCGGCGGTGCCGAGCGAGCGCAGCTTCTCATCGAGGAAGGCAGCCATCCGCTGCGGGTTCAGCACCGCCTTGGTCTCCTGGTACAGGTACGACTTGTTCGCCGAGCCGCCGCCCTTGGCCATGAACAAGAACTTGTAGGCACCGCCAGCGGTCGCGTAGAGCTCGATCTGGGCGGGCAGGTTGGTGCCGGTGTTGCGCTCGTCCCACATGGTCAGCGGCGCTAGCTGGGAGTAGCGGAGGTTCAGCTTCGTGTAAGCGTCGTAGACGCCGCGGGCGATGTGCTCTTCATCCTTGCCATCGGTCAGCACGTCCTGGCCCCGCTTGCCCATCACGATCGCCGTGCCGGTGTCCTGGCACATCGGCAGCACCCCGCCCGCCGCGATGCAGGCGTTCTTCAGCAGGTCGCCGGCCACGAACCGGTCGTTAGGCGAGGCCTGCGGGTCGTCGAGGATAGACCCGAGCTGCCGCAGGTGAGCAGGCCGCAGCAAATGCGCGATGTCATGCATCGCCTCAGCTGTGAGCAGCGTCAGAGCCCGCGGGTCGACCTCGAGGAACTCCCGGCCAAGCGCGCGGCTGGTTCGGACCCCGGCGTCGCTGATCAGGCGATACTCGGTCGTGTCCGGGCCGAGCGGCAGCAGGTCGGTGTAGCTGAATGAAGGCATGTCGGGAGCGTCCTTGGTTCCTGGCCTAGCGGTTTCTACGGTCATGCTAGTTGCCGCGCCTGGCCGTGCCGGTCACGGATAGGCGCCCGCGATCGGGGCAGCAATCCGGTCCGATGGGATATTTGATGGCGGTCTGGGGGGCCGGTGGGACGCAGAGACCTGGGAGAATCGGATCATGGCAAGCGTGGTAGCGGAGTTCGCGGAGTGGCCGGGCCAGGCCGACGTGGCGGTGGCGCTGACGTTCGACGTGGACGGCGAGGCGCCGTGGCTGGGGGAGAGCCCGCAGTACGGCCGGCGGCTCAGCATGCTGTCACTCGGCCGGTTCGGTCCTGAGCGTGGCCTGGTCCGGGTGCTCAAGCTGCTGAGTGAGCTCGAGATCCCGGCCACGTTCTACGTGCCCGGGCACACGGCGGACACCTGGCCTGATGTGGTGCCCGCGATCCTGGCTGGCGGGCACGAGGTCGCCCACCATGGCTACCTGCACCTGGGCACCGACGAACTGGACGCCGACGCTCAGCGGGCCGAGCTTGAGCAGGGCCTTGAGGCACTCGACAAGCACGGGGTGAGGCCAGCGGGTTACCGGTCACCGGGCTGGGAGCTATCACCGGAGACGCTGTCGATGCTGACGGAGCTGGGGTTCAGCTACGACGCCAGCCTCATGGCCGACGACCGGCCCTACTGGACGAGCAGCGCCGGGCAGCCGCTGCTCGAGTTGCCTGGCCACTGGAGCCTGTGCGACTGGCCGTACTTCGGCTGGACCCCCTACCAGGGCGGCCTGCTGGCCGATCCGGCCGCCGTGGAACGGATCTGGCTCGACGAGTACTCCTCGGCGATGGCAGATCGGCGCGCCGTCACCTACACCATGCATCCCGAGGCCATCGGGCGCGGTTACCTCACTCAGATGCTGGAGCGGGTGATCACGGGAATGCGCGAGCGGGGGCGGCCGTGGTTCGCCACCCATGCCCGACTCGCCGCGCTAGCCACCGCCCAGGCTATCGACTAGCTCCCTGACCTGGTCGTGGACCGAGCGGGGCGCCCCTAGCCGGTTATCGATCGGAAGGTGCGGTGCGGCTGGCTCGGTCTCAAGCCGCATGCTCGCCACGAACGCATCGAACGAGGCGAGCTTCGCGGTGTCCCGAGACGATCCGCGCGCGGTCAGCCGCTGGGCCAGCGTGGCCGCGTCCGACCTGACCCAGACCAGGCGCACGATGCCGCCGCCTAGCTCGGCCGTCCATTCCTGCCAGCGATGGGCGTCGTGGATGTGCGCAGTGAATGGCCCGGACAACAGCACCGGGCAGCCGTGGGACCGGATCTCGCGAGCGGCGGCCGTCATCCCGGCGTACTCGTGCACCTTGACGTGCTCGTCGTACCACGAGCCCTCGCGCTCGCCGGACGGACGGCCTGCGGCCTTGAGCGTCGCCGTCACGAAGGATCCGAACAGCGTGTCCTTGTCGAGCAGCGCGGGCACCGGCGTCAGCGAGCCCAGCAGGAGGTCCGCGACGGTCGACTTGCCCGAGCCAGGCGGGCCGGCCACCACCCAGGCGGGCGCGGGCAAGGGGACGGGCACCGGCGCGGGAACGATCACGATGGCGACGCTACCTGGCCGGTGACCTCGGTCTTGCCGGCCGGTGGCGTGGCGAGGAAAGCCGTCGCTGGCGAGCGCGCATGCGATAGCTTCCGAAGGGTAGAAGGCGCGAGGTAAGGGCCTGATCCGGCGCTCACGGCAGGAGTCGCGAATGGACAGCACAATCGAGGCTGGCAGTAAGAGTGTCGACCTGGCCGAGGCCGCCCGGCAGCTCCAGCAGGCCACTCACGACGCTCGCGTCGCCTTCGACTGCATCGGGCTTGACGAGATCGACCGCGCGCACACCCACACGCTGATGGCACGGGCGGCCGTCGACGCGGCCGAGAACGCCCTGCGCGTCGCCCTCGGCGGCGAGCCGAGCTCAGCGGTGCTCTAGCCGCCGGCGCCGCCGGCGCCGCCGACTAGCTGTACGAGACGCCAGTTCCCTGGTCAATCGCGCTCGGCTGGCCGTCATCAATTAGTGTGTGAGTCACACACATTAAACTGAGGAACAGCGTGCCGGAACAGAGCGCCGGAGCAGGATGTCCGAAAAGGATGTCGGAACAGGGAGGCAGCGATGTCGGAGGCGAGTGGTACCTTCACGGTCACGGCCTGGGACGAGGACACGTACGCCGAGCTTGACGGCGGCGGGAAGCTGACCAAGGCGCGGGTGAGCTTCGGGTTCAGCGGCGACCTTGAGGCGCGCGGCGACTGGGACGCGGTCATGTGCTACGGGCAGGACGGCACGGCCACGTTCACCGGCTTCCAGCGCACGGTCGGCAAGCTCGACGGCCGGGAGGGCAGTTTCGTACTGCGGGCCGACGGCACCTTCACCGGCGGCGAGGCGAGGTCGCACTGGCAGGTGGTCGAAGGCTCAGCGAGCGGCGACCTGACCGGATTGCGCGGCCGCGGGTCAGCCGTCGCAGGTGGACCCGGTGGAACCTTCACGCTCGAGTATGAACTCAGCTGACCCCGCCCCGGCCGGCGACGCCGGCTCAGCCGCGAACGCCGGGCCGGACAGTGCGGGCCTTGGTGGTGCGGGTCTTGGTGGCGCGGGCTCGGGTTCGGCCGACGCCGGTCTTGGTGGCGCGGGCTCGGGTTCGGCCGACGCGGGCGATCTTGGCCGGGAGCGCGGCGGGATAGATCCGGCGGGGCCGGGTGCCGCCGGGCTTGACCGGGCCGCGAACGTGCTCGGCGCGCTCTCGCTGGTGATCGCTGACCAGGCGGCCGACGCGATCGCCGAGGCGGCGGGACGGTCCGAGTCAGGAGCGGCCGCGCTGTCGGCGTTGCTGCACTTCCTCGACCGGCCCAGCATCGACCTGCTTCGCCAGGTGCTGGGCCTGACCTCGTCCGGTACGGTGCGGCTGATCGACCGGCTCGAGGAGTCCGGCTACGTCCGGCGCGAGGCCGGCGCCGACGGGCGCAGCACGTCCGTCGTGCTCACGCCCGACGGGGAACTGGCCGCCCAGCGCGTCGCGGCCGCTAGGGCGGAAGTCTTGCGGCGCGCCATGGCGGGCTTGTCCGACGGCGAGCGGTCGGACTTGGATGGCCTGGTCGGCAAGATGCTGGTCGGCATGATGCGAGGCCCCGGCGCGACGAGATGGATCTGCCGGCTCTGCGACATCGGCGTCTGCCGGGGCGCACCCGGCGGCTGCCCGGTCGGCAACACGGCCCTGAAAAGATACAGCCACTGATCCGGCCGGTCTCTGAGCCCGGCACCCGGCGAGCTACCCCCCACTTCGTGCCATCGTGGGCGCCCTGGCACCCACGTTGTGCCATCGTGGGGTCAGATGTGCTCATCAGCCCCGGCGATGGGCCATCGTTGGGGCTGGACCGGGACTTCGAGCCCCCGCTATGGGCCATCGAAGGGCCTATAGCACCTGCCATGGGCCATCGAAGGGGCTGGTCGCGGCTCGCGAGGCCCGGCTATGGGCCATCGTGGGGGTTGGCTCGGTGGGGTGAACGCCACGTGCCGTCGTGGGCGCCCTGGCCCCCACGCAGTGCCATCGCGGGTTGCCGCCGGACCCCGATCGGTCCCGGTCGGCCTCGGCTTGGCGTGGGCGGTCCCTGGCGGCCCCGGCTGGGCGTGGCCTGGCTGGTCCGGGTGACGCCGCCAGAGGAGTGGCGCTGCGATTGGTTGACCGTCTTTTACTGGTTGAGTTGTTTAGTGGCATTAACTGCATTATTCATAACTCGCCGGAAAAGGGATATACTGGCCATGGAAGGCTTAAGGCAAAGCGAACAGGGCAGAGAGCGGGGTACGGTCCAGTCATGGCGTTTCGATGGTGGCGGAGAAGGGCGACTAAGCAGGTGGAAGAGGGGACTGAGCCGGAAACGGCTAGCTCAGTGACGCCATCGGAAGGTCCTGCAGTTGCGTCCTCCGAGGCACCCTCATCCGAGGCACCCTCATCTGAGGCACCCTCATCTGAGGCATCCTCAATCGAGTCTCCCTCCTCCGAGGCACCGCCGTCCGACGCGCAAGCGCCCGACGCGGCTCCCTCCGAAACTGCCGCCGAGGCCAGCACCGCCGAGGCCAGCACCGCCGAGGAGATCACGGCCGAGGCCAGCGTCGAGGTCAGCGCCAGTATCGAGGCAAGCACCCCTGGCATCGCGACCGTGCCAATCGCCAAGATGATCCACGGCGTCGACGTCGCCAGCTTCCAGGGCGAGCCGACCAACTGGCGCTCGGATGCCAGCAACATCAAGTGGGCCGCCGTCAAGCTGACCGAGCTCCAGCCTAACAACGTCCGCTACGTGAACCCGTACGCCACCGACGACTGGGCTTACGTCGGGCGGCAGAAGCTCGGCCGGATCGCCTACATGTTCGCCCATCCTTCGGTAGGCCCGGCCGACTCAGTCCAGTTCTTCCTCTCCGAGCTGAGAGGCCTGGGATTGCTCAACACCGACGGCATCATGCTCGACCTGGAGCAGACCGACGGGCTCGGGCCGGCGCAGGTCAGCTCGTGGGCGGTCGAAGTCATGGCCCTGCTGGCGAAGAACCTGAAGCGGACGCCAATTTTGTATACCTATCTGTCGTTCGCTTTTGAGGGGAACTGCGCCGGCCTGGGCAAGTACCCGCTCTGGATCTCCGATCCTTCCAGCCCGATGGGAAAGCCAGTCGTGCCGGGGCCGTGGAAGACCTGGACCATTCATCAGTACTCGACCTCGGGAGTCATCGACTTGGACGTAGCTAACTTTGCTACCGTCAAGGCCATGCAAGAAGTATTTGGCGTACCGGTGCCACCCCCGCCTAAGCCCGAGAAGGGCAACCTTGGCGGATCGGTCACCGGCGGGGTCGCGGCGGTCCGGTGGGACGACGGCAGCATCGTGGTCGCTGGCCTCGACGGTCTTGACCATGTCCAGGTCAGGCGCTTCGACGGCGGCAGCAAGACCTGGGGAGTGTGGTGGAACCCGGCCGGGACCACTAAGGCGGTCGGTCCGCCCGCGCTGGTCTCGTGGGGCGAGAGCTACGGCCAGCTGTTCTTCGCGATCGACTCGGGCGACGTCATGGAGTTTGCTACCGAGGACACCGGCAAGAGCTGGACATCGTAACCTGCACGAGTGACGCCGGTTCACGACGATCCGCCTTCTGGCCGTCCTAAGCTGACCGGGCTGGTCCGGTATCTTCAGGACGTGAGCTCGCGCCCAGGTCCGCAGGATCTGCGCGCGTCCGACGCCGACAGGGACCTTGTCGTCACCTTGCTCGGCGAGGCGGCGGCGGACGGCCGGCTGACGCTGGACGAGCACGCCGAGCGGTCGGAGCGGGCCCTGACGGCGCGTACCCTCGGTGAGCTGACCGTGCTGACCAGTGATCTCACCTTGCCATCGGGCCAGCCCATCCAGCTCTACCCGAAGCGCTCGGTCACCGCCATGTTCGCCCGCGAGCGCCGCCAGGGCCGGTGGGTGGTGCCCGCCTCCTTCCCTGTCACCGCCTTCTTCGGCGACGTCGTTCTCGACCTGCGCGAGGCCATCTTCTCGACCCAGCGGGTGACGATCTACGTGACCGCCATCGCCGGCCAGGTCAAGCTGATCGTGCCGCCCGGCATCGCGGTCGAGATGGCCGGCCGCTCGATCCTCGGCGTCCGCAGCGTGCGCGGCCGCTGGGCCTCGCCTGAGCCACCCAAGGGCGTGATCGAGGTCCGCACCATGACCATAGGCGGCTCGGTCAAGGCCACGACCGTCCGGCCACCCCGCTGGAAGCGAAGCCGCTAGTAAGGGACGACGGAATAGCGAGAGACCTTCCAGAGGGCGTGCTCGCTGTGGATGTTGCGGATGGTGCCGGATCGGGCCCTGGTGACCAGGGTGTGGGTGGAGGCGCCGCCGGAGCGGTAGCGCACTCCCCTGAGCAACTCGCCATCGGTGATGCCGGTCGCGGCGAAGAAGGCGTCGTCGGAGCTGACCAGGTCATCAGTGGTCAGCACCCGGTCGAGGTCGTGACCGGCCGCCAGCGCCTTGTCCCGCTCCTGCTCGTCCCGAGGCGCGAGCTTGCCGAGTATGATGCCGCCGAAGCACTTGACCGCGCAGGCCGCGATGATCCCCTCGGGCGTGCCGCCGACGCCGAGCAGCAGGTCGACGCCGGTACCCTCCCCGGCCGCCAGGATCGCGCCAGCGACGTCGCCGTCGGTGATCAGCTTGATCCGCGCACCGGTCGCGCGGACCTCGTCCACCAGGCCAGCGTGCCGCTCCCTGTCCAGCATGACCACGGTGACATCACTGCGCGCGCAGTGCTTGGCCCGCGCGACGGCGGCGATGTTCGCGGCGGGCGGGGCGTCGATGTCGACCAGGTCGGCCGCCTCGGGCCCGGTCACCAGCTTGGTCATGTAGAACACCGCGGTCGGGTCGAACATCGAGCCGCGCGCGCTCACCGCGATCACCGAGATCGAGTTGGGCATTCCGTTGGCGGTCAGCCGCGTCCCGTCGATCGGGTCCACGGCCACGTCGCACTCAGGGCCGGTGCCGTCGCCGACGCGCTCCCCGTTGAAGAGCATCGGCGCGTGGTCTTTCTCACCTTCGCCGATCACCACCACGCCGTTCATCGAGACCGTGCTGATGAGCTGCCGCATCGCGCTGACGGCGGCGCCGTCGGCCCCGTTCTTGTCGCCCCGTCCCACCCACCGGCCCGCAGCGAGCGCAGCCGCCTCGGTGACCCGCGCCAGTTCCAGCGCGAGGTTACGGTCGGGAGCGGTCGGCTCGGCGGGCTGCGGTATTAGTTCCACGCTTCGGCGACGGGCGGCATGAACCTCGGTCGAGGTTTGGTCATCGGTCATCATGATCGCTTGGCTTGCTCGTTCCGGCCGACCGGAGGAGAGCCGTCGCTTCACCTCCTGTCGTTATTCGTGGCTAACGTCGGACCAGAGCCAACTCTTGCCGACAGCTCGATGATTAACCGAAAAACCACTATTCAAAAGGGCCTGGCCTCGCTTGCGTCGGCGGCTCCGCTGCCGACGCCGTCAGCGGCCTGCTTGCGCACGGCCGCGGCGAGCTTGGCCCGCGCGCCTTCCAGCCACTCCTCGCAGATCGTCGCGAGGCGCTCGCCCTGCTCCCACAGCTCAAGGGACTGCTCCAGGGGCAGGCCACCAGCCTCAAGTCGCTTCACCAGGTCGACGAGCTGGTCACGGGCCTGTTCGTAGCTGAGCTGGCGAGCGGGAGGATCCTTTTCGGTCACGATGGCCTAGCGTAGTTGGCGTGCAGCAGGGTTCCGCTGTAATCCGGTAGTGACGCGGCCTTGTGCCTGACTCGCGGCGGATGACGCAGGGCCCTGAGCACGACCTTACGGACGACCTTGGCATAGAAGGTGCCGCCGATCGGCATCGGGTGGATGTCGTCGCTCCACAGCAGGTTCTGGTGGCGCTCAATGGCGTTGTGCCAGTTGATCAGCATGACGTTCGGGTACCGGCGGGTGGCCTGCTCGATCGTCGAGTTGACCTCGCCTTCCCAGAAGCGCGGCTCGAACACGTTGACCAGCAGCAGCCAGCGGTGCGGCCCGATCGCCGCCCTGAGCTGCTCGATCTGGTCCAGCGTGATCGGTCCGTTGGTGCCGAGGCCGATGATCAGGATCGGTCGCAGCCTGTGCTCGGCCCGCAACTGCTGCACGAGCACGATGCCGGCGATCATCGCGCGGCTGACCTGCGCGTTGATGTAGACGCCGGGAAGCGCCTGGGCGAGCTCGGGGGCCGAGGCGAGCATCACCGAGTCGCCGATCATCACGATCTTGGAGCCGAGCACCCTGACCGGCTTCTGCTTGTGCGCGGCCGCGCGGTATCCGACCGTGCCGGCCTTGAGCCAGAATGGGTTGGCCTGCCCGGTCGAGTAAGTGACTGCCGGCGGCTGCGCATTCGTGCCGGAGATGACGACCGAGGCGTGCTCGATCTGCTTTTGCAGGGTCAGCCCGGTATTGGTATTCGCCAGGCCGTATCCGGCCGTGCCGGCCAGGGCGAGCACGAGGGCGGCGCCGAAGACCGCCGGGCTAGTCGTGACGGGCGCGCGGAAGATCGCCTTCGGGGCCTGCCTGATGAGCTGCCACCGGCGCTTGAGCTCGGCCCTGAACCCGTTCCGCAGGATCGGCTCCTCCAGCCAGCGCCAGGACGCCGCCGCCAGCCCGATCGGCAGCGCCGCGTCGATCAGGTGCGCCCCGAGCGAGTTCGCCGCCCTGGGGTACATGCCGACCGTGATCGCGATCACCGGCCAATGCCACAGGTAAACGCCGTAGGACCGGATCCCCAGCCAGCGCAGCGGCGCCCAGGACAGCAGACCGCCGATCCGGCCAGGCGCGGTCGCGGCGAGTACCAGCCCGCCAGCGGCGAGCGAGCCGATTACCAGGCCGTACGGGTAGACGAAGCGATCGCTGCCGGAGAAATCCCACATGCACCAGGCGAGCACGCCGAGCCCGATCACCCCGGCGATGTCGAGGCCGAGCCGCATCCGGCCTGCCATGGCCGCGACCTTCTTCAGCGGCCAGGTCAGGGCGAGCGCGGCGCCGATCAGCAGGCCCATCGCGTGGGTGTCGGTGCCGTAGTAGACGAGCGAAGGATCCTTGCCTGGCACGTAGATCGCCATCATGGCCAGGGCCGACCCGATCGCGAGCACCCAGACGATGAGCACGCGGACGACGCGGTTGCGCACCAGCAGCAGGATCGCGGTCACCAGCAGCGGCCAGATCAGGTAGAACTGCTCCTCGACCGCCAGCGACCACAGGTGCTGGAAGACCGGCGGCGGCCCGTAGAGCGAGAAGTAAGACTGGTGGGCGAACGCCTGCCACCAGTTGCTCGTGTACGTGACCGCGGCGAGCAGCGCGGGCGGCAGCGTGGCCCGCTGGCCTGGCTCGAGCACGGTGACGGCGGCGGTCACGGTCAGCAGCATGAGCCCGAGCGCGGGCAGCAGCCGCCGGGCCCGGCGCTGCCAGAACGTGCTGAGGCCGACGTTGCCGTCGCGGGCGAACTTGGCCGCGAGCAGGTCGGTGATCAGGAACCCGCTCAACACGAAGAACATGTCGACGCCGAGGAAGCCGCCGGGTATCCACGACAGGCCCTCGTGGAAGCAGAGCACGGACAGCACCGCGAGCGCCCGGACGCCGTCCAGGCCGGGCGCGCGCCAGGATTTCTTGGCGGACGAGGCCGCCTCGCTGGGGGACTCGGCGGGCCTCCCGGCTGGCGAGGCGGTCGGCGATTTGCGGGGGCTGCCTGACAGCATCGCCCGGAGTTCGACTCGCGAGATCGGCCGGGTAGCGGCGGCGACCTGGTCGGCTCCGGCCGTGATCACGTCAGCGCGGGCTTGGTTGTCGGCATCGGCTGGGGCGCCGGCCTCAGGCTGGGCTTTAGTGCCGGGATCCGATTTCGGCGCGCTGATTGCCGCAGTGGGGATTGGTACTGTCAGGGGCTCGGCTGAGGGTGACTCTGGCTTGGTTTTCTTTGCGGATGTTGTGTTGGTGTCGGCTGTCGCTGGTTCGGCCGCGGGTGCTTGGCGGGCGGCAGTCTCCGCCGCAGCGCGTTCGGCGTAGGTCTGCGACGCGGGAGTCGCTGGCTCGGGAGCATCGGGCTCCGGAGCCTCGGGCGCGGGAGCCTCGGGGGCGGCGGTGGCGAGGGTGGCCGTGATCACCGGGATCTCCTCGGTGACGTCGACGTCGGCTGCGGGCGAGTCCGCTGATCGTGCCGCAGTAACCCTCTCGCCGGGTTCGGCTGAGGTTGACTGGACCAGCACGACATGTCCTCCCAGGCCTCATGTCTTCGTGCAGCACGCCGAGTGGGCGTGCTCCCCCCGAAGCCGCACGTTGAGCGGGCCGTGGGGGCTTCGTCTTCCATCGGTTAAGACGACCGAACCCCGCGGATGGTTAGCCGCCATTGGTAGCTCACTGGACGATAGCTTAGTTTTCGCTCTGAGTCAGCGCAGGGAAACGGCACGCAGAGTAAGTAATACTTCGCACTTTGGTCACCGGGGCTCCAGGTACTCCCAGGTACCCCTTAACTCCCAGCTGTGACAGTTAGCTGGTCGGCGGCGAACCGGACCTGCAGCTTCTCGGCCGGGGCGACCTCGCTGGCCGACCGGACCACGGTCGCGTCGTCCCGCTGAACGATCGCGTAGCCGCGCCGCAAGGTCGCTGCGGGTGACAGCGCGATCAGCCGCGCCCTGGTGTGCACGATGTCGGCGTCAGCCCGGTCAAGGCTCGCGGCCAGGCAACGGCGGGCCCGGTCGGCGAGCGCGAGAACCTGCTCGTGCCGCCGGTCGAGTTCGGCCGCCGGGCTCGCTAGCGCTGGTCTCGACCGGATGGCCGCCAGCCAGGAGCTCTCCCGGTCGAGCCGCCCGGCGACTTGCCGCCGGGCTCGCGACCTCAGCTCCGACACGATCGCTAGCTGCTCGGCGATGTCGGGCACCACGCGCCTGGCGGCGTCGGTCGGCGTTGACGCCCGCACGTCGGCGACGAGGTCGAGCAGCGGCGCGTCCTGCTCGTGCCCGATCGCGCTGACTACGGGCGTGCGGCAGGCAGCCACGGCCCTGACCAGCGACTCATCCGAGAATGCCAGCAGGTCTTCGATCGAGCCGCCGCCACGGGCGATGATGATCACATCCACGCTCCGGTCGGCGTCGAGCACCTGCAGGGCATTCGTGACTTCCTCGACCGCGAATGGTCCCTGCACGGCTACTTGCTCGACCCTGAACCGCACCGCCGGCCACCGGCGGGCCGCGTTCTCGAGCACGTCCCGCTCGGCGGCCGAGTCGCGCCCGCAGATCAGGCCGATCTTGTCGGGCAGGAAGGGCAGCCTGCGCTTGCGTTCCGGTGCGAACAGGCCCTCGGCCGCGAGCGAGCGACGCAGCCGCTCAAGCCGGGCCAGCAATTCGCCGATGCCGACCGCGCGAAGCTCGATCGCGCTGAGCGAGAATGAGCCTCGCGCCATGGTGAAGTCGGGCTTGACCCAGGCAACCACCCGGGCGCCGTTGCCTGGCTCGGGATCGGCGTTCTCGAACACCTGGCGCGGGCAGACCACTCGCACGGAGACTGCGGCGACCGGATCCCTGAGCGTCAGGAAGACCGCGCCGCCCCGCTTGTTGAGCTCGGCGATCTGGCCCTCGACCCAAACCCGGCCGAGCTTGCCGATCCAGTCGCCAACCAGCCGCAGCACCGTCCGCACCGGAATCGGCGCCTCGGCACTCGTCTCAAGCGGCATGCGCTGGCCCCTCCTGCTCGGCCCGTCCCTGGTCTCGTCGCGACCCGCTATGCGGGTCAGGACTGGAGTTTGGCGATGCGGTTCTCGAACATGGTGACGACGTCGGCGCGGTTCGCGTGGGCTCGCTCGTAGTCGGCGAGTACCTCGAGCTCGGCGACGTCGAGGCCGCGGAGCCTGGCCCGCAACGACGCGAGCGAGAGCGCGTCGTAGTCAGCGACCGGCAGGTCGGCGGGCGCGGCGGGCGCGGTCCTCTCCGTCGGCGCGACGGGCTCGATCGGCGGGGACGGCTCGGCCTCGGCCGGCTTGGTATCGGTCGGCTTGGTAGCGGCCGCCGCGACTGGGTCGGGTTCCGCCGAATAGCCGGGTTCGGTGAAGGGGTAACTCGGCTCGGCGGGGAGCAGGGCCGACAGGTGCGTGCTGGTGGCGGGACTGAGCGGAGCGCTTTCTTGGCTTGGGCGCAGGGGGAGGCTGGCGGTGCTTGATGACCAGACGGCCGGCTCGTAGGCGGCTGGGCCGCTCGGCTGACCGAGCTGGTCGTACGGCCAGGAGGCCTGGCGGCGGTGCCGCTCGTCCTCGGCGAGCTCGGCGATGTCTTGCTCGGTCAAGACACGGACGTTGCCCGTCGAGTCCAGGGAGCGGAAGCGGGGCGGTGGCGGTGGCTGCCGCTTGCCCCCCGGCTTCTTGGCCGGGCGGGTTCCTTCGGCCTTGCCTGGACTGGCGTCTCGGGAGGTCTTCTGCGTCCTGGCTGGCTTGTCGGCCCCGGCGCCAGCGGCGGATTGGCCTGTCCTGGTCGTTCCCGTCGAGGAGCCGGCCCGCGCCGAGGAGCCGGCCCGCGCTGATGCCGAGCCGGTGCCAGCTGTCTTCGACTTGCCCGGCTTCTCGGCCTTGCCGGCCTTCGCGGTCTTTCCCGTGGCGGCCTTTCCGGTGCCTGCGGCCCGCGCGGCTGAGCTAGCCGGGTCGGCCGAGTGTGCGTGCGAGCGGTCGTAGTCGCCGTTACCGGTGATCTTCAGCAAGCCGGGCTCGGCTAGCTGAGGGTCCGGGTCGGCGTCGGCCGCGTCCAATGGGCCGGCGGAGTCCCGACGCTCGGTCGGCGGGCTCTGGACCTGGGCCTTGCTGGCTTCCTCGGCCCTGAACCGGTCGGCCGCGAGCAGCAGTTGTCCCACCCCGGAGAACACGCTTCGCAGCATCCGCACGGGGGCAAACCGTACCTCGTCGGCAGCCTCTGGCATTCGCGCCATCTTGCCCTCCCTTTGACAAACCCGCTGCGCATCGTACTTGAGTGACCGCGTAGCGGAAACGAAGGCATCAAAGGGCATGGTGCGGCCAGCGCCCAAGATGACACCCGTCATCCGCCATCGTGCCGTATAAGCACTGCTCGCGCTGGTTCATCGCCGGCGTGCCGCATCTTGGGCATAACGCAGGGGACGGGCGCGGGCCAACGGGGCGCCAGCTACTTCACCTACGATGGAAGACATGTCCAAGCCAACCGGGAGAGTCCTGCTTGCGAAGCCGCGCGGATATTGCGCTGGCGTCGACCGGGCTGTCCAGACCGTGGAGCAGGCACTTGAGCGGTTCGGCGCTCCGGTGTATGTCCGCAAGCAGATCGTGCATAACACGCACGTGGTCAGGACGCTGGAAAAGCGGGGCGCGATCTTCGTCGAGGAGACCGAGGAGATTCCCGAGGGCTCGGTGGTCGTCTTCTCGGCCCACGGAGTCGCGCCTGAGGTGCACGCTGAGGCCAGGGAACGGAATCTTCGCACCATCGACGCGACCTGCCCGCTGGTCACGAAGGTGCACAACGAGGCGCGCCGGTTCGCCGCGCAGGGCTATGAGATCCTGCTGATCGGGCACGCGGGCCACGAGGAGGTCATCGGCACGACCGGCGAGGCGCCCGCCAGCATCAAGCTGGTCGACGGGGTGGAAGGCGCCGCGGCCATCGAGGTCAAGGATCCGGCCAAGGTCGCCTGGCTGTCCCAGACCACCCTGTCGGTCGATGAGACCAATCAGACCGTCGCCGCGCTCAGGAACCGCCTGCCGCTGCTGATCGACCCTCCCAGTGACGACATCTGCTACGCGACCCAGAACCGCCAGCTCGCCATCAAGCAGATCGCGAACGACTCCGACCTGGTGATCGTGGTCGGATCGGCGAATTCGTCCAACTCGGTGCGCCTGGTCGAGGTCGCGCACGAGGCTGGGGCCAAGGCCGCCTACCTGGTCGATGACGCCAGCGCGATCGATGCGGCCTGGCTGGAGTCCGCTAGCACGGTGGGCGTGACCAGCGGGGCGTCAGTACCCGAGGATCTGGTCGATGAGGTGCTCGAATACCTGGCCGAGGCCGGCTTCGCCACCGTCGAGGAGATCGAGGCCGTGCACGAGAAGCTGACGTTCGCGCTGCCGCCCGACCTCCGCAAGCCGTCAGCCGGAGGCGACACCGCCCGCTAGCGGGCGCTCGGCCGGCGCGATCGGCTCCTGGATCACCGCAAGGCCGGCTGCGGCCTGGGTCACGAGCTCGGGGGCAGCCACGGCCCGCACCGATACCTCGACCGGCTTGGCCTCATCAAGCTCGGCGTCAGTCACCCCCAGCTGGTTCAGCTTCCGCGCGGTGACCAGTACCCGGCTCTCCAGCGAGCCGACCGCCCGGTTGTAGGCGGTGACCGCGTTCGTCAGCGCCTTGCCGACGGCGTCGACGTGCCCGCCGAGCCCGTTCAGCCGGTCGTGCAACTCCCGGCCCAGGTCGAATACGGCGCGGGCATTGTCAGAGAGCGCCGCCTGCTGCCAGGCGTACTGGGCCGTGCGCAGCAAGCTCACGAGCGTCGTCGGGGTCGCTAGGTGCACCCGGCGGGAGATGGCGTACTCGAGCAGTCCAGGCTCACGCTCAAGCGCCGGGGCGAGGAAGGCCTCGCCAGGGATGAACAGCACCACGAACTCGGGCGACGGGCTCAGCGCGGACCAGTAGCTCTTGGCGGCGAGGCGGTCGACATGCTCCTTCAGGTGCCGCCCGTGAGCTGATAGCCGGGCGTCGCGGATGTCGTCGCTCACGGCCTCGGCCGCCTCCAGGTAGGCGGCGAGCGAGACCTTGGAGTCGACGACGATGTTCTTGCCGCCGGCCAGCCTGATGACCATGTCAGGGCGCACCATCGCCCCGCCCGGCTCATCGGACGCCCGGTCAGCGACGGTGACCTGCTCGTCGAAGTCGCACCGAGCGCTCATCCCGGCCAGCTCGACCACCCGCCGCAGCTGCAGTTCGCCCCACCGGCCCCGAGCCTCAGGCCGCCGCAGCGCCGTGACCAGGGCCTGCGTCTGCGTCCGCAATTGCTCGGAGGTCGCCAGCGCGAACTTCACCTGCTCGGCCAGCGCTGCGTGCGAGGTCTGCCTCGCGGTCTCGGCCTCCCGCAGCTGGGACTCGACCCGGGCCAGGGTCTGCTTGAGCGGCTCGACCAGCTGCTCGACCGCGTTGCGCCGGGAGTCCAGCTCGCTCGCCGCCGTGAGGTTGGCCGCGCGCAGCCGGATCTCGCTGAACTCCATCAGCCGGTGCTGGCTTTGATCCAGGGCCTGCGCCGAGAGCGCCTGGAACCGCTCGGCGAGGTACCCGTCGATCAGCTCGGCCCGCTCGCCCGCGGCCTGATCCACGAGCGCGGCCCGCTCAACCGCCGCCTTCGCCCGCTCGTCGGCCGCCTGAGCCTGAGCGGCGAGGTCGGACGTCGTGGCAGCGAGGCGGCTGCGCGCATAGAGGTAACCGATCGCGGCACCCAAGCAGGCGCCGATGATCAGACCGACGAGCAGCAAGACAGAACTCATGCCGGCCAATGTTTCCATCTGCCACCGACAGAGCTTGCTCGTTCGTCCAGACGGCGCGGCGCCCTTCTGCGGGCCGTAGACTCGCGCGGGTGAGCCTTGAGATCGGGATTGTTGGGCTGCCTAATGTGGGCAAGTCGACCTTGTTCAACGCGCTGACGCGGGCGGCGGTGCTGGCGTCTAACTACCCGTTCGCGACGATCGAGCCGAACGTGGGGGTCGTCGGAATTCCTGACCTGCGGCTTGATGCGCTGGCGAAGCTTTACGACTCGGTGCGGATCGTGCCGGCGACGGTGCGGTTCGTGGATATCGCCGGGTTGGTGCGGGGAGCGTCGGCCGGCCAGGGGCTTGGCAACCAGTTCCTGGCCCACATCCGCGAGACGGACGCGATCTGCCAGGTGGTGCGGGTTTTCACCGATCCTGACGTCAGCCATGTGGACGGCGACGTGTCGCCGGAGCGGGACATCGAGACGATCGCGACCGAGCTGATCCTAGCTGACCTGCAGACGCTGGAGAAGGCCGTCCCGCGCCTGGCCAAGGAAGCCAAGTTCGCCAAGGATCCCGAGCGGGTCGCCGTCGCTGACGCCGCCACGAAGGCACAGCAGTTGCTGGACACCGGCACCACGCTGTTCGCCGGCGCCGCTGGCGTGGGGATCGACCTGGCTCACCTGCGTGAGCTGCAGCTGCTGACGGCCAAGCCGTTCCTTTACGTGTTCAACGTCGACGACGCCGAACTGAGCGACGAGGCGCTGCGGGACCGGCTCGCGAAGCTGGTCGCCCCGGCTGAGTCGGTGTTCCTTGACGCCAAGACCGAGGCCGAACTCGCTGACCTTGAGCCGGCCGAGGCGGCCGAACTGCTCGCCGAGCTTGGCCTCGGCGAGCCCGGCTTGAACCAGCTAGCTCGGGCCGGGTTCGCCGCGCTCGGGCTGGCCACGTTCCTGACCGCCGGCCCGAAGGAGGCGCGAGCCTGGACGATCAAGGCCGGAGCGACCGCGCCCGAGGCGGCCGGGGTGATCCACACCGACTTCCAGCGCGGGTTCATCAAGGCCGAGATCGTCTCGTTCGACGACCTGATGGCCGCCGGCTCCGTCCCAGCCGCCCGCGCCGCGGGCAAGGCCAGGATCGAAGGCAAGGACTACGTCATGCGCGACGGCGACGTCGTCGAGTTCCGCTTTAACGTATAAACCTTGGAGTGGCCAGCCAAGGCTGAGCGGGCCGAGCGGCTCGCCGCCGGACGGCGCCACCGAAGACAAGGCGCGCCTCGGCGAGGTCTCCTCGGAACGACACGAGCCCAAGTCGCCGCACACGCGTTTCCGTGATCTTGCTGCATCCCATGATCCAGGGAAGTCGCACCCCGAAATCCGCATACGGGTTTCCGTGCACACTGGGCGACCAATGATCACGGGACCCCGCATGCCGCCAACATCTGAAGTGCCGATCTTGCAATCGATTGCTGACCGAGTTGAGCCGATCTCGTCCCCACTCCCGGCTCGCCGCTCGGGACGGGCCTAGCTGGCCTTGCGGCCGGCGGCGTAGGCGCGCTGATCGGCGTGGCCGTGAGCCTCGCTCTGCCGGGGAGCGGACGGCTGGCGGGGATCGCCGTGGCCACCGCCGCCGCCGTCTGCGCGGTGGCCGGATTCTGCCTGGTCGCCTACGTGCTCGACCGACCTGACCTGACCACGGTCGCGGCTCGACTGCGGCGGCTCGCCTAAGCGCGTTCATGACCCGAGCGGGCCCGGGAATGTGGCCGCTGCGGCCCAGCGGCCCGAGGCGCCATGGCGTGGGGGTTCACCCTGCGAGCCAACCCCCACGATGGCCCATCGCCGGGCCTCGCGAGCCGCGAGCAACCCCTTCGATGGCCCATGGCAGGTGCTATAGGCCCTTCGATGGCCCATAGCGGGGGTTCGAAGTCCCGGTGTAGCCCCTTCGATGGCCCATTGCGGGGGCTGGTGAGCACGCCTGACCCACGACGGCACTAGATGGGCGCAGGGCGCTGGTGGTGCCCACGTCGCGCCGTTGCGGGGGTTGGCCGGCCTGTCGCAGGCCCTACGTCGCGCCGTTGCGGGGGTTGGTCGGCCTGTCGCATGGCCTACGCCGTGCCGTTGTGGGGGTGCGGGGCGGGGGACTGGCCGGGGGCGGGGAGGGTGACGGTGTAGAGGAGGCGGCGCTTGCGGCCTTTGGCGGGGGCGTTCGCTAGGCGGGGGAGGTAGACCTCGGTGAGGTCGCGGGCCAGGTCGGCGTACTCGGCGTCGGTCAGCCACATGGCGCTGGCCCGGTAGCCGGCGCCGTCCTTGATCGGATCGGCCGGGTTCGTCGCGAGGTAGCGGTCGAAGTCGGCGAGCAGCCCGGCGATGTAGGCCATGAAGGCCTCGGCGTGCTGGTCGAGGGTCATGGCCCTGGCCTCGTTGGGCTGGATCTGCGCGGCCAGCAGGCGCATGGCGTAGGTCCGCTCGACGGCGCCGCGCACTCGCCGCTCGGCCACGACCTGCAGCACTCCCGCCTTGGTGAGCAGGGCGATGTGGCGATACAGGCTGCCTGCGGGCACGTCGTCGAGCTCGGCCGCGAGCTGGACCGTGGTGAGCGCGCGGTCGCCAAGGAAGGCCTTGACGATTCGCAGTCGCACGGGATGCAGCAACAGGTCAGCACTTGCCATGCGGCTAAGCCTAGCCAGTGCTCCTAAATTCGATATCATTCACAGTTATGAGATCATTAGGTCCGCCGCCCGGCCGGATCCCGCTCGAGGCGATCGTCGTGATCGGCGCGGTGGTGGTCGCCTTCGTCGGGTTCTGCCTCGTCGACATCGTCAGGGCCAAGCAGGTGCGCTACCTGCCCAAGGCGGTGTGGGCGCTCATCACCTGCCTGTCGATGCCATGGGGCGGCATCGTGTACCTGGCCATGGGCCGGGTCTGGGGCGCTCCGGCCGCGCCGCTTGATGCCCAGGTCAAGGTTGTCAGGCTGGGAGCCGATGCCGATGCCGAGGCGGGCGTCGGGGTGAGCGGATTTGCCGGGACCGCCGGACCGGCCGGACCCGCCGGACCCGCCGCCGGGCTCGCCGGGACCGTCGGACCGGCCGGGCCCGGCGCGCCGGCCGGGACCGCCGCGCCGGCCGGGGCTGCCGGACCTGGCGGGCTCAGCTTGTCCGGCCGGGTCGGCCCTGTCGCTCTCGAGGTCGACGGGCTCACCAAGCGCTTCGGCCGGGTCACCGCGGTCGACGACCTCAGCTTCGTGGTCCAGCCAGGGCGCGTGACCGGCTTCCTTGGGCCCAACGGCGCGGGCAAGACCACGACCATGCGGGTCATACTCGGCCTCGACGCTCCGACCGCGGGCACCGCGCTGGTCGGAGGGCGCCATTACGCCAGGATCGCCAGGCCGCTGCGGGAAGTCGGCTCGCTCCTGGACGCCAACGCCGTGCACGGCGGGCGTACCGCCTGGTTCCACCTGCTCGCGATCGCGCGCAGCAACGGCCTTCGCAAGCGGCGGGTGAGCGAGGTGCTTGAGCTGACCGGGCTCGACGCCGTGGCCGGCCAGCGGGTCAAGGGGTTCTCGCTCGGGATGAAGCAGCGGCTCGGCATCGCCGTCGCGCTGCTGGCCGACCCGCCGGTGCTGGTACTCGACGAGCCCGCCAACGGGCTCGACCCCGAAGGCATGCGATGGATCCGGCTGCTGCTGCGGGCCATGGCGGCGCAAGGGCGAACCGTGCTGGTGTCGAGCCACCTGATGGGGGAGATGGCGATGATCGCCGATCACCTGATCATCATCGGGCGGGGCCGGCTGCTCGCCGACCTGCCAACCGGGGAGTTCATCGACTCCTACGCGCGTCAGGACGTGCTCGTGCGCTCGCCCAGGGCCAGCGAACTGGCTGGCCTGCTGGTGGCCAGCGGAGGCTCGGTCAGCCCGCAGGAGGATGGCGGGCTCGCGGTGACCGGCTTGACCGCGCCCGCGATCGGGGATCTCGCGGCCGGGCAGGGGATCGCGGTGCACGAGCTAGCGCCCAGGCACGGCTCGCTCGAGGCCGCTTACCTGGACCTGACCGGCGCGAGCACCGAGTTTCGCGCGGTCAGCCCGGCCGCCGGCGAGTCGAAGGTGGCGGCCCGATGAGCGCGCAGGACGCCAGGGACGCCCCGGAGATCGCGTCCGACCTGCCGGCGCCCAGGCCGAAGGAGCCGGTACCGCCGGAGCCGCTTGCGAACGTTCCCTTGCTGGCTCGGGCCGGCGATGCGCTGGCCTTCGAGTGGACCAAGCTCCGCTCGGTTCGCTCGAACCACCTGACCCTGCTGTTCGCGGCGGTGGCGACGCTCGGTTCGACGGCCATCGTCGCGCAGGCGGCCACGGCGGGCCCGGCCCCGCGGCCCGGCGGCCCGATCAGCGGCCTGGCCGGCAGCTTCCTCGGCTACGCTGAGTACGGCATCCTCCCGCTCAGCGTGCTTGGCGTGCTGGTGTTCACGTCCGAGTACGCGACCGGGCTGATCCGTACGACCTTCGTCGCGGTGCCTGCGCGCCGGCTGGTGCTCGCCGCTAAAGCGGCGGTCGCCGGGGCCGCCGCCTTGATCATCGGCGAGGGGCTGGCTTTCGCCTGCTTCCTGCTCGCGCAGGGCATCCTGGCTGGTCGGCCGGGTGGCGGACTGTCCCTGGGCGGCTCCGGCGTGCTGCGGGCGGTGCTGGCCGCCGGCCTGTTCATGCCGGCTTGCGTCCTGGTCGGCGTCGGCTTCGGCGCCGTGGTCAAGTCCACCGCTGGCGCCATCGCCGCCACGGTCGGCGTGATCTACCTGCTCGCCGCGCTTTGCCTGGCGCTACCCCATCCGTGGAACACCCGGCTCGGCCGGTTCACGCTGCCGTTCGCCGCCTATCAGCTCGTGACCACGCACCCGAGCCCGAGCCTGCTGCCGGCGGGCTGGTCGTTGCTGGCGCTCGTCGCCTGGCCGGCCGTCATCCTGGCGGCGGGCGGCCTGCTGCTGACCCGCAGCGACCTGTGACGACAGTGCTCCGGGGCTGCTCAGGGGCGGCTCCGCCTCGGCGGTACTTGCCAAATAAACTGATATCACTATGCTAGGTATGCGTTATCAAGCACGTTAAAGTGGAGGCGGTTGGCATGACTGCGCAGGCGGTAGCGCAAGTTCCAGGCCCGGTTGTCCGGCCGGTCACTGAGCGCGAGGCGCGTTCCGCGCCAGGTATCCCGGTCCTCGTGATCAGTATCGTGGCGATCCTCGTCGGCGTCGTGCTGATAGTGACCGCCAGCAAGTCCTCGAACGACGCGCTCCGCGTCGTGCTGATCTGCCTGGCCATCCTCATCTTCCTCGTGGCCGTCTTCGCGTTGCGCGGGCTGACCCCGGTCATCGCCGGCGAGGCGCGCCCGGTCCAGCTATTCGGCAACTACCTGGGCACGATCAGGGCCGCCGGGCTGCACTGCGTGAACCCGTTCACGGTCAGGCGGACGGTGTCGGTTCGGGTCAGGAACCTGGAGACCGCGCAGGCCAAGGTCAACGATGCCGACGGCAACCCGATCGAGATCGCGGCCGTGGTCGTCTGGCAGGTGCAGGACACCGCCAAGGCGCTGTACGGCGTCGACGACTTCGTCAAGTTCGTCGCCATCCAGGCCGAGACGGCGGTCAGGCACATCGCGTCGAGGTACGCCTACGACACGCGGGGCAGCGGCGAGCTCTCGCTGCGCGACAACGCCGAGGAGATCACCAGGCGGCTGTCGGCCGAGATCGGTGACCGGGTCAAGCCTGCCGGAGTCGTGATCGTAGAGTCGCGGCTGACCAGGCTGTCGTACGCTCCGGAGATCGCCCAGGCCATGCTGCGCCAGCAGCAGGCCAGCGCGGTCGTCGGCGCGCGGACCAAGATCGTCGAAGGAGCGGTTGGCATGGTGCAGCTCGCCCTGAAGCGGCTCGAGGAAGAGGGCGTGGTTCAGCTGGACGAGGAGCGGAAGGCCGCGATGGTGTCGAACCTGCTCGTGGTCCTGTGCAGTGAGCAGGCCACCCAGCAGGTCGTCAATACCGGCTCGCTTTACCAGTAACGGCACATACGGGGATCTGGTGACTGAGCGCAAGGGCATCCTGCTGCGGCTCGACCCGGCCGTGCACGACGCGCTGACCCGGTGGGCTAACGACGAGCTCCGCAGCACGAATGCCCAGATCGAGTTCCTGCTCCGGCGCTCGCTCGCCGAGGCCGGACGGCTGCCAAGCCAGGCGAAGGAGATGCGCAGGCAGGGCCGTCCGCCGCGCGACGGATCGCAAGGCTAACTCACGTCGAGGCACTGGCGGCGAGCGGGGCTACGACGGGCCGACCGGGCTCGGTACGCCGGACGGGACGTTCTCGACGACCGTGACCTGACCGAGCCTGACCAGCTTGAGCTCGGCTTGTCTGTCGGCGCGACGGCCGCCCAGATCGGCTCCGTCGACTTCGACCGGCCTGGTTTTTTTGCGGCCAAAGACCTTTCAGTGAGTCCGATGCCGCCGGACTGGCTGTACCTAGAGCGGGTGCTCGACTTGTTCGCGCTGAGCGACCTGGTCACCAGGGCCGAAGAGGTAGTTGAGGATCTGGTTCTGCTGCTTGGCCGGGTAGTCGATGAGCAGCCTGGGGTTGCCGCCGCCGCCGGCGATGGCGCCGACGCCGTCGAAGACGGGGCCGTGCCGCTTGCCGTCGATCGTGATGTGGGTGACGTCACTGCCGGGCTGGGCCGGACTCTGGGCCGGGGCCTTGGCGCGGGCCCGTGTCGTCGTTTGAGCAGTCGCGACCGGGGTGACTGAGGAGACGGCGAGGGCGGCACTGCCGATGACGGCGACCGCGGCGCCAACCCCAACCGGCCAGCTATCTCGGTACCACCGCATCCTTCAATCTCCTGCTCGTCGTTAGCTCGGCTAAGAAGAAATACCACGCTTCGGGGTCAGAAGGGCGGCCTGTCCGGATGTCGTACCTGACGGCCGCGGGCCCGGTGGGTGCCTAAGATAAGGGTCATGGCTGGAGACTCTTCCTTCGACGTGGTGTCGAAGATCAACCGTGGCGAGGTCGACAACGCGCTGAATCAGACCGCGAAGGAGATCGGCACCAGGTTCGACTTCCGTGGCGTCGGCGCGTCCATCGCCTGGTCAGGCAAGGAAGCCGTGGAGATCAGGGCCAACAGCGAATCCAGAGCCCAGGCCGTGCTTGAGGTCTTCAAGGAGAAGCTGGTCAAGCGCTCGGTCTCGCTCAAGGTTCTCGACGCCGGCGAGGCCAAGCCATCCGGCAAGGAGTACAAGATCGCCGTCGGCCTCAAGGAGGGCATCTCCCAGGACGACGCGCGGAAGATCTCCAAGCTCATCAGGGACGAGGGCCCGAAGGGCGTCCGCGCCCAGGTGCAAGGTGACGAGTTGCGAGTCTCGTCCAAGAAGAAGGACGAGCTCCAGGATGTCATTTCCTTGCTCAAGGGCAAGGAATTCGACATAGCCCTGCAGTTCATCAACTACCGCTAACCGCGCGCGGGCGATGACTAGGAGCTCGCCGTCGGGGGCGCCGATGGGCTCGCGGTTCCAGCCGCCGTAGATGTGGTCGATCGAGAAGCCCGCGTCCCCCAACGTGGCCCGGAGCTCGGCCTCGGGCCTGAACCGCAGGGTCGTGGAGCTTTCCAGCGTGACGCCATCGTCGAACTCGTAGACGATCGTGGAGTCGACATCGAAGCCGCGCACCCCGGTGACCTCGATCCAGGCGGTGACCGTGCTCCCGTCGGGCAGCGTGAGGTGGTGCCGCCAGTCGGCCGGGTTCCAGCGCTCCCACCCGCGAGCGCCGGGGTCGCGGCTGTCGAAGGCCAGGCGGCCGCCAGGTACCAGGGCCCGCCGCAGGTCGGCGAGAGTGCGCCGCCAGTCGTCGGCCGCGACGAAGAACTGCGCGACGTGGCTGGTCATGACGGCGACGTCGAAAGCCGCGGCGGGCAGCACCGCGCTGGTGCCCTCGAGCCAGGTCACGTCCGCGGCACCAGGCTTGGCCCGAGCGGCGGCCAGCGACGCCGCGGCCGGGTCCACTCCGGTCACCCGATGACCCGAAGCGGCCAGGCCGAGCGCGAGGCGGCCGGTGCCGCAGCCGAGGTCAAGAACCCCGGCGGCCGGGGTCTCGTTGACTACCGAGGCGAAGAAGTCGTCGTCCCGCGACCACGGGCACATCGCGTCGTAGACCATGACCAGGCGCGGGTTGTTGAACTCGGCGTTGCGCATACGCCGGAAGCTAGCAAAGCGCCCGTAGTCAGAACGGAACCGGCTCCGTCGCCACGACTCGGAGCTGGTCGAGTTCCGGCGCCGTCACGGCCCGCGGGTCGGCCGAGACCAAAGTGCGCCCGGCGGACTCATCGCAGGCGAGCGCCAGCGCTAGGTCGAGCGGCAGCCGGGAGTGCTCGGGCGCGGTATCGCTGGTGGCGAAGCCGGGCCGGTCGGAGCGGCCGTTCACCAGCCGGGCCAGGCCGACGAGCGGGTCGAGTACCTCGATCGGATAGTCCGTGCCCACCAGCAGGGGCGTGCCCGGCTTGGCCAGCGCGGCCCATGGATAGGCGAGCAAGGCCCGGTCAGCGCCCAGCGCCGGCGCGACGTGGCTGGCGTCGGTGACGGGGAACGACGGCTGGATGCAAGCCCAGACTCCTAGCTCGGCCATCCTGGCGATGGCGTCGGCCGACATCAGGCTGGCGTGCTCGACGCGCGGCCTGGCCGCGGCGATCGCCGCCGCATCCCGGCCCCAGACGAGCTCGTAGGCATCGAGCACGGTTTGGACGCCGAGGTCGCCAATGGCGTGGGTGGCGATCCGCCAGCCAGCCGCGGCGAACGGCTCGATCCGGCGGGCCAGCTTGGCGGCGTCGGTGAAGAGCAGCCCGTTGCGTCCGGTGTCATCGAAGTCCTGGCACATGGCGCAGGTGCGGGGCACCAGCCAGCCATCGGCGTAGAACTTGATCCCTTCCAGCCTGACCCAGGCACCGGCGTCGGCCCGGCGCGCCCCAAGCTCGGCCAGGGAAGCCGACTCGGCCAAGCCGCTGGCCAGGTAGATCTTCACTCGGAGCGGCAGCGGGCCGGCCTGCTCGGCCACGACGAGGGCGTCGGTGTAGCTCCAGTCGCGCATGCCCATCTCGGTGACCTCGACCAGGCCGAGGGCGGCGGCCTGCGCGAGGCCGTCCCGCAGCCTGGCCGCCAGTTCGCCGGGGGAGTCGCCGCTGACCGGATCGGGGATGTCCATCGGGGTGCTGCCGTCGCGCCAGACCCGCTCGTGGAAGTCGCGGACGGTCGTGCCTTCCCAGGGCCAGGGAAGACCGGCCGCCGTCTTCAGCAAGTGCGTGTGATGATCGACAAAACCGCCCACGAGTACGTCACCGTCGACACTCATGACGATCATGATGCTCCTGGCCGCACCTCGCTGTCGCGGCCGGGCCCTGGCGCGGCGAGATCGTAGGCCTCGGCGACGGCGGCCCGGTTGAAGACGCGCCAGGTGCTCGCGGACACGGCGATGGCCACGGCCAGGCCCAGCCAGTACGGGGCGGTAATCCCGAACCGCCCGGCGATCGCCCCGGCCATCAGGGCGCCGACGCAGTTGCCGCCCGCCGCGATGAACAGGTTGCTGCTGCCGATCCGGCCGAGCATCTCGGGCGGGGTCAGCCGCTGCCGCAGCGAGCTGGCCGCGATGGTCCACAAGGCCGCGTGGATGCCGAACACGAAGAACGCCAGCCCGGCGACGTAGGCGCTGCGCGTCGTCGCGAGCACCAGGTACAGGCTGGCCTCGATGAGGAGGCCGATCCTGATCGTCCAGGTCGCGGTGATCCACTTGATCAGCCGGTCGCCGATCGCCGAGCCCAGGATCGCGCCGACGGCCTCGCAGGTGAACAGGAGCCCGTAGCCGACCGAGCCGACGCCGAAGCGCTCCCTGGCAAGCAGCACGAGGATCGCGGTCGCGCCGGTCAGCGTGACGTTGAGCAGCCCGATCAGCACGGCCATGGTGCGGAGCAGCCGCTGCCGACTCAGCCAGCGCAATCCCTCGACCAAGTCGGCCCAGACCGACCGGCCGCTGCCAGGCGCCTCTCCCAGGTCCTTGCCGCCCTCAGCCGGGATCGCCCGCGGCGCCCGGTAGGAGCCGGCGACCAGGCCGATCAGGATGGCGCTGGCGGCGTAGGTGCCGGCGTTGGCGAGGAACGGCAGCGCGGCCGCGATCCCGAACAGGAGCCCGGCGAACGGCCCGGCGATGATCCCGCTCATGAGCGTCGTACCGCCCGCGAGCCAGCCGTTGGCCCGCTCGAGTCGCTCCCTAGGCACGAGCGCCGGCACCATCGCCTGAGCCGCCGACCTGAACAGCACCTCTCCGGTGTTGATCAAGAAAAGCACTGCATAAAGGAGGCCAATATTCGCCCATCCGGTCAGCATCGCGGTGCCGAGCACCGCCATGAAGACGACCCGGATGCCATCGATCATCACCATGAGCCGGCGGCGGTCAACCCGGTCGACGAGAACGCCGCCAGGCAGCGCGAACAGCAGCCATGGCAGCCAGGCCGCCCCGAATCCGGCCGACACGACCAGCGGATCAGTGGTCCGCGACGCGATGAAGAGCGGGGCCGCGATCGTGGCGAGGCCGCTGCCGAGGGCTGACGCGGTGCCTGCCGCCCACAGCTTGGCGAACTCGCTGCCGAGCCGCCGGTTGTCAGGTTCGGCTCGCGTTGACATCGCCAGCCAACATATCGCCGATCTGGTACATATCGAATCCCAGTCGCCGTCGCTCGCTAGCGGCGGGGCCTTCGTAGAATCGCAGGCATGACCATCGCGCCCGCGCAGCCTGCAGCGAAGCAGATCCCGACCACGCGAGTACACCACGGCGACACGTTCGTCGATGAGTATGCCTGGCTGGCCGACAAGGAAGATCCCGACACCATCGCGTTCCTCGAGGCCCAGAACGCCTACACGCAGGCGTTGACTGCTGGTCAGGCGGACCTGCGCGAGAAGATCTTCGCCGAGATCAAGGGCAGGAACCAGGAGACCGACCTGACCGTGCCGGTCCGCAAGGGCGGCTGGTGGTACTACACGCGCACGATTGAAGGCAAGCAGTACAGCGTGCAGTGCCGCCGCGCGGTGGGCGAGCCGGGCGAGCGGCCGCCGATCAGCGAGGACGGATCACCGCTTCCCGGCGAGGAGGTCCTGCTTGACGGCAATGAGCTGGCCGGAGATCACGAGTTCTTCTCGCTCGGCGCCTATAGCCTGAGCCCCGACGGCCAGCGGCTGGCCTACTCGACCGATTACCTGGGCAACGAGCGGTTCACCATGCGGATCAAGGATCTCGTGACCGGCGAGCTGGCGGCCGACGAGATCCCCGACACCTACTACGGCGCCGCCTGGTCCCGTGATGGCTCGACGCTGTTCTACGTCACGGTCGATGACGCCTGGCGGCCGTACAAGATCTGGCGCCACGTCATCGGTACCGCGGCCGGGCAGGACGAGGTCGTCTTCACCGAGGCCGACGAGCGCTTCTTCGCTGAAGTTGACCTGACCCGCAGCCAGCGCTACCTCATGATCACCACCGCGAGCAAGCTGACCAGCGAGGTCCTGCTGCTCGACGCCGACGAGCCCGGCGGCGAGTTCAGCGTCGTGGTGCCGCGCCGCCAGGGCGTCGAGTACAGCGTCGACCATCAGGTCACCCCCGATGGCGCGGAGCGGCTGCTGATCTTGCACAACGATGGGGCGGAGAACTTCGAGCTGGCGACCGCGTCCCCGGCCGACCCGGCGACCTGGACTCCGCTCGTGCCGCACCAGCAGGACACCAGGCTCCTTGACGTCGGTGCCTTCGCCAGCCACCTGGTGCTGTTCTACCGCAAGGACGGCCTCACCGGGCTGCGGATCATGGGCAACGATGGCAGCGATCGCGAGGTGGCCTTCGACGAGCCGGTGTACACGGTGATGCCGGGCTCGAACCCCGAGTACACCTCGACGCTGTTCAGGATGGGCTACACCTCGCTGGTGACGCCGGACTCGGTCTACGACTGCGACACCGTGACCGGCGAGCTGATCTTGCTCAAGCAGCGTCAGGTGCTGGCGCTGCCGGACGAGGGCGAGTACAGGCCCTCGGACTACGAGCAGTTCAGGGAGTGGGCGGTTGCCGACGACGGCACCCGGATCCCTATCTCGCTGGTGCGCAAGAAGGGCACGCGCCGCGATGGCACGGCGCCGCTCATGCTGCACGGCTACGGCAGCTATGAGGCGTCGTCTGACCCTTACTTCTCGATCCCGAGGCTGTCCCAGCTTGACCGCGGCTTCACGTTCGCGACCGCGCACATCAGGGGCGGCGGGGAGCTTGGCCGGCGCTGGTACGAGGACGGCAAGCTGCTGCACAAGAAGAACACGTTCACCGACTTCATCGCCTGCGCCCGGCATCTCGCCGCGACCGGCTGGACCAGCGCGGACCGGCTGATCGCCCGCGGCGCCTCGGCGGGCGGGCTGCTGATGGGCGCGATCGCGAACCTGGCGCCTGACGCCTTCGGCGGGATCGCGGCTCAGGTGCCGTTCGTCGACGCGCTGACCTCGATCCTTGACCCGTCGCTGCCGCTCACCGTCACCGAGTGGGAGGAGTGGGGCGATCCGCTGCACGACCCGGCCTTCTATGACTACATGAAGTCATATAGCCCGTACGAGAACGTGGCCGCTGACCGCGCCTACCCGCCGATCCTGGCCGTGACGAGCCTCAACGACACCAGGGTCAGGTACGTCGAGCCGGCCAAGTGGATCGCCAGGCTGCAGGCCAGCGCCAAGGGCGGACCGTTCCTGCTCAAGACCGAGATGGTCGCCGGGCACGGCGGGCGCAGCGGTCGCTACGACGCCTGGCGCGAGGAAGCCTTCGTCCTCGCCTGGACCATCGCCCTTGTCACCGTCGCTGAGCAGGCCTGAGCCCAAGCTAGCCGGAGTCACACAAACTGTCACACGCTGCTGCCTCAATGATGAATGTCCAGGTAGGCCCGAGGTAGGCCGCGTTATCGCGGCGCGAGCGTGGGCGATGACCCGCAGGCCTGCTCACCCAGTGGAAAGGGCGGCCAATGCGTCAGGTGACCACCGGCGGCCAGCCGGCCGGGCCACGCAGCCGGGTGGCGAGCGGCTCGCGGCAGGCCGCTCGCGAGGCTCGCCCTGACCGTGGCTGGAGCCGTCAATGCAGGTCAGTTCGCCTCAAGCGGCACGACTTCGGCGCAGCGCCGACATCACCGGATTTGACAATTCGCTGGTCATCGGCGAGTCGGAGCGACCAAAGAGCCCTTAGGCTGGGCGTATTGCCGCAGAATGGTGCCCCAGGAGAGCAATGGAGCCCCGTGCGGCCCTGCCGTCCCTGCAGCGTGGCAGAGCGGGTGGAGAAGTAATGGTGACGGGCAATGACGTGTTGTCCGAAGCCGCGGTGACGACCGAGCGAACGGTGACAGCCGAGCAACAGATGACAACCGGGCGAGGAACCGGCACTGCCATGTGGCCAGGGCAGGACGCCGGGAACGCGACAGGGCAAGAGACCGAGCAACCAGAGCGCCCCGCGAGGCGGGGTGCCGGTGGCCGGTGGCTTGTCTGGGTGATGCGCGCCATCGTGTGGGTGGTGCTGTTGCTTATCGGCTACCGGGGCATCGTGGCGATCGTCTCCAGCTATCACGGCGGAAACCAGGCGCAGGGCTCGGCCAGCCCGAACCCCGACGGCTTCCCGGTCGCGCTCGGCGACGCGTTCGCGCTGGAATTCGGGCAGGTGTACCTCAACTTCAGCCCGGCCACGGCGGCGCAACGAGCGAGCGAGCTCGCGCCGTTCCTGGCCGCGGGCACGAACCCCCAGCTTGGCTGGAATGGCAATGGCGCACAGACCGTGCAGGCCGAGCAGGTCGCGGGCGTCGAGGTGCAGAACGCCCACAGCGCCGTGGTGAAGCTGCTGGCCCTGGCCAATGGCCGCATGGTCGAGATCGGGGTTCCGCTCTACTACTCAGCTGGCGGGATCGTCGTTTCCGGCCAGCCCGCTTTCCTGCCGCCGCCGCCCGGGCTGATCTTGCCTGCCCCGGCTAAGTCAGCCATTGACGCTTCGGCCGGAAAGCAGCTCACCGCTCAGCTTCCTGCCTTCTTCCGCGCGTTCGCCGGTAGTGACACGGCGCAGATCGACAAGTTCGCCGCTCCTGGCGTGCACTTGTCCGGCCTGAACAATGAGGTCGGGTTCGGTAGCATCCTGGAGGTAACCGTTCCGGTCACGGCCGGCTCGGTCAAGCACGTCACGGTCACCGTCGCCTGGCTACCGGCCAGCACTCCGTCGGCCGGCCCGACCTCGTCGGCTGGGGGCCGGGCTCAGATCGACATGACGTACGCCATGAGCGTCCTTGAGAAGGGCAGTCATTGGTACGTCGTGTCAATCGGGGCCTCGACCGCCTTGCCAAGGCCGTCGTCATGAGTGGCTGCCAGCTAGCGCAGGACCTCAGTAACCCGTGCTCACCTACCCCGGAGCAATGATGTCGCCGCACCTACTGGCCACGGCCACCCCGCTCGCGCTCAGCAGCGCTGGCCTCGTGACGTATCTGCAAGATCTCTTCGGGCCACTGTTCCTCGGGATTGTGGGAATCGTCGCGATATTCTTCCTGTTTACTCGGGAAATAATACGCTTTGTCCAATTCTTCGTGCTAGCGGTCGCGATCGCGGTCATCTTCTACGAGCCGACGATTGTTCGTTCTCTCGCGATGGGCATCGCCCATGCGCTCGGCGTTCACTGACGGCTGATCGGTTGATGTCCCATGGTGTGCCTGTGAAATCTGGCATTCACGCATAAGTGGTCGAAGGGAGCGCGCACTGGTGGATCTGCCCACCTACACGAGTATCTGGCGGATCGAGAAGCGGCTATACAAGCTGTACGACTTTCGGCTGCCCATGCCGCTTCCGATCGGCCAGGTCACCGTGTTCGCGGCCATTGCCGTGCCGTACGTGGTGCTGCTCACCTTGCTCGGCCTCAGCTTCAACCACACGCTCGTGTGGCTCTACATACTGCCGCCCGGTCTCGCTACCTGGCTGGTGACGCGCCCGGTACTCGAAGGCAAGCGACTGCCGGAGCTGATCGGATCGCAAGTGCGCTACCTCGCCGAGCCGCGGGTGTGGTGCCGGATGGCGCCGCTGGCCGAAAGCGATGTCATCGTCGTGACCGGGCGGGTGTGGCGGTTGCCGCCGCTGGTGCTCGCCAAGGCCACGAGCCAGCCCGCGAGGCGTCGGCTCAGCCTGGGAGCGCTCGCTCGTCCGGCGGCCGGCTCGCGGCCAGGGCAGCCGCCGGCGGGGAGTGAGGAATCCCGCCGGCGTCTCCGCCTTCCCGCTCCGTCCAGGCCGGCTCCGGCCGCCGCCGCTGGTCGCGTGACCGCGGCCGGGCAGGCCGGGATGCCAGCGCAGGCGAGGGTGGCGGCCCAGGCCGCAGTGCCACGCCCGGCCGGACCAGGGATCGCTGCGCCTCATCGGCCCGCTCCGGCGATGCAGCACGGCCCGCACGGCTATCCCAGGCCGCTTGGCCGGCCGGCCGGCCAGCCGCCCGCACCGGGCTACTCGCGCCCGCTCGGCCAGCCATCGAACCCTGGCCAGGCACCGGACCGTGGCCAGGCGCCGGACCGTAGCCCGCTGACCCCCTGGCCCGGAGTCGCCGCCGGGGCCAACGTGTTTGCTGCTGCTGCTGCTGCTGGTGCTGCTGCTGCCGCCGGGTCGGCTGAGGCAGTTGCGGCGGCCGGGGCTGGGGTGCCCGCGCCGAGGCCGGCTCGCGCGCCGACCGCGCCGCCGACCCGGCCGGCCAACCCGCCGTCGGCGTCGCCGCACCCCCCGAGCCCAAGGCCAGCCGCCTCGGCCGTGTCGTCAGTGCTGGAGTCGGCCCTGGCCCGCTCCGTCGCCGAGTCGGCCGGGCCAGCCGACGCTGGATCGGCCGGGCCGGGGCCGTCAGGATCTCCGCCTGCCGAGGCCGAGCAGCCCGGATCGCCGCCCGCCGGCGCGGGGCCGTCCGGGCCTGCGTCGGCCGAGGCTGGCCAGCCCGGAACCGCACCAGCCGGATCTGCGCCGGCGGAAGCCGGGCCGGGTGCGGCCGCTTCAGGCGCTCGCGAGCCAGCAGCCACCGGTACCGTGGCGGCGGAGCGGACCGACCTCAGCGCGGCCGGGCAGCGCCCGGTGGTGACCGTGGTCAACGCGGTGGCGCCGCAGTCGGCGGCGCCGCCGGTCGAGCAGGCGCTGGCTGGCCCGGCGGCCCGGCGGAGCGATGGCAGGACCGGGCGGGTCACCGTGGTGCCGGGCGGGCACCGGCCGGGCAAGCCTGACCAGATCCAGCGCGACCGCGCCAGGGCGCAGCTGCCGATCACCGGCCACCGCAGGGTCGTGGTACTCGGCTGCACGGTCGGCGCCGGGCAGACGATCACCACGTTGCTGACCGGCGAGATGCTGGCCAGCTTGCGGTCCGACTCGGTCGCCGTGCTCGACCTGAACCCCGGTGCTGACTCGCTGGCCCGGCGAGCCTTGCTGCGCCCCGCGCTCAGCCAGGCCGGATCGCTCGGACCGTCCCGGCTGGCCGTGCTCAGGGGCGAGCCTGCCGACGGCAGCGCGGGCACCGACCCCGCGGCCGACCCGGCCGCGGCGGCGAGCATCTTCGAGCAGGCCTGCGCCGACCACCAGCTCGTGCTCGCTGATCCCTCCACGTCGGCCGTGCCGCGACTGCTCGCCGTCGCCGACGTGCTCGTGCTCGTCGCTCCGGCCAGCGCGGCCGCCGCGCGGGCGATCGGGATGACCTTCGAATGGCTTGAGGCCCACGGGCAGGCCGACCTGGCGGGCGACTCGATCATGGTCATGAACGGGGTCAGCCGCCGCAGCCTGCCGCAAGTCGAGCAGGCCGAACGCGTATGCGTCGGCCGGTGTCGCGCGATCGTCCGCGTCCCCTGGGACGATCAGCTTAAGAGCCAGACCATGAGGCAAAGGGCGGGGGCGGGCGCAGGCGCCCACGCTGGCCAGCAGGGGGTTGGCCAGCACGGGGTTGGCCAGCACTGGGCTGGCTTGCTCGGCCAGGGCACGGCGAGTGCCTATACGGCGCTGGCTGGCGTGGTCGTGGCCGCGCTGATCGGCCACGATCACGGCGGGCACAGTCACGGCGGACTCGACCACACCACCGCAAGCACAGCGACCGGCGCCGGGCCGAGCGAGGCGACGCCATGACACAGCGAACTAAGCACAGCCGGCTCTCCATCAGGTACTTCGACGACCGGATCCTGCTCACCGAGTCCCACGCCTGGGCGTACTTCCGCATCCCGACGATCTCGTACGAGTTCATGACCAGCCTGGCCCGCGAGGCCCTCGCGACCAACCTCACGGTCGCCCTCGCCGGGATCAGGATGGCCGACGCCGAGGTGCACCTGCGGATCGCGCACCGCAGCTATCCGGCCGCCCAGTGGGCCACCGGCCTGCACGCGACCTCGGATGGCGGTCCTGGGTGGCTGCCGTACCTGGACGAGATGTACCGGCAGGTCTGGGCGAAGGACTTCTGGACCAAGGAGGTTTACCTCGGCGTCCGGCTCGGCCAGCGGGGCGTGCGGGCGCAACTGGCCGGCGGCGTGCTCGCCCAGTTCATGAACGCCTACCGGGCCGGCGAGCAGGCGATGGGCATCGAGGACGCGGCGATCGCGGGCACCGAGATCGCCCGGTGGACCGAGCAGGCCGAGCGGGTCGGCCGCACGCTCGGGGCCAGTTCGCTGGCCGCCCGGCATGCCAGCGCTGACGACGTCGCCTGGCTGTTCAGGCACGCGCTCACCGCCGGGCTCGGCGACCCGCCGGCGACCGCCGTGCGCAAGCGAAAGTGGGGCTTCGGGGAGATCGAATCCCTGGTCGAGGGTGAGATCCACAACGGGCGGACCGTTTTGCGGATAATTCATCCGTCCGGAGAATCGTGCGTGGCATTCCTTTCGTTCACTCGCTTTCCCGATGTCATGTACTTCCCCGAGGGCGAGCCGTGGCTGCATTACGCCGACTCGCTGCCGTTCCCGGTCGAGGCCAGCTTGCGGATGAGGCTGATTCCCCCGGCTAAGGCGAGCAAGGACGTCAGCCGCAGGCTGGCGCACGCCAGGGACATGGACGCGCACATCAGGGAGGCCGGGGCTGACCTGCCGATAGCGCTGGCCGAGCAGATCGAGGCAGCCAGGCTGCTCGAGCACGGCATCACCAAGGAGCGCCTGCCGTTCGTGTACGGCTGGCACCGGCTCGCGGTCACGGCGCCGGATCGCGAGCTGTGCGTGCGCCGGGCCGAGGCGGTGACCGAGCACTACCGCGACATCGGCATCGACGTCGTGAACTCCACCGGCGACCAGTTTTCCCTGCTGTCCGAGTCGCTGCCAGGGGACAAGGTCAGGCTCAACTCGTACTTGCAGCGGCAGCCGCTGTACACGATCGCCGGCGGGATGCCCACGGCGACCGTCGACCTCGGCGACCGGGCGGTCGACGGCGGCTGGGTCGGTCCCTACATCGGCGAGACGATCGGCCGGGCCAGGTCCGTCGTGCATTTCGATCCGCTCGTCGCGGCGGCCCGCAACCGGCCCACGGCCGTAGCTATCACGGGGGAGCCTGGCGGCGGCAAGACCACGCTCGCGTTGCTGCTCATCCTGCAGCTCGCGCTGCGGGGCGTGACCGTCGCCGTGATCGACCCGAAGGGCGACGCCGAGTCGCTGGTGCGCTTGCTGGCGCACCGGGGCCGCCGGGCGCGGGTGCTGCCGCTTGGCAGCGCGGCCGCCGGGCTGCTCGACCCGTTCTCGTTCGGCGATGACCTCGCCGAACGCCGGACGATGGCGGCCGAGACGCTCAGGCTGCTGTTGCCAGGCATGAGCGAGGAGCGCGAGAGCGCCATGATCCAGGCGGTCGGCGCGGTCTCCTCGGCCGACCGGCCGAGCTTGGGCAAGGTGGTCGACTTCCTTGAGGCGGCGAGCGATCCGGCGTCGAAGAACCTGGGCGCGGTGCTGAGGTCGATGTCCGAGATGCGGCTGGCCAGGCTCTGCTTCTCGCCGTCCGGTGGCGACCGGATCGAAGCCGAGGGCTGGACCACCGTGTTCACGCTCGCGGGGCTTACCCTTCCCGAGGTCGGCCTGAAGCGCGACGATTACTCGTACGAGCAGCGGCTCTCGGTCGCCTTGCTGTACCTGGTGTCGCAGTTCGCCCGGCGGCTGCTTAACGGCATGGACCGGCGGATACCGAAGGCGATCGTGCTCGACGAGGCGTGGGCGGTGACCTCGACCCCGCAGGGCGCCAAGCTGATCCCCGAGGTGTCGCGGATGGGCCGGTCCCGCAACACCGCGCTCATCCTCGTCTCGCAGAACGCCGGCGACCTGCTGAACGAGCAGGTGACGAACTGCCTCTCGGCGGTGTTCGCGTTCCGGTCGAGCGAGCGGGCCGAGGTCGCCAGCGTGATGTCGCTGCTCGGCCTTGACCCGTCCGAGGAGCACAACGCGGTGTTGCGGAGCCTCGGCAACGGCGAGTGCATCTTCCGCGACCTCGACGGTCGGGCCGGGCGGATCATGGTGGACCTGATCTCCGATGAGTTGCGGCGCTGGCTCGATACAAACCCGACGAGGGCGAACTCGGGCGAGGTACCTATGGCACCCGTCCCGCCCCCGCTGGCGGGCAGGTCCGGAGTTGAGTCGGTGGCCAATGGCCGGCCGGGGTGGGGGGCACCTGGGCCGGCGGGCGAAGGCTCATCAAGGGGCGGGCCAGGGACGGCCGCGCCGCCGGGGGGCGGGGCGTACGGCGCCGGACCAGCAGGCGGTCCTGGGAGCGGGTCGCCAGGGAGCGGGCCAGCGGTGACGGCCCCAGGCGTGCCGGGCCTGGGCGCGGTCTCGGCCGCGCACGCGTCGGCCCGACTCGGCGGCAACGGCCTTCCTCCCGAGGTAGGCGGCCAACGCCAGTTCAAGGATCCGCCGTCGTACCCGACCCAGGCCGGCCCGATGCAAGCCAGTACGTCGCAGGCTCCTTCCCCGTAGGCCCCGCCGACTGAATCCCCCAGGAGTGCCCCCCGATGCTCAAAGTCCCGCGGCTGGCCAGGAAGTTCGCTATCGCACTGATCGCGGTGATCGCCCTGTGCTGCGTCCCGCACGTCGGCAGCCGAGCGGCGGCAGCCGCTCTCCCCGCCGGTCCTGGCCACGCCGCCGCCACGACCATCGACGCTAATCCGATTTCGGATTATTCGATTTCGGATTATCCGAAATCGGTGGGGTCCGGTCATGCGACCGGCGCAGCTCACGCTGTCGGCGCCGCTCGGGCCGTTCGCTCCCATCAGACGACCGGCGTCATCTCGGCAAGGACGCTGGCCAAGGTCACGCCCGCGCGGCCGGTCGCGCCGGCTGTCCCTGCTGCCCCGGCGGGCGGGATCTGCTCGGTGCCCGGCATCGGCGATATCGGCGGCCTGCTCGGGTTCTGCTCGATCGGCAAGTCCGGAATCACCGGCGTGCTCAACAACCTCTGCCAGCCGGCGGTGCCCGAGCCCGAATCGGCCACGGCGGGCATCGACTCGCTGGTCAGGCCGCCGGCCGCGCCAGGCAAGCCGCTGGCGACGCCTTACTACGAATACGGCATGGCCGGCCAGTACTGGGCCGCGACGAACCTGCAGTGCTCGGACATGACCTCGCTGATCGGCAACGACGTCGCCGGAATGATCTTCGACTTCGCCAAGGCGCTCGACCGGGTCACCATCACGGTGTACCAGTCCGCCGCGGGCGCGGGCATCTTGTCCTGGCTCCAGAACGTGACCGACCACCTGATCAGCGGCCTCGGGAACGCGATCTACTTCCCCTACGTCGCGGTCGTGGTCATACTCGGCGCGATCTGGCTGGCCTGGCAGGGCCTGGTCCGCAAGCGCGGCACGAGGACGATCGAGGGCACGATCTGGATGGTGGTCGCGTGCGCGGCCGCGATCTGGCTGATCGGCCGGCCGGCCGACTTCACCGGCCTGGGCAAGGACGTGTCGGATGGGATCAGCACGACGCTCAACACCGCCTTCGCGCACCTGCCGAGCCCCGGTCAGGCGACTTGCGTGCCGGTCACCGGCAAGGATCCGCAGATCAACCCGGCCAGCTACAGCTATACCTCTGGTCGCACCGTCGTCGACCAGAACGCCAACGAACTGTGGACCGTGCTGGTCTGCAAGCCGTGGCTGGACGGCGAGTTCGGCACGACGACGTTCGCGGCCAAGGGCAAGCCGCAAACGGTCGTGAACAAGTACGCGCGGTCCCTGCTGTGGTCCCAGGCGATCGCGGTCAACGAGCAGCCGACGACCGCGCTGATCAACGCGAAGCAGGCGACCTACGTCGGGATCGCGCAGACCATGCAGACCGCTGATCCGGCCGTCTATCCGCTGTTCCAGGGCAAGGAGTGGACCACGAGGCTGGAGATCGCCTTCATGGCTTTGCTGGCCGCGCTCGTGGCCGGCGTGCTTATTTTGCTGATCTCGGTGACTTTGATCTTGCTCAAGCTCGGGTTCTTGCTGCTGCTTATTGTCGGCCCGTTCTTCCTGCTGATCGGAACCCATCCTGGATTCGGGCGGGTCGTCGCGGTGCGCTGGTTCGAGATGCTGGTCGGGGTCTTGCTGAAGCAGGCGGCGGTGGCGCTCGCGCTGAGCGTGCTGCTCTACTGCTATGCGCTGATCATGGGTACCTCGGATGCTGCGCTGCCGTGGGCATTGAAGATCCTGATGATCACGCTGGTGACGGTGGCGGTGTTCATCTACCGCAAGCCGTTCCAGCACTTGTTCGCCTCGGTCGGCTACAGCGCGATCGGCGCCAGCGACCGCGCCGACGCCGACCTGAGCCGGGCGGCGGCTACGGCTCGCGCCAATACCAGGGACGCGGCGACCCTGGCCGTGCCAGGCTTCGCCGCCTACCGGGCCGCCCGGTGGGCGCGGCACAACCCGGCCCAGGCGGCCGGGCTTGCCATCGGGGCCGCGACGGCGGTAGGAACAGCTGGCCTCGCGAGCTCGGTGGCGGCCGGGGTCCAGCCGGGCGGTGCGGATGCTGGCGATCCGGCGGCGGCCGGTGCCGGGGGCGCGGGCTCGGGCGATCCGGCCGCGGCCGGCGCCGCGGCCCAGGCGGGCGCCGCGGCCAGGGCGCGGTCTCGTGGTGCCTCGGCGGGCAGCGCGGCCGGCGACCAGGCACCTCCGCTGCGGTTGCCTGCCAGCCAGGCCACGCCTGCGAGCTGGACGAACGGCAGCGGCACGACGGGTGCGAATGGCGGCTCCCCCGGCCGGGCCGGGGCTGCGCCACCCGCGCGGGTCAGCGGCTCAGCGTCCTCGTCCAGTGGCCCCGCGCCTGCGCTGCCCCACCTGGGCGGCGCCCCAGGCCAGCGGTGGCCAGGCAGCGGCTCGGCCAACGGCTCGGCGGGCGGGACCGGCCCGGTCGCGGGCGGCGGCGGGGCCGCCAGGCCGGCGGCATCATCGGGCGGTTCTGGTTGGACCGGCGGCGACGCCGCGCGGGCGCAACGCCCGTCCGCCCGGCCCGCGTCGGCGCCCACGTCCCGGCAGCGGTCGGCGGCGCCACCGCGGTCGCCCGCCCCGCGCTCGGCCCCGCCACCGCGGTCCGGGGGCTCGTCGCGCTGGTCGGGACAGTCAGGATCGGCCGCGCCGCCGAGGGCCGGCGGCAGCCCGTTCTGGTCGCTCGGATCCCGGCGGCAGCCTCCGCCTCCGTCGGCGCCTCCGCCTCCGTCTGCGCCGGGCCAGGGGCCAGGACGCGGCGGCGGGTTCCCTGCCAATGGCAACGGCATGAGCGCCGGGGGACCGGGGCAGGCAGGCGAGCAGAGCCAGTCGTCTCCCTTCTGGCTCCGGCCGCTTCGACGCAGAAGGTAGCTGATCGCGATGGAGCTCACGCCTGCCCAGCGGCTGATCACCTTCGCGATCATCGTCCTTGTTCTCGGCGGCCTCGGGGTGTACCTGTTCTTGCCCAAGTCCGATGGCGCGTCGGCGGCGAGCCGGCCGGCGCCGAAGGCGACGACCTCGCCCCGGTCATCGGGTTCGGGGGGCAGCGCCCCGCCGTCGGCGCCACCGTCGGCGCCGCCGACGACCGCGTCCGCGCCGGGCAAGGCGCCCGATATCTACGCCTGGCTGCCGTTCACGCAGTCGGCCCTGGCGAGCGCCGCCCAGGTCACGACCAGGTTCGCCGCTGACTACGGCACGTTCTCCTACCGCGAGGGCGTTAATGGCTATCTTGCGCCGATGAAGTCGATCGTCACCGAGCAACTCGCCATTCTCATCGGCCGGGCATACGCCACGCCGGGGGTGGTCGCGAGCCGGGACGCGACCAAGCAGGTGTACACCGGGTCGGGCGTGATCACCTCGTTGCGGGCCTTCGGACCGTCCAGCATCACCTTCGTCGTCAACCTGACCGAGCGGATCTCCAGCACCAAGGGCACCAGCACGCAGACGGCTGGCTGGGCGATCACCGTGACCGGGAGCGGAGCGAACTGGCAGGTCAGCACCATCGAGCCCGGGTCGGACGGCGACGAGTGATGCGGCTGTCGATTGGCCTGGCTAAGCCGGCCGCGTTCGGCGTGGGCGCCGTGATCGTGTTGCTGGTCGCCGCCGTGGTCGCGGCGCCGATGCTGCTTTTCGCGGCCGGAGGCCTGCTCTACTCGACCAGCAACGCCTGCTCTTCGGCCGGGAATGGCGGCGGCAACCAGCCGCCGCCGAGTTCGACCGCGCAGAACTCGATTCCCTCCAACTACCTGTTCTGGTTCAAGAAGGTCGGGGCGCAGTATCACGTGCCCTGGGTGATCCTGGCCGGCATTGCCAAGGTGGAGAGCGACGACGGCCAGACCACGCTGCCCGGCGTGAACAGCGGCCAGAACGGGTTCGGCGCGGCCGGCCCGATGCAGATCGGCATCGGCGGCGCGGCCGGCGACACCTGGGGCGGCGCGCCGATCCATCCGGCCAGCGAGCAGGTCGACGGCGTCGCGACCGACGAGAACGGTGACGGCATCGCCGACGTGTACACTCCGGCCGACGCGATCGCCGGCGCGGCGAAGTACCTGCTGGAGAACGGCGTACTCGACAACGCCTCGAACGCGATCTTCGCCTACAACCACCTGGAGTCCTACGTCCAGTCCGTGCTCGGCTGGGCCTCGCAGTACTCCAAGGGCGGTTACTCGGTCAGCCCGGTCACCGTCGACGACGCGCCGACCTGCCTGCCCGGCGTGGGGGTGGCGAGCAGCAACGCGGCCGCCACCGCCATCGCCTACGCCGAGGCCCAGCTGGGCAAGCCGTACCAGTGGGGCGGGACCGGACCCGACTCCTTCGACTGCTCGGGCCTGGTCATGATGGCGTACCGGTCGGCTGGCGTCTACATCCCGCGGACCTCGCAGGAGCAGTGGATCTGGGGGCCGCGCGTGCCCGCGAGCGAAGTGGAGCCGGGTGACCTGGTGTTCTTCGCGGGTGCCGACGGCACGCAGACCTCGCCTGGCCACGTCGGCATCGTGATCGGCGGTGGCCTGATGATCGAGTCGCCCGCGCCGGGACTGTTCGTCCGGGTCGCGCCCTATACCGATCGCGACCCGGTCGGGTTTACCCAGCCGTGGGCGCACTCCGGTGCCAGCCAGTCGGCCACCGCTGCCGCCCAGGCCACGCCGCGCTAGCCGGCCGCGTCCGCGGTGTCCGCGGTGTCCGCGCGGTGTCCGGCGGTGTCCGCGGTGATCAGATGGGAGGCCTAAGAACGGCTGACTGGCTGTAACGGTTCATGTGGCGTTACTCACAGTCAGTAACCGGCGTGTCGCTGAACCGGCGTCCGGCGAGTCGTCGTGCTTGGTTCGGATGCACCGACCGGCGGTGCAGATGGGAGGGGCAGCCGTGACGGACCAGGCGATATCCCTGCAGAACCAGGTGAAAGCGGCCCGGCAAAACGCGAGCCCGCTGCGGTCACGTACGGGCGGAACGCACGCCACCGCCCCCGATCTCACCATCCGGATCGTCGGCGCGATGCTCGCGCTGGCGGTGGCGACCGTACATGTCGCTGACCAGGGCGGCATCACGGCTCTCGCCACGCCAGACTGGATCGGCTGGAGCTACCGGCTGGTTGAGGTCGGGGGCATTCTTACCGCGCTAGCGCTGCTCGTGCCGCAGCGCTTTCTTATCGGCCCGGTGTGGCTGAGGTGGGCCACAGGCATACTGCTGGGTGCCGGACCCTTCATCGCCTACATCGCCTCCCGCACGATCGGGCTGCCCGGCGATCCCGGCGACGTCGGAAACTGGGGTTATTGGGTCGGTACCCTCTCACTCCTCGTCGAGGTCGCCCTGGTAATGCTCAGTGTCACCATGCTCCGAACCCTCCGGCGGACGACCATTTCTTGATCTCGGAAGATCGGATGGACGGCGCGGGAGGCGATTGTACTAAGTCGCACTCGATGCCCAAGTTAGTACGAGGTTCCTACGGGAATAGCCCGAGCGATGCGTGGTTCGTCCTGATTATCAGCTCGGAACATAGTACTATGATCATCTTTAGTTGATCATAGTACTGATTGCCTGGCCGCACGCTTCAGCCCGGCCCGCCCGAAAGGCCGAAAGGCCTAGCCGCCCGAGCGAAAGGCCTAGCCGCCCGAGCGAATGATAAGTCGTTCAGTGCCGTCATCTCTTCATCCGTTCGGGTGGCTCGAAACCGGCAAACCGGGCAAAAGAGCGCGGTGAGCCCGACCGATCGAATGCAAAGCTGGCGGGGCCACCAAACTTGTTACCGTTACGGCCCGGCGACTCGGAAGGCTAGTTGTCAGCCACGCACCGAACTGGTCTCCGCCACTACCGAGCCCCGGTGGTCGCCGTCAGTGAATGTTTGGCTACCTGAAGCACTCAGCCAGTTACGTCCAGTAGTGGACGCTGAGGTACTTCAGCCCGGTCCGCCCACCCCAGGCCACCTCGACTCGGACTCGGCTCCGACAGCGGGTCGCAATCGTTTGCAGGCGAAGGCCCAAAGCAGCTCGCGGATCCGACGCCAAGATCATGTTATTTTGACCGGTCCATATTCCGGAGGAATAACAAGATCTTGGCCGCGCTCCGGAATACTCTCAAGATCGTTTACAAGATATGCCGCGAAATTCGCGAAGGGTCGAAAACTCCCTTAATGCTCAGGCTCCGAAGCTGGTCCCCGCTTGGGGCTGACGGCGCGCGGGCCCCAGGGCGTGCAGATCGCGTCGGCCCGGGCCGCCGGTGGCCTGGGCAGAAGCTGCGCGGTCCTGTCGTGCGCAGGCCGGGGATGCCCGGTCGGGTGGTGCGCAGGCCGGGCTGCTCGGGCCGGGTGCACCAGTTCGCCTCGGCCGAAGGGCGGTAGTTACTTCGTGTCTTCGCGGAAGCCGCCGAGGAAGCGGCGGAAGACGCCGCCTTCCCTGGGCAGGGCCGGGGCAGGTGGCGGGGCCTCGGTGCGCTCGTGGCCTTCGGGCTCGTCGTAGTCGGCGCGGGCGATCGCGTCGACGATCTGGGCCTCGTCGAAGTCGGCCGAGCCGGGGATCTCGGAGATGAAGCCCACAAGGTCGCCGTCGAGCAGTACCTCGGCTTCGAGGCTCGACGTGCCTTCGCTGCCCCAGATCGCCTCGCGGCCATCACCGATCCTGACCCGGACGGCGTACGACCCGACACCTAGCGTGGCGACGTGCGCGTCGATGCCACGGTCCCGCAGAGCGTCCATCACGCGCAGGCAGCGGTTCTCATCCATGCAATTAAGCTACCTGCCCGGCTGACCGAATCCCCGGATCGCGCCGCCTACTCGGCCGGATCGGCCACGGGCGGGCAGGGCTAGGATTCGAGCTGATGACTATCGAGCATGCGCGACCAAGCGAGACCGGCCTGGCTGACGGGCCGTCGGGCGTGGCGATCCATACCGAGGGCCTGACGAAGGTGTACCCGGGCATGGACTTCGCCGCCGTTGACGGGCTCGACCTCGACGTCAAGGCGGGGGAGATCTTCGGGCTGCTCGGCCCGAACGGGGCCGGCAAGACGACGACCGCGGGGATGCTGACCACGCGGGTCGTGCCGACCTCGGGCCTGGCCTTCATCGGCGGGGTCGACGTCGCCGCCCATCCGGCCCTGGCCAAGCAGCTGAGCGGCATCGTGTCCCAGCAGAACACGCTGGACCGGCAGCTCACCGTCTGGGAGAACCTGTACTTCCACGGGCGGCTATTCGGCATCGGGGCCAAGGAGTCGCGCCGGATCGCCGACCAGTTGCTCGAGCAGTTCCAGCTGGCGAAGTGGGCCAAGGCCTCGGTGTACGCGCTCTCGGGTGGCATGGCCCAGCGGCTCATGGTCGCCCGGGCGATCTTTCACCGGCCTTCGGTGCTCTTCCTCGATGAGCCGACGGCCGGGCTCGACCCGCAGAGCCGGCTAGCGCTGTGGGACCTGCTCGGCGAACTGCACCGCGCGGGCCAGACGATCCTGCTGACCACGCACTACATGGAGGAAGCCGACCAGCTCTGCGAGCGCGTGGCGATCATGGACCACGGCAAGATCCTCGCGCTGGATACCCCGGCCGAGCTGAAGCAAAGCATCGGCGCCGACACGATCGTCACGGTGAAGACGACCGGCGATCCCGCCCAGCTCGCCGAGCTGCTTAGCCGCGAGGTCGAGGGCGTGACCCGAACCAGGGTCACCGACAGCACGGTCCAGCTGCACCTGCAGGGCAGCGACCGGCTGGTGCCAAGGATCGTGCTGGCCGCCGAGCAAGGCGGCTTCGACCTCGTCGACCTGTCCATCTCCGAGCCCAGCCTGGAGACGGTCTTCATCAACCTCACCGGCAAGGAGCTCAGGGACTGATGGCGGCGCCCGCGACCTCGCAGACCACCCCGACCCAGCCTCCGGCCACCACCAGGATCGGGGGCGGGCCGACCCGCTCGGTCGTCGCCGCGAGCTGGACCGCGCTCGGCGCGCTGATGCTTCGTGACCTGGTGGTCTTGCGCAAGCACTGGTGGGAGTTCGCGGTCCGGACCCTGATCCAGCCGGTCTTGCTTTGCTTTGTCTTCCTGTACGTCTTCCCGGAGATCGGCCAGGGCATCGGCGGGCACGGCTCGGCGCAGGAATCCGCCTTCGCGACGATCCTGGTGCCCGGCGTGGTCGGGATCTCGGTCATGTTCCAGGGAGTCCAGTCGATCGCGCTGAACATGGCCCAGGAGTTCGGGTTCACCCGCGAGATCGAGGACCGGGTGCAGGCGCCCTGCCCGATCTGGCTGGTCGCCATCGCGAAGGTGCTGTCGGGCGCGGCCCAGGGCATCTTGTCGGCGATCATCGTGCTGCCGATCGCCTCGGTGGTGCACGCGCCCGGCGTGCACGCTCACCTGACGCTGCACTGGCTGCTGATCATCACGTTCGTTCCGCTCGCCAGCGTCGCGATGGCTGGCCTCGGGCTCGTGCTCGGCACAAGTTTCGAGCCGAGGAACATCGGGCTCATGTTCGGCTTCATCATCTTGCCGATCACGTTCCTCGGCGGCACCTACTACGGCTGGACCAAGCTCGCTCCGGTCACCGTCGACGGCTGGCACTGGCTGCAGACGATCGTGCTGATCAACCCGCTCATCTACGTCAACGAGGGTATGCGAGCCGCCTTCACGACCGCGCCGCACATGCATCTTTACGTGATCTATCCGGCCGTGATCGGGTTCGGTGTGGTGTTCCTATCGATAGGTTTGCGAAACTTCAGGCGGCGTGTCCTGTCCTGAGCGGCGAATCCTGTCCTAAGGAGCGATGGTGGACTTCGAGCTTTCTGACGAGCAGCGGCTGCTGCGCGACACCATCAGGTCTTTCGTAGCCGCCGAGATCAGGCCAGTGGCCAGGGAGTTCGAGGCCTCGGGCCAGTATCCGGACGAGATCGTCGCGACCATGGCCCAGATGGGGCTGTTCGGACTGCTGGTGCCCGAGGAGTACGGCGGCATCGCGGCCGACATGGTCTCGCTCGCGGTCGTGTTCGAGGAGATCTCGCGGGGCTGGATGGGCGTCGCCGGGATCATCGGCAGTCACTCGCTGTCGTGCTGGATGATCGCCAGGTTCGGCACGCAGGAGCAGAAGGACGCGCTCCTGCCCGCACTGGCGTCCGGCGAGCGCCGGACCGGCATCGGGCTGACCGAACCGGGCGCTGGCAGTGATCTGCAGGGCATCGCCACGACCGCCCGGCTGGACGGCGACAGCTACGTCGTCAACGGCCGCAAGACCTGGATCACCAACGCCAGGCACGCCGACCCGCTCCCGTTGCTGGTCAAGACCGACCCGTCGGCCCGCCCCGCTCACAAGGGCATGTCGGTGCTGCTCGTCGATCCGGCCACGCCTGGCTTCGAGGTCGTCAGGGACCTGCCCAAGCTCGGTTACCGCGGCCCTGAGACATGCGAGATCGTGCTCGACGATGTCGTGGTGCCGGCCGGGAACCTCCTCGGCGGCTCCGAGGGCCGGGGTCTCCAGCAGGTGCTGGCGGCGCTGGAGAAGGGCCGGATCAACATCGCCGCGCGAGCCGTCGGGGTCGCCCAGGAGGCCTACGACCAGGCTCTTCGTTATGCGGGCCAGCGCGAGGCCTTCGGCCAGAAGATCTCCGGCTTCCAGGCCGTGCAGCTCAAGCTGGCCGACATGGCGATGAAGCTGCAGGCGGCGCGGCTGCTGACCTACTGGGCGGCGTCCCGCGCCGACGCCGGCCAGCGAGCCGACCTGGAATCAGGCCTGGCCAAGGTCTACGCCTCCGAGGTCGCGCAGGAGTGCGCGTTCACCGCCATGCAGGTGCACGGCGGCTACGGCTACTCCAAGGAGTTCACCGTCGAGCGCCTCTACCGTGACGCCCCGCTCATGGTCATCGGCGAAGGCACCAACGACATCCTGCGCACCGTCATCGCCGAGTCCCTCATCTCCGGCCGCGGCGTAGTCGGCTAAGGATTTCGGGGCGGGGCGGGCTGGCGGTCACTATGCTCCTAGGGGTTTGTCTGGTGCTGGGAAGGAGAAGTCGTGTCGCAACGATCTGCGGGTATCCGGGTGGGCCTGGCCGGTGCCGGGCTCCTCGCCGTGACGGCGCTCGGTCTGGCGACCTCAGCGGCCGCGACCGCCGCCCCAGCCCACGCAGCCACCCGAGCGAACACCGCGGCTAAGACGCACAAGCTGCTGGCAGGCAAGATCGTCGGCATCGACCCCGGCCACAACGGCAAGAACTACACCGACCCGGCCTTCCTCAACCACCAGATCTGGAATGGCCGGGAGTGGGAGGACTGCGACACCACTGGCACCGAGACCGACGGCGGCTACACCGAGGCTAAGTTCAACTGGCTCGTCGCCAGTGAACTCGCCAAGATCCTGCGCAAGGACGGCGCCAAGGTCGTCATGACCCGCAAGAGCAACGACGGCATCGGCCCGTGCGTGAACACCAGGGCCCGGATACTCGACCGGGCGCACGCCAACGTCTCGATCGACATCCACGCCGACGGCGGCCCGGCCAGCGGACGTGGCTTCACCGTGCTCGAGCCGGTCGCCGACGGCCCGAACGACAAGGTGATCAAGTCGTCGATCCGCTTCGGCAAGGACGTGCACCAGGCGTTCACCAAGGACACGCCGATGATGGTCAGCGACTATTACGGCCATGATGGCTACATCTTCCGCAACGACCTTGCCGGGCTGAATCTCACGACGATGCCGAAAGTCCTCATCGAATGCGGCAATATGAGGAACAGCGCCGACGCCAAGTTGCTGACCTCGGTGCACGTGCAGCGGGAGATCGCCTACGCGCTCGCTCAGGCCATCATTCGCTTCTTGGTGGGGCACTGACTGGTGGGGCCCTGACTGGTGGGGCACTGACCGGCGATCGTGGCGTGAGCGAGCGGCCGCGATAGCCGGATCGGGACGGCCCGCGCCAGCGCGGGACGAGGAAAGCGTGATCAAAAGGTGGTCAACATCAAAGGCGTGCTTGCCGGGTGGCGCCCAGCCCGGATGGTGACCACAGCGACGCTTCTGCTCGCCGGATCGCTGCTCGCCGGCTGCGCCTCGGCCGGCCAAGGCTCGCCGTCGGCCACGACCGGCACCACCGCCCCCGCGACCTCCACCGCCCGCCCGGTGCCGCGCTCGTCGGCTACCGATACGCCAGGAACCGGCGGATCAGGAACCCCCGCGCCAACCTCGTCGGCGTCAGGCTCAGCCGGCCTGCCGCTGGCCGGCAAGATCGTCGGCATCGACCCCGGCCACAACGGCCTGAACTACACCGACCCCGCCTACCTCAATCGCCAGATCTGGAACGGCCGGGAGCTGGAGAACTGCAACACCACCGGCACCCAGACCGCCAGCGGCTACACCGAGGCCCAGTTCAACTGGAACGTCGCCACTTACCTGTCCGCCGACCTGCGCAAGGACGGCGCGAAGGTCGTGCTCACCCGGCATAACAACCACGGCATCGGCCCGTGCGTCAACACCCGCTCGTTCGTGCTCAACCGCGCCCACGTCAACGTCGCGATCGACATCCACGCCGACGGCGGCCCGACCTGGGGCCGCGGCTTCACCGTGCTCGAGCCCGTCGCCGACGGGCCCAACGACAAGGTCATCGCGCCGTCGCTGCGGTTCGGCAGCTACGTGCACGCCGCCTTCCTCGCCGACACTCCGATGCGGCCGGCCGACTACTACGGCCACGACGGCTACATCTTCCGCAACGACCTGGCCGGCCTGAACCTGACCACGGTCCCCAAGGTGCTGATCGAATGCGGCAACATGCCGAACGTGCAGGACGCCGCGCTCCTCACTACGCCGAAGGTCCAGCAGGAGATCGCGGCGGCACTGCTCGGCGCGATCGTCAGGTTCCTCACCGGCCGCTGGCCCGCTCCCGGCCCGGCGGGCTGACCGATGGAGCCAAGTCCCCAGCTAGACGCGGTCAGCGATAACGACGGATCCGCCGTGGGGCCGCTTGTCACAAGTAGGATCTATGCAAAAAAGACCTCCTAGGATCCAGGTGAATCGAGCCATGCGCCGCCCTCCCCGGCGAACCTACTCACTGATCGCGTTGTCCGCGTTCGCCGCCGTCGTGGTCGGCTGCGCCGGCGTGCCGAGTTCCGGAGCGAGCAAGCCGGGCCCGACCGCCAAGGTCACCACCCGCGCCACCGATCCATCGCCTGGATCGTCCGCTCCGGGCGGGTCAGGTTCCACCAAGCCCAGCCAGCCCAAGCCGAAGCTCAAGTCCCCGTTCGCCGGCCTGGCCAGCTTCGTCGCCGCCACGCCCTACCACATCACCGCGGCCGTCTACGACGCCCGCACCGGGCGCACCTGGCTGCTCGACCCCAATCCTGGCGTGCCCGAGCACACCGCCAGCATCGTGAAGGTCGAGATCATGGGCGCGGTGCTGAAGAAGGTCAATGCGGCCGGCGACCCGCTGTCGACCGACGAGAACTCGCTGATGCACACGATGATCGAGAACAGCGACAACGACTCGGCGACGTCGCTGTGGTGGGATGCGGGCGGCCCGAGCGCGATCCAGCGGTTCGACGATGAGGTCGGGATGACCGGCACCACCGCATCGACGCTGCAGTGGATCCCAGGCTCGGACGACCTGCCCGGCTGGGGCTGGACCACCACGACCGCGCTTGACCAGGTCAGCCTCGTGAAGGACTTCGTCTTCCCGAACAGTCTGCTGACGACGGCGGACCAGTCCTACGCGCAGAGCCTCATGGAGAGCATCGAGGCCGATCAGGACTGGGGCGTCAATGGCGGCGTTCCGGCCGGGGTGACGGTGGCGCTGAAGAACGGGTGGCTGCCGCTCGACCTGGCGGGCGCCGGCTCCAACTGGCAAGTGAACAGCATCGGCTGGATCCACGGAAACGGCCGCGACTACGTGCTCGCGGTCCTCACCCAGGGCGGCCCGACCGAGCAAGCCGGCATCGACGCCATCGAGCACATCTCAGCGCAGGTATACGAACGGCTGTGATCTCCCGGCTCCGCCGGGAGATCACAGCCGACGCGGTGGATCGGCCTAGATCTGGCCGGTCGGCCTAGATCTGACCGGCCTAGATCTGACCAGCACTGAACTGCTCGAGGTTGTACGTCTGCGCGATCGGGTTCCAGGTATCGACGAAGTCCTGCTTGTCATTGGTCGCCTGGTTGTCCATGTCGCTCGCTTCGTCGTAGTACGAGGAGTCGGTACCGACCGAGCAGCCTGAGCTTTGCTGCTGCTGTGCCCAGGCCAGGTAGTCATTGTCGATGCTCAGCGAGATCTGCAAGGCGGTCATCAGCTCGCTCTTCAGCGTGCCGCCATTAGGTATCGCGTCGGTCTGCAGGTCGTCCGCCTGATTGAGCTCGCTCATCCGCTCGTGGGCGATATCGCTGATCTGATTGACGTCGGAATCGATGTTGACGCAATTGCCGACGTCGGAGACCAGGGTATTGCTGTCCCACTGCTGGCGGCTGGTCGCGCTCGTGCTGAGCAAGTTGTTGACCGCGGTCGCCTCGCTGCTAGCCGTCGGCGCGACCGGGGCGCTAGACGACGATGACGATGAGCTTGAACTCGAGGAACTGCTAGCGGGAGCGCTCGAACTGCTGTTGTTGCCGCCGTTGGCGGAGTTGTGCTTGTTGTGTGGCACCACGACGAAGTAGACGACCGCGATCGCCGCGATCGCGATGGCCAGGGTGGCGACCACCGCGCCAATCAGGACGCCCTTGGACCGCTTGGCCGGCGGGGCCGGCTGTTGCGGCCAGTTGGGGCCGGTCGGGCCGACCGGCCCGGTCGGCGGGTAACCGCCGCCCTGCCAGCCCTGGATTGGCGGGCCGACCGGGCCGGTCTGGTACGGCGGGCCGACCGGGCCGGTCTGGTACGGCTGCTGGTACTGGGGCGGGTACTGGTTGTACCCGGCGCCCGGCGGCTGCTGGCCGGTCGCCTGCCAGGTGCCCGGCTGCGGCTGTGGCTGCGGCGGCGGCGTCTGCCCGCCCATTCCGCCCTGCCCGCCCGGCCCGTGCGGGCCTGAGTCCGGCTGCGGCGCGTACTGGGTCGCCATGTTGAAGTCGCCTGGCTTGCCGGCCGGCCACTGGGGTGACGGGGTCGGCGGCGCTCCGGTGCCAGCGGCGGCGGGCTGGCCGACGACGGGCATCGCCGGGGGAGGCTGCGCGCCCGCGGCCGCCGCGGCGGCCGCCCCGGCGGCCACCTCGGCGGCGGTGATCGGGCTGGCCAGTTCGGTCGGCGGATGCTTGGGTCGGTCGCCGCCCGCGATCGCGGTCGGCGGCGCCGGCACGGGGGCCACCGACGGGGTGCCCGGCACTACGCCGAGCGCCTTGCCGAGGTCGGTCGCGAACTCGACGCAGGACGGGTACCGTTCCGCCGCCGACTTGGCCATCGCCTTCGCTAGCACCAGGTCGACCACGGCGGGCAGGTCGGGCCGCTTGGTCACGGCCGATGGCGCCGGGGCGGACAGGTGGGCGTTGATCAGCGCGAGGCCCAGATCACGCCGGAAGGGCGGCTCACCAGTGAGCAGTTCGTAGGCCGCGCACGCGAGCGAGTACTGGTCGACGCTGCCGTCGATCGCGCGGCCTTCGATCGTCTCTGGGGCGATGTAGTCGAGCGTGCCGACGAACTGGCCGGTCGAGGTCAGGTGGCTCGCCAGCGTCTGCTTGCTGATGCCGAAGTCGGACAGGTACACGTGCTCGGTCTGCTCACCGGACTGGGCGCGGGAGCCGCCGGTCTTGCTGCTGGTGTCGAGCAGTATGTTGGCCGGCTTGACATCGCGGTGGATCAGGTCGTTCGCGTGGGCGGCGTCGAGCGCGGACGCGACCTGGCTGATGATGTTCCAGACCCTGGCGGGCGCGAGCACCTGCCCGGACGACAACAGCGACCGGACGTCACCGCCGGACACGTAGCGCATGGCGATGTAGAGGAAGCCGCCGGAATCCCCGGCGTCATAGACCGGGATGATGTTGGGGTGGTCGACGGCCGCGGCCGCGTGCGACTCCCTGATGAACCTGGTGCGGAACGCGGTGTCTGAGGCCAGCCCAGGGGCGAGCACCTTCAGCGCCACGCGACGGTCAAGCCGCTCGTCGTAGGCGCGATACACCACGGCCATGCCCCCCTGGCCGATCTGCTCCTCCAGCCGGTACCCGGCTATCTTCTCCCCGGGCTTGACATTTGCTGGCGCAGAATTAGTCTCCTCGCTCACCGCATCTTCCTCTTCGGCGAAGCCGATACACTCGATGCCGGCCGCGGATCGAACGAACACGCAGTTCCCGGCGGCAGAAGTACCCTCCCGCGCGTAACTGTAGCCCGATACCTCCGTGCCGGAAATAGGACGCTTACTTCGGACCAGAAGGTCTTTGCACGCTAGTGATGGTCAAAGACCGCCGCTCGCAGGCTCGGCCAGCATAGCGTGACTTGTACCTTCGTCACCGCATGCCGGACCGGGCCGGGCCTTTCGCTCGGCCATGACGGGCCGGCTCGTCCCGAGCCGGCCCCAGAAGGACTCAGCCAGCCTAGGTGACGAGCGGGTGCGCGGAGTCGTCGTCGGCCGCGTTGGCGATCTCGCGGGCAAGATCATCGATGAGGCGGTCACTGATGAGCCCAGAGGCCAGGTCGTCGCTTGACCACGGCACCGCGCCGAGCGAGTCAAGCGCGAGCCTGGCCGCCGCCAGCTTCTCGTAGACGAACAGCACCGGGCCGCCGCCAGCGGCCCCGACCGCCTGGTGCAGCGCGTCCTGCGCGCTGGCCGCGTGCCTGATCGTGATGTCAGGCCGGGCGGCTCGCAGCCCGGCCGCGATCAGCTCCCGCATCTCGCCGGGCGCGCGCCCGCGCTGGTCATCGTCCTCGTAGATCACCACCGAGGCGAACCAGGCCGCGACGGCATGAGCCGACTCGGCGACGAGGTCATCACGCCGGTCACCAGGCAGCGTGATCGCCGCGACCGGCCCGCCATCCCAGCTCGCCGTCACGAGCTCACCGGTCGCGAGCAGCGCCGCCGCGTTGTGACCGTAGTCGACGAGTACCGGGGTCGGGCGGCCGCCGCCCAAGTCGGTGTCGGTGACGGCGGCCGGGACGGCGTAGACGTTGCCGCGGCCGGGATTGGCATCGGCCGGCACGAAGACTCGCAGCGCCGCGCCGATCTCCTTGGCCGAGATCCCGACCGCGCGGCAGGCGGCGATCCCGGCCAGCGCGTTGGCGACCACGTGCGTGGCCTTGCCGCCGAAGGCGCCAGGAAGCTCCGCGACGTCCATGATCACTCGCTGCCTGCCGCCGTCGGTCTCGGTGAGCTGGCCCTCGCGCACCTCGTAGCAGATGCCGCCAGCGCGCTTGTGCCGCTCCAGCGTCCCGCAGGCCGGGCTGGCGCTGAAGTACCTGATGACCGGCGCGTTCGCGCGGACCGCCTTTCGCTGCGCGATCGCCGCGGTGTTCGGGTCGGCGGCGTTGAGCACCACGCTGCCGCCCGCCCGCAGCTTCTCGGCGATCAGCGCCTTCACCCCGACCAGCTCGTCGATCTCGTCGATGCCGTCATCGCCGAGGTGATCATCGCTGATGTTCGTGATCACGGCGACGTCGGCCCGGTCGTAGCCGAGCCCCCGGCGCACGATCCCGCCCCGCGCGGTCTCGAGCACGGCGGCCTCGACGCTGGTGTCGTCCAGCACGAGCTGGGCCGAGCGCGGCCCCGACGCGTCGGCCTCGAGCACGAGGCGCTCCCCGAGCTGGATCCCGTCGGTGCACGACATCCCTGTGTGCAGGCCGGCGTAGCGCAGTACGTGCGCGATCATCCGCACCGTCGTCGTCTTGCCGTTGGTTCCGGTCACGGCCACGATCGGGATCCGCGACGGCGCGCCAGCGGGATAGAGCCTGTCGACGATCGCCTCGGCGACGTCGCGCGGCCTGCCCTCGGCCGGCGCGAGGTGCATGCGCAGGCCGGGGCAGGCGTTGATCTCGATCACCGCGGCCTCCTGGCCGCCCAGGACTGGCGCGCTGATGTCGGCGAGCCTGATGTCGATCCCGCACACGTCGAGGCCGGCCGCCCCGGCCGCTCGCCGCCCCAGCTCGGCGACGTCGTCGTGCACCAGGTCGGTGACGTCCCTGCTGGTGCCGCCGGTCGACAGGTTCCCGTTCTGGCGCAGGCTGACGTGCTGGCCGGCGGCCGGGACGCAGTCAGGAGTGAGCCCGCTGGCGGCCAGGTGCGCCAGCGTCACGTCGTCTACGACGATCTTGGTCAGCACCCGAGAGTGACCGCGCCCGCGCCGGGGATCGGCGTTGACGGCCTCGATCAGCTCGGCGATCGTCGCGCTGCCGTCGCCGGTCACGGCGGCGGGTTTCAGCTGCGCGGCGGCGATCACCTCGCCGCCGACGACCAGCACCCGGTAGTCGTGTCCAGGGATGTAGCGCTCCACGATCACGGCGGCCGAGCCAGAGCCTGCCGCGGCCCGCTGGTAGGCCCGCTCGGCCTGGTCCGCCGCGGCGACGCCGACGGAGACGCACTTGCCGTGGTTGCCGTTCTTCGGCTTGATCACCACCGGGCCGCCGAGCCGGTCGAGGGCCGCGACCGCCTCGGCCGGGTCGTGCGCGACCAGGCCTTCGGGCACGGGAATGCCCGCGCGGTCAAGGAACTGCTTGGCCAGCACCTTGTCGCAGGCGATGTCGACGCCGAGCGCGGAGGTCTGCTCGGTCATCGCCGCGCTGACCAGGCGCCGGTAGCAGCCATAGCCAAGCCTGAGCATGGACAGGCCGCCGACCCGGTGGACCGGGATGCCGCGGCGCCGGGCGGCGGCGGCGATGGCGGCCGTGCTCGGGCCAAGGCGCTCGCGCTCGACCACCGCGGTGATGGCTTCGACATCGACCGCGAACTGGGGTATTTGCTTAGCCAGAATGTCTTTCACGACACCGGCCGCGAGGTGGTAAAGCTCCTGCGGGACGACCGAGTCGTCGGGCTCGTCGGTCGGGCACTCCGTCATCACGTCGTACCGGCCGTCGGCGCCTGCCCACATCGTGCGGCCCAGGTGCACGTCCCGGCCGGCCAGCGCGGAAAGCTCCAGCATGACGTGCTCGACGACGTGGCCGAAGTAGGTGCCGCGGGCCAGCGCGTCGGTGAAGCCGCCGGGCCGGCCAGCGGCGCAATGATGGTCGCGCAGGCCGGGCAGCGCCATGGTCAGGCGCTCGGTGAAGCCAAGGAACTCGGTCGACTCCCGGTTGGTGAATTCCTCAAGCTCGAACCGCGCGATCACGGCCGGCGCGGTCGTGTAGATGTTCGGGCCGCTGAGGTGACGCACGTATTCCAGGCGCACATTCGCTCCTTGGCGTTCTGATTGGCTCGCTGGATCAGTACCGGGCGTGAGCCGGTCCGATGGCCGGCGACCGGCTGGCGATGTCGAACACGCAGCCCGCAGGCAGCAGGTGCAGCCGCACGTCGAACAGGGTGATCGGCTCGTCGTCGGCGGCGGCGTGCACGACCGTGGCGCGCGCGGCGTCGACCACGCTGACCACGCCGCTGCCGAGTACCTCGAAGGTGCCTTGGCTGGCGCAGATCGCGGTGTTCTCGTCGATGCCGACGCCGAGCCGGTCGGGATCGAGGGCCACCGCGCTGAGCAGCCTGCTCAGCCGCCCCCGCTCGCCGAAGTGCATGTCGATCAGCATCCTGCCCATCAGGCCAAGGCCAGGACCGGTCCTGACGGTCGCGGTCGAGACCTCGGGGCCGTTGCCGCCGAGGATCATGGTCCGGCCGAGCGCGGTGGCGCCCGCGCTGGTGCCCGCGATCATGAGCCCGTCGGCGAGGCGCTTGGCGAGCTGCTCGTTGAGCTGCGAGCCGACCAGGGCCTGCAGCCTGGACTGGTCGCCGCCGCTGAAGAAGACCCCGGTGGCGTTGTCGAGCGCTTCGGCGGCGGCCGGGCTGTCGGCGTCGGCGCGGCCGCTGATCGGCAGCTCGGACACGTGCTGGACGCCGAGCTTGCGGAACACCTGCTCGTACTCGGCGAGTGCTAGGTCAGGCGCGCCGGTCGCGGTGGTGATCACCACGATCCTGGCCTCGGCGCCGCCGCACAACTCGGCGAATCGCTCGAGCACTCCCGCGCCACAGCAGCGATCCTCGGCCCCGCCAATAATGAGCAAGCGCCCGGCGCCGTCCTGGTCCAGGCACGGTCGGCCGTCAGTACGGCTTCGGCTTTGCTCCGCATCCACCTGTCGGACCTCGTTCTGGACCGCGGCGCGGCCCACGAGCCGATCCTTACCCGTGGCTACAATCAGTCAACCAACTCTGACAATTAGTAACTGGAGGGGCTGGGCGGAGCCGGCGGGATCGGGCGCAGCCGGAGGGGTCGGGCGCAGCCGGCGGTGGGTTCGCCGGGGCGGCGGAGATGGTGGCGGGCCGGGGCCGGGGCCGGAGCCAGGGGCGGGCTGGCGGGAGCGGCCGGAGCTGTTGGCGGCCTGGGCCGGCTGGTGCCGGTGGTGGTGTGGGGTCGGCCGGGGCGGCTGGTGCCGGTGGTGGTCCGGGTTGGCCAGGTCCGGGGGGCGAGCGGCGAGCCGGGAGTGGGGGACGAGATCGGCCCAACCCCGCCTGCAATCGATTGCAAGATCAGAATTTCAGAGGTTGCGGCATGCGGGATCCCGTGATCATGATGGACCTAGTGTGCACGGAAATCTGTATGCGGATTTCGGGGTGCGACTTTCCTGGATCATGGGATGCAGCAAGATCACGGAAACGCGTGTGCGGCGACTCGGGCTCGTGTTGTTCCGGGATCATGCCGACGTCCTTGGTCCCGGAGTTGCGCGTAGTTCCCGGGATGCCCGGTGGTCCGCGATCATGCCCAGTTCGTTGATCACGGAGGATCTGCCGGAATCAGCGTACCCTTCCGCGCGCCGGGCACCGCTGCGATCGTCCGTGATCAGGGTCGGGTTCTTGATCACGGTAGTCGCGGGCGTGATCAGCCGGTCGAAGTACCGGGATCACGGGGTTTCCTTGATCACGGAGGGTCGGCGCGGGAGGGGGAGGAGCGAGCGGGGGGAGAGGGATTGGGGGCGGCGAGGCTACTCGCTGCCGAGGACGCCTCTGGGCTGGCGGGCGTGGCGGGTGGTGGAGCGTGGCCGGGAGAGCTCGTCCGGCAATTGAAGCAAGGGATTGGTGGCGCTCGCCACTACGTCGCTGGCGATGTCGATCACGCGGCGGCCGCGACTGCGGGCCGCGCTTCTGAGCTGCTCGAATGCCTGGCGGGGCTGGATCCGGTGCCGTTCGGCGAGCACGCCGATAGCTTGCTCGACCCGGACCCTGGCCATGAGCGCGTGCTCAAGCTGGTCGATCGTGGCGCGGAGTCGGTTGGTCTCGCTGGAACCTGACTCCCTGGGCTGGTCACCGCCACCGTCCAGGCCCGAGGCCGCCGCACCGTCGCCCGCGCCTAGCCCGGCCGTTAGGTCAGCCTCGCCCGTCGCGGCGAGTTCGGCGGCGAGCAGGTCGGCGAGCACCATCGCGCTCGTCAGGTCAGGCAAGTCGGAGCTGCCGACTCGCCAGCCATCCTTCGTCCGCCGCACGACCGCGTCATCGGCGGACGCCATTACTTGGCCAGGCTCGTCAGCCTGGGCGCGGGCGGCCTGGGCGCCACCTGCGGCCTGGGCTTTCGGCCTGTCCTGACCTTGGGTCATGGAGTGACAGCCAATTCCGCGATCCTCTCCTTGATCGCGCGCACGGACGGGTTGGTGAGCGTGCTGCCGTCGCCGAACAGTATGGTCGGAACCGTCTGGAAGCCGCCGTTCACCTTCATCACGTAGTCGGCAGCCGCTGGCTCCCGCTCGATGTCCACCTCGGTGATCTCGATGCCCTCCCGAGCAAGCTGGCTCTTGAGCCTCCGGCAGTACCCGCACCATGGTGTGGTGTACATCGTCAGTGGCTGGGTCATGCGCTCGCCCTCCTTGGCCGCCATTGTCGCACCTGAACATTACTAACGTCCGCATCTGCGAGGTGCTTCCTGCAGCGGGCCACGGGTTTGCCGGCTGTTCCCCGCGTCCAGGGAGGTAATCACCGGCCGGGGCGTGTCGTGGCGGCCCCGGATGTCGGCAGCATAGGGCAGGATGTCGGGCGGACAGGAGGTTCGGCGTTGGTCAGGGCACCGTTGGTCAAGGCATCGGCTGCAGTAGACCCGCGGCTCAATTCGCTGCCGACCCAGCAGCTGCCCGGCCCGTCGCCGCTGCCGTCGGACCTGACGGGCCCCGAGGCGATTCTCGCCGCCCTCGATCCTGAGCAGCGCGAGGCGGCGCTGGCGATCAGGGGCCCGGTCTGCGTGCTGGCCGGCGCGGGCACGGGCAAGACGAGAGCGGTCGCGCACCGGATCGGCTACGCGGTCGCGACCGGCGTCGTCCGCCCCGACCGGGTGCTAGCCGTCACGTTCACCACGCGGGCGGCCGGCGAGCTGCGCGGCCGGCTGCGGCAGCTGGCTGAGTTCGTGGTGCCCGGCGCGGGGCTCGCGCAGGTGCAGGCCCGCACCTTCCACGCGGCGGCGCTGCGGCAGCTTACGCATTTCTGGCCCACGACGGTGGGCGGGCCGCCGCCGGCGGTGCTTGAGTCCAAGGTCACCTTGCTGGCGCAGGCGGCGAAGCAGGAAGGGCTGCGACTCGATCCCGCGAGCCTGCGCGACGCCGCCGCCGAGATCGAGTGGGCCAAGGTCAGCCAGGTCCGCCCGGACGAGTACCCCGAGGTCGTCAGGAGGGCGAGCCGGGCGGCCCCGCTGGCCGCCGGCCCGCTGGCCGCCCTCTACGCTGCCTACGAGGAGCTGCGGACGCAGCGCCACCTGGTCGACTTCGAGTCCGTGCTCGAGCTCACCGCCGCCATTCTCGCCGCCCATCCGGTGGCCGCCGCCACGGTCAGGGACCGGTATCGGTACTTCGTGGTCGATGAGTACCAGGACGTGAACCCCTTGCAGCAGCTCCTGCTCGACCAGTGGCTCGGGTCGCGGGACGACCTGTGCGTGGTCGGCGACCCGCGCCAGACCATCTACTCCTTCGCCGGCGCCTCGCCCGGTTACCTGACCGGCTTCCCCGTCCGCTACCCCGGCGCCACCGTGGTCAAGCTGGTCAGGAACTACCGGTCGACCCCGCAGGTCGTCGCGCTGGCCAACCGCGTGTTCGCGCGATCGCCCCGCGCGGTCCCGCTCGTCTCCGAGCGGCCGCCAGGACCGCTGCCGACGCTGACCGAGTACGAGGACGAGCGCGCCGAGGCGACCGGTGTCACTGAAAACATTTTGCTGCAAATTGCCTCGGGTCAATCGCCCGGCCAGATCGCGGTCCTGGTGCGGACTAATGCCATGACCGTCGGCTTCGAGGAATCGCTGGCCGCCGCCGGAGTGCCGTTCCAGCTTCGAGGGGCCGAGCGGTTCTTCGAGCGCGGCGAGGTCAAGCAAGCGGTCGGGCTGCTCAAGGCCGCCGCCAGGTCCGCCTCGCCGGATGAGGATCCGGCCGATCAGGTGCGGCCGATCCTCACCGGGCTCGGGCTGACGGCCGAGCCGCCGACCGGACGGGGCAAGGTCAGGGAGCGCTGGGAGTCGCTGAGCGCGCTCGCGCTGCTGGCCGAGCAGTTCTTCGCGAATGCTCCCGACGCCAGGCTCGCCGACCTGGCCGCTGAGCTCGCGACGCGGAGCGCGATCGGTCACGCGCCCCCGGCCGGCGGCGTCACGCTGGCCTCGCTGCACGCGGCCAAGGGGCTTGAATGGGATACGGTCTTCTTGCCCGGCCTGACTGAAGGCGCCCTGCCGATCGTCTACGCGCAGACCGCCGACGCCATTGAGGAAGAACGAAGGCTGCTGTACGTCGGTGTGACCAGGGCCCGGCAGCGCTTGTTCTTGTCCTGGTCGCAGGCCAGGGAGCCAGGAGGCCGGAGGAACCGGAGCCCGTCGAGGTTCATCGACGACCTTCGCCCGCCGGGGACGCGGAAGGAGCGCGGCGCGTGACCAAGGCCCTCGATGCCGTCGTCGAACTGCTCGACCTGGAGCAGATAGAGCTCGACATCTTCCGTGGCCGCAGCCCGGAAAGCGAGCGACGGCAACGCGTCTTCGGCGGCCAGGTCGCCGGCCAGGCACTGGTCGCCGCCGGGCGCACCGTGCCTGATGACCGCCCCGTGCACTCGCTGCAGGCGTACTTCATCAGGCCAGGTGATCCCTCGGTCCCGCTGATCTACCTGGTCGACCGGGTCAGGGACGGCCGCTCGTTCACGACCAGGCGGGTGTCCGCCGTGCAGCACGGCAAGACCATCTTCACGCTGTCCGCCTCGTTCCACCTTCGCGAGGAAGGCGTCAGCCACGCCAGGCCGATGCCGAAGGTGACGCCGCCAGAAGAACTGCCGACCGCGGCGGAACGGCTGCGGCAGGTCTTCGGCGACGCGGCGGCCGCCTACTCGTGGAGCAACCCGATCGACATCCGCCACCTCGGCCCGCTCAGCATCGAAGCGGCTGCCGACCCGGCGCTGCGGACGACCGCGAGCATGGCCTGGATCAAGGCTGACGGCGAACTGCCCGACGACGAGTTGCTGCACGTCTGCCTGGTGACGTACGCCTCGGACATGACCCTGCTCGACTCGGTGCTGCTGGCCAACGGCCTGTCCTGGTCCGATGGCAGGACCACGGGCGCCAGCCTGGACCACGCGATGTGGTTTCACCGGCCGTTCCGGGCCGACCGGTGGCTGCTCTACACCCAGGAATCCCCGGTTTCTGCCGGTGCCCGCGGGCTCGCTCGCGGTGAACTTTTCACCCGCGATGGCGAGCTGGTCGTCTCCGTAGTACAGGAGGGCCTGGTCAGGACGGCGAGGCTTCCGTAACCGTCTGGACACGTCCTTCGAAAAAGAGTTGCCTGTCTGTGGTATCGATGTTTAAGGTCGTTCTAGTTCTTCTCAGCGCGGCGGTCACATGGTGCTGCCAACACGCAGTGCTGCAAACGGATGATGCAAAGAGGGAGGTGCCCGGAATGCTGAGCCCGAATTCTCTGGCTGACAACACGTCAGTGTCTATCCCTGACGAGACGTCAGTGTCGATCGCTGACAAGACGTCAGTGCGCACACGGTTCCGCCTGGGCGCCTGGCCTGACGGCGGCAGCACCCCCGTCCTCCGTCATGTCGACCGGGCCGCGGTGCTAGCCACTGTCAGCGAGTCCAAGGGCATAGCTATGCCCTTGGCGCGACCGTGGACGCGCACCTCGGCCTTTGGCCTCGGATATGACGCCCAAGCGGCTGGCCAGGCGAAACTCGCCAGGCAGCAGCGCACCAGCAAGGTCAACTACGCCCACCTGACCCGCACCGCCATCAAGGGTGGCGGTAACTCGGGTCCGCATCCGGCGAGGGATCCGGTCTAGCCAGACCGGCCAAGATCCCCACAGGCCGCGGACCCAGGAACTGGGTCCGCGGCCTTAGTCATGTGAGGCCACGTTTGTCAGACAGACGAGACGCTGCGACCAGCAGATGAGAGGGGATGACGCCGATGTACCGGCCAGGATCCGCCACGGTCATAGACGACGCGGAGGCGGTCGAGGCGGAATTCGTGCGGGTGACCACGATCACCAGGAGTGTTCCGGTCACCGTTGTGGTGAAGCCGGCAGGACCAACCGGAGTCGTCAAGAGCCGCGCGCTGCCGTGTGCCGATGACCCGGACCTGTTCTTCGCCGAGTCACCGGTCGATGTCGAGCTGGCCAAGTCCCTGTGCGGCGGCTGCCCGGCCAGGGCGGCCTGCCTCGCGGGCGCCATCGAGCGGCGTGAGCCGTGGGGAGTGTGGGGCGGCGAGCTCTTCATCCGCGGCGAGATCGTGCCGCGCAAGCGGGCCCGTGGCCGTCCGCGCAAGGACGAGGTCGCGGCCTGAGCTTGCAGGTTCGTCTGATCCGCGGCAGGGGTAGCCGCAGGCGCCAGGTCCTGCGGCTACCCGGTGGGCAACGCGGCAGTGCCCACCGGGTCGGCCGGGTCGGCCGGGCCGTAGCCCGGCATCCAGCGGAGCACCTCGGAGCGGAACTGCCCTGATGCCTCAAGCTGGCAGAGCACGCCGACCCCGGCGGTGGAGACGCGATGGATGAGGACGTAAGACGGCGGCAGGTTAAGTAGCCGGCCGACATTAGCGCCCCGCAGGTCGGTCACCCTATGGGTCTCCTCCCGCAGCCATTCCCTGCTGAAGGTGAACGTCTCGTTCTTGGACGGATCGGCGAGCGGCACCAGGTAGGCCTTCAGCGCGTCAAGGTCAATGGTGATGCCTGGCCGCAGGAAGCCGTGCTCGTAGAGTTCGGCCTCGACGTCGGCGATGTCTCCGTCATTGTGCACGAGCCAGAGCATCTTGCCGAACAGCGGCGGCAGGCCGTCGGGCAGCCGGTCGACCGCGCCGAAGTCGAGCACCCCGAGCCTGCCGTCATCGAGCAGCCTGAAGTTGCCAGGGTGCGGGTCGGCGTGCAGCAGCCCGACCCTCGCCGGGCTGGAGAACAGCAGCCTGACCAGGAGCAGGCCTGCCCGGTCCCGCTGCTCCCTGGTGCCCTCGGAAATGATCTTCGACAGCGGCGTGCCGTCGAGCCACTCGCTGACCAGGACGTGGTCGGTCGCCAGCACCGTGTGCGGCACCGCGATGTCGGGGTCGTCGGCAAAGGCGGTGGCGAATGCCTCTTGCGACGCGCCTTCTTGCCGGTAGTCAAGCTCTTCGGCGATCCTGGCCCGCAGTTCGTCGAGCAGCGGCTTGACCTCAAGGCCGGGCATGAGCACGCCAAAGAGCCGGCCGATCCGGCTGATCTGGGTGAAGTCATTGATCAGCGCCTTGCCCGCCCCCGGGTACTGGATCTTGACGGCTACTGGCCGGCCGTCTAGCCAGATCGCCTTGTGCACCTGGCCGATCGAGGCGGCGGCGGCGGGCTCGTTGTCGAACTCGGCGAAGTTATCAAGCCAGTCCTCGCCGAGGTCGGTCGCGAGCACGCGGTGCACCGTGCTGACCGGCAGCGGCGGCGCCGCCTCCTGCAGCCGGGTGAGCGTGGCCCGGTAAGGTCCGGCTAGCTCAGGCGGCAGGGCTGCCTCGAAGATCGACAAGGCCTGGCCGACCTTGAGCGCGCCGCCTTTCAGCTCACCGAGAACGCGGAAGATCTGATCGGCCGTGCGCTGCTGGATCTCGTGCGCGACCAGTTCGGCCGGCCTGCCCCCGATCCGCTTACCGAACCCGAGCACCGTCCGCCCGGCCAGGCCAGCGGGCAGGGTCGCCAGCTTGACCGTCCTGGTCACCGCGCGTCTCGGCAAGTCGTTCATGATCTCTATTGTCGGCTACTACGCTGCGTGACTGGCACCATGACTGGCACAAGGGCACGCCGGATGCGGCCGCCAGGTGCGGCGCCGCCACCGCCAGTCGGGCAGCACGAGCTCGAGCGTGCCGTTGACGGCGGCGGTCGCGGCCGGGGACTTGTCGATCGCGATCAGGGCCTGCGCGGCGGCCTGGGCCGCGACCGAGGCGGTCAGCACGGCGTCGCAGGCGGCCGGGTCCGGCTGCCGCTGCGCTAGCTGAGCGAGGATCAGCGGCCAGGACGGGTCGGTGCTCGCCCGAATGTAGTCCAGGCAGCGCAAGCAGGACGTCTGGCCAGGGATGACGAGCGGTCCGACGACGCCGATCGCCTCGCCGGCGAGCACGGCCAGATGCGGGATCTGGTTCGCGACCAAGTCGGCCAGCAGGTCGGTGGGCTGCCGTCCGACCAGCACCGCGAGATCAGGGCGCCGGTCGGTGATCGAACCGATCATTACCCGCACCACCCCGGATGCGCTCAGTATCCTCGCCACGGCTCGCCCGATCCGGCGTTCCCCGTCGATCCAGATGGCGACATCCCGGCGCCGCGCCAGCGACCTCGCCCCGCCGTCTGCATCACGATGCGCCAGTGAGGTCGTCGCCAGCTCGCACGCGAGCCGTCCGCGCGCCGCCGACGGCAGCTCACGTAAGGTGCTGGCCGGGAAGTCGTCGAGCGCCCCGCCCGCTGCGAGCAGCGTCAGGATCCGCTCGGTCGCGCTCGCCGGCACGCCGTGGCTCATGGCGGCCTCGATGACCTGGCGGCGATCACGGCTGCCGTCGAGCAACCCGATGACGAGCGCGGCCCTGCCCATCCCTGACAGCGCGACCGCGCGGCGCGGGTCGATCCCGATCTGCACCGTGTCCGGGTCACGCCAAACCGGCAGCAGCCCCGACTTCAACGCTGGTCTCATGACCGCACCATGCCACCTGGGTACGACAACGAGATTTCGCCCGCGTCCGGCCGGGTATCTTCGCCAGCACCGTCCAGCCCGCTCCGTCGATCCTCCGTGATCAACGAAATCTCGTGATCCCGGCAGTTTGGCCGGCCGATCACGCTCACGACTACCGCGATCAAGGACGTCGGCATGATCCCGGAACAACACCCGGCCCGAGTCACCGCACACGCGTTTCCGTGATCTTGCTGGGTGCCATGATCTCGGAAGGTCGCACCCCGGAATCCGCATACAGGTTTCCGGGAGCACCAGGTCCACCATGATCACAGGACTTCGCAGGCGGCCCAACTCTGAGGCGCTTCTCCTGCAATCGATTGCGGGCAGAGTTGCGCCCGTCTCGTCCCCCCTTGGCGCCTCCCGTCGGCTTGGGCCTGGCGGGGTGGCGCCCGCGTCGTGCCGTCGTGGGCCTGGGGCCGCGCCGTGAGCCCCCGCGTCGTGCCGTCGTGGGGGTCAGGGCGCCCGCGTCGTGCCGTCGTGGGGGTTGGCGGCCTGGACCGCGCGGGCTTGGGCCCGCGTCGTGGGGGGGCGGTTAGGCTTCTGGCTCGCCGGGGTCGGGGTCTGGCTCGGCCGGGTTGTCGGTGAGGTCGGAGATGTCTAGTTCGGGGGTGCCGCGCAGGAAGGCGCTCGGGTCATCGAGGTCGTCCGCGGTTGGCAGCAGGTCGGGATGTCGCCAGAGCTCGTCTCGGCCGGCGGCTCCGTGGGCGTCGGTCAGGCCCTGCCAGATGGTCGCCGCCTCGCGCAGGCGGCGGGGCCGCAGTTCGAGGCCGACCAGCGTCGCGAACGTGCGCTCGGCGGGCCCGCCGGTCGCGCGCCGGCGCCTGATCGCCTCCGCGAGGGCGTCGGCCTGCGGCAGCCTGTTATTCGCCGCGGTCGCGACGACGGTCGCCACCCAGCCCTCGACCAGCGCCAGCAGGGTCTCGAGCCGGGCCAGCGCCGCCTTTTGCTCGGGCGTGTCAGCGGGCGAGAACATGGCGGCACCGGACAAGGCCTCGTTCAGCGCCTCGGGGTTCAGCGACTCCGGGTTCAACGGGTCGATCTGGGGCATGGCGTCCCGCAGCGCCTCGGTGTCGATCTTGATGCCCCTCGCGTAGTCCTCCACTGCCCCGTGCAGCCGCGCCCGGAGCCAGGGGACGTGGCTGAACAGCCGCTGGTGCGCCGCCTCGCGGAGCGCCACGAAGAGCCTGACCTCGTCGGCGTCGACCGACAGGCCAGCGCCGAAGGCGCTGACGCCCGCGGGCAGCAACGCGGCCGTGCCCTCAGGCCCGATTGGCAGGCCGATGTCGCTTGAGCCGATGATCTCCTCGGCCAGCGCGCCGACGGCCGCGCCCGCCTGGCCGCCGACCATCATGCCGCCGACCCTGCGCATCATGTCGGCCAGGCCACCAAAACCGCCAGGGCCGCCGCTTGACATCATCGAGAACATCGACCGCAGCTCGGGCGGCATCTCATCAAGCTCGTCCTGGCCGATGGAGACGAGGCCGCTCATCGAGTCGACCGCGCGCTCGGCGATCGGCTCGCAGAGCTTGGCCCACACCGGCATCGTCGCCTCGACCCACTCAGAACGGCTCCAGGCGGTCGCTGTCGTGATGCCGCTCGGCAGCGTCGTCGCATCTTCCAGCCACAGGTCAGCGAGCCTGAGCGCCTCCACCACGGCGGTGCGCTCGTTGGCGAGCACGCTCGGATCGCCCTTGGCCGCGACCGCCTGCCTGGCCGCGTTCTTCGCCAGGTCCCAGTTGATCGCGCCACCTGAATAGGTCATCAGGTCGGCGAACTGCCTGAGCGCCTCCGCTAGCTGCTGCGGGTCGCCAAAGGGGTTACCCTGCCCGAGCGGGCCAAAGGGCTCGGGTGGTCGGCCGCCCGAGCCACCGCCCGCGCCTGAGCTGCTCGAACCAGAGCCGCCCGGGCCAGAAGCCGGATCGCTGTCGTCGCCAGGTTGTCCCGGCAGGCCGAAGCCGAAGGGAGGCTCATTCATCGCCGCGCCCTCTCAGGCAGGATAGAGGTGTCACATTGGCCAAGCTATCCCAGGAGCGCCAGGCGTTGAGCGACCGAGTAGCCAAGGTTCGCCAAGGGCGGAGCGACCGACGCCGCGCTAAGCCTGTGGTGGCGGTGACGGGAGCCGCCCACGACCTTGGCCTGGCGCTGACCGCCCGGCTGGCCCAGTCCGATCGGTTCAGCCGGGTCATCGCGATCGACGAGCGCCGGGGCGAGCTGACCGGAGTCGTCTGGCGGATGGCTGACGTGCGGGATCCGATGCTCGCCGGACGGCTCGCGGGGATCGACGTCGTCGTGCACACCGATCTTGACCTCGCGGCGGACTCGGACCCCAAGGTCAGGCGGGCCTACAACGTGCGCGGGGCCCAGACGGTGCTGACCGCGGCGGCGGCGGGCGGCGTCGGCCAGGTGATCCTCGTCACCAGCGCGATGGTGTACGGCGCGCGCCCTGACAACCCGGTCCCGCTCGCTGAGAGCGCACCGCTGAACGCCGACCCCGATGGCAGCGTCGTCGGCGACTTCATGGAGATCGAGCAACTGGCCGAGCGGTCGCCCCGGAGCTATCCGGGCACCTCGGTCACGGTGGTGCGGCCAGCCGCGCTGGTCGGCGCGGGCATCGACACCCTGGTTACCAGGCACTTCGAGGCGCCGAGGCTGCTGGCCGTAAAGGGCTGCGCCCCGAGCTGGCAGTTCTGCGACGTGCTCGACCTGATCTCGGCGATCGAGCTCGCCGCCGTTGGTGAGGTCGGCGGCGCATTCGCGGTCGGCTGCGACGGCTGGCTCGACCAGGGCCAGGTCGAGGAGCTCTCAGGACTGCGCCGGATCGAGCTTCCCGCCGGGGTGACCTTCGCGACCGCCCAGCGCCTGCACCGGGCCGGCATCACCCCCGCTCCGGTCGCTGACCTGCACTACGTCGTCTATCCCTGGGTGGTCGACTGCGAGACGCTCAGGCAGGCGGGCTGGCGGCCCGCGGTGACAAACGAGCAGGCACTGGCGACGTTGCTCGAGCAGCGAGCCGGGCGCCACGCCGTCGCCGGCCGCAGGCTGGCCAAGAAGGACGCCACGATCACGGCCGCTGGCGCCACCGTCGCCGTGATCGGCACCGCCGCCATCGTCCGCCAGGTCCGCAAGCGCCGCCGCGATGGTTAGCGGCGGTTAATGGCCGTGGCGCCGCCGAGACAAACTAACCTTGCGCCATGTCACGTCGCGCCGTCACCCTGCTGATCGCGAGCGTCGGAGTCATCGGCGCGCTGCTCGCGGCCGCGCTGCTCCCCGTGCCTTACGTGGCGCTGATGCCAGGGCCCACGTTCAACACGCTCGGCCCGCTGGGCAAGAAGCCGATCATCGAGATCTCTGGTCGCCGCACGTTCCCCACCAAGGGCCATCTCAATATGGTCACGGTCTCCTACATTGGCGGCCCCGGCTACACCCCGCCCTTCAACATCTTCGCCGCCGTATCGGCCTGGCTGAGCCCGCACAACGCGGTCGTGCCGCAGCAGGAGCTGTTCCCGCCAGGCCAGAGCCAGCAGCAGGTGTCCAAGCAGGACACCGAGGAGATGGCGAACTCCCAGCAGAGCGCCACCGCGGCGGCGCTGTGCCAGCTCGGGATCAAGTTCACCACCGTCGACACGATCGCGAGCACCGTCCGCGGCCTGCCCGCCGCCGGGGTGCTGCGCAGCGGCGACGTGATCGAGGCCGTGAACGGCACGGCGCCGAACTGCCGGGTGAGCATCGGCTCGCTGATCAAGGCCAGGCCCGTCGGCGAGCCCGTCGTGCTGACGATCAGGCGGGCCGCCAAGGTGAGCAAGATCACCCTGCGGACCGCCAGCTACCAGGGCCAGCCGGTGATCGGGGTCAACCTGGTCGAGTCGTTCGTGTTCCCGTTCAGGGTCACGATCAACATCGGCAACGTCGGCGGCCCCAGCGCCGGAATGATGTTCGCCCTCGGCATCATCGACAAGATCACCCCCGCCAACCTGACGGGCGGGAAGTTCATCGCCGGCACCGGGGAGATCGAGGAGAACGGCTCGGTCGAGCCGATCGGCGGCATCCAGCAGAAGATGGCGGCCGCGCGGGCGGCCGGGGCGACGATCTTCCTGACCCCGGCGTCCAACTGCGCGGACACCACCGGAGCGGTGCCGCCAGGACTGCGGCTGGTGAAGGTCAGCACGCTCAGTGGCGCGATCGCGGCCCTTAAGGCGCTGAAGGCGGGCCGTCCTGTGCCCGGCTGCTAGACCGGCCCGGTTGCCGCAAGGCGGGGGATAGTCGCTGGAACTACCTAGCTTGCGAGTAAGTTGCCGTCAAGGACCTGCCTGCCCCGCGCGTTCCGCGGCCGCGGCATTCGCGGCTACCGCCGGCTAGGTCAGGCTCATGAAGGGAAAATCCGTGGCCTTCCGAGTTCCCGGCCCGCAGCATTCCGGCAGCGGTCGCCAAGTGACTGTGCCGCGCTGGCCAAGGCTTGTCATCCCAGCGGTCATCATCATCGTCATCGCCGCGGTCCTCATCTCGGTGACAGCCGGGATCTGGACCGACTTCCTGTGGTTCTCCTCGGTCAGCCATACGCGCGTCTTCGATGTGACTTACGGCACGAAATGGCTGCTCTTCGTCATCGCCGCGATCTTCATGATGGCCGTGATCGGCACGAACATGGTGCTCGCCTACCGCAGCCGCCCTGAGACGCCGCCCAGCGGCCCTGACCAGCAGGGCGTCGAGGCCTACCGGCAGGCGATCGACCCGCATCGGCGCGGCGCGACCGTGCTGGTTCTTGGCCTGATCGGGCTGATCTCCGGCCTGGCCGCGGCCAGCAACTGGCAAACCTGGTTGCTTTTCATTAACCGCGTGCCGTTTGGCGTCAAAGATCCGCAGTTCCACCTGGATATCTCGTTCTTCGTCAACGTCTATCCATTCATCCGGATGGCGTTGTCCTTCTTGTTCACGGCCGTCCTGCTCTCGCTGGTGCTGGCCACCGCCGTGCACGTGCTGTACGGCGGCCTGCGCCTGGCCAGGAAAGCGCAGCCGTCCACCGCCGCGCGGGCTCACCTGTTCGTGCTCGTGGGCGTCTTCATCGCGCTGAAGGCGGTCGCTTACTGGGTGGACAGGTACGGCATCGACTTCTCCCAGCGCGGCATCGTGCAGACCGGGGCCTCCTACACCGACGTGCACGCGGTGCTGCCCGCCAAGACGGTGCTCGCCGTGATCGCCGTGATCTGCGCCCTGCTGTTCTTCGCCGGCGCGATCAGGCGAAGCTCGCTGCTGCCCGCCATCGGCTTCGGGCTGCTGGTCCTGTCGGCGGTGCTCATCGGCGGGGTCTACCCGTTCATCATCCAGCAGTTCGTGGTGAAGCCGAACGAGGCGGTCAAGGAGCGTCCTTACATCGCCAGGTACATCACCGACACCAGGGCCGCCTACAACGTGGCCGGCACCAAGGTGGTCGGCTACACGGCGACCTCAGGTGAGAAGTTGTCGACGCTGGCCACCAGCGCGGCCGCGCTGCCCGACCTGCGGCTGGTCGACCCCGACGTGATGTCGGCCTCGTTCCAGCAACTGCAGCAGGTGAAGAGCTACTACCAGTTCTCCGGCGTGCTCGCGATGGACAGGTACGTGGTCGGCTCCAACCCGGTGCCACAGGACATGGTGGTCGGGGTCAGGGACATGAGCGGGCCGCCCGCTGGCCAGAGCAACTGGATCAACACGCACCTGATCTACACGCACGGCTACGGGTTCGTGGCGGCCCCGGCGTCCGCCGCGCAAGCCAACGGGAACCCCGCTTTCGCCGAGAGCGACGTGCCGCCGACCGGTGAGCTCGGCACCTTCCAGCCCAGGATCTACTTCGGCAACGAAGGCACCGACTACGTCATCGCCGACACCCGCCAGCCCGAGCTCGACTACCCGACCGAGGTCAACGGCGGTCAGCAGAACAACCACTACAACGGCGGCGGCGGCGTCACGGTCGGCTCGTTCGGCCGCAGGCTGCTCTACGCGATCAAGTTCCGCGAGATCGACATCTTGCTGTCCAGCGCGCTCGACAGCAAGTCCCGCATCCTGTACGTCAGGAACCCGCTCCAGCGGGTCGAGAAGGTCGCGCCGTTCCTGACCCTGGACGGTGACCCTTACCCGGTCATCGAGGGCGGCCAGGTCCTCTGGGTCGTTGACGGCTACACGGCGACCGACAACTATCCGTACTCCAAGCGGATCAACCTGGCCCAGGCGACATCGACGACCTACAGCCCCAACGGGCTGGCCGTCGGGCCGAACAGCGGCGACGTCAACTACCTGCGCAACAGCGTGAAGGCCACGGTCAACGCCTATACCGGCGCGGTGCACCTGTACCAGTGGGGACCGGCGAACCCGCTGCTCAGGACCTGGGAGAAGGCGTTCCCTGGCCTGGTGCAGCCGCAGAGTGCCATCCCCACGCTGCTGAAGCCGCACCTGCGTTACCCCGAGGTGCTGTTCGACGCCCAGCGGCAGATCCTCGCCCAGTTCCACGTGCTCCAGCCGTCGGCGTTCTACGGCGGCCAGAACTTCTGGTCGATTCCCAACGACCCGACCGCGCCAGAGGACTTCCAGGTGACGCAGCCGGCCTACTACCTCACCTTGGAGATGCCAGGGTCGGCCACTCCTGAGTTCTCGCTCACCAGCCTGTTCACGCCCCGCGGCCGGCCGAACCTGGCCGGCTTCATGGCCGTGAACAGCAATCCGCTCAGTCCTGGCTACGGCCAGCTGGAGATCCTGCAGTTGCCTCAGGACACCGCGATCCCTGGGCCGCAGCAGGTGCAGAACGACTTCGAGGCCTACACGCCTGCCTCTGAGCAGCTCAGCCTGCTCCGGCAGGGCGGCTCCAAGGTCACGCTCGGCAACCTGATTACGGTGCCGCTCGGCGGCGGCCTGTTCTCGGTGGAGCCGGTCTACGTGTCCGCGTCGGCGGCGACTAACAGCGGCACCTATCCGCAGCTGAAGAAGGTCTTCACGTTCTACAACGGCCAGGTCGGCTTCGCCGACACGATGGCGGAATCGCTGGCGGAGGTCTTCGGCAGCACCGGCCAGTCCGGTTCAGGACCGGGCGCGACCGGCACGGGCCAGGTGAACGCGCTGGTGCTCGGATTCCTCGCGCAGGCCGAGAAGGACTACAACCAGGCGCAGGCGGCGCTGCGGGCCGACCCGCCGAACTTCACGCTCTACGGTCAGGACATCGCCAAGATGAAGACCGCGCTCGACGATGCGCAGCAAGCGGCCAAGCCGGGCAAGACCAGCTCAGGCAGCGGCGGCACCAGCCCGTCGCCCAGTCCGTCGGCCAGTTCCAGCCCGTCGGCCAGCCCGAGCCCGTCGGCGTCGCGGTGACAGGAGGCCGGACCGGATGTCGCCGTGGTGTCGGCTCAGTGTCGTGGCGGTTTCGGCGCGACGGCGATCCGATGGCGGGTCGGATCGACCGTCGCGGAAGTAGCCAAACGTCACGGTTGCCGGGCCACACCGCGTCCCCCGAGGGCGTAGGCTCGGGACAGCGGGGACATCCGGGAGGGCAAACTTGCTTGCGGCGGTTCCCGAACGCATTGCAGGTGCCATCGGAAAGGAGCCTGACGCGCAGTGGGCCCCCGTGTGCTCGTTGACGCGACCGGCGTGCCCGCTGACCGCGGTGCGCTCGGCCGGTACGTAGACGGTCTGATCGGTGCGCTGTCGCAGGCGGGCGCTGACCTTGCGATCGCCTGCCAGCGCGCCGACGAGGAGCGCTACAGCAGGATGCTGCCAGGCGCGCGGATAGTTCCAGGTCCCCCGGCGATCGCCCACCGGCCGGCCAGGCTCGCCTGGGAGCAGAGCGGGCTTCCGCTGGCCGCGACCCAGGTCGGCGCCGAGGTCATCCACTCCCCGTACTACTCGATGCCCTTGCGGGCCGGCCTGCCGACCGTGGTCACCATCCACGACCTGACGTTCTTCACCGCGCCTGACACGCACAGCCCGGTGTCAGCCACCTTCTACAAGGCGGCGATCCGCACCTCGACCTGGCGCGCCACCCGCTTGATCGTGCCCTCCAAGGCGACCAGGGACGAGCTCGTGCGGGTGCTCGACGCCGACTCGACGAAGATCGATGTCGCCTATCACGGCGTCGACCACAACCTGTTCTGCCGTCCCGACGCGGTGCAGCTTGACCGCGTGGCTGGGCGGCTGGGCCTGCACGGCCGGCCCTACGTCGCCTACCTGGGCAGCCTGGCGCCGCGCAAGAACGTGCCCGCGCTGATCGCCGCCTGGGCCGACGCGGTCGCTGACCTGCCCGAGCCGCCGGCGCTCGTCCTGGCCGGAGGCACCGGCTGGAGCGACGAGGTGGACGCTGCGGTCGCCGCCGTGCCTGCCCATCTGCGGCTGGTCAGGCCTGGCTACCTGCACTTCGCTGACCTGCCTGGCTTCTTCGGCGGAGCGCTCGTGGTCGCCTTCCCGAGCACGGGCGAGGGCTTCGGCCTCCCCGTGCTCGAGGCGATGGCGTGCGGCGCCCCGGTGCTGACCACGCACAGGACCTCGCTGCCCGAGGTCGGCGGCGATGCCGTCGCCTACACCGAGCCTGACGTGGCCGCCATCAAGACCGCCTTGCGCGGGCTGATCGACGACGCGGCCCAGCGCGAGGCGCTCGGTCACGCCGGGTACGCCCGGTCGCTTGAGTTCACCTGGGCCGCCTCGGCGCAGGCGCATCTTGCGTGCTATGAGCGCGCCGCAGCGACTGGGCCAGGGTAGTCTCGCTGCTCATGCCGACCGTTGAATCCACTCAAAGCGAGACCGGCCAGCTTGAAGCGATCATGCTGGTCGGCGGCCAGGGCACCAGGCTCCGCCCGCTGACCATCGGTATCCCCAAGCCGCTGCTCCCGACCGCGGGAGTGCCATTCCTCGCCCATCAGATCGCCAGGGCCGCCGCGTCGGGGGTCAGGCGGATCATCATGGCGACCGCGTACCGGGCGGAGATGTTCGCCGAGGTGTTCGGGGACGGCGAGCGGTTCGGCCTGGAGATCGTGTACGTCCACGAGTCCGAGCCGCTCGGCACGGGTGGCGGGATCGCGAACGCGGCCGCCAGCCTGCGCAGCGGTCCCGATGACCCGGTCGTCGTGCTGAACGGCGACGTGCTGTCTGGGCACGACCTGGGCGCGCAGCTTGACCTGCACATCAAGACCGATGCCGCGGTCACGTTGCACCTGGTGGCGGTACCCGACCCGGCGCGGTTCGGGTGCGTGCCGACGGACTTCGACGGTCGCGTCACCGCCTTCCTCGAGAAGGCCCCTGACCCGGTGACGAATCAGATCAACGCGGGCTGCTACGTGTTCACCAGGCGCTACATCGACGCCATGCCGACCGGGGTGGTGCTGTCGGTCGAGCGCGACACGTTCCCGGCCCTGATCGAGGCCGGCGAGACGGTCATGGGCTACGTCGAGTCGGCCTACTGGCTGGACGTAGGGACTCCCGAGGCCTACGTCCGCGGTTCGGCCGACCTCGTGCTTGGCGAGCTCGCCTCGCCGGCGGTGCCAGGGCCGTGCGGCCAGGCGCTGCTCCTGCCTGGTGCGACCGTCGATCCGGCGGCGACGATCACCGGCGGCAGCGTCATCGGCGCGGGCAGCAGCGTCGGCGCGGGGGCCGTCGTGGACGGCTCGGTGGTGTTCGACGGGGTCACGATCGGCGCGGGGGCCAAGGTGACTGCCAGCGTCGTCGGCGCGAACGCGCGCGTCGGCGCCGGCGCCGAGCTTGACGGGGTGGTCATCGGCACCGGGGCGGACGTGGCCGGAGGCAACGAACTGCGCCGGGGCGCGCGGGTCTGGCCAGGCGTCAGGCTCGAAAGCACCGCGATCAGGTTCTCTGCCGATGCTTGAGCGGGGGTTCCAGGGGGTCCCACCCGCTGCACCCCCCACCCACCACCCCGGCCAACACGGGCGCCGCTGGGCGGCGCCTTACCCAGTCGACGTCAAGGGTGTGCTCGGCGTGCACCGCCGGGGTTACGGCGATCCCACGTTCGGCACGGACGAGACCGGAGCGATCTGGCGGGCGTGCCTGACGCCGGAAGGGGCCGCCACCATGCGGGTGGCCTGGCGGTCGGATCCGCTGGCGGGAACGAACGTCGCGGCGGCCGCCTGGGGCGAGGGGGCCGGATGGCTGCTCGCCTCGCTGCCCGCACTACTCGGGGCGAATGACCGGCCCGAGGACTTCGTAGCCGGCCATCCGGTCCTGCGCGAGGTCGCCAGGCGGCATGCGGGCCTGCGGATCGGCCAGTCCGGGTTGGTCCTGCAGTCGCTGGTGCCCGCCGTGCTCGAGCAGAAGGTCGTGGGCAAGGAGGCCAGCCGGGCCTGGCGCACGCTCCTGCGGCGGTTCGGCGAGCCCGCTCCGGGCCCGGCTCCGGCCGGGATGCGGGTGCCGCCGACGCCGCGCGGCTGGGCGGCCATCCCTTCGTGGGAGTGGCACAAGGCAGGCGTGGAGGCCGTGCGGGCCGCCACGATAGCCAGCGCGGCCCGCGTGGCCGACCGGCTCGAGCGCCTCGTCGGGCTGCCGCCCGACGGGGCCGACCGCCAGCTGAGGTCACTGGCCGGGATCGGCCCTTGGACCTCAGCCGAGGTCAGGCAGCGGGCCTGCGGTGATGCCGACGCGGTCTCGGTGGGCGACTATCACCTGCCCGCCCAGGTCGGCTGGGCGCTCGCGGGCCGGGCCGTCGACGACGCCGGGATGCTCGAGCTGCTTGAGCCTTACCGAGGTCACCGGCACCGCGCCAGCCTGCTGGCGGCGATGAGCGGCGCGGGGCCGCCCAGGCGCGGCCCGCGCGTCGCGGCCCGCGACTACCGGGCCATCTGAGCGCGCGCCATGACCGAGCCAGGGCCGGCGGCCGCCAGGCACCGGGTGCGCGACCTCGGCCTCGAGCCTGGAAGCCGCCGGCCTGGCCCGCTGAACGCCATCACCGACGTAGCCGGGGTCAGGGTCGGCCACGCCACGCTGAACTTCGGGGAGAGCGTCCGCACCGGGATCACCGCCGTCGTTCCTGACCAGGTCGACCGGGCTGGCGGCGAGCTTGCCGCGGGCCTGTTCGTGGGCAACGGCTTCGGCAAGCTCATCGGCGCCACCCAACTCGTCGAGCTTGGCGTCATCGAGACGCCGATCGTGCTCACCGGCACCCTGTCCGCGTTCAGGGCCGCCGACGCGCTCGTGAGCTACATGCTGGCCAGGCCGGGCAACGAGAACCTGCGCTCGGTCAACCCGGTCGTCGGCGAGACCAACGACGGCTTCCTGTCCGACATCAGGTCACGGCCGGTCACGCCGGAGCACGTGCTCGCGGCCCTGGCCGGAGCGCGGAGCGGTCCCGTCGCTCAGGGCTGCGTCGGGGCCGGCGCCGGGACGGCCGCACTCGGGTTCAAGGCCGGGATCGGCACCGCGTCCCGGCAGGTGCCGCTCCCCGATGGTGACGGCGGCGTGGTCGGGGCGCTGGTCCAGTCGAACTTCTCTGGGACGCTCACGGTGCGCGGCATCCGCATCGACGCTTGGCGCGCCCTGCGCGCCACCGCCGCCGCCACCGCCGTCGGCACCGGCACCAGCACCGGCACCGGGCAGTCATCAGAGCCGCGGCCCGACGGCAACTCAGCCATGATCATCGTCGCGACCGACCTGGCGCTCGACGCGCGCCAGCTCGGCCGGGTAGCCAAGCGGGCGGTGTTCGCGCTGGGCGGCACCGGCTCGGACTTCGCGCCCGGCAGCGGCGACTACGCCATCGCCTTCGCCACCGGGGCAGCCGGGCCGCTGGCCGACGCGGCGCTCGGCCCGGTCTTCGGCGCCACCGCCGAGGCCGTCACCGAGGCCATACTCGACTCGCTGTTCCTGGCGCGGACCACGACCGGCTACCGGGGCCACGTCAGGCACGCCGTGCCGGCCGACTACGTGCTGGCCACCTGCCAGGCCGCCGGGGTTGCCTGACCGGCGTATTGCCCCTAGGTCCACTATCGCTTTGCGCACCAGGGCGGGAGAATTGACCAGCGATATTTCTGTGGCAAGGGAGGAAGCTGTGCTCTATGCCTTCGGATTCGAGCGAGTTGGCGTGGTGGTCGGCGATCTGTATTTCGTTGACCCGCAGCCGGCGAGGGGACAGGAAGGCCCGGAGCGCGGGGTCCGCCTCGAGCTTCGGATGCTGGACCACGGCGACCTGAAGGGCTCCATCTACTCGGCGCGGCCGATCGAGGTGGCCGAGCCGATCTGGCGAGCTGACCTGCTCGAAGCCGCCGCCGGGCCGCCGGGCAGCCTCAACCGCGCGCACCACCACCCCGCCTTCAACGGCTGGGAGCCAGGCCGCCGGGTGTTCGACCGGCAGCTGTCGGCCGACCCGGTCACCTGGGTGGGCGACCAGCTGTCCGACCTCCCGGCGCTGCTTGACCGAGCCGGGGTGCCGGACGACGGGTCATTCGCCGCCGACGCCCAGAGCCTGCGGGACCGGGTACCCGAGATCACGTCGGCGCTGCGCGGCCTGCTCGACGACGTCAACGCAGGCAAGCTGGCAATGGCCCCAGCCGGCGACGAGCCCGAAAGCGCCAGGATCAGCTGGCTATAGCCGCACCTGCGCAGGGCCAGGCTCACGGGTCCGCCTAGTGTTAAGGCATGGTCCGAACTGCCGATCACGCCGAGTCAGGGCCTGGCCACGATGGCCAGCCCGCCGCCAGGCCGTCAGCGAGCGCGCTCCGCCGGGCGCTCGCCCGTGCCCGCGACGGCAAGCCGCTCGATCACGCCGAGGCGGTCATCCTGCTGCACGCCCGCGGCGACCAGCTGACCGAGTTGCTGAGCTACGCGGCGCGGACCAGGGACGCCGGGTTGCGAGCGGCCGGACGGCCTGGCGTCATCACCTATTCACGCAAGGTGTTCATCCCGCTGACCCGGCTGTGCCGGGACCGGTGCGGTTACTGCACGTTCGTGACCGTGCCCGGCCGGCTGGAGAGCGCCTACCTGTCCCCCGACGAGGTGCTCGAGATCGCGAGCCAGGGCGCCAAGCTCGGCTGCAAGGAGGCCCTCTTCACGCTCGGCGACCAGCCTGAAGCCCGCTGGAAGCAGGCGAGGCAATGGCTGGACGCGCACGGCTACGACGACACCCTGTCCTACGTCAGGGCGATGGCGATCCGCGTGCTCGAGGAAACCGGGCTGCTGCCCCACCTGAACCCCGGCGTGCTCACCTGGGCCGACTTCCAGCGGCTCAAGCCGGTCGCCCCCTCGATGGGGATGATGCTCGAGACCACGTCGCAGCGGTTGTACACCGAGAAGGGCGGCCCGCACTTCGGCAGCCCGGACAAGGACCCGAAGGTCAGGCTCAGGGTGCTCGAGGACGCCGGCCGCAGCGCCGTGCCGTTCACCACCGGCATCCTGATCGGCATCGGCGAGACCCTTGACGAGCGGGTCGACTCGATCTTCGCGATCAGGGGCGTTGCCCGCGAGTACAACGGCATCCAGGAAGTCATCGTGCAGAACTTCCGCGCCAAGCCGGATACCAAGATGCGCGCCAGGCCCGACGCCGAGCTTGACGACCTGGCCGCCACGATCGCGGTCACCAGGCTGCTGCTCGGCCCATCGGCCCGGATCCAGGCGCCGCCGAACCTGATCGGGGACGAGTACCAGCTCATCCTCGACGCCGGGATCGACGACTGGGGCGGCGTCTCGCCGCTGACCCCCGACCACGTGAACCCCGAGCGACCGTGGCCCCAGATCGACGACTTGGCCGCCCGCACCGCCGCCGCGGGCATGCGGTTGCACGAGCGCCTCACCATCTACCCGCCCTACCTGCGCGAGCCCTGGCTCGACCCGAGGCTCGCCGCCCACGTGGCGGCCCTGGCCGACCCCGCGACCGGCCTGGCCAACGAGGCCGCCATCCCCGCTGGCCTGCCCTGGCAGGAACCAGACGGCGGCTGGGGCGAGTCGTCGGGCCGCACCGACCTGCACGTCACGATCGACACCACTGGGCGTTCCGCCGACCGCCGGGCCGACTTCGGTGAGGTCTACGGCGACTGGACCGAGATCGCGACCAGGATCCAGCCGGCCTCGGCGGCACCCCGGCGGCTCCGCTCCGAGGTAGCCGCCGCCCTGCGTAGGGCGCAGGCCAACCCGGCCGGGCTCACCGACGACGAGGCCCTGGCCCTGCTCGACGCCGACGGCCCTGAGCTGGACGCGCTCGCCGCCCTGGCCGACTCGATCCGCCGCGACGTGAACGGCGACCCCGTCACCTACGTCGTCAACCGGAACATCAACTTCACCAACGTCTGCTACACCGGCTGCCGCTTCTGCGCCTTCGCCCAGCGCCGCACCGACGCCGACGCCTACACGCTGTCCCTTGAGCAGATCGGCGACCGGGCCGACGAGGCCTGGGCGGCCGGCGCGACCGAGGTCTGCATGCAGGGCGGCATTCACCCCGACCTGCCTGGTACCGCCTACTTCGACATCGCCGCCGAGGTCAAGCGCCGCCAGCCCGAGATGCACGTGCACGCCTTCTCGCCGATGGAGGTCATGAACGGCGTGGCCCGCACCGGCCTGCCAGTCAGGGACTGGATGATCCGGGCGAAGGAGTCCGGCGTCGACTCGTTCCCAGGCACCGCCGCCGAGATCCTCGACGACGACGTCCGCTGGGTCCTCACCAAGGGCAAGCTGCCGACCAGCGCCTGGATCGAGGTGATCACCACCGCGCACGACCTCGGCATCCCGACCACCGCCACGATGATGTACGGCCACGTCGACACCCCGGCCCACTGGGTCGCCCACCTGCGCGTGATCCGCGGCATCGCCGACCGCACCGGCGGCTTCACCGAATTCGTGCTGCTCCCGTTCGTGCACGCCAGCTCGCCGATCTACCTCGCCGGCCTGGCCCGCCCCGGCCCCACTCGCAGGGAGAACCGCGCCGTCCACGCCCTGTCCAGGCTGATGCTCCACGGCGCCATCGACTCGATCCAGTGCTCCTGGGTCAAGCTCGGCGACGACCTGTGCCGCGACGTGCTCACCGGCGGCGTGAACGACCTGGGCGGGACTCTGATGGAGGAAACCATCAGTCGCATGGCCGGCTCGCAGAACGGATCCTTCAAAACAATCAGCCAAATTGCCGACATGGTGGCGCCCACGGGGCGTCCTATCTCGCAGAGGACAACAACGTACGGCCAGCCTGCCCCGGATCGCCTCGCTGCCGCCGCTGCCAGCGATGGGGTCTGCGCTTCTGTCCGGGGGCGTTCGTTGCCGTTGATCGGGTTGCCTACAGCTGGTGCTTAAGCGGGCTGGTCACGGGAAGAGCGCTGGGGGACGACCGGGCGGCGTACCGTGCTCGACGGCATGTGCTCCGCAAAGCCGTCGAGCACGGCACGCGCGCCCGTCGTCTCAGTGATTACGAACGGGCATCGACTGGGTGGCCGGTGTCCGAGAGACGCCGGTTGACATAACACTTTTGCTACAGAGCGGGAGTGCGGTCGTCGGGCGCCGGGCGTTGTGGAGCACAGTCGGCGCCCGATGACCGTCTCCCGATCCCCCAACCGCCAGTTTCTAAGGGAGAAAAAGCAGATGCCGGCAAAGGTGGAGACGCGTAGGGAACGGCTCAGCGGGTGGGGGATGACTGAGCCTACGTGGGCTGACGTGGCGGTGCCTTCTTCGGCTGATGAGGTTGGGGGGGTGGTGAAGCTGGCCTCGGCTGGGGGAAGAGGGGTTATTGCGCGGGGGTTGGGGCGGAGTTATAACAATGCGGCTCAGAATGACGGGGGGGTTGTCGTCTCGACGGTGGGGCTGGGGCGGGTGTTGTCGTTTGATGGGGATTCTGGGGTGGTGGTGTGCGAGGCGGGGGTCTCGCTTGAGGAGCTGATGGTGCGGTTCTTGCCGCAGGGGTGGTTCGTGCCGGTGACGCCGGGGACGCGGAAGGTGACTGTCGGCGGGGCCATTGCCGCCGATGTGCACGGGAAGAACCATCATTCGGCCGGAAGCTTCGCGCGGCACGTGCTGTCGTTCGACTTGCTGACCGCTGACGGGGCGGTCAGGACGGTCACGCCGGAGGGGAACGCGGAGCTGTTCTGGGCGACGGCGGGCGGGATGGGGCTGACCGGGATCGTGCTGCGGGCCAGCGTGCGGCTGAAAAGGGTGCAGACCTCGCGGCTGATCGTGGACACGGTGCGGACGGGCGACATCGACGAGACGATGGCGTACCTAGCCGACACCGATGCCGACTATGACTACACGGTGGCGTGGACCGACTGCCTGGCGAGCGGAGCCAGGCTCGGGCGGTCGGTGATCACCAGCGGGAGCTTCGCGCAGGTGGGGGAGCTGAAGGCGAAGGAGCAGGGGCGGCCGCTTGCGTTTAGCGCTTCTGGGCTGGTGGGGGCGCCGGCGGTCTTTCCTATCGGGGTGATCAACCGGCGGACGGTCTCGGTGCTCAATGAGGCGTACTACCGGAAGGCGCCCAGGAAGCGGACCGGGGAGATCCAGACGATCGGGGAGTTCTTCCATCCGCTTGACGGGATCAGGAACTGGAACCGGGCGTACGGGCCGGCCGGGTTCAGGCAGTACCAGTTCGTGGTGCCGTTCGAGGCCAGTGACGTGGTGCGGCGGTCGCTCGAGCGGATCAGCGCGCTGCGGGCGCCTTCGTTCGTGACCGTGCTCAAGCGGTTCGGCCCGGGTGACCCTGGGCTGCTGTCGTTCCCGATGCCGGGGTGGACGCTGGCGCTGGACTTCCCGGCCAGGACACCGTGGCTCGGCCAGCTCCTCAGCGAGCTTGATGACCTGGTCATCGGGGCGGGCGGGCGGCTCTACCTGGCCAAGGACTCGCGGATCCCGGCGGCGCTGATGGAGCCGATGTACCCCAGGCTGGCCCAGTTCCGCAAGATACGAGCGCAGCTGGACGCGGACGGGCTGTTTGCCTCCGACCTGTCCCGGCGCCTTTTGCTGTAGTGGACCTTGATTTCGGGCATTACCTTGGCTGACTTCGCTCTTGCGGCCAGGCCAACGTATCGTCGTGGGCAGTAGGGCGGCGTAGCGGGCGGTGCGGCCAGTGGAAGACATCATCAGCCAGGGCGGGGACCGGCCGCCTGGTGGCCGGCGCCGCAGGCTGCTGATCGTCCTCGCGGCGCTCGTGCTGGCGGGCCTGGTGCTAGCCGAGCACTTGCCGCGGGGCGGGCACCCGAAGCCGCACGCGAGCGTGGCCGGCGGGGTCCAGTACGGGGGCGGGCCGGCCCTGATCAAGCTCAGGGACGAGGCGCCGCATGGCCCGAGCGGAATCCTCGGCCCCACGCTCACGGTCGCCGCCGGCACCCGGTTGCCGAGGACCGGGGCCCAGCCGGCCTGGTACTGGCCGGCCAAGGGCTCGGTCGAGCCGATCGGCGGCCTGCCCGACGATCGCTTCGGCTACGTCTTCACCCGCCTGGCCGGGGGCTGGGCCATCCAGCCCAACCCGCCTGACCCGGCCGGCTGCGCTGACTGCCCTGGGCCGCCAGCCCCCATCTACTACCTGGGCAACCACGCCCGGCTGGCCGCGCTCGTCGGCCCGGCCACCATGGTCGCGCCCGCCGCCACCCCGGCGGAGCTGTGGCTGACCATGTTCCCGGCGGCGGCGAACCTGGGCACCACGTCAGGCCAGGCGCGGGAGTACTCGACCGGCGGCACTACCCAGGGCCCTGGCGTGCGCCTGCCCGTGGGCTACACGATCGCCCAGGGCACCACCCGCGGCCTGCTGCTGGCCCCGGTGACGACCCATGCGCAGGCACCCGACCTGCTGTGGAATCCGTACTCGGGCCATACGGTGCGCCGCTTCGCCAACGTGATCGCGCAGAGCGCGAACCTGATCGCCTATACCCCCCCGTGCACGACCACCTGCTCGCTTCGCGTGCTCAACCTGGCCACCGGCCATGCCACCACCCTGACGATGGCCGTGGGCCGCACCCTGACCAACGCGTCCATCAGCCCGGACGGCCGCTACCTGGCGCTAGCCGTCAGCTTCACCGAGGACGGCGACGACGGGGCGCTGGCCATGCAGCTCGAGGTGGCCAACCTCGGCACGGGCCGGGTCGATCCGGTGCCGAACACCTGGGTCAGCAGCGACGCCCTCGACGGGTTCGGCTGGCTTGGCGACGGCGACAACCTCGTCGCCGAGCTCACCTTCGCCACCCGCGTCCAGCTGGCCCTCTGGAACCCGGCCAGCGCCAGCCTCGCCGTCGCCACTGTCAAGCCCACGGCGGAGCCGTCCGCGCTCGTCGTCGGCTAGGCCAGGCGCAGCCTGGTCTGGCGTTTTTCCGTGATCAGCCCGATCTCGTGATCGCGGAGGTTCGGCTGGGTGTTGACGCGCTAAAACTCCGTGGTCTCGGATTCTCGGTGATCACGGAGATGTGCAGCGGGTTGGCCGGCCCCGGCGCGTTCCGAGGTCGTCGGCGTTTCGTGATCCGGGGTCATCGCGCTGACCGCGGTCCCGGCCAGGATCGGCGCCCGGCGGCCGCCGGGCGCCGATCCTCCAGGCCAAGCTCGCCTGATCACATGGTTCCGATCAGCTGGTTCCGATTACCTGGTCACGATCGCCTGGTCGGGGTCGCGGTCGGGGCGGGGTCCAGGCGGCGTGGCGGCGTGCCCGACGCCGACGGCGCCCATCGGCTCCCAGCCAGGTGGCAGGTCGAGCGCGGCGGCGGCGACCGGGCCGCAGAACAGCGCGCTCGACACCCAGCACGAGCCGAGGCCCTCGACCGCGAGCGCCACCAGCAGGTTCTGCACTCCCGCGCCCATCGAGACGAGGAACATCGCCCGCTCGGCGGCCGCCCTGCGCTCGTCGGGATACTGGTGCGCCGCGTCGCTGACCAGGCAGGGCACGATGATGACAGGAGCCCGGCGCAGCGGCTCGCCGCGCCTGGTCCGGCGCGCGATCTGGTCGTCGGTGAAGCCATCGGACGTCAGGTCAGCTACCCACGCGGCCAGCATGTCGTCGAGCAGCCGGGTCCTGGCCTGTGCCGACTCGACGACCGCGAACCGCCAGGGCTGGCTGTGGTGCGGGGCCGGCGCGGTGAGCGCCGTCGCGATCGCCCGGCGGACGGCGGCGCCGTCCACCGGGTCGGCGGTGAAGTCCCTGATGGTGCGCCGCTCGGTGAGCACGTCGGCGGCGCCGAGCCTGAACATGTCATCGGCGGGCGACCTGACCAGCGCGGCGGCGCCAGGGCCAGGCTCGCTGGTCACCAGCTCGGCCAGGCCGCGCACGATCGCGACCGGTACCTGGTCCGACTTGCCCTTCACCAGTTCCGCCGCCGAGGCGATCTCGTCGGCGACGGCCGCCATGGTGACCTCGAGCAGGTTGCCGAAGCTGTCCGCCTCGCCGCGGTGGTCACGGATCGGGAGCACCCCGGCCGCGCCGATCGCGGTGTCGGTCTGGCCATTGCGCCACGGCCGGCCCATGGTGTCGGTGATCAGCACCCCGACCTCGGCTCCGGTCAGCTCGGCCAGTTCCGCCCGCAGCCGCCGCGCCGATCCATCCGGGTCGGCCGGCAGCAGCACCACGGTGCCTGGCGCGGTGTTGGACCGGTCCACGCCCGCGGCCGCGAGGACGAGGCCGTGCCTGGTCTGCGCGATCGTGGTCGGGCCGCGGCGGGCGACCACCCGCACCGTCTCGGCGTCGATCGCGTCCTGCCGGTCGGCCCGCACGACCCGGCCATCGGCCTTGCTGATGATCTTCGAGGTGACCACGACGATGTCGCCGTCGCGCAGGTCCTGGGCCGCGCCGGCGATCAGCTTGGCCAGGTCGGCGCCCTGGCTGATCTCCGGCAGGCCAGGCACGGCGGTCACCGTCACCGTCTTGCGGGCCGCCGGGCTGGGCTGCCTGTGCTCGCTCACTGGGTCAGCTCCATCGCAAGCTCGATCGCCGCCGTGGCCATCGCGGCGGTCGCGGCGGTGTCCGTCATGTAGAGCGGGACCGCGCGCACGGCGATTCCGGCGAGGGCCTGCGATCCGACCGCGTCGGCGTCGGCGGTGTCCACCAGCCAGCCGTCCAGCAGGTCAGGCCCGTAGTGCGCGGCGACCGCGGCGGCGCTGGTCTCGACGCCGATCGCGGCCAGGCAGGCGTCGGCCATGCCGCGCACCGGCGCCCCGCCGATCACCGGCGAGACGCCGACCACCGTCTTGGCCGCGACGGCCTTGGCGATGCCGGGGATCAAAAGGATGATCCCGATGCTGACCACCGGGTTCGATGGCGGCAGCAGCACGAAGTCCGCGTCGGCGATGGCGGCCAGCACCCCAGGGGCCGGCTCGGCCAGGTCCGCGCCCGCGGCGGTGAACCTCAGGGCCGGTACCTTCGCGTGCAGCCGCACCCACCATTCTTGGAAATGGATCGTCCTGCGGCCCGCCCCTTCATCGATGACCACCTGGGTTTGCACGTCGTCATCGGTCATCGGCAGCAAGGTCACCCCAGGTTGCCAGCGCTCGCACAGCCTGGCGGTCACCGCGGACAGTGGCTGGCCCGCCGCCAGCATGGCGGTCCTGGTGATGTGGGTCGCGAAGTCACGGTCACCGAGGCTGAACCAGGACGGCCCGGCGCCGTACGCGGTGAGCTCGGACTGCACGGTGTAGCTCTCGCCGGCGCGGCCCCAGCCCTGTTCCTCGCTGATCCCGCCGCCGAGCGTGTACATCACGGTGTCCAGGTCAGGGCAGATGTGCAACCCGAAGAGCCTGATGTCATCGCCCGTATTCCCGATGACCGTGATCTCCGCGTCGGGTGCGGCGGCCCGCAGGCCGCGCAAGAACCTGGCGCCGCCGACGCCCCCGGCGAGCAACGTGATCCGCATGGGCCTGAGTCTGCCAGGCGAAATCGCGCGCCTGTCCGCCGACCCGACCTCGGCCCGACCTCGGCCCGACCTCGGCCAGATCTCGCCCTGCCTAGGCCCGATCTGACTGGTCCCGACCCGCCGTCCAGGCTGGGACCCCAGGATTCGCCGGCAGACTTTCCCGTCATCACGGGCAACCGGGCGGGCTTTATCACGTATCTGCCTTGACTCATGGCAAGACACGCGGGTGTAATTTCATCAATGTAATTCTCCGACCGTGCTCGTCAGACCGTGCTCGTTCGACCGTGCTCAGTTCGGCTGTGCTCGATCGACAGTGCTCGTTCGCGCTGACGCGGGGAGGCCGGGGAACCGACGGGGTTCGCGAGGGGTGGAGGTGCGCTGTGACTGACGCAATCGTCACGCTTGTGCACGACGCGTTTGGCATCGGCGCGGATGAGACCGCAGAGCCAGCGTGGCAGGATCGGGCGCTGTGCGCTCAGACGGATCCTGAGGCTTTCTTCCCTGAGAAGGGCGGCTCGACCAGGGAAGCCAAGCGCGTGTGCCGCAGCTGTGAGGTGCGGGCCGAGTGCCTCGAGTACGCGCTCGCCCACGATGAGCGCTTCGGTATCTGGGGCGGCCTGTCCGAACGCGAGCGCAGGCGCCTGAAGCGGGAAGCTGTCTAGTACGGGCAGTGGGGGGACCAAGCTTCGCGTATCGTTCGATGGGTAATCGGGGCTGACGCGCGCCTGCGGCCGTGCCGGCCGGACGACTAACCCCCTGAGCAGCAACCGGATCGCCTTGCCGTCGAACGAGTCTTATCCGCAATACGTTGTCACAGCGCTGATCGTCGCGCACGACGGTGCGACGTGGCTGCCGAGCGTCGCTGACGCATTGCTCAACCAGACCCGCGCGGTGCAGCGGGTCGTGGCCGTGGACACCGGGAGCAGGGACCGAAGCGGTGCCGTCCTGACCGCCAAGTTCGGGCGCTCCGCGGTCTTCGGCATGGACAGGGGGACGGGCTACGGCGCGGCCGTGGCGAGGGCGTTGTCGCACCGGGCGGCGAACCTGCCGGTGCAGGGCGCCGGCGGCGACCGGGTCGAGTGGATCTGGCTGCTGCACGACGATTGCGAGCCGGCCCCCGACGCGCTCGAGCAGTTGCTGCGCGGCGCGGCCGAGACCAACGCGGCCGCGGTGCTCGGCCCGAAGCTGAGGGACTGGTCCAACCGCGACTTCATCCTCGAGGCCGGGCTCACGCTGGACACGGCCGCTCGCAGGCTGACCGGGATCGACCCGCGCGAGGTCGACCAGGGCCAGCACGACGGCGACAGGGACGCCCTCGCGGTGAGCAGCGCGGGCATGCTCGTGCGCAGGGACGTCTGGGAGCAGGTCGGTGGCTTCGACGCCGGCATGGGCCTGTTCATGGAGGACATCGACTTCTGCTGGCGAGTGCACTCGGCCGGGTACCGGGTCAGGGTGATCACGGACGCGGTCTGCTTCCACGCGCTGGCCGCGACCAGGCACCGCCGCCAGATCTCGGTGGGCCGCCGGGCCAGGATGCTGGACCGCCGTAACGGCCTGCTGACCCTGCTCGGCAACCTCCCGTTCGGGCAGATGCTCGCCTGCGCCGCTGGCAATGTCGTCGTGTCGCTGCTGCGGATAGGCTTCTTCCTGCTGGCCAAGCGCCTCGCGGCCGCGCTCGACGAGGCTGGTGCCGCGTCCTCGGTGCTGTGCCACCCGTTCCGGCTGATCAGCATGCGCCGCCGTCGCAGCCGGGGCAGGCGAGCGGCCTATACCAGGGTCAAGGCGGACCTTCCGCCTGGTCACTCGGTCCGCAGGCTCGCCGAGTTCGCCGCCCTGACGATGTCGAAGTCCCAGAACGACACGACCGGGGCGCACCATGCGTCGGCCGACCCGACCGAAGACGACTCCATGCTCGTGGACAATGGCCTCGGCCGGCGGCTGCTCACCAGCCCGGCGCTGATGACCTTTGTCGCGCTGCTGGTGATCGCGCTGATCGCGGGTCGGTCGCTGATCGGCGGCGGCCCGCTCGGCGGCGGCTCGCTCGTGCCCGCGTGGGGCGGCGCCTCCGATCTGTGGCACTCCTACCTGCAGGCCTTCCACCCGGTCGGGCTGGGCTCATCGACCCAGGCGCCGGCCTACGTCGCGGTCATGGCCGCGCTGGCCACGGTGCTGGCCGGCAAGCCGTGGCTCGCCACTGACGTGATCCTCATCGGCTGCGTCCCGCTGGCCGGGATGTCGGCCATGCTGGCGATCCGGCGGATCACGACCTCGGCTCCGATCCGGGTCTGGGGGTCGGTGACCTATGCCCTCTTGCCGGTCGCCATGGGCGTCGTGGCGGCCGGGCGGTTCGGCTCGGCGGTCGCCTTCGTGCTGCTGCCGCTGATCGCGCTCACCGCCGGCGAGGTCGTGACCCAGTCGGGAGCCAGGGCGAGCCGGGCCGCCTGGGCGGCCGGGCTGCTGGTCGCGCTCGGAGCGGCGTTCGTGCCGCTGCTGTGGCTCGTCGCGCTCGCTGGCTGCGTCATCGCGGCGGTCGCCCTGCGGAACACCAGGCCTGGCCTGCTGCGTAACCTCGCGATCGTCGCGCTGACCGCTCCTGTCCTCTTGCTGCCGTGGATCCTCACCGTGTTCTCCGCGCCGGTCAACCTGCTACTGGAAGCCGGCCTGCCGCAGCCGGGCTCTCCGCCATCAGGGCTCTCGGGCAAGATGCTCATCCTGCTCAGCCCCGGCGGTGCTGGCCTGCCGCCTTACTGGGTCACGGCCGGGCTGCTCGCCGCGGCGTTCGCGGCGCTCTTCGCTGGCCGTCGCCGCCAGCTGATCACGGCCGGCTGGGGCGTGGCCCTCACCGGGATGCTGCTCGCGGTCGTGGTCAGCCACCTCGTGGTCACGCCGCCCGACGGCGGCAGCGTCGTGGTCTGGGCCGGCCTGCCCCTGGCGATCGCGGCGATCGGGTTGCTGGTCGCTGCCTGCGCCGGAGCGGAGGCGCTCGGCCGGATGCTCACGGCGGGCAAGGGCAAGGGACTGTCCGCGATCGGGACAGGGCGCGGCGCCTGGGCGGTCGTCATCGCCGTGGTCGCGAGTTCCGCGCCGGTGCTGGCGGCCGTGTTCTGGCTCGGCAGCGGGGTCAGCGGTCCCGTGCACCAGGTATCGAGCCAGGTCGTGCCCGAGCTGGTCGCCGTGGCCGATGGCCAGAGCCGCGAGGTTCGCACGCTCGTGCTGCGGTCAGTGCACGGTCACATCGGCTACCTCCTGCTGCGCGGGCCGAGCCCGTCGCTCGCAGATCCGGCCCTGACCTCGCCCCCGGCCGCGCAGCAGGCCCTGGCCAAGGCCGTGGCCGCGCTCACCACGCCAGCCGGAGGCCTGGCCGTCGACCAGAGCCAGCTGCTCGCCGACTTCGACATCGGGTACGTGCTGGTCGAGGCGCCGGTTGACCAGCAGCTCGCCGCCATGCTCGACGACGTCAACGGGCTCAGGCCGTACAGCACTACCTCAAGTTACGCACTCTGGCAGCTAATCACGCCGCCTTCGCGGGTGAGCGTGCTCGAGTCGGACGGCGCGGTCGTGCCCGTCGCATCCGGTCAGGTCGGCGTCTCCGGAGCGGTCGCGCCGGCCGCGGGCGGGATCTTGATGCTCGCCGAGCCGGCCGGAGGCTGGCGCGCGAGCGTCGATGGTCACGCGCTGACCCCGGTTCCCTCCCCGGCGGGATCCTGGGCCCAGGCCTTCAGCCTTCCCGCTGGCGGCGGCAGCCTGGACCTGGGCCACACCGGGTTCACGCATGATCTTTGGCTCTTGTTCGAGCTGCTGGCCTTGCTCGCCGTGATCGGGCTGGCGCTGCCCGGCATCCGCGTGGCCGACGAGGTCCAGCTGGCCGAAGGAGCCGGGACGGCGGAGCCGCGCGCCGCGCGTGCTTCCGCCGCTGCCGACGAGACCAGCGACGATGAGGTCGGCGACCAGGCGCCAGGCACCCGAAGGTCGCAGCCTGCCGGTCCTGGACGGCGGGTCGCGGCCGGTGCCAGGCGAGGCGCGCTCGCTGGCGCGACCGGCCTGGCCGCGACCAGGTCCCAGCGCGGCGGCGGGCGAGGGCGGGGCAAGCCTGGGCGCGGCAAGCCCGGGCGGGGCAAGCCGGCCAGGGAACGGGCCGGGACGAGCCGGGACCGGTCACGCGGGCAGGAGCGCGAGCCTGAGCGGCCAGACCGGGACCTGACCAGGCTGAGCGAGCCGGTCGCCGGCGCGCGGACGAGCAGGGCGGAACGGGCTGAGCCCGCGGACTGGCCAGAGCGCGGCTTCGACGAGCAGGGCGGGGCGGCCGAGGCGGCCGAGTTCGACCGCTTGGGTAGTGACGAGCGTGGCGGTCGCCGTCATGCGGACTGGGACTCAGCCGACCCGTTGCTGGCGGCCTGGCCCGACCGCAGGCAGGTCGATGACAGCCAGCCGCTCGGTGATCTCCGTGGGCTCGATGACGCTGAGCTCGATGAGGCTGAGCTCGATGACGCTGGGCTCGATGACCTTGGCGATCTCGGCGACGACCGCGATGGCAGGCTCGCTGACGCTTGGCCGCATGCCGACTTCGGTCAGCCTGGCCGTGACCGGGCCGGCCGCTCGCCGTCCGGAGCGGCGCCACCCGCCCAGTGGTCAGGCCAGTCCAGGGATGACTACTCCGACGCCGGCCGCGGTTACCAGGCATCGAGCGCCGACTCGGGCGGATACCGCCGGGGCGAGCAGTCCTTGCCCCCGGCACCGCCGTGGACGTCAGCGCGGGAGCCGGATCGGCTGGGTGACTGGGCCGGGCTCAGGCCAGCTGATCCTGGCGAGGGTCCGCTGCCGACCGGGCCGTCAGCGCGACCTCGGGAGATCGAGCGGGCTCAGCCGCCCAGGTACGACGCGGGCGGGTACGGAGCCGGACGGCCTGACGCCGACGAGGACTTCGCCCCCCGCTACGAACTCGACCCTGATGCGGCGCAGTCGTCCAAGCCAGGCCGGTACACGCCTGGTCATCGCGCCGCTGGTCGTCCCGACGTGCCCGCGGCGGGCCGTTACGAGCCCGACCCTTATGAGCTCGATCCGTATGGGGCTCGCTCGCGCGAGATCGCCCCGTACGAGCGTGGTCCGTACGAGCCCGGTTCGCATCAGGCTGGCCGCCATGCGCCGGCTCGCTACGAGCCTGAGCGCGACCACGACTACCGTCGGCTGCCTGACCCGCAGCGCGACTACCGCGATGCCGGGCTTCCGTACTCGCGCCCCGGCCGCGATCCGGGTTACGGCGAGCTCGACGCCCTGCCGGCGGCCGCGTGGGATGACGAGGAGCAGTCAGCCGGCGGACCGAGCCGGAACCGGTGGGGCGCGCCGGGTCGCCGCGCCGCGCCGGATCGAGCCGCGATCTCCTCGACGTACTCAGGGTCGGGGACGAGCCAGCCGCACTCGCGCGGTCAGGGCCACGCGCCCGACTGGACGTCCGCTGGTGGTGACGCCCTGGAGCCCTTGCCGCCGCCCTCAGGCCAGGTGCAGGCCCCATCGGGCCGGGCAGCGGCCTGGCGACCCGACGTCAGGGATGGCGGGTCCGGCTGGGGTGACCCCGGTGACCCCGGTGACCCCGGTGACCCAGGCGATCCTGGCGGCTCGGGCTATCCGGGCGAATCTTCTCGCTGGTCACCATCGGACCAGGAACCTGAGGCCGGCCGCTCCGCCCGCCGTGGCTCGCGCCGGGCCCAGGCCGGCCATCCCTACGAGCCAGCCGACGACTACGGCAGTGATGACCGCCACGGTCAGCCCTGGCCGGATGCTGACGGGGACCAAGGAGACACCTGGTGACGACTCGCAAGGTGCGTCAGGCCAGGAACCGGGTCGTCGCGAACAGGATCATCCTGGCCGTCCTCGTCGTGGCCGTCATCGCGGCGCTGTACGGCCTGGTCGGGGTCATCCGCCCGGTCAGGCTCACGTCAGCCGCCCAGGCCGCCCAGGCGGGCAAGCTCAGCGTGACCACGGCGCTGATCGGCTGCCCCGCTCCAGGCTCCGGGGGCCAGACCGGAGGCGGCATCGCCGTCGCCAACCTGCCGCTGCAGGCCTCGGGGGGCAAGGAGTCGTTCACCGAGCTGGATCCTGGCTCGGCCGGCATCTCCGTGGGCACCGCGACCCGGCCTGGCCAGCTCACGGTCGAGACGATCAAGTCCGCGCCCGCGCCGGCCAAGAAGCTGATCGCCACGACGAAGATGGCGGGCGGGTCCGTGCCCACCGGGCTGACCCGAGGCGGGCTGATCGCCTCCGCCACCGGAGCCAACGCGCAGGGCCTCGATGTCGAGCAGCTTGGGCCCGGCGGGCAGCCGACCGCCAGGTGCGAGCCTGCCGGGTCTGACTTCTGGTTCGTCAGTCCGGGTGCCCCCACCTTGCACACCTACCTGTACCTGATGAATCCCGGCAGCGTGGCGGCCGACGCCTCGGTCGGGGTGCAGACCGACAGCGGCCCGCTGCTTGGCCCGCAGGACTCAGGCATCCTCGTCCCGCCGCACTCCATGGTGGTGCAGACCCTCGATAAGCTGCTGCACTCGGCCAGGGCCGTTGCCTTGAACGTCACGACGAGCACCGGCACGGTGGTCGCCGCCGTCAGGGAGACGACGAGCGCCACCAAGGAGGGCACCTGGCTGCCGGTGGCGCAAGAGCCGGCGACCACGCAGGTGCTGGCAGGCCTGCCGGTCGTCTCCGGTCAGCGCGAGCTGTACGTGACCGTGCCAGGCAACGCGGCCGCGCAGGTCAAGGTGACGGTCATCACCGCCAAAGGCACCTACCAGCCGACCGGTGGCAGCGGGATCAACCTGCTCGGTCATCTGACCAGCGGCGTGTCGATCCCGTCGCTCAACGACCTCGCTGGCGCGATCGAGGTCTCGTCCAACGTTCCGGTCGTGGCCACGCTCGAGGTCTCGGGTGGCCCGCGCGGCGCTCCTGGCGCCTTCATGGTCGGCAGCAGCGCGATCGTCGGTCAGGCCGTGGTAGCGGCGAGCACGTCTGGCCGGCTCGGCACCACCTACCTTGAGCTCTCGGCGCCGTCGAAGGCCGCCAGCGTACGGATCGTGCAAGCCACTCCAGGGTCGCCGCTGACCGGGCTGACCGGCCAGGTGGTACGCGTTCCCGCTAAGTCCAGCGTCCAGGTTAAGCTCGCCCTGCCAAAGCGACTGGCGAAGGATCCGCTGCTCGCGTTCGTGGTGACGCCGTTGCGCGGGTCAGGGCCGGTCTATGCCGGCCGGGTGGCGGTGATCCGGGGCACGGTGCAAACGGTGCTCCCGGTCGTGTCCTCACCCGCCCAGGTCCAGCTCGGCAACGTACGCCAGTCCCTGCTCGCCATCCTGGGCTCGTGAGCGGCCAGGAACGCCCTCAGTCCTCGTCGGTGTAGCCGGGGTCGATGGACTGCGGGTCGACCCCGAGCAGCCGCGCGAACTCCTCGATGACGACGTCGAGGACGAGTTCGCTTAGTTCGTCCTCGCCCTCGGCCCTGGCGAGCAGCGGCCGGCGGTAGAGCACGATCCTGGCCGGGCGGGCCGGCTGGTCAGGATCACCGGTCTGGGACCAGGCCGGGTCGATCCTGGCCAGCGGCACGGGGTCGTACTCGTCGGCCGGCATCCCCTCCGGGGGCAAGTCGGACGACGGTACCTCTTCGACGGCGAACTCGACCCCGGAAAGCTCGGCCTCCCATCGCGGCTCAAGCTGGGCGACGGCCGCGAGCACCAGGTCATCGAAGCGCTCGGACCGGCTTCGGTAGAGCGGCGAGCCGGCCGGGGCAAGCGGGCCGCGGAGCCCTCGGCCGTGCCGGTCGCGCCGCCGGATCTTCGCGGCCGCCGGAGGTCGGCCATCAGCCGGGCGCACAAGTTCACAGCGTAGTCCCAAATAGCTCGGCCCGCGCCGGCGGGCTGTCCCGGAAGGTCGCCGGGACGCCGCAGGTCAGCGCCGGTGACAGGAATCCCGGTCGGGTCAGGCCCAAGACACGATCGCGCAGAGTGCCCTGGGTGATGGCGTTACCGCCTGGCATACCGATACCGTCAGCCGTTGTGAGCGAACTACGCGCCGCCGCTCTTTGCGGGGCGCTAAGGTCGCTCAGAGCAGAGCCAGGGAGACGAGCCGTGAGCGAGGTGGGTCGTTGAGTTCTCGCCGTTGCTCTCGCCCGGCTTGCAAGCGGGACGCCGTCTGCACGCTGACCTACGTCTACCGCGACTCGACCGCCGTGCTCGGCCCGCTCGCCGCCTACGTGGAACCGCATTGCTACGACCTGTGCAGTGCGCACGCCGACCGGCTCACCGCGCCAAGAGGGTGGGACATCGTGCGGTTGCCGCTGGCGCCGAGCGAGGAGGCGGCGGCCGATGATCTCGAGGCCCTGGCCAACGCTGTGCGCGAGGCGGCCGTGCCGCGCACCCCGGCCGAGCCGGTCGGGCAGGGAGTCGAGGTCGGCCGGCGCGGGCACCTGCGGGTGCTTCGCTCCGCTCCGCCTGAGCGCGGCCGGCCGAGCTAGCACCGGGCGAGCTAGCACTGGGCGAGCTAGCACTGGGCGAGCGGCAGTAGCCTGCGCCCGGTCACACTGACCGGCCCTGTTCGTCGCCCGCTCGCTGCGTCGCCCCTTCCGGGCCGCAGGCCGCCCGATAGTCTGGCGGTCTGCAACGCAGACAGTGCCGCCTGCGGGCCCGCCATCGAGCGGCCAGCGCCGAACGGTCAGGAGAGACAAGCCACAGTGGCCGACTACGCGAAGATCTTCAAGGCCTATGACATTCGTGGTCTTGTGCCCAGCGAGCTTGACGAGGGCGTCGCCGAGGCCGTGGGCGCGGCGTTCGCCAGCCTGACTCAGGCCAACGCGGTCGTCGTCGTGCACGACATGCGCACCTCATCGCCGTTGCTCGCCGCCGCGTTCGCCAGGGGAGCGACCAGGGCCGGGGCCGATGTCGTCGACGGCGGCCTGGGCTCGACTGACATGCTCTACTACGGCAGCGGCAGCCTCGACCTGCCCGGCGCGATGATCACCGCCAGCCACAACCCGGCGAGGTATAACGGAATCAAGCTGTGCCGGGCCGGCGCCAGGCCCGTCGGCCAGGACACCGGGCTGGCCCAGTTGCGCGAGATGGCCATGGCCGGGGCGAGCACCGTCGCGACGGCACCGGGAGTCGTGGCGCAGCGGGACCTGCTCTCTGGGTACGCCGACTACCTGAAGGGGCTCGTCGACCTGTCGGCCATCCGCCCGCTGAAGGTCGCCGTCGACGCCGGGAACGGCATGGCCGGGCACACGGTCCCTGTGGTCTTCAGCGGGCTCCCGCTCGAGGTAGTTCCGCTCTACTTCGAGCTCGACGGCTCCTTCCCCCACCACGAGGCGAACCCGATCGACCCGGCCAACCTCGCCGACCTGCAGGCCGCCGTCCTGGCGTCGTCCGCTGACATCGGCCTGGCGTTCGACGGGGACGCTGACCGCTGCTTCGTGGTCGACGAGCGCGGCGAGATCGTGTCACCGTCCGTCCTCACCGCGCTGATCGCCGTCCGTGAGCTGGCCAGGGAGCCCGGCGCCACGGTCATTCACAACCTGATCACGTCCAAGGCGGTGCCCGAGATCGTGACCGAGCACGGCGGCACGCCGGTCCGTACCAGGGTCGGTCACTCCTTCATCAAGGCAGTGATGTCGGAGCGGGGCGCCATCTTCGGCGGCGAGCACTCTGGCCACTTCTACTTCAGGGACTTCTGGTTCGCCGACTCGGGAATGCTCGCGGCGTTGCACGTGCTCGCCGCCCTTGGTGGCCAGGCCGGGCCCTTGTCGCAGCTGCTCGGGCAATACTCGAGGTACGTCGCCTCGGGCGAGATCAACAGCGAGGTCAAGGACCAGGCCGCGACGACGGCGAAGGTGAGGCGGGAATTCGCGGGCCGGGACGGCGTCACCGCTGACGAGCTGGACGGGCTGACCATCACCAGCGGTGACTGGTGGTTCAACCTCCGGCCGTCCAACACCGAGCCGCTGCTGCGGCTCAACGTCGAGGCCGCCGACGACACGATCCTGGCTAAAGTGACTGACGAAGTTCTACGAATCGTCCGCGATGGAGATTAAGTGAATATCGACGACTGGCTTCTTGACATACTCGCCTGCCCCAAGTGCCACGCGCCGCTGCGGGTAGACGAGGAAGCGAACGAGCTCGTCTGCACGGGCGCGGACTGCGGGCTGGCCTATCCCGTCCGCGACGACATCCCCGTCCTGCTGGTGAGTGAGGCCAGAGACCCTGCCGCCAGCTGACCGTGGCCCCGGCGGCCCGAAGCCAGCCCACCACGAGGACAGCCCGCGGGCCGTCATCGCCGCCCTCGCCGCCAACCTGGGCATCGCCGCGACTAAGTTCGCCGCGTTCGCCATCACCGGCTCGGCCTCGATGCTGGCGGAGTCGGTGCACTCCGTCGCCGACTCAGGCAACCAGGTGCTGCTCCTCATCGGCCGGGTCAGGTCGCGCAGGGAAGAGACCGAAGAGCACCCGTTCGGATTCGGGGCCGAGCGCTACGTCTACGCGTTCATAGTCGCCGTCGTGCTGTTCGTGGTCGGCGCGATCTTCTCGGTGTACGAGGGGGTCAGCCGGATCAGGCATCCAGAGCACGTCCTGTCGCCCGTGGTCGCCTTCGCCGTGCTCGCCGTCGCGATCGGGCTCGAGTCCTTCTCGTTCCGCACCGCGATCAAGGAGTCGGGCCGAACCAGGGGCAGCGCCAGCTGGCGCGCCTTCATCAGGCACGCCAAGGCGCCGGAACTGCCCATCGTGCTCCTTGAGGACTTCGCGGCGCTGATCGGGCTTGGCTTCGCGCTGATCGCCGTGATCCTGACCACGGTCACAGGGGACGGCCGGTGGGACGGCGCCGGCTCGCTGGCCATTGGGCTGCTGCTCGGCTGCGTGGCGGCGGTGCTCGCCGTCGAGATGAAGAGCCTGCTGGTCGGCGAGTCGGCGGCACCGCCGGTGCAGCAGGCCATCGTCAGGGCGATCGAGGAAGGCGGCGGCATCGAGCGCGTGATTCACCTGCGGACGCTGCACGTCGGTCCCGACTCGCTGCTCGTGGCCGCGAAGGTGGCGGTCAGCCGCGACGCGAGCGCGCAGGCCATCGCGGCGGCCATCGACCAGGCCGAAGTCAGGGTCAGGGCCGCCGTGCCGATCGCCGGCCTGATCTTCCTCGAGCCCGACCTGTACTCCCTCGCCAAGGCCGACCCGTCCGACCCCGCCTTCCGCGCCGCCGAGTCCGCCCGCCCCGACCCCCCGCAGTCGAACCCCGACCCCGCAGTCCCTCCCGACCCCGCATGAGCCCGGCCGCCAGCCCAACCGCAACGTAGTCCCGGAGCTGCTGTTATAACGACAACTCCGGGACTACGTTGTCGCTGCGGCTAGGGGCCGGGCGCGGAGAAGGAGGGGGTTCGCTAGGTTCCGAGTAGGCGGGCCGCGCGCTCCTTCTCGAAGTCCATGACCATCGCGGGCAGGGGACGGATCCGGCCGATCCTTCGGCCGAGTTCGGCTACCTCCGCCCTGGTCGCCGGGTCGGCGAGTACTCGCACCGCGAAGGCCAGCGCCGCCGGGCTGATGTCGTAGCGCTGCTCGATCGCGATGC
>DATKFV010000114.1:0-13626 GCA_035511035.1 Streptosporangiaceae bacterium
GAGCAGTTCCTCGGCGGGATGGCTGGCGAGCACGAGGGCGGCGGCGACCTCGGCGGTGATGTGGTCGTAAGTAGCCGAGGTGCTGCGCGGCGTCGTCTTCCGGCGGCGGGCGTCGAGTTCGGCGATGGCGGCGAGCTCGATGCCGGCCTGCCAGGCGGACAGCCGCCGGGAGGCTAGCAGCAGGCCGACGAGGTGGTCGTCTGGCAACTGGCGGAGGCCGGCCCCGCACGCGTCGGCCACGAACCCAGCCAGGACCCGCCCTGGTTCCAGGAGGTCGAGGGGGCCGCCGCAGGCGAACCCCTCGGCGGTCTCGGTCGGCAGGTCGCGGGTGAATCCCGCGCCGATCGGCCCGGCTCCGGCGAGGTTCGCTGCGGCCCATGCCTCGGCCAGGGCCTCGAGCTCGGGCGCGCTCAGGTCCGCCAGCCAGGCGTCCGACCCGTCCGGCGGCCCGGCCAGCAGGTCCGGGCAGAGCCCGAACAGCTCGGCGTCGGTCGGCTCCTCAGGCTCCGGACCCAGCCAGTCCAGGCCGTCCCGCGCCAGCCCGTCGCCGTGCGCGAGCCCGTCGTCCTGCGCCAGCTGTCCGTGCTCCGTCAGCCGCTCAAGGCGCGTCGGCCGTCCGTCCCTGGCCAGCGCCGGGTCGCCGGGCTGCCCGGACGACGGCGCGGTGGGCGGGACAGTCATCTGGGCCACTCCTTAGCGGGGTTTCCGACTGGTACATCGCCCACACTATCGATAGGGTCTGACAATTCTTCTTAGCTTCGACCATGGTCTCGAAAGATACTAATGACCTTGTACTTGCTCTCGACCGACCCAGATGTTGCGCTGACCTTCAACGGCAAGAAGTGGTCGGCGCCGGACACGATCGACGCGGGAACGATCGAGCCCCTCGACGCCATCTCGTGCCCGAGCGCGACCTTCTGCACCGCGGTCGACGGCTGGGGCCAGGCGTTCGACCCGGACGTGCAGAAGGGCTACGGCCTTATCGGCATCTCCTGCCCGAACGCCGCGCCTGTGCCTGGCCGTCGACTGGGAGGGCAACGAACTCACCGGCAGGGGCTGAGGATCAGCGCGAGGTCGTGAAAGCGAACTGGCCGGCTTTCGCTCGGTCGGTGAGGTGGCGCAGGAACAGCTGGGTGGCCGCGGTCGGGGCCGGGCCGGTCGCGGCGTGCCAGGGCCGGTCGAGCGGGGTGCCTGGGACGCTGAGCTGACGCAGCTCGCCCCGGCTGAGCTGGGTGGCGACCGCATCGGCGGAGACGAGGGTCACGCCGAGCCCGAGGGCGGCGCAGGCCACGACGGCGCCGTGCGAGCCGAGAGTCAGCCGGGGCGGCTCGAGCTGGAGCGAGTCGAGCAGCGCCAGCGTGGTGTCCCTCGTGCCCGAGCCGACCTCCCGCAGCAGCCAGGTCGCGGTCGCCAGGTCGGGGTCGGGGCCAGGGCCGGCGCCGGCTACCACGACCAGGCGGTTGGCCCGCGTGGCCCGGCTGACCAGGCCCCGGCCGGGCAGCGGCCGGCCGGCGATCACCACGTCGAGGCGGTGATCGGCGAGCAGCGCGAGTACCTTGTCCCTTACCCCGACGTCGAGGGTCACCTCGACGTCGGGGTAAGGCCGCCGGAACGAGGCCAGCAATCCCGGCACCAGGTACTCCCCGGCCGTGGCCACCGTCCCGAGTCGCACCAGGCCGCGCTCGGCGCTGACGCCCTCGCGCGCGGCGGCGACGCCCTCGGTCATCAGGCCGAGGATCCGGCGGGCGTACCCGGCGAAGACCTGCCCGGCCTCGGTCAGCGCCAGCCCCCGTCCCTGGCGTACCAGCAACGCGACCCCGACCTCCCGGTGCAGCGCGGCCAGTGACGCGGAGACCGCCGACTCGGTGACCGAGAGCCGTTGCGCCGCCGCCCTGGCCGAGCCGCCATCGAGGACGGCGAGGAAGGTCTCCAGCCGACTGGGAGTCATGTCCTTGAGGATACTTGAGTTATCACTCAAGTTTAGTTGGCTAATACTCGCTAGACAGTTCAAGTATCGATCGTTGACTCTGGTAGGACCGACCTAGTCCAGGAGGACGGGAGTACCCGTGTCGAACATTTGCGGCAATGAAGATGGTGAGCAGGCCCGCTGGGATCCCGGCGTCCATAGCTACGCGAGCATGGGCTACTACGAGCCGGACTACCAGCCGAAGGACACCGATGTGCTGGCGCTGTTCCGGGTCACGCCCCAGCCAGGGGTCGACCCGGTCGAGGCTGCGGCCGCCGTCGCCGGTGAGTCGTCGACCGCGACCTGGACGGTGGTGTGGACCGACCGGCTCACCGCGAACACGCACTACCAGGCCAAGTGCTACCAGGTCACGCCGGCGCCAGGCCGTCACGGCGAGTACCTCGCCTACATCGCCTACGACCTCGACCTGTTCGAGGAAGGCTCGATCGCGAACCTGACGTCGTCGATCATCGGCAACGTGTTCGGCTTCAAGCCGCTCGCCGCGCTGCGGCTCGAGGACATGCGGATTCCGGTCGCCTACGTGAAGACCTTCCTGGGTCCGGCGCACGGCATCGTGGTGGAGCGGGAGATCCTCGGCAAGTACGGAAGGCCGCTGCTCGGCGCGACGATCAAGCCGAAGCTCGGCCTCTCAGCCAGGAACTACGGCCGGGTTGTATACGAGGCCTGCCGGGGCGGGCTCGACTTCACCAAGGATGACGAGAACATCAACAGCCAGCCCTTCATGCGCTGGCGGGACCGGTTCCTCTACTGCCTGGAGGGCGTCAACCGGGCGGTGGAGCAGACCGGCGAGATCAAGGGCCACTACCTGAACATCACCGCCGCGACCGTCGAAGACATGTACGAGCGGGCCGAGTTCGCCAAGGAACTCGGCAGCGTGGTCGTGATGGTGGACCTGACCGTCGGCTACACGGCGATGCAGTCGATGGCCCGCTGGGCAAGGGCCAACGGGGTGCTGCTGCACCTGCACCGGGCCGGGCACTCGACCTACACGAGGCAGAAGACGCACGGCGTGAGCTTCCGCGTGATCGCCAAGTGGTGCCGGCTCATCGGCGTCGACCACCTGCACGCGGGCACGGTCGTCGGGAAGCTTGAGGGCGACCCGGCCACGACCAGGGGCTTCTACGACACGCTTCGGCTCGACCACGTCCCAGCGAACCCGCGCAACGGTATCTACTTCGACCAGGACTGGGCGAGCCTGGCCGCCGTCATGCCGGTCGCCTCCGGCGGCATCCACGCCGGCCAGATGCACCAGCTGATCGACTTGCTCGGCGAGGACGTGATCCTCCAGTTCGGCGGCGGCACGATCGGCCATCCGCTGGGCATCGCTGCGGGGGCCGAGGCGAACCGGGTCGCGCTTGAGGCGGTGATCAAGGCCCGTAACGAGGGCCGCGACTTCGTCAAGGAGGGCCCCGACATCCTGCGCGAGGCCGCCCAGTGGAACCGCCCGCTCGAGGTCGCGCTGGCCACCTGGGGCGATGTCACGTTCAACTACGCCGCGACTGATGCGCCCGACGTCGTGCCGACCGCGAGCGCGTGAAGGGATACCCGATGTACCTCCGCCATGGTGCCTTCTCCTACCTGCCTGCGCTGACCGAGGACGAGATCGCCGCGCAGGTGCGCTACGCGTTGCTGAACGGCTGGCCGGTCTCGGTCGAGTACACCGACGATCCGCATCCAAGGAACGTGTACTGGGAGCTGTGGGGACTGCCGATGTTCGACCTGCACGAGCCGGACGGCGTGATGCGCGAGATCAGCGCCTGCCGGGCCGCGTTCCCTGCGCACTACGTGCGGGTGCTGGCCTACGATGCCCGGCTGCACCGGCAGACGATCGCGCTCAGCTTCCTGGCCCAGCGGCCCGCGGCTGAGCCGGGCTTCCGGCTCGACCGAAGCGAGTCGGGCGGGCGAGCCCAGCGGTACGGCGTCCATTCCTACGCGACCGGCGCGCCGGCTGGCGCCCGGTACCACGGGGCTGGCTACCACGTTCCTGAAGAGCCGTGATGACCAGCCAAGAGACCGGGTTCGCGATGGATCGCCCTGGGGTCAGCTATGGCCGGGGCCGGCCGCCGGAGGCCAGCGAGGTCACCGCCCCTGCTCCGCTTGGTCCTGACGAGCGGGTCGACCTGCACGCCGAGGACGCCACGACCAAGGTGCGGGCGGTTCTTGACGCGCTCGACGCTGAGCTGGTCGGGCTGGCCTCGGTCAAGGCCCGCATCAGGGAGATCGCGGCCATGCTGACGGTGGACCGAGCCCGCGCCAGGTTCGGCCTGGTCGCGAGCAAGCCATCGCTGCACATGAGCTTCACCGGCAGCCCTGGCACCGGCAAGACGACGGTGGCGCTGCGGATGGCCGAGATCCTGCACGCCCTCGGCTACCTGCGGGTTCCGCGCGTGCACGCGGTCACTCGCGAGGATCTCGTCGGGCAGTTCATCGGCCACACCGCGCCGAAGACGAAGGAGGCGCTGGCCAAATCCGCGGGCGGGGTGCTGTTCATCGACGAGGCGTACTACCTGTACCGGCCCGACAACGAGCGCGACTACGGACAGGAAGCGATCGAGATCCTGCTTCAGGAGATGGAGTCAGAACGCGGCGACATGGCGGTGATCTTCGCCGGATACCCGGATCGAATGGAGACATTCTTCGCATCGAATCCGGGCCTCAGCTCTCGGGTCGCGCACCATCTCCAGTTCGAGGACTACTCGAAGGAAGAACTTACCCAGATAGCCAAAATCATCCTCGCGCGTGACAACTATCGCTTCTCGACCGAAGCCGAACAGGCGTTCGCCGACTACCTCAACCGGCGTCTTTCGATGCCGAGGTTCGCTAATGCCCGCAGCGTACGCAACGCGCTCGAACGAGCGCGGCTGCGCCAGGCCGGACGGCTGCTCGGGCTCCGGGGCACCGTCAGCCGCGATGACCTGATGCTGATCACCGAAGGCGACATTCGCGCCAGCCGCGTGTTCAGCGAGCCAGATGCCGTCCCGCCTGGGGAGGCGCGGTGAGCTCGGGCCGGCTTAGCCTGGAGTTCGAGGTGGTGTGTCGATGAGCCCGCACAAGGCGGTCAAGCTGGCCCGCAGCGATCGGGCGCCGAGGTCGCGGCCGGTGATGCTTGGCATAGCCGGCGACAGCGCCGCCGGCAAGACGACCCTGACCAGGGGCATCGCCGCGGCTCTTGGCCCTGGCCGGGCCACGATGATCTGCGTGGACGACTACCACCGCTACGACCGGGCCGAGCGCAAGGGCGTGCCGTTCACGGTGCTGAACCCGGCCTGCAACTACATGGACACCATGGAGCAGCACCTGCAACTGCTGGCCATGGGCAAGTCGGTGCTCAAGCCGGTCTACGACCACTCCTCCGGTCAGCTGGTCAGGCCCGTGCTCGTCGAGCCCAGCGAGTTCGTGCTCGTCGAGGGCCTGCTGCCGTTGCACAGCAAGCTGCTGCGGGCTTGCTTCGACATCACCGTCTACCTCGACCCGCCCGAGGACATCAGGCGGGCCTGGAAGCTGCGCCGGGACTGCACCGAGCGGGGCTACTCCCGCGAGCAGGTCATCGCCGAGCTTGCGCGGCGGGAGCCAGAGTCGGCCGCGTACATCAGGCCGCAGCGCCAGTGGGCCGACATCTGCGTGCGGTTCGCGCCGATCGCCGGCCGGGCGGTGCAGCCGGGTACGCCGCTGTCGGCGGAACTGCTGCTGCGCCCCACGATCGGCCATCCTGACCTGTCGGCGGCGCTGACTGACGACGACCGCCGAACCGTGCACCTGAAGCTGATCAGGGACGGTGACGGCCGCCCGGTCGACGCGCTGCACGTGCACGGGTACGCGCCGCGCGAGGACGCGCGGATCGTGGAGAAGGTCATCTGGGAGCAGTTGTCCTGCCGGGGGACCGCGATGCCGGAGACCCTGGGCGTGCTGGCCGACGGCAGCAGGAACGAGCCGCTGGCGATCACCCAGCTGCTCCTGGTGTGGCATCTGCTGCAAGCGCTGGAGTGACCGACCGGGCAGACTTCGTCTTGTGGCGTCCCTGGAACCAGCTGACCTCAAGCGGCTGGCCGCTCAGCGGATCAGCCGGGCGACCCTGCGCCTTGAGGTGACGGCCGCGGCGGCGCTGGAGGGCGGCGACGTCGACGGGGCCTGCGCGGCCGCGTTCGACGCCTATCGCATGGCCGCCGAGGCGCTCCTGATCAGGCACGGCCTCGATCCCGCGTCAGCGGGCGACTCCGGCGTCGCCGTCCAGGTTTCGGCGTCGGCCAGGTTCGCCGACGAGATCCCGGCGTTCGCGCCCGCGGTCGCCGACCGCTTCCGGCGCACCTACGAGCGCGCGCAGCTATTCGACCCCAAGGCCAGCCATCCAAGCAGCGCCGACGCCCTCTGGGTGATCGAGACCGCGCAGTCGGCGGTCGCGGCCGTCAAGGCGCGGCTCGGCGGCAAGCGGCGGGAGTAGTCCTGGTCAGGTCGTGACGACGCTGACGATGCGGCCGGGGACGATGATGAGTCGCTCGATGCTCCGGCCGCTGGTGTGCAGCTTGAAACCGGGGTGATCCTTCAGTATCCGCTCGATCTCTTCCTCGCCGGCGCCCGCAGGCACCTCGATGGCGAACCTGGGCTTGCCGTTGACCTGGACCGGGAGCTGGATGCTGGCCTCGGCGGCCAGGGCCGGGTTAGCGACAGGGAAAGGCTCGCGGGCCAGCGAGGCGTCGTGGCCAAGGCGCCGCCACAGTTCCTCGGCGATATGCGGTGCCAGCGGCGCCACCAGCAGCACGATGGGCTCGGCCAGCGCTCGCGGCAGTGGCCCCGACTTGCCGGCGACCTTGGTGGCGTGGGAGACCAGTTCGATCAGCCGGGCGATGGCGGTGTTGAATCGCAGCGCGCTGAAGTCGTCGCGGACCACCATGATCGTCTGGTGCAGCTTGCGCTCGGTCTCGTCGTCCAGCGGCAGGTCGGCGACGCGCGGCTGGCCTTGCTCCTCGTCGATGACGAGGCGCCACAGGCGCTGTAGGAACCGGTAGACGCCGACCATGTCGTTCGTGCGCCAGGGCCGGTCGGTGTCCAGCGGCCCCATCGCCATCTCGTACAGGCGCAGCGTGTCGGCGCCGTACCTGGCGTAGATGTCATCGGGGCTGATGCCGTTCTTCAGGCTCTTGCCCATCTTGCCCGCGCGCCTGGTCACCGGAGCGCCGTGGTAGGCCGGCTGGCCCTGATCGTCGATGATGACGTCGGCGGCGGGCACGTACATGCCGCGGGCATCGATGAACGCGTCCGCGAGGATGTACCCCTGGTTGAACAGCCGCCGGAACGGCTCCTTGGTCGAGACGTGGCCAAGGTCGTACAGCACCTTCTGCCAGAACCGCGCGTACAGCAAGTGCAAGACGGCGTGCTCGACCCCGCCTACGTACAGGTCGACGCCGCCATCGCCGGCGAAGGCCGGGTCAGCGGATGCCATCCAGTAGCGCTCGACCAGCGGGTCGGCGAGCGCCTGATCGTTGGACGGGTCCAGGTAGCGCAGGTAGTACCAGCAGGAGCCCGCCCACTGGGGCATGGTGTTCAGTTCCCGCCGGTACGTCTTGGGCCCGTCGCCCAGGTCAAGTTCCACGCTCGCCCAGTCGGTCGCCCGAGCCAGCGGCGGTACCGGATCGCTCGTCTCGTCGGCTTGCGCTCGCGGCTCGAAATCGGTCATCGGCGGCAGCAGGACCGGCAGCTGATCCTCAGGCAGCGCCACCGGCAGTCCCAGCTCGTCGTACACGATCGGGAACGGCTCGCCCCAGTAACGCTGCCGGGAGAACAGCCAGTCCCGCAGCCGGTAGGAAACGGAGCGCCGCCCGTGGCCGGTCTGCTCCAGCCACTCAATCGCCGCCGCCACGCTCTCATGCAACGGCCCGTCGACGACCGGCAGCCCGAACTCGCGGGCGAACTCCAGGTCACGCTCGTCGTGCGCGGGCACGGCCATGATCGCGCCGGTCCCGTAGCCCATCAGCACGTAGTCAGCGATGAAGATCGGGATCGCCTGCCCGGTCGCCGGGTTGATCGCATCCGAGCCAGTGAACACGCCCGTCTTTGGCTGTCCCTCGGTGGTCCGCTGGCGCTCGCTCAGCTTGCCGGTCGCCTCCCGGTACGCGGCGACCGCCTCCTTTGACCCGTCGGTGACCAGCTGGTCGACGACCGGGTGCTCGGGGGCCAGCACCAGGAAGGTGGCCGCCGGCAGCGTGTCCGGCCTGGTCGTGAACACCTCGATGTCCGTGCCCGGCGGCCCGGCGACGGGCAGCACGATCCTGGCGCCGTCGCTGCGGCCGATCCAGTTACGCTGCATCTGCTTGATCGACTCCGGCCATTCGACCAGCTCTAGGTCGTCGATCAGGCGCTGCGCGAACGCGGTGATGCGCAGCACCCACTGCCGCAGCGGCCGCCGGTACACCGGGTAGTTGCCGATGTCGCTGCGGCCGTCGGCGGTCACCTCCTCATTGGCCAGCACGGTGCCAAGGCCAGGGCACCAGTTGACCAGCTCGGTCGAGATGTAGGCCAGCCGGTGGCCGTCGATCAGCTGACGCCGCTCGACCGGGGCCAAGTCGGACCAGGACCGGCCAGAAGGAACCGGCCGCGCTCCCGACTCGAACTCGGCGACCAGGTCAGCGATCGGCCGGGCCCGGCCGCCGTCGCGCTCGTCGGCCCAGCTGTTGAAGATCTGCAGGAAGATCCACTGCGTCCAGCGGTAGAAGCCGGGGTCGGTGGTGACGATCTCGCGCCTGGCGTCGTGGCCGAGGCCCAGCCGGCGCAGCTGGCGCCGCATGTTGTCGATGTTGGCCTTGGTCGTGACCATCGGATGCTGGCCGGTGTCGATCGCGTACTGCTCCGCTGGCAGCCCGAACGCGTCGTAGCCGAATGGGTGGAGCACGTTGTGCCCGGTCATCCGCAGGTAGCGGGCAAAGGCATCGGTGCCGATGTAGCCGAGCGGATGCCCGACGTGCAGGCCGATGCCGCTGGGGTAGGGGAACATGTCGAGCACGTAGAACCTCGGCTGCCCGGCCACCGCGTCGAAGCCCGCCGACAGCTCTCCGGCCGGGTTGGGCGCGTCGAAGGTGCTTTCCTCCGCCCAGCGCCGTTGCCAGCGTTCCTCGATCTCGTTGGCGAGGCCAGCGTCGTAGCCGTACCGAGGTCGGCCCGCTCCTGGCTGACTATCCCGCATCCGTACTCGCCGCCTTCCCGGCCATTTTGCTTATGAAATAAAAAAGCCCCTCGGACATGAGGGGCAGCCGCGCGTGACCTTAGTGGTCAGCGCGGCTCGCGAAGAAGACCGCTCAGAAGAGCTAGCACGCCCTCAGCATAAGCGAACGCCGGGCGATTCACCTATTTGTTTCGCCCGCTCGCGAGTGTGGCTGGACTCGGGTGACCGGGCCCGGCCCGCTGGCGGCCGTGCCCGGTCACTGCCGCGCTGGCGGTCAGCCGCCGTAGGGGTTGGCCGGAACCGAGTTGACCCAGGTGATGGCCTGGTAGGTATCGCTCAGCACGGAGGCCGCCTGGGCGGGCACGCCGTCGTGCGCCTTGGTGGCGGGATAGATCGACGCGGTCTCGAGGACGCGGGTGGCGTCCGGGGACTCGTAGATCGCGTTGGTGTACTTGCTGGCGCTGTCGTACCGGCTGATCTGGACGGCGGGCCGGCCCAGGCTGTCCTTGGCGTGGCTGTTCACGACGACGCCGGGGGTGGCCGCGAGCACCTCGAACAGCGCGGCGCGCAGCGACGGCGGCACCAGCGGGTTCCAGAGCAGCAAGGTGGCCTGGGCGAACACGAGGTCGTTGGCCGTCTCCTTGGGGCCCTCAGGGAACGCGCGCCTGATCGCGCGCAGCTTCTTCTGGTCCTTCCTCAGCTGCGCGAGCATGGCCTTGCGTCCGGCCGCTGCCTGCTGCTCGGCTTGCTTGATCAGCAGGGCGCGCAAGGCCGGGACGCCGGTGGGGTAGGCGTTGAACTGAGCCAGCGTCGGCGACCAGTGCTTGTAGACCGGCAGCTCGCTGGGGATGCCCTGGCCTTGCTGGAAGGTCCAGATGTCGCCGGTCTGGCTGTCGATGACGCTGGTGCGCTTATCGCTGCCCTGGAGCTCGGACATCTCGACGTACCTCCCGGCCGGAGGGGCGGTGCGCGCCGCCGCCAGGCTCAGCTTGTTCAGCGCGCGCTGAGCCGCGGTCAGGGTGATGTTCGGCAGGCTGACTACCTTCGTCGGCGCCTGCCGGTGGGCGCCGCCCGTGGCGGCGGCGACCAGCCCGATAGTGGTCGCGGTCGCGAGGCCGGCCGCGGTCACGCTCAGCCCCATCGTGCGCAGGTGCCGGCGCCGCGATCTGGTGACGACGCGGGTAGTGATCGCGGGCGGGGCATGGAGGTCGCCGGTCGCGCGTTGCATCAGGTCGCGCAGGATCTCTTCATCGATGGCAGGCAAGGCCATCTCCTTTCGGGTCGCTGGTGTGCAGTAGGGCGGTGAGCCCTGGCTGGGTGCGGAGCTGGGCCACGGCGCGGGACGCGGTGCTCTTGACGGTCCCAGCCGAGACGCCGAGCAGGTCGGCCACTTCGGCCTCGCTGCGATCGTCGAAGTAGCGCAGCACCACGATGGCCCGCTGCTGCGGCGTCAGCGTGCTAAGCGCGGCCAGCAGCACCGGGCGCAGCTCCACCGCCGTTATCGGGTCGCCGGCCCGCGGATCCCCGCTGTCGTGGGTGTCGAAGAGCGGAAGCTCGGCCGGCCGGCGCCGCCGGGCGCGGGAGGCGTCGATCACGATGTTGTGCATGACCCGGCGGCAGAACGCCAGCGGATTGGCGATCCGTGACCAGCGGGCGGCGAGCCGCTGCAAGGTCTCCTGGTACACGTCCTCGGCAAGGTGCGGGTCACAGGTGAGCAGGGTCGCTACCCGCAGCAACGCATCTCCTGATTCAGCCACGAAACTCTCGAAGGCGCGTGCTTGCTTGGAATCCACGTAAACCCCTGACTGTCGTCGTCACCCCTTAGACGACCGCCGGCCAGATCGGGTTGAGCCAGCCGGCCCGGTCCGGGGCGTAACGTGACATTTGGTCGGCAATTTGGCCGGTCGCGCTAGGAGGTCACCATGCAGCGCCGTCGATCACTCGTCCGTCAGTCCCCGGCGATCGCCGTCGCGATCGTCGCCCTGCTCTTCGCGCTCGGCTCGGGCGCCTACGCGGCCGGTTTCGCGAGCGGCCGGACCGGCGTCACGGCGGTCGCTGTCAGCGCCCGCGGGGCCGAGCCGGCGAGCTCGCCATCCAGCGGCATCCAGTGGCACAAGCTGCGCCTGTTCAACGGCTGGACGGCGCTGGACGCTGGCGACTATCGCACTCCGTCCTACGGGGTCAAGGACGGCGTACTCTACCTGTCCGGCATTCTCGCCGCACCGCGCCACGGCGAGCAGCCACAGGTCGGCCGCCTGCCCGAGGGCGCGAGGCCGCCGAGCTACCTCTGGCTCAGCTTCATGAACTTCGGAGCCGACAACCTGGGCGAGATGGAGATCGAGCCCGACGGTGACGTCTTCGTCTACTCGCTGGCATCGAGCGGCCCGCTCGTCGACCCGTCACTCGACGGGATCTCGTTCCCGCTCAACTCCTGACCAGGCGCCGTCGCCGCCCCCCGGCGCAGCGGCCAGTAAAACTACACGTCGTAGTAGCCTGGACTCCGGGAGGCTGTCGTCTTACTCGCGACGCTGATCAGGCTCCTGGTCGGAGCGCTGCTGCTCGTTCCTTCGCTGGGCTGGCTGTATGTCATCTTCCAGCGGACGCAGGGCGACTCTTCGAACCCCTAACCCCAGCAGCCAATAACTCGCGCGGCGTGATCCGCCGCAAAGGGCCTTCGCGGCCACGGCTAACTGCCTTGAGCTTGGCTGCTCGGGTCTGCGTCTGGGGTTGCCCGGCCCTGGGTCTGCGCTTGGGGTTGCCCGGCCCGGTGCTTGGTGCCGGACGTCGGGTCTAGTCGGTGCTGCCGATCGCCATGAAGTCGGCCCGGCCTGCCGACGTACCTCGCTCCTTAGCTGGCCCGACGCTGCCTCGAAGAGACGGAGCCGGCGGGCGGCCGCCGCGCGGGTTCGCCGCGGCTGTTCGCGCCGAGCTTGGCCGGGACACGCCCCGCGATCGTCGTCGACAGGTAACCCGTACTAAGAGGCCGGAGAAGTTGATCATAGTACGCGGTTCCGTCTTTGGAACCGCCATAAATGTCGCATAACGTCGCGCATTTCGGTAGGAACAGCGTACTACGATCAACTATTTTTCATCTTGGTACAAATGATCATGCGCGGTCAGGCGTCTGCGGGGGCAGGCCCGGCTGGCGCCGGCCTTTCGGCGCCCGAACGGGTAACAAGTTGGCCTGTCGACCCATCTTTGCATCCGTTAGGGCGCCTACTACAGAGACATTCGCCCGGTTTACCCGGTTTCTAACCACCCGAACGGATGCAAAGATGATGATCTTGAATGACTTATCATCCGTTGGGGCTGGGCCCGGCTGGGCTGGGCACGGCGGGTCTGGGCTGGGCCCAGCGGGGCGGGGCGATCGGTCGGTGACCTCGGAATGCTCGGGGTTGCTCGGATGCCCGGCTCGCGCCGTTTCCGACGTTGGGGTCGTCGGCGTTGGTGCTGTTGATCGCCACGGAGTCGGCGGGGGCTGCCGACGTACCTGGCTCCTTAGCTGGCCGACGCCGTCTCGAAGAGGCGGAGCCGGTGGGCGGCGGCCGCGGCTTCGCCACGGCTGTTCACGCCGAGCTTGGCCAGGATGTTGGACACGTGCACGCTTGCCGTCTTGGCGGTGATGAACAACTCGGCGCCGACCTCAGGATTGGATCGACCGTCCGCGACCAGCCGCAGCACCTCGAACTCGCGGGCGGTCAGCCCCAGCCTGGCCGCGACGGGGCGATCGGGCTCGCTCCGTCGCGTGAGAGCCGCTCCCGCCGACCCGGCCGCGGCGGCGCTCTCCCAGCGGGCCCGCCGTTGCCGGGGCTCGGTCCCGGCCTGACCCTCGGAGGTCTGTGCCTTGAGTACATGGGCCGGGCCGGACTGGGCCTCGAATATCAGCGCATCGAGGGTCAGCTGTCCAGCCCGCTGCACCGGTCCGGTCGCCTGCATCTTCCCGGCCAGCTCGCTTAGCTGGTCGAGCAGGGCCTCGCCCAGCCCGCCCGCCCCGATAGGCCCGCCCGCGCCCGCGAGGCCGGCCGCCCCGGCACCGGGCGGGGCGCCCGCCCATGGCCGCGTCGCGATCTGGCTGGCGGCAGTCAGCAGCAGCCAGGCATAGCGCGGGTCGCGCACCAGGTCGAGCCGCTCGATCGCGCCGGAGATCGCCTCCACGGCGGCGGCCTGCCTGCCTTGGGCGTACAGGATCTCGGCCTCGACCTGGGCTAGCGGCAGGGTGTACTGACCCTCGTAGGTGCCCGGGTACTTGGCCCGGCCGTGGGCCGTCCTGGCCGCCGCCGCCGCCATCGTGGCGGCGACTTCGAGATCCCCCCGCCGCAGCGCGATGTCAGCCAGCAAGTGCCGCAGCAGTATCCGGTTGAGCTCGGGCGGCGAGAGCGCGAGCGCGTGCTCGATGACCTCGATCGCCTCATCCCACCGGCCGAGCGATACCAGGGGCTCGGCCACGTTGATCGCGAGGAAGGTGCCGCTGGTCCTGGCCAGGCCG
>DATKFV010000115.1:0-37603 GCA_035511035.1 Streptosporangiaceae bacterium
GGGGAGTTGCGGTGGGGGGAGTTGCCGGGGCGCGCGGCCGGGGGGTTGGTCGGCGGAGCCCGCACGGTGTTCCGTGATCAAGCCTGGAGTGGTGATCACGGGGGATCGGGTGGGTGATGACCGGCTGGATGTCCGGGATCACGCAGTCGACCATGATCACGGAGATGCGGTGGGGCGGGAGCAGCGGGGGCGCTGCTGGTGTGGGGCGGGGGTTGCCGGGGCGTGGGGTTGCCGGGGCGGGGAGACGCCGGGGCGGGGAGACGCCGGGGCGTGGGGTTGCCTGGGCGGGGAGTTGCCGCAGGCTTGGACGCGGGTGCCCGGAGTGGGTGGGTTAGACGACGGGCGGGGGGTTGCCTTCGGCGGTGGCGGCTAGTTGGGGGTCCCAGGCGCAGACTTCGCAGGAGTGGCGGAAGATGGCGCGGGCGAAGGCGACGGCGGTGGCGTGGGGGTCTGGAGCCGTGCGGACGTCGTCCCAGGGGAGGATGAACTCGCCGATCTTGGCGTCCCAGTGGGCGCCGGGAGAGGGTGGGGTGTAGGCGCTGAGGTTCTCGGGGGCGGGATGGGCGTAGGCGTAGAAGGCGGCCTGGGGGTGGCGGTGATCGCCTGGCCACCAGCCGACGGCGACTTCCTGGGCGTCCATCGCGTTGCGCATGATGAAGTCGGTGGAGGGCGGCTGGGCCGGCTGGCCTGAGAACAGGCTGACCGCGAGGTCGAACGAGCCCCACCAGGCGTTCACCGGGGTCGACCGGCCGCGGTACGGCGCCCGGTAGTCGGCCAGCACGAGGGCGGCCTGGGTCGCCGCGGCGAAGTAGCGGGTGACCTGGTCGGTGTCGTAGGTCGCGTGCTCCTCGTCCTCGTCGAGCGGGACGGTCCACGGGACTTCTTGCGGGGTCAGGTCGAACCGCACCGGTCCGGCCAGGTCAGCGACCCCGGCGAGCAGTTCCCTGGTCACGGCGCCGACCGGGCGGTGCGGGGTGAGCGGTACCCGGCGGACGGCGCCGCCGCTGTGCTCGGCGATGGCCTCGTGGGTCCGCAGGTCGAGCGTGACGACCAGGGAGCCGGAGCCGTCAGGGGCTGGCAGCGGCAGGGTCTCCCAGCCGCGCGCGGTCAGGCGCAGCGCCGCGTGCTGGAGTTGCGGCTCGGGCGGGGCGAGATGGACGGCCAGCTTGCCGAGTACCTGGGAGTGCGCGTGCAGCGTGTCACAGGTCGCTGACCAATCCTCATACGACGCTGACGGCCAGTTCGACGACATAGCCCTGACGTTAGCGGGGCCGGACCTGGCGGTTCAACTCGCCGCCCCGAACCCATGGCGGGTCGGGGGTGGAGGGGTGCCGGGGTCGGGGGAAATTGGGGGGCTGCCGGACTAGGGTGCCATGGAAGCTACCAGGAGCGCCTTGATCGTGTGCATCCGGTTCTCTGACTGGTCGAAGACGATCGACCTGGTCGACTCGAAGACCTCTTCGGTGACCTCGGCGCCGTCGAGGCCGAACTGCTCATGCAGTCGCGCGCCGACGGTGGTCTGCCGGTTATGGATCGAGGGCAGGCAGTGCATGAACTTGGTGCCTGGCCGGCCGGTGGCGGCCATGAGCTCCTCGGTGACCCGGTAAGGGAGCAGGTCGCGCACGCGTGACTGCCATTGCGAGTCGGGCTCGCCCATGCTGAGCCAGACGTCGGTGTGGAGGAAGTCGGCGCCGGACACCCCGGCGGCCACGTCGTCGGTGATCAGGATGCGAGCGCCGCTGGCGGCTGCGGCGGCCTGCGCCGCGGCGACCACGTCGGGCGGCGGCTGGAGCGAGGCAGGCGCCGCGATCCGCACGTCCATGCCCAGGATCGCCCCGCTGACCAGCAGCGACCTGGCGACGTTGTTGCGGCCGTCGCCGGAATAGCAGTAGGCGATCTCCTCGATCGGTCCTTCGTAATGCTCGGTCATCGTGAGCACGTCGGCCAGGCTCTGGGTCGGGTGCCACTGGTCGGTGAGCGCGTTCCAGACCGGCACGCCGGAGTAGTCGGCGAGTTGCTCCACCGCGGCCTGGTCGAAGCCGCGGAACGCGATCCCGTCGTAGATCCGGCCGAGCACGCGAGCGGTGTCGGCGATCGACTCCTCGACGCCGATATGGGAGCCGGTTGGGCCCAGGTAGGTGACGTGCGCGCCCTGGTCGTAGGCGGCGACCTCGAAGGCGGTGCGGGTGCGGGTCGAGTTCTTCTCGAAGACCAGCGCGAACGACCGCCCGGTCAGCCTGGGCTGCTCGGTGCCTTCTCGCTTGTCCCGCTTCAGCTCGGCAGCCAGTCCGGTCAGCGCGAGGAACCGCGGCTTCGTCGCCTCGGTGTCGGCGAGGAGCGATCCGGCGTGGCGGACGGCAGTCATGCGGTGTCCTTCCTGATCGGGTCACGAGCGAGACCATCAGGGTAGATGACGCGGGCTTTGTGGTGAGTTGCCCGGGCGGGAGTACGGAGCGCGCTGGTTTACGCGCTCGGCGCCTTGGCGCTGACGGGCGGGGCATCGAGCGCGCAGTGCAGGACGTTGCCGCCGGGCGGGGTTGGCCCGAGGGCTTTCTTGGCGGCTTTAGACGGGTTTCTGATGGTGAGCCCGGCTAGTACCGCGCCGAGCAGGCAGAGACCGGCCGCGATCAGCATCGCGTGGTGGAAGCCGGAAGAGAACTCGTGCGCGTGCAGGTAGGAGCTGCCGGTGAGGCCGGCGGCGGCCGGCAGGACGGCGACCGCGATCAGGCCGGCCGCGCGGGCCACGTCGTTGTTGATCGCTGAGGCGGCGCCTGCGTGCTCGGAAGGGACGGCCGCGAGCACGGTCGCGGTCAGCGGCGCGACGTTGATCGCCAGGCCGAAGCCGAAGACGAGGACGGCCGGGAGGACGTCGGTGACATAGCTGCCGCCGGCGCCGACGCGGGCCAGCAGGGCCAGGCCGATGGCGATCACCACCGGGCCCACGGTCATCTGCAGCCTCGGGCCGATCCGCGACGCCAGGGCGCCGGACCTGGCCGACAGCAGCAGCATGATCACGGTGACCGGAAGCAGCGAGATGCCGGCTTGCAGGGCGGTGTAGCCGGAGACCTGCTCCAGCTGGATCGGCAGCAGGAACAAGGCGCCGCCGAGCGCCGCGTAGACGATGAAGGTCACGACGTTGGCGGAGCTGAACTCGGCCGAATTGAAGAGTTTGAGCGGGAGCACAGGGGACTGGGCGCGGCGCTCCCACCAGATGAACGAGGCGAGCAGGATCACGCCTGCTATCAGGGCCGAAAGGGGCAGCGAGCTGGCCCAGCCCTTACTCGGGCCTTCGATGAGCCCGTAAGTCAGCCCGACCAGGCCGAGCGTGACCAGCACGCCGCCGGTGAAGTCGACCCGGCCGGTCGCGGCCTGGTCGCGGGACTCGGGGAGGTGGCGGAGGCTGACGGCGATGACGAGGGCGGCGACGGGCAGGTTGATGGCGAAGATGAGACGCCAGGACACCGCCTGGATCAGCCAGCCGCCTAGGAAGGGGCCGATTGCCGTGCCGACGCCGGCGAAGCCGGACCAGGCGCCGATCGCCTTGCTGCGGTCCTGCTTGACGAAGGAGGCCTCGATGATGGCCAGGCTTCCCGGGGTCAGCAGCGCGGCACCTACGCCCTGGAGAGCCCTGGCGGCGATCAGTTCGGGTGCGTTCTGGGCGGCGCCGCAGAGCAGCGAGGCGAGCGCGAACCAGATCACGCCGATGACGAAGGTCTTCTTCCGGCCGTAGCGGTCACCGAGCGCGCCGGCGAACAGCAGGAGCCCGGCCAGCGTGAGCGTGTAAGCGGTGAAGACCCATTGCAGGGAGGCGAGGCTGGCGTGGAAGTCACGGCCGATCGCTGGCAGGGCGATGCCGACCACCGTGGAGTCGATCGCGGCCATCGACGAGCCGAGGATCGTCGCCACCAGCACCCAGCGGCCAGCGGCGCTCTTGTAAGTGAGGGAAGGCTCGCTAGCCGCCGGGGAGGGTTGCTCCTGCTGGGCGTTACCTGGGGTGCTCACCCGACAAGTTGACTCCTACAGGCCGTGCTTGTCGAGCCAGTCCAGGCACGCGCCGGCGACTTCGGGCCAGCCATGGTCGACGGTCAGCGGGGGCGATTGATCTCGTAGAGCATGACCGCGGCGGCGGCGGCGAGGTTGAGTGACTCGGCCGTGCCGGTCATCGGGATCGCGATCCGCTGGTCGGCCCGGTGCAGGAGGCTGGCGGGCAGGCCTTCGCCCTCGCTGCCGAAGAGCACGGCGAGCGGTGGCTGGTAGGTGGCGTGCCAGTGATCCATGGTGGCCTTCCCCGACGTGGCGAGGACGGTGACGCCGCGGGCGGCGGCCCAGCCGAAGAAGGCGTCGGGGGTCGGGACGTGGGCGACAGGGACGGCGAAGACCGAGCCCATGCTGGCCTTGACCGCGGTCGGGGCGTAAGGGTCGGTGCTGTCGCCGATGAGGATCACGCCGTCGCCGCCGGTCGCGTCGAGCGTCCTGATGATCGTGCCGAGGTTGCCGGGGTTGGCGATCTTGTGCAGGGCGACGAAGACGGAGTCGGGGGAGGCGGTGAGGTCGTCCAGGCTGGTGCGGCGCGCGGTCACGATGGCGGCGAGGCCGGGGGAGCCTTCCCGGCTGGCCAGGCGCAGGAAGAGGTCGTGGGTGATGCGGGCGACGCGGACGCCGCTGCGCTCTTGCTCTTCGACCATGGCGGCGGCAGCCGAGTCGTCGCGCAGGTCCGCGTCGACGATCAGCGCCTCGACCGGCCAGCCAGCGGTGATCGCGCGCCAGACCGGCTGCCTGCCCTCGACGACGAAGGCGCCCTGCTCGCGGCGGTGCTTGCGGCTCGGGGCGGTCAGCAGCCTGACCCGCTTGACCAGGGGGTTGGCGGCGCTGCTGATCGTCTCGGCCATAGCACCGCATCTTGCCGTGTCGTCGGCTCGGCGGCGACCTTGTTTCGCCGGGCTCGCCTGGTCCGGGCCCCGCTAGAGGTGGCAGGCCGCGGCGACGGCGGCGGCCGCCCCCTCGCGGTTGTAGGCGGCCGGGATGCCTGGGCGCTCGAAGTCGGTCATGTAGATGTAGGCGGCGTCGGTCGCGCTCGTCGCGGCGTTCAGTGCCGGGATGTACTGCGACCACTGGTCGTTGTAGGTGAGCAGGGCCTCAAGCTGGGTTTGCAGATCAGCGGCCGGGTCGCCGGTGACGAAGCCGGAGGGGAGCGGAGTCCAGCCGATGAGCCCGCCACCGCCGGTGCCGACAGACTCGGGGTTGCCCTTCGACTCCTGGTAGACGTTGCCGGCGATGCCAGCGGCGGCCAGCCCGGTGTAGCCGTGCGCCATCAGGAACGTCACGATCGTCGGGTAGTTTGCCGGCAGCATGCTGCCTTCGCCTGAGCAGGTCGGGCCGGTGGCGGTCGGCGACGGTGAGGGCGAGGGTGACGGGCTGGGCGATGGCTTGCGGGGGGAGCTAGCGGCGGCCTGCTTGGTGTCGGCTTGCCTTCTCGTGTCCTTGGCTGGGTCGGACTCGGTGGCCGGGCGGGCGGGGGGCCGCTGGGTGGCGCCGAGGACGTGGACCCGGACATTGGCGGTGGCAAGCTGGCGGCGACGGGCGATCGCGTCGGCAAGGTCGCCGCCTGAGTAAGGCCGGTGGGCGGCGCCGATGTCGCTGGCTAGCCCGGAAGGCGAGGCCGTGGCCAGGTGGTATACGTGCGGAGCGGCGACGAGGGCGCCGGCGAGGGCGCCGGCGAGGGCCACGGCCGGGGCGATCCGGCTCGCTCGCCTGGTCGCCTTCCTGAGTGGGGACGGGGCTGCGTGCCGTCCGGTCCTGGTGAGCTTCCGCTGCCTCGCGTGTGCACCTGCTGGGCTCAAGAACCTGCCTAACGCCGCTCCGCGCCCAGCTACTCGGCAGATAGCACCTGTCACCGGGCCTGCCGTATTCGCTCACCTGGCACAAGGCCAGAAATCTACGGTAGTAGCGAGAAAGCGCTCACTGACGTCGAAATAGTACAGATAGCCCAGAAAGGCTAGAGACGTACCGAGTCCGATTAATCGGAGGGAGACTCGGCGCTGAAGGGCCTGCGCCGACCGGCGGGCGGCTGCGGCGAGCCCGCGAAATGACCCATTGTGACTAGTCGCGCACAGGCCGGTGAGGGGTCAGCGCCGCCGCGACCCTACGCGCCGCCGCGGCCCAGCGTTCTGGCCGCTACAATCGATTGCAAAAGAAGATCTGGGTATTCTTACCGGTCCATGTTCCGGCAGGATCACAAGATCTTGGTCTGCCGCAGAAGAATCCCCAAGATCTTCGGAAACCATGATCGAATCCCGCCGCCCGGGGGCTGACGGGCCGGTCCGGCGGAGCTTGGGGCTGACGGGCCGGTCCGGCGGAGCTTGGGGGCCGATCGGCGGGGCTTGGGGCCTGCGGGCCGATCGGCGGGGCTCGGGGCCTGCGGGCCGATCGGCCGAAGCTTCGCCGCTAGCGGGCGAGGGCGCCCATGGGATCCCAGGCGGGGAGGACGATGGGCTCGGCTGAGAGGGCTTCGGCCAGCTCGGGCGGCAAGAACTCGCGGCGGGCGGCGATCTCGAATACGTACTCGTCGAACCACGAGTCGTTCATCGTGTAGAAGCCGTCCTTGCCCTTGTCCGAGCCCCAGCTGTTCTCGACCCGCCAGCGGCGGGTGGCGCCGTCGAGCACGTCGACCCCGGTGAACAGCATCGCGTGCGTCATCTGGGTCTCGCCGTAGCGCAGCCGGTCCGCCTTGTCCAGCGTGAACGCCGTGTCGTAGACCGAGGCCAGGTCGTACAGGTGCACGTCCCAGATGCCGAAGTCGCTGCTCATCATCTTGCCGACGTCGCAACCGAACCAGACCGGCTCGCCGTTCTCCAGCGTCCGCGCGGTGATGTCCTTGAGCATGGACATGTCGATATTGAGGTAAGTGACCGGCGGGGCGCCGAGCACGTTGCCGAGGTACTTCACGGTGAAGGTCCGCCCGGCCGGGCTGGACGGCCGCGGGTCGTGCACCAGGCAGACGTAGTCATCGAGCGGCACGTTCACGTACTTGGCGGCGAACTCCTGCGGGGTCAGCACGCCGTCGCGGTGGAACTGCTTGTCCTTGTCGGTCCACTGCCAGTCGAAGCGGTCCGGCGGCGTGCCCAGGTGGATGCACAGGACCCGGTACACGACGCTGAGGATCTCGGCCTTCTCGGCCCGCGCGGCCTCGACCCCGCCCGAGGCGGCGGCCGCCCGGAGTGACTTCGCGCCTTGGCGCAGCAGGTTGCGCAGGACTGAGTTCATCCGGCCGGTGTTGCTCGAGCTCTGCGTCTCCGGCATCATCGACTTCGGCACGAGGCCGTGCTTGTTCACGATGGCCACGAACATGTTCCACTGGCCGCCGTCCTCGGCGACCGCCACGTTCAGCAGGTGGGCAACGGTCCGGTCGTCGGCGTCGGCGTCAGCCGTCTCGATGATGGCCTCGAGGAAGTAGTTGGCGCTCTCGATCTTGTCCCAGAACATGGCGAAGTTCTGGGAGAACTCGAAGTCCTTGAGCCCCAGCTGGCGCATCGTGCCGACGCGGAGCAGGTTAAGCCCGGCGAACAGCCAGCAGCGGCCGCTGCGCTCCTGGTTGGTGACCTTCCAGTCGTCGAGCGATACCGACATCGAGTGACTGGTGCTGGTGATGACCTCGTGGTTGAGCGCGACATCGTCCACGGAGACCCGGGTCACCGCGTTCTGCGCGAGCCGGTAAGCCTGGTTGGCGGAGAACTCCTTGCGGAGCAGTTCGGTGTCCGTCGTACTCAACGCGCGATCCATGCCCGGCGCCCTCCTCGTTGATTGCCGCCTTCATGTCAACTTACCAGCGTGACGGCTTGGCGCTGACTGGGTATTTTGGGCCACGATGGGGCACTCGCCCGGTCACGGCCCATGGCGGACTGCCATCATCGATGTCATGGCGACATTCGGAGGCCCGGTTACCGTCGGCACCATCATCGAGCCCGCTTGCCTCACCCAATGCGACCTCGGTGACCACGGCTACGTCGAGGAAGAGTTCTTCGCCCACGGCGAGGCCTGCGGCTACGACGTCGCCGGGGAGGCGGCCAGCGACGGCACCTGGACCGCGGTCGCCGCGGAGTCGGCGCCGTTCCGCACCAGGCTGGTCGTGCGCCGCCCGGCCGATCCGACCCGGTTCAGCGGGGTCGTCCTCGTCGAGTGGCTGAACGTGTCAAGCAGCTTCGACGCCGATCCTGACTGGGCGTTCATGCACGAGGAGATCCTGCGCGCCGGGCACGCCTACGTGGCGGTCTCCGCCCAGCAAGTAGGTGTCATGGGCGGGCGCGGCCCGATCAACCCGACCGGCCCGGCCGCGCCTGGCCTGCGCGCCAGCGACCCCGCGCGCTACGGCTCGCTCACCCATCCGGGCGACCGCTACTCATTCGACCTGTTCCGGCAGGTCGGCGCGGCCCTGCGCTACGCCGGAGGTGCCAGTGGGGTTATTGGGACGGCTGGGTCTGACGGTGGGGTCGGTGCTGGTGGTGTGGTCGGTGCTGGTGGTGTGGTCAGTGCTGGTGGTGTGGTCGGTGCTGGTGGTGTGATCGGTGCTGATGGTGTGGTCAGTGCTGATGGTGCTAGTGGTGCTGGAGTCGCGGCGCTCGGCGGGCTCCAGCCCGCTTACGTGATCGCGATCGGCGAGTCCCAGTCCGCGATGTACCTGACCAGCTACATCAACGCCGTCCAGCCCTTGCATCCGGTGTTCGACGGCTTCATCGTGCACAGCCGCGGAGCAGGCTGCGGCCCGCTCAACGGCGACGGAATCGACCCGATGGGCGTGCCGACCGGCCTGCGGATCAGGGCCGACACCGCCGTCCCCGTGCTGGTGATCGAAACCGAGGGCGACCTGCTGCCGCCGCTGTCCTACTGGCGGGCCCGCCAGCCCGACGCCGACCGGTTCAGGCTCTGGGAGATGGCCGGCACCGCCCACGCCGACAGCTACCTGATCGGCGCGGCCGCGCCGTTGCTCGGAATCGACTGGCGCGTTAACGAGGGCCCGCAACGCTACCTGGTGCAAGCCGCGCTCCGCGCGCTCGTCACCTGGGTCACCGAAGGGACGCCGCCTCCGGCCGCCGCCCGCATCGAGCTAGCGTCGACCGAGCCGCCGGTGATCGCCCGTGACGAGGCCGGCAACGCGCTCGGCGGCGTCCGGACCCCCGCCGTCGACGTCCCGGTCGCGACCCTCAGCGGCGAGCCGCCGCCAGGACGCCGCGCCGGTACCGCCGTCGGCTGGCTGTTCGGCTCGACCACGCCGCTGGCTGACAGCGATTTGCGGCGCCGGTACGGGGATCATGAGGGTTACCTGCGCGCCTACACCCAGGCTCTGGACGCGGCAATCAGCGCGGGCTATTTGCTGCCAGAGAACCGGGAGCAGTTGCTGGCCGATGCCGCTTGCCAGCCCTTCCCGCCCGTAGCCGCGCCCGCGTGAGTTCCGCCGCCGACCGCCGGAGATGATGAGCAGATGCCAGGGGCTTCCGAGACTTACTTGCATGGCCATCACGACAGCGTGCTCCGCTCCCATCGCTGGCGCACGGCGGCGAACTCGGCCGGTTACCTGCTGCCCGAGTTGCGGCCTGGCGACCGGGTGCTCGACATTGGCTGCGGGCCCGGCACGATCACGGCCGGGCTCGCGGCGCTCGTCCATGACGGCAGCGTCACCGGCATCGACATCGCCCCGGCGATCCTCGCCGACGCCAGGGCCGAGGCCGACCGGCAGCAGGTCGGCAACGTCAGCTTCGAGGTCGGCGACGTCTACCAGCTCGCGTTCGCCGACGACAGCTTCGACGTCGTGCACGCGCACCAGGTGCTGCAGCACCTCGCCGACCCGGTCGCCGCGCTGACCGAGATGCGCCGGGTCGCCAAGCCTGGCGGCCTGGTCGCCGCCCGCGATGGCGACTACGGCGGCATGTTCTGGTATCCCGCCGAGCCTGGCTTGGCGCAATGGCAGGCCCTGTACCGGCAGGTCGCGCGGGCCCTGCGCGGCGAGCCTGACGCCGGCCGGCACCTGCTGGCCTGGGCCAACGCGGCCGGGTTCATGCAGGTCAGGCCGTCGGCCGGCGCCTGGTGCTACGGATCGCCGCAGGACCGGGCCTGGTGGGGCGACTCCTGGGCAGACCGGCTGACCAAGTCACCGTTCGGCGACCGGGCCGTCGAGCACGGGCTCGCCACCCGGTCAGACCTGGAGCGGCTGGCGGAGTCGTGGCGCCGGTGGGCGGCCAGCGACGACGGCTGGTTCTGCATCCCGCACGGCGAGATCCTGTGCACAACCTAAAATTCACTAGCAGCAAATTTGCGCGGGCTGGTCCCGGCATCCTGAGGCCGTTGTCGTTCCTGGCCGGTCGCGGTCAGACCTGGCCCGCGTAGAAGCCAAGCCTCGACAGCGGCTCGGTGATCTCCCGCTCCTCGTACGCCAGGTGCGAAAGCAACGTCTGAGTCAGCACGTCGACCGCTTCCTCGATCTCGTCGAGCTCGCCAGGGTCGGTGATCAGCTTGACGAGCACTCGGTCGACGACCATCAGGACCTCGTGAATGATCACGTGCTCGGCTTCGAGCCGGTCGATGACGGGGGCGATCCCAGGGTCGCTACGGCGCAGGTGCGGGAAGACGGCCTGGTCTTCGAGGCCGTGATGGCCGGTGACGATGGCGCAGTACTGGGCGCAGTAGGCGCCGAGCGTCCAGTTGTTCTGCCGCAGGCTCAGCTCGTTGACCTGCTCGCGAGCCTGCGCCGCGGTCAGCTGGTGCTGCTTGACCTGGCGCAGCAGGTCGCGGACCTGGCTGAGCTCGGCCCGCAGATGATCATGGACGTCCTTGAGGTGACTTCCTATGAGCCGGCCCCGGCGCGAGTAGGAGTAGCCGTCCGGCGCCGGTGGTGCCGTCGGCCGCGTCGACTCGTCCCACACCTGCCCGCCCGGCAGCAGCTTCGCCTCGCTTTCGCGGGCCCCTGAGCCCTCCCGCTCGGACAGTTCACGCACATCGGCGACTCTACCAGCTAGCTGAACGTTCAACTAACAGCCAGCGGAGCGCGCCGCCAAGGCGGCGGTGTCGGCCGCCGGAGGCTCGGCGGGGTGGTGAGGCCGCGGTGTCGGCCGCCGGGAGGCTCGGCGGCGCGGCGACGCGCGGCGTGGGGGTTGGCCGCCGCCGGAACCCCCACGATGTCCCATCGCGGGGCTGGCTGGCCGTGGCCAGGCCCTTCGATGGCCCATTGCAGGGCCTATAGCCCCGTCGATGGCCCATTGCAGGGGTTGGTCGGGGGCTTGCAGACCCATCGATGGCCCATCGCGGGGGTTCGCCGGGGAGGGGGCCGGGCTGGGCGAGTGCGGCGCGGATGGACCCGGCTAGGCGGCTTGGCGCCAGGCTTCGGCTAGGGCCTTGTAGCTGGACTTGCGGCGGGTGCGGTCGAGGCTGGGGGTGACGACGACGATCTCGTCGACCTCGGCGAGGTCCTTCATCTCCAGCAAGCGCCTGGCGACCGCCTTGGGCTCGCCGGTCACCATCCGGCCGTCGTCGGTGCGGCTCGACTTGAACTCCTTGGACTGGGCGAAGTCGTGCACCTTCTCGGGCGCCAGTGGCTCGCGGATGCCGCGCCGCAGGTTCTGGATCGTCAGCGTCCAGGCCGCCTCGAAGTCGAGCACCGCCTCATCGTCGTCGCTGGCGAACGCTAGCACCGACATCGCCGAGTACGGTGCGCTGTCAGGCCCGTCGGGCACGAACGTCCTGCGGTACTCGCGCAGCGCCTCGAAGGCCAGGTCGGGACTCATATGGTGGGCGAACACCGCGCTCATGCCGTTGACGGCGGCGAACTTGGGGCCGTACTGACTGGAGCCGAGCACGAAGAGCTCGGGCCGCTCGGAGACGAGCGGGGCGGCGATCAGCGGCGCGTAGGGATGGTCGGCCGGGAAGCCGTCGCCGAGGAAGGCCAGCAGCTCGCCGACCTGGCCGGGGAACTCGGCCGCCGGATCGACGGACCGGCCCCGGCGCAGCACGTGGGCGGTCAGCGGGTCGGTGCCGGGAGCGCGGCCGAGGGCCAGGTCGATCCGGCCCGGATACATGGCGAGCAGCGTCCTGAACGTCTCGGCGACCTTCATCGGGGCGTGGTTGGGCAGCATGATCCCGGCCGCGCCGACCCTGATCGAGCTGGTCTGGGCGCCGACGTGGGCGATCAGCAGTTCGGGGGCGCTGCAGGCGAGGCTGCGCATGTTGTGGTGCTCGGAGACCCAGTAGCGCCGGTAGCCGGCGGCCTCGACGGTCTGGGCGATGCTGACCGCGCCAGCGATCGAGGCGGCCGCGCTCTCGCCGTACTCGATCCCGACGAAGTCGAGCACGGCCAGCGGAAGGGTCGGCACGTCATCACTCACGCCGTGTCCAATGCGGGGGCACGGCGCCGCATTCCCGTTACCCGGGCGGAGCCGGGACCGGGCCGCAGTAGACGACCGACTCCATCGGAACCGTGCTCGCCAGGGCGGCGGCGAGGTCCAGGGCCGGCGGCAGGTCGCGCAGGTGGATGGGGTCGGCGGGCCAGCCGGGCGGGGGAAACGAGGTCACCGCCAGGTCGCCGGTGACGTCCAGGTGCCGGAACGGGGCGGCGATGCCGTGGCCGGTGAGCTTGACCGTGGCCTCCTTGCGGGTCCAGGCGCGGATGAACGCGGCCGCGCGCTCGGACCTCGGCAGCAGGCCGAACCGCTCTTGCTCGGCGGGCCCGAGTACCTGCCTGGCCAGTTCGTCGGCGGCCCTGGTCTCGGTGACGACCTCCACATCGACGCCGACCTTGCCGTCGGCGACGACGGCGACGAGCAGCCACCCCTTCGTGTGCGAGACGCTGAAGTCCAGCGGCGCGGCTTGCACGTAAGGACGCCCGTGGTCGGCGCCGCAATGCTGGCAGTCCCGCGCGATCGCGACGGCGCCAGGAGGAAGGCCGAGGTAGTGACCGATGACCAGCCGCTGTATCGCCCGCGACGCGATGAACGCCGACCGCGCGCTCGCCAGCTTGAAGCGGTCGACCCTCGCTAGCTCGGCCTCGTCGAGCAGGCCGGCGTAGCCGGGCTGCTCCGTGGTGGGCGCGGACCAGACGTGCGAGGCGGCCGACGCGGGAAGGACGGCACGCGGCGGGAGCGTCAGCGGCCCCCACGGGCCGCCAGCCGGACCATCCACGCCACCCAGCGTAACGCCCGGCTTAGCCGTTATGGGGCCTGGGCGGGCCGTCGCCGGGGCGCTAATACGGCGCATTGACACTGCTCAGGGCGGATACTAGCATCGAGGCGAAGGACATTTTAGATATTATGCAAATAATTCAGCCAACTCCGATCAATTGTCCGAAGCAACAGCTGGCAGTAAGCGGCCGCTAATGTGCGACCTGGGCTTGCGCACGCCATTCGGGAAACACCGCCACGCGGTTCGGCGAAGGTGAGGAGATTCGTATGGATGTCGAGGCGGTGGTGCGCGATGGCCTCGCTCGCGTGCTCGACGGAGGCAAGCCGGCCGACGAACTGGATCCCGATCTCGACATGGCTGACGAGTACGGCCTGACGTCGCTGAATAAAGTCATCTTCTTAATGTCGGTGTGCGATGACACGCAGGTGAGCCTGGCCGAGTTCACCGAGTCCGACGTAGCACAAATGCATACAGTGCGGGATGTCGTTACCGCATTGTCCAAGTTCGCGTGATTGCTCGATGGATCAGTAGCCGAGAGATGGGTGCGACGGTGGCGGTGCTTGACGACGGACCGGTGGATCCGGGCAGGCCTGGGATGAGGTCAGCGAAACTGCGAGCCGGCCTGGTCGGTGCGGCGTGACGTGGGCTGAGATCGGGGCGGTGCCGCTAGAGAACGAGCACGTGCTGCTGGCGCCGGTGCGGGCCCAGGACCGGGCGGCGCTGCACGCGATCGCCATGGACGCGGCGATCTGGCGTTACTTCGTCATGCGGATCGAGACCGATGCCGATTTCGATGCCTTCTTCGACCTCGGAATAGCCGACCAGGCGGCGGGGACGCGAGTCGTCTATGTCATTACTGACAAGCAGACTGGCGCGGCCGCCGGCAGCATGAGCTTTTGCAGCATCATGGAAAAGGACGGCCGCATAGAGATCGGCTGGTCCTGGCTCGGAATCGACGCTCAGGGCAAGGGAATCAACCGCTGGGCCAAGTTCCTCATGATGCAGCACGCGTTCGAGCACATGGGCGCGCAAAGGGTCGAATTCAAGACCGACAAGCTCAATGTCCAGGCTCGGCGCGGGCTGGTCAATATCGGCGCCCTGGAAGAGGGCACGCTCCGTAGCTTCAACCCGATGCCGGACGGCCGCCGCCGCGACGCCGTGTACTACAGCGTGCTGGCGAGGGAGTGGCCGGAGGTCAAGGCGCAACTGCTGGCCGGGCCGAAGGTGATGCGCGCGGTGGCCGTCGGATGAGCGGGACGACGGTGGCGCTGGTACGGGTCAAGGGGAGCGCGGGCGAGGTCGGGTACCAGCACGGGTTAGCGCGGGCCGCGCAGTTGCGGGCGTTCCTTGATGACGACCTCGCCAGGATCAACAAGCTCGCGTCGGCGCCGACCTCGCTGGCCGCGCTCGAGCCATTGCTGGCTGACTACGCGGCCGCGATCGAGCGGGCCACGCCCGCGCTGAGCGAGGAGATCGCCGGACTCGCTGAGGGCGCGGGGATCTCGGTCGCCGAGGCGACGCTGCTCCAGGTTCGGCGCGAGCTCATCGGTTACCAGAAGATCCCGGCCCGGGGTGACTGCACGACCTACGCGAGCCTGCGCCACGGCCCGGCCGGCGGGCCGGTATTAGCCCAGACCGTCGACCTGAACGGCAATCTCGATGACCAGCTCGCGGTGCTGGACATCACGCTCGCGCAGTCGTCTCGCCGGGCCCTGGTGCTCAGCTTCGGCGGCTTGCTCGGCTACCTCGGGATCAATAGCGACGGCCTCGCGATCGGGCTCAACCTCGTGCTCGGCGGTGACTGGAAGCCGGGCCTGCCGCCGTACCTGGCGATCAGGTACCTGCTCGACGCGGCCGGGAGCGTGGACGAGGCGCTCAAGATCTTGCCGGACCTGCCGCTGGCGAGCTCCCGCTCGCTGACCCTGTGCGACCAGGACCGCCTCGCCTGCGTCGAGATCCTGGACGGGCAGGTCAAGGTGCTGCCGGTCGGCGAGACGTGCGTGCACGCGAATCACTACCTTGACCCTGGCTTCGCGGCCGCTGACGAGCTGAACGTCTTCGCCCGCAACTCCTCGCTGGCCCGGCTCAAGGCGGGCTCGGCCGGGCTGGAGTCCTTCGGGGGCGCGGGCGGCGTCGAGGTGGAACGGCATTTCGAGCTCTTGAGTCAGCCCGTGATCTGCGTCGGCGACACCGGCGATATCCGGCGGGAGCGGACCGTCGCGGCCGTGGTCATGGTGCCTGACCAGGGCGAGCTGCACGTCCGGCCAGGCGACCCGTCGCGGAGCGGCACCGTGACCTTCCGGATCGGCCGACCATGACCGGCACTGCCATGACGAGCACCGGGGACTGGTTCATCAGCCGGGGGAGCGCCGACCCCTGGTCGGCGCGCATCTTCTGCTTCCCGCACGCGGGCGGCAGCCCGCGGGCCTTCCTCGACTGGCAGGCCGGGCTCGAGGACGACGCCGAGATCGTGGCGGTCTGCCGGCCAGGCCGCGAGCACCGCGCGGCCGAGCCCGCGCCAGCCATCGGCGAGCTGATCGACGGGGCCACGGCCGCGATCAGCGCGGTGACCGAGAACGACCACCGCCCGTGCTACTTGTTCGGCCACAGCCTCGGGGCGCTGGTCGCGTTCGAGGTCGGCCGGAGGCTGGCCGGGACCGGGTTGCCGCACCATTTTGTCGGCTCCGGGTGCTCGGCTCCGTCGCTTCTGCCTTCGGCCCGCGTCAGGGAGATGGCGCGCCTTTCCGGACCAGAGTTCGCCGCGGCAATTTGCTTCTTTGGAGGCTTGTCCTCCGAGGTGATCGCGGACGAAGAGTTGCGTGACCTGCTGCTGCCAGGGGTGATCGCGGACTTTCACATGGCCGTGGGCTACCGCTACCTGGCGGCGGCGCCGCTGGACGTGCCGGCGACGCTGGTCGTCGGGCGGGACGACCCGCACGTGCGGGCCGAGCAGGTCGAGCCGTGGGCCAGGGAGTTCAGCCGTCCCCCTGATGTGCACTGGGTCGACGGCGGCCACTTCTACTTCGACGACGACCCGGCCGTGATCACCGGCATCCTGGCCGGGATCGTCCGGGCCGACCAGCACGTCGAGCTGATCTGATGGGGGCGGGATGAGCGGGCCGGTGTTCTTGCGGGGGCCGAGCTACGTGCTTGGCGAGTGCGAGGTCGACCACGGTGAGATCGAGAACCTCGCCGAGCTGGCGCGGGGGTTCAAGCTGGCGCCGCAGCCGGGCTTGTGGGGCTGGGGGACGATCAGGACGACCAAGCGGGAACTGGCCGAGCTGGCCGTCGAGACCGGGCTGGCGTCGCTGGGCGCGGCCGGGGCTGACCCGGCGTCGATCGACGCGCTCGTGCTCTGCTCTAACCGGGTGCCTGGACCGGCCGAGGGGCACGGGCAGTTCGTGGCGGACGTGCTGACCGGCATCGGGCTTGGCGACATCCCCGCTTACGGGGTGAACCTGAACCGGTGCGTGAACTTGCTGGCCGGGATCGACGTGGCGCGGGCGTTCGTGCTGAGCGGCCGGTACCGGCGAGTGCTGGTGATCACCACCGACAAGGTCGCTGAGGGTGCGGAGCGGATGTCGCAATTCGCGTTGTTCAGCGACGGGGCGGCCAGTTGCGTGCTGGCGGACGAGCCCGGGGGCTTCGAGTTGCTCGGGTGCGCGACCGCGCAGGAGGTGGCCACGCTGGAGTGGACCAACCAGATCAGCTCTGACCTCGCTCGGGACGTGAACGAGCAGTTGCTCGGCGCGGCCGGGATCGGGCTCGGCGAGGTCGGGGCGTTGCTGCACGCGAACCTGTTCATCCCGCTCGTGGTGATGAAGGAGCGGCAGGCCGGGTTCAGCGCCGAGCAGTTGTACCTGGGCAACATCACCAGGTTCGGGCATTGCTTCGCCGCCGACCCGCTGATCAACCTGGTCGACCGGATGGCGCTCGGGCACATCGCCGCCGGCGGCTACTGCATGCTCGCCTCCAGCGTGCCGGGGTCGCGCATCGGCGCGTTGCTGCGGGCAACCGGCTAGCGCGGGCAGAGAAGAGGTACCACATGGGCACTGGACGAGCTTTCGAGCCGCCGGATGTGATCGCCGCCCTGCCGGCGCGGCCGTTCGAGTTCAGCCCAGGTGCGGCGAGCCAGGCCGACTCGATCCTGGGTCAGCCTCCCGAGAGCCTGTACCGACAGCTGATCGCCGACCAGGAGTCCGAAGCCATCCACCTGGCCTCGCTCCGCCTGCTCACCGCCTTCCTCAGCCCCTCCGAAATCGGACTACCGGAAATCGGGCTATCCGAGGTCGGGCTATCCGAGGTCGGGCTATCCGAAACCGGATTGCCCGAAACCGGACTATCCGAAACTGGGCTATCCGAAATTGGATTGTCCGACCTCGTTGGTCGGGTTGCCGGGGCTCGGGATGAGATCGCCGGGCTGGTGAGGTCGCTTTCGGGAGGCGACGCCGATATTCGGGACGCAGTGCTGCGGCAGCGGGCGCCGATCGGGCTGCTCGGGGGGTGCTGGCTCGACGTGCTCTCGCAGCCGGCCACGCAGCCGTCGGTCATCGTGAACCGGCTCTTCGCGCAGCACTTCACGCTGCGCGGGGAGGGGAACCCGAGGCGGTCGCTGGCGGCTGTGCGGCGGCAGGCGCTGGAACGGGCCGGGGTCTACCTGCCGGAGATCGCGGCGGCCGACTTCCTTGCCGCGACCGGGGCGCGGCCGCTGACCGCGTGGCACGGCTGCTTCTACCTGGCCTTGTCCCGGCTGCCCGCCAACTTCCTGCCCGAGCTCGTCGGCGCGCACTACGCCGCCTGCACGCTCGGAGTGGACGACCTGCTGCTCGGGGTGCCGCCGATGCTGGCGCAGGCTGAGCTAGACGCCTTGCTCGCCGCTTACCTGGAGCTCGCGGGGCCGGCTGAGCGGGACCGGCTGCTGGCCGGGATCAGTTGCGTGCTTGAGCTGGAGCGCGAGCACATGGCGATGCTCGCCGACCTCGCGGCCTGGTGCGAAGGGCTGCCGCTGGAGTCTAAGGTCGCGGCGGTGATCGCTCGGCACGCGCCGTTCGCCGGGCGGCATCACCAGGACCTCAAGGTCGGCGGGCGGCCATTGGCTCAGACCTTCACCGATCCCGAGCTTGACCTGGCTGCGTTCCTGGCGGAGTTCAGGGAGTCGGGGCACGTGCGGCGGACGCCGGACGGGTTGTCGCGATTCACCAAGGCGATCAAGTTCGGCGGGCCGATGTTCGGCATCTTCAGCGAGCGGGAAGCGGCCACGTTCGCGCAGTGGGTGGCCCGCGTCCAAGCCGGGGAGCGCCCCGAGATCAGCGTCGTCGCTCAGACCGTGGGTGACGAGAAGGCGGCGGTCAGGGCGGCCGCGGTGCGGGCGAGCCGGCCTTCGGGCATCGTGATCCGCGAGCCGGGCCAGCCCGATGATCGGGAGCTGTTCTACCGGCTCGTGAACATAGAGAACTTCGCGAATACCCGGCCGTTGGCTCGGGAGCGGGCCGAGGCCCTGTTCCGGTCGGCCGAGGTCTTGTTCGATTGCGGCGCGGACGGCCGGTACACCGACGCGAGCTACTTCGCCTACAGCGCCGAGGCGCTCTACCAGCGGGCCGAGCAGGTCTACTGGGACAAGCTGGTCAAGCCTTACCAGCCGCTGACCGAGATCCCCGACCGGGACGAGGTCGTGTTCTTGCAGACGACATACGCGCTCGGCGCGCTGGTCGACGCGACGTGGATCCACCGAACCGCGAACCTGGGTCGCTGCGACCGGCGCTGCGACGCCGCACTGTTCTCGATCTACGCCGACGAGATGGGCTACGGCGACCTGCGCAAGAACCACATCACGCTGATCCACCGGGCGCTGGCGAGCATGGATGTCCGGCTGCCCCACATCAGGGACGAGGCGTTCATGGCGCAGGGCGACCTGCCCGACCCCCTCTACGGGTTCTCGCTCCACCAACTCTGCATGGCGCTGTTCCCCGACACCTATTACAACGAGATCCTCGGCTACAACCTGGCGATCGAGATGTTCGGCCTCGGCGAGTTGCGGTTGCACGAGATCCAGAAGCTGAACCACTACGGCTTCGACGACTGCTACGAGCAGGCGCACCTGACCATCGATAACATCTCGGCCGGCCACAGCCGGCAGGCGGCTGACATCATCGTGGCCCACCTGGACGAGGTCCGGCGGGTGCTCGGCGAGGCGGCGGTCGAGCGGGAATGGCGGCGAGTCTGGCGGGGGTACGCCTCGCTCGCCTACTTCGTCGAGCACGCGCTGCTCAAGCGGGTCGGTTCCGATCAGCTTGCCGCGGCGGAGGTCGGCACAACTGAGGCGGGCGTGGCGGGCGAGGACGATGACTCGCTGAGCCTGCTGATCTGACGGGCGCGGCGGCAGGAGGGCTTGGCGAAGCTGTTTCGCAGCTCAGAGGCAGCTGAGCAAGCGCAGTTGCCGAGTATCGGCTGTCGGACTCGGTCCGGACAGCAAGACCTCGGATCGCGGTTAATTGTGCGCTCGGGGTTCAAGTTGGCCAGGTATGACCAGATCGTAACTCTGCCGCGGGGGGGCGAGTCCCTCTCGCCCTGCCCGGTCTGTGAGCTGCGCGTATGTGAAGACGGCTGCGGCATTATGCGAACCGGGCATTGAGCCCGGCTCGGATAGCCCCCATAAGGCGAGACGGGCCCAGTCGGCTCCCCGTCTGAGTCGGCGGCTAGGCCCTTGGCATGCTGGCTGCCTATGCACGGAAAGGCCGCGCTACGGCGTCGGGCGTGTGCCGGTCCACTTGACGGAGCCTCAGTAATTACCGCATGCGAGATGGACGCCCAGTGGAAGCGCAACAGATTCACGCGAGGGTCGGCCAGTACCCACACGTGTTCGACAAGCAGGGAACGTTTATAACGCTATCGAGTCCAGTGACCCAGTGAGGCTCCGCCAATGCGGGAGTCGTGGCTGATCCACTTCTTTCAGCACGAGGACGATGACCAGGCGCGGTCTACGCCGACGATCGAGTTCCTGGAGACGCTTCCGGACAAGGTAGCGGCTGAGATTCAGGCGGTACTTGAGGCTGTGGCTGCGGCACCACCGCCATCCTTCTCCGGTGGAGGTAAGTGGGAGGCCATGCACGATGATATGGCGGGGATCTATGAGGTCCGGGTACAGGGTGGCGGCGCTAACCATCGCTTGTTCTGCCTGCTCGAGCGCAACGGTGACGATCTCGGCGGACCTGCGGTTGTCTGCCTCGGCGGACTTTCCAAACCGGTGCGATCGGCCGCTAGCCGGCGTGATTACAGTCGCATTAGGCAGTACGCCGACGAGTTCCGGAAGCGTCGGACCGTCTATCAGTAGCGGTGGCGGGGCCGCTGACCGTGATATCCAGCGACATCGCGCTCGTCAGTGAAATAACGGTGGCGAGCGTGGGATTAGCCGGGCCTGCGCCAAGCAGTCGCCGGACTACCTCTGGCCGCATCCCGGCCTGACGCGCTAGCTCAGCCTTCGACAAGCCAAGAACCTTCCTCCGCTCGTCCAAGGCTCGCACGACACTATCAACGGCAGCAACGCGGGCCCGGGCGACTTCAAGCGCATCTCGGTACTCTGCGCTGTCAGCAGCCCGCGCCTCGAAGTACCGCTGCGCACCACTGAGTCCCGCCACGTATAGAGCGTAACATAAAAGTCACGTGTTGAAGGTGCTCGTATGGAGCGAAGCGCTGCTCAGCCCGTTCGGAGCGCGCGGAGCCTTGTTGTGCCGCTGGAGACGGCTGTGGGCCGGTTCACTTCGCGACGTTGAGCCCGTGAACTGCGCAAACCTACTGGCAACGGTCACCTTCGCCCAAGATTCATTCGGTTCGCATGGCGCTACGCTAGGCCTACCATGCTGTGACCTGCACATACACGGTTGCGAAGGTATCTCCACGCGAACCGATCCACCCTTCACACAGTTCGTGTGGCCGACGACGTGGTCTAGTCACCAAGCGATATCTGATGGACGGTCGCGTGTCAGCCCGTATGGATAGCCTTGGCTTCGACCAAGATCATCCGGCCTGCCGGTCGGCGAGCAGAACGAGCGCGTCCACGATCTCGATGCCGCCGACGAACAGCGGGAAGGCGTGGGCATGCCAGCCGACCTGTCCGTGCTGCTGGGTGACCTGCGCATGTGGCTGCAACTCATGGCGCCGGCGATCTCGTGGCGCCGGCGATCTCGGCGAGCCCGGCCACGAGGGTGGCTCGTCGCTGGCCGGGTGCTATAGCGCCGAGCCTCATGACTTCGGTCTGACAGTTGTCAGACCGGCCGGTCAGCGATGTGGCGGTCAGGAGTAGGAGCAAGAACTGGAGGCAGCTCCGGCATGTCGTAACCGTGAGGAAACATTGGGTTGGGATGATTTGCCGATGGGGTCGCGTCGGATTCGGGTTGGATGCGACATCAGCTATATGGCCGCGATCGGCACCCCAGTTGTATTCCAGGTACAACCGACCGCGTCGCCGGACATTGCCATCGAGGATGAGCGCTGGTCATCCGAACCGCAGATCGCGATCCGCGGTTACCAGGACATATACGGCAATCCTTGCGTACGCGCCGTGCTCCCGGCGGGCAGATCGCACTTCGGGTACAGCGCGGTAGCCACGGTGCCTGATGCCGCTGAGGACGCCGACAAGGACGCGCCGGAGCTCGCGCCCGATGCCTTGCCTGACGAAACGTTGATCTACACGCTGCCGAGCCGCTACTGCCTGCCCGATGTGCTTGGCGACGAGGCGTGGTCACGGTTCGGCACCCTGCCGCCCGGTTACGGTCGCGTCCAGGCGGTCTGCGATTACGTTCACGGTCACCTCACGTTCCAGTACGGGAGCACCTCCCCGCTATCGACCGCGGCGGATGTCAACCTGGCCGGCCGCGGCGTCTGCCGTGACTTCAGTCACCTGGCCATATCGTTCTGCCGGGCGCTGAATATCCCGGCCCGCTACGTATTCGGATACCTGCCCGACCTTGACGTTCCGCCGGATCCGGCTCCGATGGATTTCGCGGCCTGGATGGAAGTCTGGCTCGGGTACCGGTGGTGGACATTCGACCCGCGTAACAACAAAAGGCGCAAAGGTCGTATTGTGATCGGCCGGGGACGCGACGCGTCCGATGTAGCGATCGCCACGACCTTCGGCGGCCCGGAACTCGAATCGATGCTGGTACAGGCGGAGGAGGTGGCCGAGTGATGCTCGACTCATCGGTGCTTCAGGCGCCGCTTCTCGATCATGACCGGATGGACCTTGATTCCGCCCGGCGTATCACGTACGTGCTTGAGCAGAGCTTCCGCTATGACTACGACGCGCCGGTGCGGTCACTGCGGCAGCGGCTGGTGGTGGTGCCGCCGGCGCGCCATGGCAGCCAGTACAGGAGAGCGCATCTCCTTGAGGTGAAGGGCGCCGCCGCCCGCCGCCGCCTGCGCCGGGACGTTCACGGCAATGTTGTAGCCCGCCTGCACGCCGAGCACGTGCCGCATACCGTCGAATTCCGGCTCGCAGCGGTCGTCGAACGAGTGCGTGACGATGGGCCCGCTGTCTTGCCGGCCTCGGCTCTGGGTGCCGTGCACTTGATGCGCCCCACCCGGCTGACCGCAGCCGACGACCGGCTGCGCGCCCTTGCCGCTGAGCTCGCCGCTCCAGGCCACTCGCCGCTTGAGACCGCGGAGAGTATCTGCGGCACCGTTCACGCCATGATCACCTACGAGTTCGGCGTGACATCAGTGCGTACTACTGCCGCCGAGGCCCTGGCCGGGGGCCGCGGAGTCTGCCAGGACTTCGCGCATGTCATGCTCGCGCTTTGTCACCTCGTCGGTTTGCCCGCCCGGTACGTCTCTGGCCATCTTCTCGGCCAGGGAGGTACGCACGCGTGGGTAGAGGTCGTCGTGCCAAGGGCGCCGGACGCGATCGCTGTCGCGTTCGATCCGTGCAATGGCAGGCTCGCGGACGGCGGGTACGTCACGGTGGCGACCGGTCGTGATTACTCCGATGTGGCGCCGACGTCCGGCTCCTATGTCGGCAGTTCAGATAGCCGCCTCACCACCCACCGCCGGCTGGGCGTGCTAGCCGCCGCATAGGTCACGGCGCCCAGGTTGCCGCCGGCGACCGACCAACGGTAGCGTTGACGCGGAAACCTCACGTGTACGGAAACAACCGCGCAATACTTCGCGAATACGCTTTGGCCGTGGCGGACATCTTCGACAGCTATCAGCTCGCTGCCGCGTGGGACGAGATGTTCGAGCAGCCTGGTCTGCCGCGGCGCCCGTATCAGGCCTTGCTGACCGCGTTGCAGCCGTTGGATCCTGGCGAGCTGCGCTACCGGGCTGATCAGATGGCCAGTGCCTTTACCGACCGCGGGGTGACCTTTGACTACGCCGGAGAGGAAAGGCCATTTCCGCTTGACCTGATTCCCCGTATCATCGACGCGGCCGAATGGGATCGCGTCACGCGCGGGGTGCGTCAGCGAGTGCTGGCGCTTGAGGCGTTCCTCGCAGACGTGTACGGCCTTGGCCAGGTCTTCGCCGATGGCGTGCTTCCGCGGCGCGTCGTGCTTACCTCTCGGCAGTTCCGCCGTGAGGCGGTTGGCGTGACTCCGCCCAACGGCGTCCGGGTGCACGTCGCAGGTATCGACCTCATCAGGGACGAGCAGGGCGAGTTCCGGGTACTTGAAGACAACGTCCGCGTCCCATCAGGTGTCAGTTACGTGCTGGAGAACCGGCTGGCGATGACCAGGACGTTCCCCGCGCTATTCGCTGAGCAGCACGTCAAGGCGGTCGACGATTATCCGGCCCGGCTGCTCGCGGCGCTGCGCGCGGCTGCTCCGGTGCGGTCAGCTGATCCGGTGATTGTCGTGCTAACCCCCGGCGTGCACAACGCGGCGTACTTCGAGCACTCGCTGCTCGCTCGGCTGATGGGCGTGGAGCTGGTAGAGGGCAGAGATCTCGTCTGCACTGGCAACAAGGTCTTCGTGCACACCACGCAGGGCAGCCAGCCAGTTGATGTGATCTACCGCCGCATCGACGATGACTTCCTCGACCCGCTGCACTTCCTGCCCGGCTCAGCGATCGGTTGCCCCGGCGTACTCAACGCGGCGCGGGCAGGCAACGTCACGATCGCGAACGCGGTCGGCAACGGAGTCGCTGACGACAAGCTGCTGTACACCTACCTGCCCGAGCTGATCAGGTATTACCTGAGCGAGGAGCCGATCCTGCCCAACGTCGAGTCTTACCGGCTCGATGATCCCGACGTGCTCGAGTGGGTACTTGGCCGTCTCGACCAACTGGTTCTGAAGCCGGTCGACGGTGCCGGAGGCAACGGGATCGTCATAGGCCCGCAAGCTGATGAGCGCACCCTCGCGGTGCTTGGTGCGCAGGTGGCCGCCGAGCCGAGAGGCTGGATGGCTCAGCGGCCGGTCGCGCTGTCGACGTCCCCGGTCCTGGTCGGCGAGCGCCTGGCGCCGCGCCACATCGACCTGCGGCCGTTTGCCGTCAACGACGGAACCGACGTGTGGCTGCTGCCCGGGGGTCTGACTCGCGTGGCGCAGCAGGAGGGCGCCCTGGTCGTGAACTCCAGCCAGGGCGGCGGGTCCAAGGACACCTGGGTACTAGCCGGCCCCCGGTCGGCTGCGCCAAGCACGCCGCGGCAGATGGCTGCCCCTGCCCGGGCTCCTGCCGGTGCCGCTCTCGGCCGGCAGAGCGGGCCGATCGGAGGCCAGCAGCAATGAGCACCGGGGCAATTCCGCGCCCAGGACTGCTCAGCCGCATCGCCGAGACGCTGTTCTGGACCGGTCGCTACATCGAGCGCGCGGACGACACCGCGCGGATGGTCGATGTGTACGTGCACCGCATGCTGGAGGAATCGCAGGCTGACGAGGATGCGGGGTGCAGCGCGCTGCTGGCGGTGCTTGGCATGCCTGCGCCGCAGGAGGTGCGGCTGGACATCAGCACCGCCCTGGATCAGCTCGCATACGATCAGAAGAACCCGAGCGCGATCGCGGGCGCCGTCCTGGCGGCGCGATCTGGCGGGCGCAGCGTCCGGGAGGTCATTTCCGGCGAGATGTGGGAATGCCTCAACGTGACCGCACTCGGGCTGCCAGGTCAGCGCACGGCTGCCGAGCGGCTGGGTCCGCACGTTTACCTGCAGTTCATCCGCGAGCGAGCGGCGCTGTTCTTCGGCCTTGCCGACTCGACAATGAGCCATGATGACGCCTGGCGGTTCCTGGTGCTCGGCCGGAGTGTGGAGCGGGTGGACATGACGGCGAGGATGCTGCTCGCCCGGTTGCCGGTCACATCCTCCGATGAGCTCGGGGGACCGACGCTGTTGCGTGCGTGCGGCGCCTATGAGTCATTCATCCGCACTCGCAGCTGGACTCGAGGTGCCGGTCAGGTAGCGGAATTCCTGATACTCAACCGCCAGTTCCCGAGGTCGGTGCTGCATGCCCTGGTGACCGCTGAGGAGTGCCTGGCCGCCCTCGATCCCTCCCCGCCCGGAGCGGGGATGGCCGATCTGGCTCGGCGGCCCATCGGGCGAATGCGGACCCAGCTGGAATACGCGGACCCGCAACTGCTCCCGGATCGGCTCGCCGACATGCTCGTCGCGCTCCAGCAGGCCTGCCTGGAGGCGAGCGAGGCGATCACTGAGCGCTACTTCACTTACCAGCAACCGGTGGAATGGGAGCGGGGAGCTTGAGCACAGGCTGGCGGCTGAAGGTCGTACATCAGACGCGGGTGCGCTACGACGGGCCGGCGGCCGCGTCCTACAACGAGGCTCGCATGACTCCGCCGACTGGGCATCGCCAATCTGTGCTCGAGACTAGCCTCTCGACCAACGTCGCCACGTCGATCTGGGCCTACACCGATTACTGGGGCGCCATAGTCAGCTCCTTCGACATCCAGGCTCCTCACCACGAGTTGGTCATCCGCGCCCGGGCCACGGTCGAGACCAGGCCAGCGCCTCGCCCAGGGCCACCGCCGCAATGGGCGGTGCTGCATGCGACCGGGGGGAAGCGACTGCTGGAGTTCCTCACGCCGACCGCGCGAACGGCCGTCGACGGAGCACTCGCTGAGACCGCCCGCCAGCGCACCGCGGGCGCCGATCCGCACGAGGCCGCTGCCGATCTCGCTGCATGGGTCAGTGATCGGGTCGCCTACGTCCCTGGAGTGACCGGGGTCCAGACCAGTGCACAGGAGGCGTGGGACAAGGGCCAGGGCGTCTGTCAGGACATGGCGCACCTGACGGTGGCACTTTTCCGCGAGGTCGGCCTGCCTGCCAGGTATGTATCGGGATACCTGCATCCGCGATCGGACGCGGAGCCGGGCGACGAGATGGAGGGCCAGAGCCACGCCTGGGTCGAGTACTGGGCCGGCGAGTGGCTGCCCTGTGACCCGACGACCCGAGCGGAGGTCGGCGAGCGTCACGTGCTGGTGGCCACCGGCCGGGATTACGGCGATGTCCCGCCGGTGAAAGGGATCTACCATGGAGCTCCGAACAGCACCATGACCGTCACCGTGGCCGTGACGAGGCTCGCATAGCGCGGGCGAGCGTCGCATATGTCATGGGAATAGGCCTTGTCGCCGACGAAAGATGAGGCATGCGCGTGCCAGCCGACCTGCCCGTGCTCCTGGGCTAGCTGCCGCATGTTGCTTTAACTAAAAGCGCCCGCGATGGCCGGGCTTGCTGCGGTCGATCTTGAACCAGGCTGGGCTGTCTGTAGATGACCTGCGGGATGCGCTGTGACAGGATGGAAGTTGATGCGTACTTACACGATCGTGGTTGAGCCTGAGCCGGGCGGAGGCTACTTCGTTACCGTCCCGGCGCTGCCTGGCTGCTTCACGCGCGGCAACTCGGTCGAGGAATGCCGGGCGCGGGCAGTCGAGGCCATCGAGACTCACATCGCTGGGTTGCTGTCTGATGGTGAGCCGGTCCCAGAGGAAGTCGGCGAAGCGCAGATGCTGGCAGTCACTGTCGCAGCCTGAGCTGGAGCTCGCTCACGTACGTCAGCGCGTCGACCGGCTGGGTGGTGTCCGGTCAGGTCGGGAACGGGCCTGCCAGCGTCCTGCTGCGAACCGTCGACTCCGGCCGCACCTGGCGCGCGGTGAGGTTCAAAGGGGCGCTAACCTCCTAGCTGGCGGCGACCGAGAAGTCGTTGTACTGGACGTCTGACCAGTTCGACTCGATGCCCGCTAGGCCCTGGCCGTAGGCCGAGTTCGTGACCTGGGCGACCTGGGTGCCGTTGATCGAGGCCGTGACCTGACCGCCTGCGACCTGCAGCGACAGCGAGTACCAGGTACCGGTCGTGACGTCCGGCACGGTGCCGGACGCGAGCTGGACGGCGACCGCAGTGGCGCTGTTGAGCAGCAGTCGCCAGGTGCCGTTCGCGAGCAAGTCGAACTTGTAGCCGTCGAAGTGCTTGGGGTCATTGCCCTGGTTGCTGAACTGGCTGATCAGCCCGGCCGACCCGGTCGTGGTCTGGTACAGCACGTTCGCCGACACGGTGTAGTTGGCCCAGTTGGGGTCGCCGACGATGGCGTAGGGAGTCGGGGTGCCGAACTTGGGGGCTTTCCAGAAGATCGGCTCCTGCTCGGCCATTTGCTGGATGCAATTGCCTGTTACTTCCCCGAGGCAGGGCTCGTACAGGAACGAGCCCTCCTGGCTATCCAGGCCCCAGGCCTCGTTGCTCGCGTCCGGAGCGGCCGTGTAGGGCAAGGTCATCGGGGTGAGCGCCGGCGGCGTGTACTCGGGGTGGGCCTGGCCTGTGGTCGAGGTGAAGCTGACGATGTAGCCGGGCTGGATCGTGTAGGAGAACGTGCCCTTCGAGACCGGGACGTCGGCCCGGTGCACAAACCACCGGCCGGGCGACGCCGAGGTTACGTCGGTCGACCAGACGCTGATGTCGCTGGCAGTCAGTCCGCCGGTCAGGTGCACCGTGATGGTCTCTGGCTTGATGTCCTGGTTGGCGTGGTTGCCGGTGTTCTCGGCGACCAGGCTCCAGTCGCGGGAATCGGGCGACAGGTAGGCATCGTAGTTGCCCGAACCGCCGAAGTCGCCAGTCGCTCCGGTGGCGTACCGCCAGCCCGGCTCGGTGAACTGGGTCGTCTGGGCGAGTGCCCAGACGATGGGGTCCACCTGGTACCACCCGCTTTGCGGCTGGTCCGCGATGATCAGCCCGCGATCGGAGTTGATCAGGCCGGGTGACATCCCCGCGGTCAGCGGCCAGGTGAGGTAGCCGGTGATGCCGGCTTCGATGAACCCGTTGTTGATGCTGCGGGCCATGTTGGCCGCGCTGGTGGTGCCGTGCAAGGTGCCGAGTTCGCTCTCCCACAGCGGCAGGCCGAGCTTGCGCGCGGTCGGCGTCGACTCGCAGTCGTACCCGGTCGTCGGGCCGCCGCAAGTGTCGTGGACCCCGATCACGCTGAGCGCGGCCTTGAAGGCGGAGTCGGTGGCGGCCGCGGCGGCCACGTTCCAGGTGCGGGCCGGGATGTACTTAATGCCGGGGAAGCTGTCGGCCGCGATGATCTTGACCGAGCTGAAGCCGTTGGCGTTGAGCGCTGCGCGGAGGCTCTCGTACCACGACTTGATGTAACCGTGCTCGTCCCAGCCGCCCACATAGCTGATGTTCAGATTGTGCGACTTAGCGCAGGTCAGCCAGTCGATGACGGAGCCGATGTCGGCGGGATCCCAGATGCTGCTCCCGATCCAGCCGGGTGCCGACCATTGCAATCCCATCAGGATAATGTTCGGGTCGCGCGCGACCGCCTGCTCAGCTAGCCACCAGCTGAACCCCGAGTCGCAATCGATCGGGCCGCCTTCGGTGTGCTCGACTGACGGCTCCGAGCCGTCCGACTGCGCGGAGTCGCTGCCGATCTCCAGCTTGAGGATCTGCAAGTCCGCGCCGCCCGGTCCGAACAGGTAGTTCAGGATCTGGGTCTGTTGGGCCTGCGGGTAGTCGATCAGCAGCCTGGCGCCGCCGCCGCCCCCGCTGATCGCCCCGACGCCGTCGAACGTCGGCCCCCGGCGCTGGCCGTTCACGGTGATAGTGGTCACGGTGTCGGGGTGGCTTGCCGCTGCCGTCGCCAGCGTCGGGCTGATGCAGCTCAGCGCCAGCGCGAGGGTCGACGAGATTGCCAGCGCTGCCGCCACCTGAGTCCTGGTTCGGGTTCCAGCGTCAGTTGCTCCCGCGCCGGTCGCTCCCGCGCCGGTCGCTCCGGTGCTGGTCGTCCTCGTGCTGGTTTTGTCAGGGCCGCGCCGCCACCGCATAAGTCATCCCACCCTGGTCCGGCCGATGCCGGATGTTTCCGTTGGTTGATCAAGTTCGGTGTGCTCTAGACGCACGGCAGGTCGGCCAGGTTTACCAGGACAGGTGGTGACGCTGGAGCGCTCGCGCGCTTGGCTGGTGGCCCGGCCGGCCAGCGTCAGGGCCGGAGCGCTGTCTCGCTGCCTGCGTGACGCTCATTTCATTGATCACTGAGATGTGAAGGAACGAGAAGTACCCGGATCCATGATCACGGTAGTTCGATCGGGTAGTGGTGCGTCGCGTGCCTTCCGTGATCATGAAATTTCCATGATCCCGGTAGTTTGGTCGGATAATGACACGCGTAAGATCCGTGATCACGCTTGGGGGCGTGATCACGGATGCTGAATTGGGCAGAATTCCGTGATCATCCATGGTGCCATGATCCACTACGATCCCGGCAGATGACAGCGTGAAGTCCGCGCGCGGAACGGCGCGACTGTCCCTCGGACCGGAAGCTCGGAATTTCTCCCGCCGGAAAGCGGGGTCAGGCGCAAACGCCTAGGCAGGCGCGGCAGCGATTGGAGCAGTTGGGGGAGGCGTGGCTGGCGCTGGTCGCGTGCGCGGCCGGGGTCAGGCGGATCGTGCTGGCCTGGGCCGAGGCTGGCGCCATGCCGCCAGCGAGGAACGCGGTGGCTAGCAGTGCCGCGGCGGCCGCACTGTAGAACCTGGATCCGATACTGGTCAATATCTTCACTATGAGTACCTCCGTGCGGAATACTGATCGCTCGCTCGGGCGAGTCGTGCGCTCCATACGTTAGGCCACCGTTTCCTGATCGGCCATTGCCTGGCTGGTAAGAGATCGGTTACCCGATCGGCCCTGGACGTCCGGGCTGACCGCGATTCACAGGAATCCATGACGGCGAGAAGAATGATCGCGGGTGCTGCCCAAAACGCGGAAGCCGGGCCGGTGCCCCGGATAAAGGCTGGCCGGCCGGGCGGATCGCTCGCGGTCGAGCGCGATGAGCCTGAAACAGAGATTGACCACGACGAGGCCGATCGCCGCTTCGGCGATTCCCTCGGCAATTCCTCTGATCGCGAAGACCTCGAGGACAGCCTGCCAATTGGCCAGGTGGGGTGCTACCGACGCCAGTTCGCTCTCTAGCGCTACCGGCAGCGTCACGAGGAGCGCGACGACCCAGAAATGACCGCGCACCAGGTGGGCTGAGCGGCGGAGCGCTGAGCGGACCTTGAGGCGCTCGGTCTCGATCACCGGTCCCACGACGGCTAGGAAAGTCAGCGCTGCGAGTCCGGGGATCACCAGTGCGAGCAGTCCGACGATCACGATGAGGGACACCAGGAGGTCAGCGGCGACCAGCCGGCCCCACGGCAGGGTCCGGAGCACCCGCCCCAGCGAGGCGTCCTCCTGCCCGCGTCCCAGGTCCAGGTCCAGGTCCAGGTCCATTGAGCTGCCGACTAGGCGGCAGATGAAGCCCCACAGGAGGACAGCGCCGAGCAGGCTCAGTCCGAGGGCGCTGAAGTGGGCGAGCAACGCGAGCGGCAGGTTACTCTCGTCGACGAAGTCGTCCACGATGACCTCGGCGAACGAGGTGATGATGGACACGATCACGGCGACCGACAGTATTCGCCACCAGTACCGCCGGCCGGCCAGGGCCGCCGAGCCCAGCACGCGCCCGACGCCGACTCTCGGTCTGGCTGCCTGGTCGTCGGGGCGCTGGCGCCCAAGCTTCATGTCATGCAAAGGTACGCGGCCAGTGCGCGACCGCTCACTCTGGGTTATCGCGAGCTACCATGCGTGCTCGCTGCGCTGAAGGCACGGCTTTGCGTCGGTCTGTACTCCTTGTGCCATGCTGGCAGTGCGGATCGGGACGGCGGAGAGGACGAACGGGCCATGCCAGCAGGTACTTCGCGAACGCTGGACACGGCTGGGCCGAGTACAGCCGGGCCGGGAACTGCGGTGCTCTACCGGGACGGCGCGCTGGCCGATGGGCGGTCGGCCCTGCTGCGCCTGGGCGTGAGCATCCTGGTGCAGGACGGCCTGATCAGCTGGATACGTCCGGCCGACGACGAAGCGGAGGTTCCTGATGGGTGCGAGATCGTCGACGCTGGCGGCTCGACCGTGGTGCCTGGCCTGGTCGACGGGCACAGCCACCTGAGCTTGCCGGGCGGGTCGCACTGGATCGCGCGCGGCAGCGACCCCACCGACGTGCTGCTCGACGTGGCCGAAGCCAACGGGGACTTGCAGCATCGGTCCGGGGTCCGCTGGGCCAGGGACGTCGGCTCGCCAAGGCGCGCCGTCGACGGGGCCGAGCGAGCGGTCAGCCTCGCGGTGCGGGAACGCTGGCGCGGCCGGCGGGACCGGCCTTACGTGCGGGCGGCGGGTACCTGGATCACCGTGCCCGGACTGCTGCCCGACGGCCTGACCATCGAGGCCGCTGATAGCGACCAACTGCTGGCAGCGGCGCTCGCCCAGCTCGATGACGGGGCCGACTTCGTCAAGCTGTACCTCGACGGGCCCGACGCGGAGGTCGCGCCCTGGACCGCCGACGAGGTCGCGAAGGTAGTCAAGGCGGTGCACGAGCGCGGCGCGAAAGTGACCGCCCACTCCGGCCGGCTCTCGGGTTCTCGGGTGTGCGCCGAGGCCGGGGTCGACTCGATCGAGCACGGGTTCGAGCTCGACGTCGACGTCGCCCAGGCAATGGCGGCGGCCGGGTGCACCCTGGTCACGACGATGACCGTGCTGAAATCCTGGCTGACCTTCGGCACGACCACCAGCATCCCCAGGTTCACCGAGGCCGAGAACCGGGCCAGGATCGCCGAGCGGTTCGAGGTCGCCAAGGAGAGCGCCCTCCTCGCGCACCGGGCCGGAGTGGCGATCGTCGGCGGCACCGACTTCGGCGGTGGCTCGGCCCGGGCCAACCAGTTGCCGTGGGAGGTCGAGTGTCTGGTCGAGGCTGGTCTTGAGCCATGGGAGGCGCTCGCTTGCGTGACCTGGCGCGGCGGTGATCTGATAGATGAGCCGACCGCCGGCGTGATCAGCGAAGGCGGTCCCGCCGACTTCTCGCTCGTGCACGGGGATCCGCTGACCGATCCCACGGCGCTGTGGCGCGTCTGGCGGGTGGCCTGACGCCGGCGAGGGCGCCGGCGAGGGCGCCAGCAGTACGCCAGCAAGCCATCTTCAGCGCGATGTGGCGATTGCCGCGGCGACTTGGGAAACCAGGGGTGGCCGCAGCAACTCGTAGTGGTCACTATCGAGTACGAGCGTGCACGCCGACCCGGCGAGGTGCCGGTGCCAGCCGGGGCTGGCCGACGCGTTCAGCGAGCGAGTGGCACCGACCAGCACCGTCGGTGCCCGCACTGAGGCGTCCGGGTCCGGCCGGTAGCCAGCCAGCAGGGCGGTATGGGTAGCGAACACCTCGAATCGCCGGCTGACCTGGGCGGCGAGAGCAGGCCCGCCGGAATCCAGCCTGCCAGCGTCGCGCCTGCCCGGGTGATCCGCGCTCGGTGCGAGCGCAAGACGGCTAGCGAGCCAGTCGAGCTGCTGGCCGGCCGCCCCGTCGGCGTCGGCCGGGTCGGGCCGATCCGGCGCAGCCCAGCCAAGGGCGCCGGTCACGTCCGCGACGAACTGCCCGGCCAGCTCAGCATCGGTCAGGGGCGCCGAAGGCGGCACGGCATAGGGCGGGTCGAGCAGCACGAGCAGGGCGACGTCGCCGCCAGCGGCCTCCAGCTCGCGGGCCACCTCGAAGGCGATCACCCCGCCCATCGACCAGCCGCCTAGATAGTAAGGGCCGTCCGCAAACGCGCTGCGGATGATCTTGGCATAGCCGTGCACGAGGTCCGTCAGCGTCGCCGGCGTGGTGCCCGCGGCCTCAAGCCCCGGTGCCTGCAGGCCATGCACGCTGAAATCGGCATCGAGCCCGGCGGCCAGCGCGGCGTAGTCGAACACGGTGCCGCCGACACCGTGGATGAGGATGAGCGCATGCTCGCCAGGTAGCCCGTCGGTTCCGGCGGCGCGGGCCGCCAGCGGCACGATCGGCCGGTCCGGAGCGCGCCCGGCGCCAGGGCGGCCTGGCCGTGGGGCGGCCCGGAGGTCAGCGGCGAGCTGGCGCGGCGTGGGGTGGACGAACAGCGCGGCCGGCGCCAGGTCCGCCTGGGTGCGCCTGCTGATCAGGTCGAGCAGCCGCATGGCCAGCAGTGAGTGCCCGCCCAGCTCGAAGAAGTCGCTCTCGGGGCCGACGTCGCGGTGCAGCACGGCCGCGAATAGTTCGCACAGCACGGCTTCGGCCTCATTCGCGGGCGCCGAGGAAACTGACCTGTCCCAACTGGGACCGGAATCAGCCTCGTCGTCCAGCGCCCGAAGCGCGGCCCGGTCGATCTTGCCGCTCGGATTCAGCGGGAACTCGCCGACCACGATGAACCGCGCCGGCACCATGTAGCCGGGCACCATGCCCGACAAGTACTCCCGCAACTCCGCGCTTCCGACTGCCTCAATCCCGGCTACCAGCCGCAAGTACGCCACCAGCCCCTTGTTACCGTCGGCGTCGGCGGCGACCAGCACGACGGCCTGGGCGACGCCAGGATGCCCGGTCAGCGCGGCCTCTATCTCGCCAAGTTCGATCCGCAGGCCACGCAGCTTGACCTGGTTATCGACCCGGCCCGCGTAGACGATGGTCCCGTCGGCCCGGCGCCGCACGAGGTCGCCGGTCTTGTACAGCCGTTCTCCCGGCACGAACGGATCGGCGATGAACCGCGCCGCCGTCAGACCGGGACGATTCAGGTAGCCACGAGCCACGCCCGCGCCGCCGACGTGCAGTTCCCCGACGACTCCGATCGGCACCAGATTCAGGTGCGGGTCAAGCACGTAGGCCCGGTAGTTAGGCGACGGCAACCCGATCGGCGGCGGCAGCGGCGTGTCCGGCCTGAGCTCGGCGAACGTGGCCGTGATCGTCGTCTCGGTCGGGCCGTAGTCGTTGACGAACCTAAGGCCGGGCCGGAGCCAGCGTCCGACCAGCTCTGCTGGCAGCTCCTCGCCGCCGCACATGAGAACCCTCAGGTCAGGAAGCGGCTCCAGGCCGAGCAGGCCGACCACCGAGGGAGTCAGGCACGCGAAGGTGATCGCACGGTCAGCCAGCAACGCCATCAGCCGCCGGGGCGAATGCAAGACCTCCGGCGGCGCCAGCACCACCCGCCCGCCCGCGAGCAACGGCATGAACATCTCCTGCACCGACGCGTCGAAGTTCAGCGACGCGAACTGCAGCGCCGAGTCGTCCGGGCCGATGTGCCAGGTGTCGATCATCCCGTACAGGAAGTTGGCGGCCTGGCGATGCTCGATCACCACGCCCTTGGGCTCACCGGTCGACCCCGACGTGTAGATCACATAGGCAACGTTCGCCGGAGTGGCCTCAGCGCTGGGTAGTTCGATTTCGGATAGTCCGATTTCGGGGTGAGGGGAGTCGAGCAACGTGACGATTGCCGATGGAGCGGGCGGCAGGCCGGCCGCGCTGGCCTCATCGGTGACGATCACGCTCATGCCGGTGTCGGCGATCATGAATTCCAGGCGGCGCCGAGGCAAGGCCAGGTCGAGCGGCACGTAGCCGCCGCCCGCCTTCCAGATCCCCAGCAATGCGGCAAGCCGGAGCGGCCCGGTCCCCAGGCAGACGCCGACCAGCACCTCAGGCCCGACGCCGACGGCCCGCAATCGCCGCGCGATCACGTCCGCGAGCTCGTTCAGGTCGCGGTAGCTGACCCGCTCGCCCCCGAACTCGACCGCGACCGCGTCCGGCGTGAGCGCGGCCTGGCGCTCGAATCCCCTGTGCACGCAGAGGTACGGATAAGCGGCGGCCGTGTCATTCCAAGTCCGCAATTCCCGGTCAAGCTCGGGCCCGGTCAGCACCGAGAGCTGCGACAGCCGGGCGCCCGGATCGGCGACCGCCCCCCGCAGCAGTGTCTCCAAGTGACCGAGCAGCCGCTCCACGGTCGCCTCGTCAAACAACGCCGTCTTATACGAGCACTCGATCCACAGCCCGCCGGCTCTGGCCTCGACCGAGAAGTCCAGGTCGAACTTCGCCGCCTTGATGCCAACGACCAGGTCGGTCAGCGCGAACTCGACCCCCGCAGCTCGCACCGGCCTGGTGTCCCTGTCCGCATAGGTCAGCGCGATCTGGAACACCGGCGCCCGGCTCGGGTCACGGGCCGGGCCGAGCGCGGACACGATCCGCGCGAACGGCAGGTCCTGATGCGCGTAGGCGCCGATCGTGGCCAGCCGGACCCGGTCAAGGAGCTCGCCGAAAACAGGATCGCCGGATAGGTCGACCCGGATCGGCAACGTATTGACAAGGAATCCGATCAGCGGCGCAAGCTCCGGCCGGCCCCGGTTCGCGGTGACGGTGCCGACCACGAGATCGCCCTGCCCGGTGTAGCGGCACAGCAGCGCCTGCAGCCCGGCCAGCAACGTCACGAACAGCGTCGTCCCGTGCGCCCGGCTCAGCTCCCGCAGCTCCCCGGCCAGCTCACCGCCGATCAGCCGCTCGGCCAGGCCACCAGCGAAGTCCTCAAGCACTGGCCGTGGCCGGTCGGCCGGGAACGGCACGGCCGGCAACCCCGCCAGCGCGCCCCGCCAGTACCCTTCAAGCTCGGCGGCCGTCCGCTCGCTCAGCCGTTCCCGCTCCCAGGCCGCATAGTCAGCGAACTGGATGGCAAGCTCATCAAGCCCGGACGGCTCACCGGACGCCGCCTCGCCGTACAGCGCCGCGAGGTCACGCAGCAGCACTCCGGCTGACCACCCATCGAAGATCACATGATGCAAAACAACCAGCAGGACATGCTCCCGGTCTCCCAGCCGGATGAGGCGGACCCGCCACAAGGGCCCGGTCGCAAGATCAAAAGGTCGCAGCGTCTCCGTCTCGATAATCCCGGCGAGCCGATCCTGCCCAGGAGCCGGTGCCGCCCCGGCGAGGCCGGCGTGGTCGGCAGCCACCAGCACGGGCGGGTCGAGATCCTGAGCCGGCTCGCCGTCCGGGCCGGTCACGAGCCCGGCCTGCCGCTGGCCTGGCTCCGGGTCGATCAGGTCGGTGTAGTCGATGGCGACGGGCGCGGGCGGGTCGATCACTTGAGCCGGCTCGCCGTCCGGGCCGGTCACCAGCCTGGTCCGCAGCGCCTCATGCCGGACCGCGAGCGCGTCGATCGCCGAACCGAGTGCGGCCCGGTCGAGCGGGCCGGTGAGCCGGATCGCCTGGGGCACGTTGTAGGTCGGCTGACCCGGCGCGAGCCGGTCGATCACCCACAACTGCTCCTGCGCGAACGACACCGGCAACCGCGCGAGCCCCTCCGGCCGCCGCGAAATCCGGTCGTCAGAAACCTCCCGCCCCCGCCGCAACCGGGCACTCAGCGCCGCCCGCTGCCCCTCAGTCAGCATCGAACCCGCCCCGACGGGCCCATGCGGGCAGGGAGTGGGTGCTATCCGCCCCTCGTCGGCCCGTCGCGGGGCCAGATCCTCTCGCCAGCCCCGGCAATGGGCCATCGACGGGGCTGCACCCGCACTTCGAACCCCTGCAATGGGCCATCGAAGGGCCTATAGCACCTGCGATGGGCCATCGAAGGGGCTGGTCGCGGCTCAGGAGGCCCTGCGATGGGCCATCGAAGGGGCTCAGTTCGCTGGGGGTAACCTCTGCGCGCCGCCGACGGGGCGGGCTGGGAACTTTGGAGATCATGGGGAGGTCAGGAGGGCGGCGGCGACTTCGGTGACGGTCGGGGGGCGGAGGAAGGAGTAGTGGTCGCCGGTGACCCTTAGCGTCTTGACTGGGCCGGCCAGCACCTGGGCCCAGCGGTCGGCGGCGGGGGCGTTCAGGGAGTCGCTGGCGCTGACGATCAGGGCCGGGGCCCGGACGGGATCGGCGTCGCTCACCGGTTCGTAGCCGGCCAGCAACCGCGAGTGCGCGCTGAAGACCGCGAAGCGCGTCCGCAGTTGGTCCGCCAGCTCACCGGCTCCGCCCACGCCGCGGCCGCTGTCCAGGCGGGCCGCTAGCCAGCTCAGCAACTCATCAGGTGACTTCTCGCTCGGAGGCGGCAACTCAGCTTGATCCAGGCCCAGGCTCTGGAGCGCGTCGGCGACGAACTGGGCGGCGAGCGCGCTCTCGTTTCGCAGCAGGGGCACTTTGCTGTCGTCTGAGCGACACCAAAGTGCCCCCGCTGTCTCCCCCTCC
>DATKFV010000116.1:0-22893 GCA_035511035.1 Streptosporangiaceae bacterium
GCCCCGCTCAGCTGAGCTGACCCGGCAGCGACCGCGCAGACGTCAGCGACACCGACACGCGCGCCACGTGTGGCGGCATGCGCGGCCAGATGCCCCCACACGACCTCGGACCGGCTAGCCGTCATCTGCGCATCCGGCCGCACAACATTGCCGCTGGGAATCTGGCACGCCGCGAGTCTGCGGGTAGCTCGACGACACCCCGCACTGCACAGCCGTAATGGCGGTGCCGACGTACGCCCAACCCGCGAAAGTCTCGTTCCCCGCGGAGCGTCACGACCGTGCAACCACCACACAGGTGGGCCCTAAGCCCCACACCCGCCATGAGCGCCGCCCCCTGCCACAGCAGCCAGGCGGGGTCTCGACCCAACGGCTCAACCTCAGTACGTGCATTTACGATACCTCGCTGACAGCGGCGCTGGTTCTGCGGCTCATGGCGTCCTTGGAACACGGGGCGTGATCCGGCGTGGTCGATGGCTTCGATGATTGCCCGCAACCGCGCAGATCCAGGCATAGGACCGTGAAGCGCTCAGCCAGGAGCCGCGGCACTTAGCCCTACAGAGCCGGTGGCGCGGCCGAGCTGCCACCGCCGGTCAGGCCTGCGCGCGGCGCCGCGCCAGGTGTGGCATCGGCCGCTCGCTCGGGCGGGCCGAGCAGGCGGGACCGAAGGTAGCCCAGAGCACGGGCGAGCAGGCGGGAAACATGCATCTGGGAGATGCCGAGCTGCTGGCCGATCTGGGCTTGGGTCATCCCGCCGTAAAAACGCAAGACCAGGATCTTCAGCTCCCGCAGCGGCAGCTCACCCCAGTGCGCGGCGACGGCCCGCATGCCGAGCACGTGCTCCAGCCGCGGGTCTTCCGCACCGAGCAGGTCAGCCAGGCTGGCCGCGCCGGCCATGCCGCTAGCCGGCTCGTCCAGCGATCTTGGCTGCAGCACCAGTTCCGCCCGCCGGGCATCCCGGATATCGGCATCGCGGACTCCCAGGTCCCTCGCCAGCTCCGCGTCGGCGGGCATGCGGCCGAGCTGCTGGGTCAGGCGGCCGGTCGCTTCCCGCACGTGCAATACCAGCTCCTGCACCGGGCGCTCGACATGCGCCTGCCAGCGCTTGTCGCGGAAGTGCCGCTTGATCTCGCCGAGGACGTAAGGCCAAGCGTAGGTGGACAGGCCGAATCCAAGAGCGGGATCGAAGTTATTGATCGCCTTTATCAGGCCGACAAACCCCACTTGCATCAGGTCCTCGGCGGGCTCAGGGGAGCGACTGTACCGCTGCGCGCAGGACGACACGATGTTGCCGTAGCGGCCGACCAGCAGCTCGCACGCCGCCGCCCGCCGCTCGCTGGAACGCGGCAGCGACCGTACGATGCCCAGCAGCTCCCGGTCATCCAGGGCGGTCAGGTCACGGCGAATCCCGCCCGCCGGAACAGGCAGGACCTGCACAGGTCCGGCGCCAGACGCGGTCGCTGACGGCAATGCTGCCACGGGTGCCTCGGCTCAGGTGAACACCAGATAAGGACCGCCGAGGTCCGGGGCAGCTAAGACGGCACCATGCCCGCACATGCGCGCGCAATGGCACTTCCCTCAATGATCGCCAGGTTATGCCACATTCACCGCGGCGGCAACGCCGCAGTGGCCGCCGGGTTGCCGCGCGAGCGGGGCCGGGCGGTCCAGGCGATGGGGAGTTGCTTGACGCCGCGCTGGAAGTTTGATTGCAGGTAGGACGGCTGGCCTGCGTAGCGCAGGGACGAGGTGCGGGCCAGGACTTCGTCGAAGAGCGCGCTGATCTGAAGGCGGGCTAGGTGGGCGCCCAGGCAGAAGTGCGGGCCGTGGCCGAAGGCCAGGTGGGGGTTGGGCTGGCGGTGGATGTCGAAGCGGTCTGGTTCGGTGAAGATGGCTTCGTCGCGGTTCGCTGAGGTGAATGAGACGACTACCTTGTCTCCTGCGCTGACGTGCTGTCCGGCGAGCTCGCAGTCGGCGGTTGCCGTCCGGCGGAAGTTCATGACCGGGGTCCACCAGCGGAGCATCTCCTGGGCCGCGGCGGCCATGAGCTGCGGTGCGGCGCGCAGCTCGGCTTGCGCGGCGGGGTGATCGATCAGCGCGATGCAGGCGCCGGGCAGGCCGTTGCGCAGTGTCTCGTTCCCGGCTACGGCGAATAGCCAGAACAAGTTCTCGAACTCTGGGATGGATACCTGGCCGCCGTCATCGTCGGCCTGTGCCAGCAGGATGGACATCACGTCATCGCCGGGGCGGCGTCGCTTGTCGGCGGCGAGCAGGTGGGCGTAGGCGTACAGGTCCGGCATTCCTTCCCTGGTCCGCGGGTCAGGCATCTGGCCGTCCTTGCCCGGCGCCGGCCGCAGCGCGCGGGCCTGCCTTGCCATGGGCGTGCCCGCGTCCGGGTCGAACTCGGCCGAGGCAGCGTAGTCAGGATCCTGGTAGCCGATCACCCGGTTGGACCAGTCGAACAGCAGCCACCGATCCTGCGCGGGCATGCCGAGCACGTCGGCCAGCGCGAGCAGTGGCAGGTCCGCGGCCACGTCCTTGGCGAAGTCGCATTCACCTGCCGGGCCGGCGAACACCCGGTCGCAGATCGCCTGCGCGTGAGCGCGGATGCGGTCCTCAAGCCGGGAGACCGCCTGCCGGGTGAACGACCGGCTCAGCAGCCGTCGCAGCCGGGAGTGATCCGGCGGGTCCATGTTGAGCATCATCTGCCGGACATAGGCCAGGGCCTGAGGTGTCGCCGGGTCACGGATCTGGGTCGCGCCGAGCCAGGACGAGAACATCTGGGGCCTGGCCAGCACCGACTCAACATCTGCGTGCCGCAAGACCAGCCAGAACCCAGGCCCCGACGGCCAGCCCAGGACGGGAACCTCGTCCACCCACGCCACCGGCGACTGCCGTCGCAGCCGGGCCAGCGCCTCGAACGGCACCCCGCCAGCGTAGGTGGCGGGATCAAACACGATCTCCGTGTCGCGCCGGCCCGGCCGGGCTGTCGTCATCGCTGCTCCACTAGTCCCGCTCCCGCCGGCCCCCGTGCGGCAGTTGCCCCTTCGCCGCCGACACTAACCGAGCGCCATGGTGGCAGACTGCCGCCATGCAGGCGCCTTTGCGGGTTCAGGGGGACGGCGACGGCGAGCCGCTGCTCGTGCTGCTGCATGGCCTCGGCGCGACCGGTGACGTCTGGAACCGATGGCGGCCGGTGCTGGCCCGCCAATGGCCCGGGCGCTGGATAGCTCCCGACCTGCCCGGCCACGGCGGCTCGCCGCCACTAGCTGCCTATACCTTCGCCGGCCTGGCGGCAGCCGTGGCCAGCGTCATCGAGCCCGCGAGTCCCATCGTCGTGCTGGGGCACTCGCTCGGCGGCGTCGTCGGCCTGGCCATGGCCAGCAGCCAGTTCCCGGTGACCGTGCGGGCGGTCACCGGCCTGGGGATCAAGACCGCCTGGACCGATGAGGAACTCGACCGGGCCAAGGCTCTCGCTCGCCGCCCGGTGACCTGGTTCGGCTCGCGCGACGAAGCAGCCGCCCGCTACCTGCGGGTGTCTGGCCTGGCTGGACTGATCGCTGCCGACAACCCGGCCGTCGGCCCCGGCCTGCGCGAACGCGACGGGCAATGGCGGCTCGCCATGGACCCCGGGGCCTTCGCCGTCGGAGCCCCGGACATGACGCAACTGCTCGCGCGATCCCGGGCACCGGTCACCCTCGCACGCGGCGAGCACGACACCATGAACACCGGCCAGCAACTGAGTCAGCTAGGCGTGCCAGCCGTCACCCTGCCCGGACTTGGCCACAACGCCCACGTCCAGAACCCCGAGCAAACCTTCATGCTGCTCAAGGTGACTTAGCGGGTCCGTCTGCCGGGCGAACCGAGTCACCGCGAGACGCGATAGTCGGCAAGCAGGTAACCCCTGGGCGATGTCGCGCTACGGAGCGATTCGAGGCGAATCGGCGGCAGTCCGTCCAAGAGCCGTCGCCCACCGCCAGCGATCGCCGGCGCGACGACGAGCCGTACCTCGTCGATGGCGTCCGCTGCGAGCAGCGCCTGGGCGACCGAGATGCTGGTGTGGACGCCAATGTCACCGCCGGGCGAATTCTTGAGGTTCTGCACGAACTGGACCAGCTCGCCTTCGATCGCTGTCACGTTGTGCCACTGCCGCCCCAGCGGCGTGGAAGACGCGACGTAGCGCATGCACACTCCTCCGGTTGAGCGGGACGCTACCTGCTCTGACTGCTCGATCCGTCGAAACTCATCGGTACGCTTCGGTCGAGATCCGATGGCAGGCGACGCTCCTGCTGGGCGGTGTGGCGCTAAGGCTGCCCGGCCGTCAGTTCCTGGGTACGCGTGGACCGTGCGGAGCTCGACCCCGTGCTTTACCGCGCGGTCCGCGCATGGCTGGAAGGCGCCTGGCCGTTCCAGTCGATCGAGTACGCGCCACGGGCATGACCTGGTGCCGCCCATCGGGTTGGCTTGTCTCATCCCAGGCTGACCGGATTCGCCTGGCGCGAGCGTGGTGTCGTCGCCGACGCGGTTGAACTGCCTGTGCCAGGTGGATTGAGTAGCTGCGCACGGCGGGATGAGTAGGCGCGCTCATGATCTCAGGGCGTGGCGGCTGAGACCTTGGCGGTATAGCGACGACTTCGCATCGTCGCACCGAACGCAAGGAGAAGCAGCATGAACCCACCACGGCGCAGGGCACTCGCCCGCACGGGCAGCGCGATCGCGCTTAGCGTCGCCGCAGCCGCAGCCGCAGCCGTAGCCGCAGCCGCGGCGCCAGCGATTGCCGCGACCCCGGCGAGTGCTGCCGGCTCCCGCGCGCGGCCGGCCGCCGCCGGCTGGCGGGTAGCGCGGACGATATCGGCCCGCGGTCACTCGGTCCTGCTCGGCGGCATCGACGCGGTGAGCGCCAGTGACGCGTGGGCCGGCGGCGTGAGCCTTCCAGCCAACGGGGACGGCAATGGCAGGCCCCTGATCGAGCACTGGAACGGCCGGGCGTGGCACCAGGTCGCGCTGCCGGTGAAGGCCGCCCGCCGCCTGAGCAACGGCCAGTTCCACGGGACCGTCGGTGCCTCATCGGCGCGCGACGTCTGGGCGTTCAGCGAGGCCGGTAGCTACCTGCGGTTGGACGGCACCCGGTGGACCTTCGGCGAGCTGCCCGGTTACCGCGCGGGCAAGACGGTCATCTTCACGATCAAGGTGTTCGGTCCTGATGACACGTGGGTCTTCGGGACCAGGCCAGCCGGCCCCGTTTCCAAGGCGAAGTTCACGCCTTATGCGGCCAGGTTCAACGGCCGCACCTGGACATCGGTCCAGGTCCCAGGCACGGGAATCCTGAGCACGGTCAGCGCCCTTTCAGCCGGTGACATGTGGGCACTGACCGGCAGCCAGGCCGCAGGCTCCGGAGCACCGGCCCCGACCCCGGGCGTGGTGCACTGGAACGGCAGAGCCTGGCGGGCCGCGCCGACCCAGCCACGGCTGCCGAAGAACGGGATGCTGTCCGGGATCGTGGCCCTGGCACCGCACGACGTCTGGGTCGGCGGCAGCGCCCCGAACAGCAAGGCCGGCACATCAGAGCTAGCCAGGCACTGGAACGGAAGGGCGTGGACGAACGCCAGCCCGCGTTCGGCACCGACGGCCAACGATTATTACCTCGCAGATCTCACGCCGGATGAGCACGGGGGATTGTGGGCATTGGGAGCCGAGATTTCCGGGCCAGAACGATTCTGGCACTACTCAGACGGCAGCTGGCAAGCACCCGGCAAGTCCAGCTGGCAAGTGCTCGAGCTCGAGGCGATCCCGCACAGCGGGTCAACCTGGGCGCTCGCCGCGAACGCCGACCTGACCGTCGGGCTGATACTCCTGCACGGACCGCGGCCGAGCTAGCTCGCGCCACCCCGAATAAACCAGGCCTGCCGGGCTCGCCTGGTTTATTCGGCTCTCTTTGTGATGCCTGCGGAGTCGCTGGAGGAGACGGGGCTTCGGGCGGCACTAGCGGCGGCCCAGGCCGACGTGAGGCGATCGGCGATGCTGCTCTCGGAATCAGGTCGCCCGGGGGGCGGCTGGGCGGTGTCAGGGTGCAGGCCGGCAGCAGCGGCCGCTGAGGGATTGAGGTGCAGGATGGTCAGCGGCGGCTGGTCGCTGGCGCGGGGCGACCAGGCGAACGCGGCGATCGCCGTTCCCAGGATCGTCGCCTCGGCGACGTGATCGTGCGTGCCTTCTTTGGTCGGGCATTCCCGCTCGCTGATGTGCAGCGCCAGCTCGCTGACGACGACGCCGTCCGCGCCCTGGCCGGCCACCGCTTTTGCTAGCTGGTCACGTGCGTCCCGGCGGGTGTCCTTCACCAGTTCGCTGTAGCTGCGCACCTCAGCGTTGGCGGTCCGGCTCGTCTGGTTGCGCGCGCGCTGGTCATCATGGCGTGCGCCCAGCGCGATGCCGAAGACCAGCGCAGTCGGGATCCAGCCGCCGCCAAGCAGCCTCGTGAACTCGGGCGCCGACAAATGCGAGGTGAACGGAGTGGCCGGGCGGGTCTCGGTGCGCGCACGGACAGCGGTTCCCTGGACGGAGAACTCCGTTCCGCCTGCCGGGAACGGCTTGATGCTCAGCGTCATCCCGACGATGCCGTCGGCGTCCAGTTCCCTGCACTTCTCGATCGCCTTGGACAGCAGCCGCTGGCGCACCCCGAACCGCTTCCTGAGCAGCAGGTTGAACGGGCCGCTCTCAGCTGAGGCCAGGTTGGTCCCGGTCGCGTACGAGCCATTGACCGAGCACTTTCCGCCGCGGCTGACGTAGCCGAGATGGACCACGGCCGTTGCCAGCACGGGCCCGACCGGCCGGAAGCCCACGCAGGTGATAGCAGCCATGTCCTGCGCCGAGAGCAACGACCCCCAGGACCTGGCGCCGCGCGGGCGCTCCGCTCCCGAGCCGTCCAGGCCAGCCGTCACATCCGCGCGCTCACCGGCCATGACCCACCCCGCTCCGCTAGCGGCCGTACCCGATAGTAGGCGACCCGAAAGTGCTCACCTGCTGACCCTGACGCCTAGCCCGCGGATGCGGCGTGAGTCGCCGCTGGTCAGACTACGTCGCCCTTGATGGAGAAGCCTGATAGCCGGTTGATCCCTAGTCCTATCGACACCGCGGCCAGAGCTACGCCCATGCCGATTCCGGTCCCGGTGCTGAGGTAGGGGTGCAGGGCGCTGTCGCTTGCGATCGCGTTAGCGATCGCAAGCCCGTAGTGGCCCATGGACAGCAGGGCAACGCCCGGCACGAGGTTGGACAGCAGCCCTTCCCACAGCACCACGTAAATGAGGCCGAACGCCAGCGCGCGGCCTGGCCGGAACGCGGCGCTGAAGAACATGAACAGCGCGTTGTAGAAGAACGACGCGGCCACCGCGCCGGCCAGCAAGCCGATGCTCAGCTTGCTCCCTGGACTGGTGGCGATGGCGGCGGCCAGATATTCGGGTACCGCCGCGAACGCGATCGTCAGCGCGGTCGCGACCAGGTACTTGCTGAAGATGACGGTGGAGCGGCGGACCGGCGTTGCCAGCAGGTGCACGATGCTGCCGTCCTCGATCTCGGCGCCGAGCACGCTCGTGCCGATGATCAGCGCCGTCAGCGGCAGCACCACGGTGAACCCGACCTGCCCAAGGATCTCAGGCGGCCACACCGGGCTCGTGGCGGCCGTCGCGCGCAGGAGCGCGGAGATGCCGATCAGCATGATCGCGGGCAGCGCGAGCAGCAGCGCCCGCCTCCGGCTCAGCGTCGCGCGCAAGGTGATCCGCATGATGACGCCGTTGACAAGCCCCGACATCGGAACCACCGCTTCCTTTCTCACGACGCCAGCAGGTAGGTGAAGACGCTTTCCAGCGACTCGTCGGACGGCAGCACCTCGGTCAGCCTGATTCCATGATCGCGGCTCAGCCCCGCCAGTTCCCTGGTGAACGTGCCGTAATCCGAGGCCAGTACCTTCAGCCCGTTCTGGGTCAGCTCGACCGAGCGGACCGCCTCCCGTCCGATGAGGGCCGCGCCCAGCGACCGATCGTCGGAGGAACGCACCACGAACACGTGCGGCCGGTTCGTCATCAGCCGGCGGATCGCGCGGAAGTCTCCTGAGGCCGCGAGCCGGCCACCGACGATGACCTGGATGGTCCCTGACAGCCGCTCGACCTCCTCCAGGATGTGCGAGCTGAACACGATCACGCGGCCGGCGTCTCCCTGGGCGTGCAGCAGGTCCATCATCTGCAGCCGCTGGCGCGGGTCCATCCCGTTGAACGGCTCGTCCAGCAGCACGATCTGCGGGTCGTGCACCAGCGCGGCGGCCACCTTGATCCGCTGGCGCATGCCCTTGGAGTAGGTGGAGATCCGCCTGTCCTGCGCGTCGGTCATCTCGACCATCTCGATGGCGACCCTGGCCGCCGCCTGCGGGTCGGCCAGTTCGTGCAGCCTGGCCGTGGCGAGCACGAACTCCTCGCCGGTCAGGAACGCGTACACGGAGTCCCGATCCGGCACCAGGGCGAGGGTGCGGTAGATGTCCGGGTTACGCCAGGCCGCCTGCCCGCCGACGCTGATCTCGCCGCGCGACGGCGGCAGGAAGCCGGCCATCATGTGCAGCAGCGTGGTCTTCCCGGCCCCGTTCGGGCCGAGCAGGCCGGTCACGCCCGGCCCGATCGACATCGTGATGTCGTTGACCGCGACGACGTTGCCGTACCAGCGGGAGACGCCGGTCACCTCGATGCTGGTCACGCGATCTCCGCCTTCCGGTACCTGACGAGCAGGCCGCCGATCGCTGCCGCCAGCATGACCAGGAACATCACGCCGTAGAGCGGCCCGAAGTGCCCGACCAGATTGACCAACGGACCGGGGCCGGGGCCAGGACCTGGGCCTCCACGCGCGAGAGCGACCCTCGCGTAGACCACCTTCGGGGCCGATCCGAACCATTCGGCGATGCCGCCCAGCACCGTAAAGGGATTGATAAGCCCGGCCAGGCTCGCCAGGGCTGGAGGCGTGCCGCCGGAGGCGGGCTGGAAGATCCGCAGTCCGATATGGCTAAGCACCGTGGCCAGGATCCAGGTGATGAAGAGCGGGACCGCGACCGCGCAGATGGCGAAGACGCGCTTGCCGGTGACGGACGCGAGCACCAGGCCGATGCTGGCCAGCAGCAACGACCAGGCGAGCCCGTACAGCAGGCCAGGGCCAAGCTCCCGCGTCTGGTGCCAGACCGCGCTGGCCCCGTGCACCTGCGAGATCGTGCCGATCCACAGGATCAGCAGCGGGATCTCCACTAGGGCCAGGCACGCGGTGGTGAAGCCGATCAACTTCGCGACCGGGTAGTCCGTGCGGCTGATCGGGCGAGCGAAGTACAGCGGCAGCGTGTGATATCGCAGGTCGCCCGAGACCAGGTTCGGCGCCTGGAGCGCCACGAAGACGAGCAGCACGAGCGCCCGCAGCCCCGGGGTGTAGGTGTCGTAACCCACGAGCTGGCCTTGGCGCGGGTTCAGCGCCATCGCCGCGATGCTGACGATGGCCGGCAGGCACATCAACGCGAACAGCAGGACTGGGAAGACCTTCGCCTTGGCGCCGCGGCCGATGCCGAAGGAACTGCGCAGGCTCTGCACCGCCAGCGCGCGAACGATCTGGGCCCGGCCGAGGCGCTGGCCCTCATACCGGCGGTAGCCGATGTCGTGAATCACGCCGCCGGCGGCGGGGACCGCCGCGGGCTGCCCCGTGGTGGGCGGCACAGGGGCCGCGTCAGCTGACACTCGAACCTCCAGTCACCGCGATCATCGCCGGATCTGCCCGGAACAGTTCCTCGATCCGGTGCCGGCGCTGCACCATCCGGGTCAGCGGCAGCCCGAGATCGGCGACCGCGTCGCGGATCACGTCGTACGCCTGCGGGTCGTCGACCTCGACCAGGATCCCGCGCTCGTACCCGACCGATCGCAAGCCCCGCCGGATCAGTTCGGCTCGCAGCTCGGCTAGGCCGTCGTCCACTTCCACCAGCACAACCGGGCTGGCCTGCGTGATCGAGCGAATCGAGTCAGCGCGCAGCAGTCGCCCGCCGTCGATCGCGACGAGGTGGTCGCAGATCTGCTCGATCTCGCCCAGCAGGTGCGAGGCGACCATGATCGAGATGGCGAATTCGGCCCCGATTCGCGCGATCAGCTCCAGCATCTGGTTGCGGCCCGCGGGGTCCAGCCCGTTGGTCGGCTCGTCGAGCAGCAACAGCAGCGGGTCACCGACGAGTGCCTGCGCCAGCTTCACGCGTTGCTTCATGCCGGTGGAGTACGTGCCGATCTGACGGTACCGCTCCTCGTACAGGCCGACGTGCCGGAGCGAGTCGGCCGCCCGCTCTCGCGCCGCGGTCGCCGGCAGGCCTGACATCCGGCCGAGATGGGTCACAAATTCCGTGGCGGTGACATCAGGCGGCAGGCAGTCGTGCTCAGGCATATAGCCGGTCATCGTCCTGATCTCGAAGCCGTCCGTGGCGCAGTCGCGCCCGAGCACCGCGGCATGGCCTGCGGTCGGCTTGAGTAGCCCGAGCAGGATCTTGATGAGCGTCGACTTGCCGGCGCCGTTAGCGCCGACCAGGCCGGTCACCCCTGCCTGAACGGTAACCGTGAGCTGGTCAAGCGCGGTGATCGTGCTGCCGTAGCGCATGGTGAGCGCGTCGGCCTCGATGACGGCACCGGCGACCGGCTGCCAGCTCCGGCCTGCGGCCGGGTCGGCACTGACCGCTGTCACTGGCCGTCCGGCCTGCTCGTACCGGACGTCGGCGCTTCCAACGTGCGCATGTGCGGCCTCCTGAGCGCTCGCGTGCGTGCGGACTAACCATGGCAGCCGGATCGGTGCGGTGTCATCAGTCCCCAGGCTGACTGCGCGTGCGACCTTGGAGGTACGCGGTACGCCTCAGCGGCCGAGTGAATGCAGGGCGCCCAGAGCAGCGGCGGCTGCAATCTGGCTGCAAGGCGGGCCTGCGAGCATCTGGCTGAACCCCAGATCATGGAGGCAAAAATGACAACCTCGCTCGTGGTTGATGAGTTCCTGAAGGCAATCGAGTCGGCTGGCATCTCCGGCTGCGACGTATGGGCGGCGGACGCCGTGCTTGACGCGACCGTGCCGAACTGGCGGCTCCGCGCTTGCGGCCCTGACGCGATCCGCGCCGAGTACTCGCGCTGGTTCGCCGATCCGGCCAAGTTCGAGGACCTCCGCCGGCAGCAGCTTGGTGACGGGTCAGGCGAGCTGGTGGAATACACGCTCAGCTGGGTCGAGAATGGTGTCCCGCACGCGGGCCACCACATGCACAGGCTCATCGTGCGCGATGACCGGATCGTCGCTGACACGGTCTTCTGCGGAGGGCGGTGGCCAGCCTCGCTGCTCGCCGAGATGGAGAGCGCCAATGAGTGAGCCTGCGCCGCCGCCCTTCGCCAGGGTCGAGGATCTAGTCGCTACGGCGACCGTGCGAGAGGCTTTGGCGCAGGGGGCGGGGAAGTCAGGTGCCCGGCTTGAGCGGCTTGTCATCGACGGTCACCGGTACGTGCTCAAGCACCTCGATCTCGCCGACGACTGGACGCTGCGCGCGTCCGGATGCCTGGTCGGCCCGCCGCTCGTGCTCTGGGATCGCGGGATCCTGGCCCGGCTGCCTGGCTGCATCAATCAGCCGATCGTGGGCGTCGCTCGCCAGGCTGGTGGCTCGGCGGCGAGATCAGGAGGATGCGTGGTCCTGATGCACGACGTTGGCCGCTGGCTGATCCCGGTGAACGACGAGCCGATCAGCCTTGAGGCGCACCTGCGCCTGCTCGGGCACATGGCCGCGCTGCACGCCGCCTTCTGGGAGTGCGGCAGCGACTGCGACGTCGTGCCCGTGATGCACCGCTACCTGGAGTTGTCGCCGTGGCTGGCGGAGGCGGAGGCCGCGATCGGCTCATCGCACGTCGTGCCGCGGCTGGTGGGCGAAGGGTGGCCGCTGCTGGCAACGGTCGCCCCGGCGGCGGCGCAGGTCGTAGTCCCGCTGGCGCTTGATCCTGGCCCGCTGGTCGCGGCGCTTGACGGCACGCCGCAGACCTTCGTGCACGGCAACTGGAAGCTCGACAACCTAGGCACCGACGACGCCGGCCGGACGGTCCTGCTCGACTGGGAGCAGCCAGGGCGGGGCGCGGCGCTGAGTGATCTCGCGTGGTACCTGGCCATCAACTGCCGCCGTCTGCCGCAAGGCAAGGAGGAGGCGATCCTGGCTTACCGTGCGGCGCTCGAAGCGCTCGGCGTCCGCACCGAGCCGTGGTGGGAGCGCCAGCTCGCGCTGTGCCTGCTCGGCGCGCTCGTCCAGTTCGGGTGGGAGAAGGCGCTGGGCGGATACGACGAGGAACTGGCGTGGTGGGAGACGCAGGCGCTGCGGGCAGCCCCGCTGCTGGCTCAGTGACCGCGGTCGGGGATGCCTACGAGTCGAGCGCCCGGCTGTGGGCCAGCGGCCCTGAGCGCATGTACGGGGCGCTCGCGCGCGAGCTGCTGGCCTCGTCGGGCCTGCCCCTGGCCGGGCTCAGCGTGCTTGACGTCGGCGCGGGCACCGGCGTCGCTGGCCGGGCGGCGCTGAGCGCCGGGGCCCGGCCGGTCGTATGCGCTGACCTCGCCCTGCGGATGCTGCGGCGATGCGAGGCCCGGACGAACCCGGTGGTGGCCGATGCGATGGCATTGCCCTTCCTTGACCGGTCCTTCGACCTAGTCGTCGCGGCCTTCTGCCTGGGCCATCTGCCTGACCTCGGCGCCGGCCTGCGCGAGACGCGGCGGGTCGGTCCCTGGCTCGCCGCGAGCTCATTCGCGCCTGGCTGGACTCATCCGGCCAAGGCCGCCATCGACGAGGTTCTCGCGCGGTTCGGCTACGAGCCGCCCGCCTGGCATGCGAGGTTCAAGCGGGAGCTTGAGCCACGAGGCAGCGACCCAGCCGAACTTGAGCGGCTCGCGCGCGCCGCCGGCTACGCCAGCGCCCGGCTCAGCACGATCCGAGTAGCGACGGGCCTGTCGACCGCCGCCGAGATCGCATCCTGGCGGCTGGGCATGGCTCACGTCGCTCCTTTCGTGAGCTCCCTGGAGCCGCGGCGACGGCTGGCCCTGACGAACGCGGCCGAGTCCGCGGTCGCGGGCACCGAGCCGGTCGTGGTCACGATGCTGATGCTCGTGGCGAGCGCTGATGACTCAGAGCGGGCGCGGTCAGGATAGTGAGCCGTGCCAGCCATCGAGCCGGGCCGCGGCCGCCTGCCGAAGCTTCCCGGCCAGGTCATCGGCATTGCGGGCCAGGTCGTCGGCCTGCCGGGCCGCGCGATCCAGCCAGTCCCTGACCGCGAACTCGGCCCCGGCCTCACCTGTCCACCACCAGGCCTCGATCGCCGCCGCCGCCTCGATGGCGTCCAAGGCCGCGACGACCTCGCCCCGATCGACGGCCTGGTCAAGCGCCAGGCGCGCCCGGCAGGCGAGGAGCCTGGCCGGGGCGCTGTAACGCGGCACTCCAAGCGCCGTCGCGCTTGACTCGAGATCGAGCGCCGTGGCCAGCGCGGCTTCAGGGTGACCAGCTCGCAACGCCAGGCGCGCGCTGACGAGCTTGAGCTTGAGCCGAAGGCGCCATCCGAACACCAGATCGCCGCCCAGCAGCGTATCCGCCTCGGCCAGCCGCGCTCTGGCCCCGTCCAGGTTCCCTGTCTCCAGGCAGTACTCGGCGAGGTCTTCCAGCGCCGCGATCTCGACCTCGGCCGTGCCATGGCTCCGGCCTTCCTCCAGCGCCTCGAGGTGCCGGTCACGCGCCTCTTGACCGGCCCCGAGGTTGCGGAGCACCCATCCGGTGAAGTTCACCGCGCGGCCAGCGAACCTTGGCGCCTGCCTTCGCTGGACCTCGGCGCCGCACCGGCTGAAGGCGCGCAGGGCCAGCGCGGGCCGGCCGGCGAGCGCATGGGCATGGCCGGAGAACAACAGCGAATGCAGGGTCGCGGACGTGTGCTCCACGCCCTGCTGAGCCCGGGCCGCCGGCCGCAGCAGGGTCAATGCCTCCTCGGTCCTGCTCTGATGGGCCCGGAGCACTCCCAGCCAGGCCGCGGCGGTCACCCGGTCGCTGCCCTCGGCCAGTGCGTACGCCTCGCTCAGCATCGGCTCGGCCCTGGCCAGGTCACCGGCGGCGTGCAGGACCCGGCCGCCGACGGCCAGGCACCGCGATCGAGTGGCCTGGTCAGCGGCGACGATAGCGCCGTCCTGCGCGAACTGAATCGCCTGCGCGAACCGGCGGTCAAAGTAGCAGGCCCAAGCGCCGACCTGCATGGCATCAGAGCCCGCCGACGCGCGCTCGACGTCGTGCAAGGCATCGCCGTAGCGGCGCCGGTGGGTGCGTACCCGTGCTCGCTCCAGGTAACTCTCCGGATCTGGATGCAGCCCAAGCGCGTCATCGAGCAGTGCCTCAGCGGCCGCATAGTCGAAGCGCTCGGCCGCCTGGCCGGCCGCGTTCAGCAGGGAGCGGGCGGCCAGCACGAGATCCCCGCCCAGCCGCGCATGGCGCGCGACGATCACGGGATCGGCGAATGGCCGGGCCGCGAGCACCCGGCCAGCCTGCCTGTGCAGCAAGGCCGCCCGCCCGGCCGTCGCCCCGGCCGCCAGCGCCTCGCGGACCAGTTCATGCCTGAACCTGAATCCGCCGCCTTCGTCGACGAGCAGCTGCCTGGCGGCGGCCCGTTCCGCGCCGTCAAGCACCTCGACCGCCGGCCGGCCAAGCACCGCCGCGACCAACTCGATGTCGAGCTCAGGATCGATCACGGCGGCGGTCCGCAGCATCACGCCAGTTGAGCCGAGCGCGTCACAGCGCGCGGACACCGACTCGATCAGCGAGGCGGGAAGCTGGTCCCGGTGCGCCTGCTGAGCGAGCTCGGTCAGGAAGAGCGGATGCCCCTTCGAGCGCTCGTAGAGTTCATCGCCCCTGGCCTGGCCGACCAGCGTCTTGGCCGCCTCCCGAGTCAGCGCCCGCAGGTGCACGAAGGACGTGGCCGGCATCGGCGGACCTTCCCCGGCCCGGACCGCGGCCACGATCGGGAGCCTCAGCCCGGCCCGGCCCGCGTAGCTCAGCCAGCTCGAAAGCGAGCTTCCGCCCAGGTGAGCATCGTCGATGGCGACGACCAGCGGCCAGCGTCCGGCGATCCGCCGCAGAACCTGCAGCAGCGCCGAGTAAAGCACCGACGGCCCGAGCATGGTGTCCGCCAGGACCGGAAGCCAGCGGGAACCTGGCTCGGGGCCAAGCAACGGAGCCAGCGTCGGCTCGTCGCTTCCCAGCAGTTCCCCGGCGGCGTCCTCGCCTAGCCCGGACAGCAGCGCCGACAGCGCGCGCAGCAATGCGTCAAGCGGCAGGACCTGGTCGAGCTGGCCGCACGCAGCGGCGAGCACGAGGTCGCCCGCACTTGCGCGCCGATCGGTCCAGTGCCGCAGCAGGGCGGTCTTGCCGATCCCGGCCTCGCCGTCGATGACGATCAGCTCAGCCGAGCCGTTCCTGGCCCGCACGGCCGCGGCATCAAGGTAAGCCAGCTCCTCGTCCCGGCCGACGAGCACGACCGAGGCGGTGACCTGCGCGGCCACCCCGGATTCGACCTCACCGCGCAAGATGGCCAGGTGCAGCGCGCTGGTCGGCGGTGAAGGACCGGTACCAAGATCGGCGGCAAGGCGCTCCCGCAGCTGCTCGTACGCCTCGAGCGCACTGGCTACCCGGCCGCCCATCACATAGGCACGCAGTAGCAGTCGCAGCGACTCCTCGTCGTACCGGTCATGCTCGAGAGCCGCCGCCGCGGTATCAGCTGCCGTCGCCCAGTCGCCGGCCTCCAGCAGCGCGAGCGCCGCGATCCGCCGCGTCCGGCGAACCATCTGGTCCAGCTCGGCGAGCTTGCGCTGCGCCCACTCGCCTGGCACCTGCGACGGGCTGAACCGGCGAAGCAGGGGGAGCGCGACCTGGGCGACGCTCGCCGCGCCGAGCACGTTGCGGGCCCGCAGCCGGCGTTCCGCCTCCTCCGCCAGCGCCGCCAGCTCCACGGAATCAAGCCAGTCACAACGCAGTACGTAACCGCCGTCCCTGTGCTCGATCCGGTCCCGGCCAAGGACCGACCGCAGGCGGCTGATCAGGACGGCCAGCTGGTCTTCAGGCCGCGCTGGCGGCGCACCCTCCCACACCCCGTCGATCAGGACATCGGCAGGCACCACCTGGCCGCCGCCGAGCGCCAGAAGCTGCAGCGCGAGCCTTCCCTTCCTGCTTCCGAGCGCTTGCGGCTCGACCCCGTCCACGCCGAAGTCGCTCAGCACTCGCAGCGACAGCGACTTCATATCGGTATTCAAGCCGTTGCGGGCCGCGAGCGGCTACCGAGCCCGTTGCAAAGTCACTGCAAGGTCGCGTTGCAAGGCTGGCAGCAAAGATCCCGGGCTAGCAGGGCCCGGTGTAACCGGGCCTGTAGCACCGGCACCGTCCGGCCGACAAGGAGAGATAGAGCCATGACCAGGACAGCAGAGCAAAAGAACTTCTCAGCCCCGGACGAGACTCGCGAGTTCGAACTCGGCCAGCTCGACATGCTCAAGATCGGGGAGGCCGAGATCGGCCGGCTGACCCTTCAGCCTGGATGGCGCTGGTCCGCTCACGTCAAGCCAGTAGCAGGGACCGAGCTGTGCGAGGCGCCGCACTTCCAGTACCACCTGCAAGGAACCCTGCACATCGTGATGGCCGACGGATCGGAGTTCGACGCCACCGCGGGCGACGTCACCGCCTTGCCGCAAGGCCACGATGCCTGGGTCGTGGGCGACGAGCCAGTGGTCGTCGTCGACTGGTACGGCGCCAGTAACTACGCCCGCGGCTGACCCACCGACCAGTTTCGTCCTTGGCAACCCGTACGACCGGGTGTATGCATGGAATAGGCCCGTGTCGCAAATGAGCGGGACGCCGGATGTCGGCTGGGTGGAGGTATTCATGGGGACCACGCTTTTAGCGAGTGCTGAGCAGACGATCGTGCGCTGGCGCGCCGGCGCGGATGCTGACAATCCGGCGGGCCCGCTCTACACGGCCGGTGAGTTCGCCGAGTACGACCTGATGGCAGAGGAAGTGACGCTCTCGCCGATACCGCACTGCCCGATCTGCACGGTGGACTCTAGTTCCAAGATCGGCCAGTGCTGCTGCTGACTCGGCCGGAGTGACGCCTCCCGCGACCCTGGCCTTCGGCGACTCGCTGCGCTGGCTGGTCGAGCCTGCGCTCGCCGAACTGCGCAGCGGTCTCGCCGGGATTCCCGGCCTGGCGAACGCCGAACGGGAGGTCATCGCCGGCGGCGCGGCGGCCGTACTCGCTGAGATCGCGCATCGCCGGGCCTGCCGGGTTCTGGTGCTCGAGCTGCACGCGGCCAGGCTCGGCGGTCAGCTCACCGCCGGCGATCCGGCCGGGCGGTGGGCGCAGTACCTGGAGCTATCGGGCCAGCCGCGGTTCTGGGAAGCGCTCGCCTGGCAGTACCCTCCGTTGCTGCCGAGGCTTTGCGAGCAGCTGGCCAGGCGCGTTGCGGCCATGCTGACGATGGCCGGCCGGCTGGCAGCCGACCGGGACGCGCTCGCCGTGCTGCTTGGTCACGGACCAGGACGGCTCACCGACGTCGGCTTCGACGCTGGCGATAGCCATCGCGGTGGGCAGTCGGTCACGCTGCTAAGTTTCGGCGCCGACACGGTCGTCTATAAGCCGCGCTCGGTACGGATCGACGCGGTACTCGGCGCCACGCTGCCGCGATTCCTGCCCGACGTTCCCGCTCAGTCCAGAATCCGGGTACCCAGGGTCCTGGACCGTGACGAGTACGGGTGGGCCGAGCACATCAGCCACCGATACTGCGCGAACCAGGCTGAATTGGCGGCCTTCTATCTCGGGATCGGGCACTGGCTCGCGGTCATGGGACTGCTCGGCGGCACCGACTTGCACGCAGAGAACGTGATCGCGTGCGGGCCGGTTCCTGTCGTGGTGGACTGCGAAACGCTGTTTACCCCGACCCTCCCGTATCCGCCTACGCGATTCGGGCAGGCTTATGACCGAGCCCGCGACCAGGTCGCCGCGACGGTGCTGCGCACCGGCATGCTGCCGGTCCGCGGTACCGGGCTCGGCTGGCGCGGCGTCGACATCTCCGCGGTCGGCGCCCTGCCTGGCCAGCAGCCAGCCGGCCTGGTTCCCGTGCTGCTAGACGAGGGAACCGACCAGGCCAGGATCGGCTTCGAGCCGGGAATGCCCGAGGCGGGGGCCAGCCATCCCAGCGCTGAGCCAGCGCTCGCGACTAACTGGGACCAGATCATCACAGGCTTCACCGAGGCGACGGCGGTCCTGCGGGCGGCCGATGCCGGGGGCAGGCTTGAGCCCTTGCTGCGGAAGTTCGGGGACTGCGAGGTGCGGATGGTGCTGCGCGGAACCGAGTCGTACGCCGAGCTGAGCAGGATGCTGTGGCACCCGGTCTCGCTGCATGATCCGGCCGCCGCCCACGCCAGGGCCACCGCGGTGCTGGCCGGAATGGCCAGGTTCATGCCCAGCGCTCCTGAAGATCCGCTCGTCATCTCGGCCGAGCTTGACGACCTGATCGCCGGGGACATCCCGTACTTCGGCACGACCGCCAGCCACGGCCAGCTCTCAGGCCCGGGCGGGACGACCTGGCTGCCTGAGCGCGACCTCGTAGGCGGGACGCTTGACCGGTGGCGGCGAGCCGACACGGGCCTGGAACTGCATGTCATCACCGGAACCCTGGTGAGCGCCTACCTGAATGACGGGTGGCTTCCGACCCAGCGACCGCTGCCCGCTGGTCGGCCGCGCCTCGCTGACCTGGACCGGCGGCGACGCTCACTCGCGGCGATGCTGATCGGAAGGCTGGTCGCCGCCGCGTTCAACGGCGCTGACGGGACCGTGACCTGGATCGCCCCGGTGTACCACCAGACGGGCTGGTCGCTGCAGCCGCTCAACCTGAACGTCTACGGCGGCCTGCACGGCGTCGCCCTCCTGCTCGCGGCCTACCAGCGGGAGACGGGGGCAGGCCGCGCTGATGAGGTAGGGCAGGCCGCCGAACTGCTCGCGGCCGTGCTGCACACGATCAGGATCACCGAGGATGAGGGTGACCGGCTGCGCGCCTCCGGCGCGAGATCGCGACCGCTGCCACCAGGCGGATACTCCGGCCTCGCCTCGCAGGTCTGGTCCTGGCTGAACCTGCACCGGTGGGGCGCCTGCGATGAGGGCGTGATCAGGGCTTGTGCGGTTGCGGCGCAGCTATCAGAGAGCGTCGCCGCCGACCAGACCTTCGACCTGCTGAGCGGCATGGCCGGAGCGGTGGCGCCGTTGCTGCGCCTGGCGTCGGAGACCGGGGAAGGCCAGTGGCTGGCCCAGGCGATCGACATCGGCGACCGGCTGATCGAGGCCGCGATCAGGAAGGACGGCACGTGCCGCTGGTCCTCGCCGCTGTGGCCGGACGGCATCGGCGGGTTCGCGCACGGCGTGACCGGGATCGGCTGGGCGCTGGCCAGGCTCTCCCTGGCCACCGGCGAGTCCCGCTTCGCCGACACCGCGCAGGCCGCGTTCGGCTATGAGGAGACGCTCTACGACGAGTCACTCGGCGGCTGGCTCGACCTGCGCGGCGACCGACAGGTCACGGCGGCCTGGTGCCACGGCTCGGTCGGGATCGGGCTGGCCATGGCCGACCTTGACCGGCGCGGCTGGCCGGTGCGCCCGGGCTTGCTCAGCCGAACCGCGGAAGTCACCAGCGCGCACGAGCTGAACTGGAACCACTCGCTATGTCACGGCGACCTGGGCAACTGGGAGCTGTCCGACGTCGCCCTCGCATCCGGCTGGGCTCCCGCAGGCACCGATCGCCGGCTGATCGACGGCCGGATCATCGGCAGCATCGAGCGAAACGGGCCGGTCAGCGGGCTGCTGAAAGACACTTTCACCCCTGGCCTGCTGCACGGCCTTGGTGGCGTCTGCTATCAACTGCTGCGCCTGCATCCAGCTTGCGACCTGCCGTCAGTGCTGATCCTGGAGTGACAGCCGGATCGTGTAGCCATTGCCGCGGGGCTTCGCGTCTTAGGGGTGCACCGGTACCTCGGGAGTCAGGAGCATGTCAATGCGCAGTCGTCGTCCCTTGGTCGGACTGGCCGCTGCTGGCGTGGCGGCGAGCTTGACGGTGCTGACCGTTCAAGCATCAGCGGCCGCTACCGCCGCCGGTCACGGTAAGCGCCGACCCGGCGCCCACCGCCTATGTCGCTAACTCGGGCGCCAGCACGGTCGAGGCCATCGACACGGCCACGAACGCGGTGATCGCCACCATCAAGGTGGGCTTCAATACGACCGAGATCGTCATTACCAAAGACGGGACGACCGCTTACGCGCTCAGCGCCAATTGCGGCGCCTGCATGACCGCCGATGTCAACCACTACGGCATCTACCCGATCAACACGGCTACCAACGAGCCTGGCAAGGTCATCGACCCGGCCGTGACGATGATCGCCCTCGACCCGAACGGCCAGCTGCTTTACGCGCTGAACGGCGGCTCGGACACGGTGACTCCGATCCAGGTAGCCACGAACACGGCGATGAAGCCGATCAAGGTAGGTGGCTCGCCGACCTCGATCGCGTTTACCCCGAAGGGAAGATTCGCCTACATCACGACGGCCTCGCCGGGAACCGTCGTCTCCATCAACACGGGCAACAGGAAGGTGCGAACGCCGATCAAGATCGGCGGTGACCCGACCGAAATCACGCTGTCACCCAGCGGCGAGCTTGGCTTCGTCATCGACAGCGGCCACGTCATCCAGATCGATACCGCCGTGAACCGGAGCGAGAAGCCGATCGTGGCCGCCGACTATGTCGTCATCCCGCATAGCGGCGGGTTCGGGCTGGCCCTGACGACCAGCAGCGTCATCCCGCTGCCGTTCGGCTCGTCCCCGGACGCCGTTGCCTTCACCCCCGGCGGGACCACCGCCTACGTCACCAACGTCGGCGACGACACGGTGACGCCGATCGACGTGGCGACCGGCCAGGCGGAAGCGCCGATCAAGGTCGGCCCGGCTCCTGATGCCATCGCCGTCACGCCATAAGCGGACAGGGCATAGGCAATACTGGCCAGATGAGCGAGCGGAACGTGCTTGGCAGTGAGCTTGAGCCATGCGGGGATGACCCGGTGACCGGGTTCTATCGCGATGGCTGCTGCAACACCGGGCCTGAGGACATCGGCAGCCACACCATCTGCGCTGTCGTGACCGCCGAGTTCCTCGAGCACCAGCGCCGGATCGGGAACGACTTGATCACGCCGATGCCGCAGTACCGGTTCCCGGGGCTGGTGCCCGGTGACCGCTGGTGCGTGACGGCGGCGAACTGGCTGCGGGCGCACCGGGACGGGGCGGCCGCTTACGTGGTGCTGAACTCGACGCACGAGCGGGCGCTCGACATGGTCCCGCTGGCGGCGCTGCGAGAGCACGCGATCGATGTCCCGGCTAACCCAGGCTCGCTCAGCGAGTAAGGCGCGAGGCGCCCGCTGGGCGAGCCCGGGTCACGAGCCGCGGGGCGGCTCAGGAGTTGGAGAAGTTGGGAATCCCGGCGTTCGCGTGCACGGCGTCGACGTGCAGCGTGGACTTATGCGGGCAGACCGAGAGGCTGAACGGCGTGGTCTCGAAGTTGAACTGGCCGGGCGCGTAGACCTTGAGGAAGTCGGCGTGCACCGGGTGGACGCAGACCGCGCCGGGGTCGATGACCCGGAGCACCACGTGGGAAGTTCCGCCCGCCGGGATCGTGACCAGGGACTTCGCGCCGCTGTGGGTGGCGGGCACGCCGACCTGCTTTCCGTTGCCGTTGGCGGCCGAGACGCCTGGGTAGCCGAACAACGTGCATGCGTGGTGGCTGACGTTGCTGATCTCGAGTTCGAAGTAGACGCTGCCGGCCGTCCCGTTGCCTGGCTCACCGGTCCAGACCGTCGTGCCGGATGAGGTGCAGCTGGGGATGGCCGGCGCGGCGGGCGCGGCGGACGCTGCCGTCGCGGCGAGGGCGCCCGTGCCGGCGAGGATCGCGACGGCAGCGGCGCCGGCGCCGATGGTGAGGTGGCGGCGAGCGCGTTGGGTGAGCTTCATTGGTCGTACTCCCTTTTGGCGGAACTGGCGACAGTCGCCAGCGATGTGACGATGTCTCTAGCTATGTGACGTCATACCCGCCGCGTTGGTTGGGACCGCTTGGCTGGCTGGCGCGGAAACCGGGCCAACCCGCGAGCGCATCCCGCCGCCGAGCCCTCGCGATTCCCGCGTGTCACAGGCGATCACCCTGGATTGGGGATATACCTGGCATCAGTCGGTGTATCGACCTACTACGGGCATGGTGGTGGCTGACATGGCGCAGCAGTTGCGAACCTGGCTCATCTGGGCTGTGCTGCTCGTGATCGGAGTCCTGGTGGGGCACGCGCTGCCGGATAGCTCGGTGTCTCCTGACTCCGAGGCTGGGACCATTACGGCCGTGCACGGCCAGATTGGCAGCCCGAAGGCGAGCCTTGACTTCAAGGCTAAGGGGGCCAAGGGAACGGCCAGCTACGCACTAGTGGCCCCGACTCCCTGGCAGGCGACCTCCGGTGGTAGTTGGCGCAGCGGCAGTCAGCCGTCGTGCCTGAAGCTCACCTCGGGCAAGCCGGTCAAGGCCACGATCGGCGTGATCACGGTGCACGGGGTGGGATCAGCGCCTGGCGGCCCCATGGTCGTCTGGGTCGAGTGCTACGGCTAGGCATCTGCGCCGCCGGGTGCTCGCCGTGGCCGATACCTTTGACAGGTGATGCGGACCTGGATCGGTCGAGCTACCGCCGTGATGGCGGCGGTCAGCGTGATCGCCCTGCCCGCCTGGGCGGCCACGGCTCCCGCCCGAGCCGCTAGCAGCGCCA
>DATKFV010000117.1:0-56734 GCA_035511035.1 Streptosporangiaceae bacterium
CCCGGCCCCAGCCCGGCCCCAGCCCAAGCCCGGCCCCAGCCCAAGCCCGGCCCCAGCCCCGGCCCCGGCCCCGGTCCCAGCCCCAGCCCCGGTTTCGCACCGGTCGGCCCTTGACGGCGCCCCCCAAGAAAAATCTTGGAGAATCTTCGCGGATAAGAGCAAGATCTTGTGATCCGCATGGTCTATAGATCGGTCGAAATAACAAGATCTTGGACTTAGGCACGAAAATCATCCGAGATCTTCTTCTGCGAACGATTGTCGTTGGCCGGGGATCCATGATGGCGCCGGACCGCTGAGCGGACATTGCCGGCGCCCTCATGCGCGCTATCGACCTCACGACCTCGGGCGGAACCAACGCGGGTTCGAGGTGAAGTGCTCGAAGACGTGGCTGAAATACCAGGTCGGCTGGGCTACTCCGGAGCAATCGCCGGCGCCTTTGGTACCCGGGCAGTTGCCATTGTCGCGCTGGAGTGCCCAGATCGACAGGGTGCCGATTCCCGCTGACCTGGCCCAGTTAAGGATCGTCGTGGCATCGGCGGTGCTGAACGTCTCGTCGGTGCCGAAGTCGTCGATTCCCGGCATCTCGGTGACACCGATCATGTGCCAAAGGTGCCGGGCCGATGCCTGCGGATAGAGCGCCTGGAGCTGGGCGAACAGCCCGGCGGCGGCGCTTTCGGCGTCAGCCACCATGTCCTGCTGGGTGCCGAGGTAGTAATCGAAGGTGAGCAGGTTGACCACGCTGATCCTGGCGCCGTCGGCGACCGCGTTCTGCAGGACCGCCAGTCCCGAGGCGGTCAGCCCGGTCGGGAAGGTCGGAAGCGTGTAGGAGAACTGGATCCGCAGGTGGTGCGCGGCGGCCCAGTGCTCGGTGCGGGCGACCGCCTCGTTGCGGCGGTTGATGCCTGCGGTACTGGTGAGCGAAGTCCCCTCGACGTCCAGGTCGATGCGCGGGACGTGATAGGTCGTGATCAGGCTCTCGTAGACCTGGGCAATGGCCGGCACGCTCGTGCAGCTGTCGGCGAGCTCGGTGCCGGTGGTGTCGGCGGTGTAGCCGCCGAAGGAGGGGATCACGTTGCCGCCAGCGGCCTGGACGGCGGCGATGTCGCTGCCAAAGCTCGACGAGGCGATCGGCTCGCTGGTATCGCCGTTCCAGTACGCGGTGCAGGAGCCCGCCTGCGCCGTCTGGAGGAAGGCGAGCGAGAGGTACCTGGCACCGGACTGCTGGGACAGGGCGGCCAGGCTCCCGTCCGTGGTGTCGTAGGTCTCGAAGTACGGGGCGTAGACGTGGGCTGGCAGCCCGCCGGGACGCCGCCAGCTGCTGGCGCTGGCACCGGCCGAGCCGAGGCCTAAGGCAGCCGCGGTCGCGACCACGGTGACGAGCAGTGCAAAGAGCGGGAAGTGTCGTCTCATGCGCGGATTCCTCGCTGGTGGAAGCGGACAAGAGGAGACGGGCAAGGGAGTAAGAATCAATAGGAAAGTTTCCTATTTGATTTGGCAGGCTAGCCCGATCCGCAGCCAGCGTCAAGGGCAGCCCGAACGGCTAGCGTTGGTCTCGACGATCCACGGACAAAGGGGACACCGATGGCCAGCTCTCGATGGCACAAGATCGCTGCGCTCAAGCAGCGCGGGGAAGCCCACGTCAGCCAGCCCGAGGACCGGCCGTGACTCAGGCGGCGGATGTCCTGGTCGTCGGCGCCGGGCTCGCGGGGCTGACGGCCGCGCGCGACCTGATCGCCGCGGGTCGCTCGGTGGTCGTCCTCGAGGCCAGGGACCGGGTCGGCGGCCGGGTCGTCAATCACGAGATCGGCGACGGCAAGATCGTCGAAATGGGCGGGCAGTGGGCCGGGCCTGGCCAGGACCGGCTGCTCGCGCTCGCGGCTGACCTTGGCATCGCCACGTTCCCCACCTATGACACCGGCCAGAAGGTGCTGGCTTTCAACGGTAAGCGCGGAACCTACGCAGGCACGATCCCCAGGATCAACCCGATCGTGCTCGCCGACGTCGGCCTGGCCCAGGCTCGGCTGGAGTCGCTGGCCAGGAAGATCCCGCTGGACGAACCCTGGGCCGCCGCGCAGGCCGAGCGACTGGACGGGCAAACCTTCGAGACGTGGGCCCGCAGGAACACCTTCAGCCGGCCGGCCAGGACGCTGCTCGCGCTCGCGGCGGAGGCAGTATTCGCGGCCGAGCCCGCCGACCTGTCCCTGCTGCACGTGCTGTTCTACTCGCACTCGGGCGGGTCGTTCCAGCAGCTGATCGAGACGACCGGCGGCGCCCAGCAGGACCGGTTCACCGGCGGGTCGGCGCTGATCGTGCAGCGACTGGCCGAGCGCCTCGGCCCGGGAGTCGTCCAGCTTGACGCGCCCGTGACCAAGATCTCGGTGAGCGGCGACACGGGGTCGGCCAGCACGGGGTCGGCCAGCACGGGATCGGCCAGCACGGTGTCGGCCAGCACCGGGGCGGGCCAGTTCGACGGCAGGCGGATCATCGTGACCGCGCCGCCGCTGCTGGCGGGCCGGATCGAGTACGAGCCGAGGCTGCCCGCCCGGCGAGAGCAGCTAACCCAGCGCGCGCCCATGGGCTCGGTGATCAAGACCCAGATCCTCTACGACGAGCCGTTCTGGCGCGCCGACGGGCTCAGCGGCCAGGCCACTGGCGATGGGGAGGGCTCGCGGGTCGTCTTCGACAACTCACCGCCCGACGGCTCGCCGGGAGTCTTGCTGGCCTTCCTCGAAGGCGACGAGGCCCGCCGCCTCGGACGGCAGGACGAGCAGGCCCGCCGCAGCGCCGTGGTCGGCTCGCTGGTCAGGTACTTCGGCCCGAAGGCGGCCGCGCCATCGGCCTACCTCGAGCTCGACTGGCAACGCGAGCGCTGGAGCGGCGGGTGCTACGGCACGCTCTTCGGCCCGAACGTGTGGACCAGGTACGGGCAGGCGCTCACCGAGCCGACCGGGCCGATCCACTGGGCCGGCACCGAGACCTCGCCGGTCTGGTGCGGGTACATGGACGGCGCCGTCCGCTCCGGCGAGCGCGCCGCCGCTGCCGTACTGGCCGAACTGGGCTAGCGACCTGGCGCGACCAGATGTCTCACCGCCCTCTGACGATAATACATTCAGGGCGCGCCGTCACGACGCCTATCAGGCATTGCGCAGCATCGCCATTGTAGTATGAAATTGGATGAGAGCGGTCAGAAGATCGGCCACAGCCGCAGCCCATAGAGATCTTGAGCATAGCCTGCGGCCGAATTCAGGGAGTGCCCAGTATGGCAACATCGGCCCACGACGGCGATCGACGATGTCACTAACAATTGGAGAAGTTCATACCGGTCTTTTGATGACGTCGGTTGCCGTCTCGGTCGAAACCGCCACAGACCTGCTCGCGATTCTGCCTGGCGGTTCAGTGGGCATCCGCCGACGGCCCGTCAGGTACTGCTGGTCGCCTGAGGTGCTGACGGGAGTTGACTGTCTCGCACCGCTCGCAGAACACCGGGAAGTCCGGGTCGTCGGAACGCCGGCTACCAAAGTGTCGTTGACCGACGGTTACATACTTCAGGCCAGTACCCATGCTGCCGTGAGGTATGACCCGACTGGTCGTCGCCGCTCGTGGGGTCATTACCTGGCTCAGCCGGGCGTGATCGAAGTACTCGGAAAGGGCAACCGGGAAAGCCTGGCCTCGGGTTTCCTCAGTGGTACTAGCACAGCACGTTCGCTCGACATCGGCGCGGTCAATGTCCGGGCACTGGCGGCGGTGCAGCGAAACCCGCGACTGGACCACAATCCGCCATTCCGCAGTCGTCCTACGCAGCTACGCTGGTCGGCCGAGACAGCGAATGCCGAGCAAGAACTAACCTTCACGCTCGGCTCCGCGGAATCGCGGACCGTCAGCCTGCGCAGTCATGAGGCCGATCCTAGGCGATTGGCGGATTTTTGCGCCGACCTTGCCCTGCATGACTGGATGCTTTCCGCACTGCTTGACCTGGTGGACCGGGCGCTAGCGCGCAGACGCGCGGCTGTCGAGGTGATCGCCATGCTCAGGCCAGGCATCGACCATCTCGTGCACGCATGGATGCCCGCGGCGCATGTCAGCAAGGCTCTGGTCGAGGTCTGGCAGGAATTTGACCACAGATCGGGATTTTCCCTTCAATGGCAGAAGACTGTCGAACGGATCAGGGACCAGTTGTCGGCGGGCATCATAGAGGCGCTGCAGCCGCTTGCTGAGGCCCGGAATCAGGAACCGGTATGACTACAGGCCGAACGCGCTCAAGCCTTGCGGTGAGCTTGGCCGCTAAGATTGGCATACCCTTAGTTCTCGGGTTGATCACGCTGGTCGCGTCCAACATCGGCGGAATGTCGAGCCGCAACGCCCTGGAACTCGCGGCCCTGGTCATTATTGGATTCTTGATCGTTCTTTTCTTCATTGACTTCGAGGTCCGGCTTCTAGGCTTGGACGAGCATCTGTCGACCGGCTTGTCGAAGATCGACAGATCTGCGGAGCTTCATGGGCTCATGGAGCAGTCAGTCCTCGAGACAACGATGCTGACTGACTTCCTTGAGACCGCGGGCAAGGCAGACGACACAGTCAACCCTTTGCTGCAGCGCCTAGCACGACGTGAGATCGAGCGATTGACCTACTTCGTCAGGCAACTGCCTGTCGGCGGTGAGATCACTTACGAAGGCGAGGACCGCGAGTGGTTGCTCGGGCTTACCGAGGAGGCTCAAGGATCGATCGATGCGATCTCGCTCTCGACCGTGGATGCGGGCCTGCGGGGATTCGACGGCGGGCTGTGGACCAGTGACTTGGGCGCTCGCTACCTGGAACTCCAGCGCCAGGCTATTAGCAGAAAAGTCGCGATCCGGCGCATCTTCGTCTGCGAGAACGAGGAACTCGCTCGCGACGAGACCTTCCTCAAGATCACTCAGATGCAACGCGATGTTGGTGTCGACGTGCGGATGCTCGATCATCAGCTGATCCCTGAGTGGATTCGGTCGATGATCTTCGACTTCATCATCTTCGACGGCGCTGTCACTTACGAGATGACTCCGGCGACCACGTTCAGCACAGGAACGGGAACCCGGGCCGCGATCGTGCGGACCTTGGTGGCGCCGATGCCAGCGCGCGTGCGTGACCTCAAGAATCAGTTTGAGCAGCTGTGGCAGGCGGCCGACCCTGACCGTCTGATCAGCGAATGAGCGGACGGTCAAGCGGGATCGGTTCGCCCAGGTGCCACGAACACGTACCGGATACGCTCCGCGAACTCGGAAGGCAACGCCATGCCGTCACGGGCCGCTCTCGCACTAGCATCGGCCAGGACCTGGCTGTCACCGGCGAACTGGCTGATGATGGTACGCACGGCGAGCTCGACTGGAAGGAATCGGGGTGACAGCACAGACAGCGTGGTGTAGGCAGCGAACGCCGCCGCGTCAGGATTCAGCCTGGTGATCGCCGGCAACTCTTCCCAACTGCCGGGCCACTCGCCGGTCCAGTTCTGTGGCTTGACCACAGGACGGCCGTTCTCCCGCAGCAATCCCAGCCGTATCAGCTGCCACACGGCCGCGAGCATCGGGCAGGACCAGATCCTGATGCCCTCGTCCTCGTCAAACAACTCGACATCTACGAAGATCGAATGCCGACGCCGCGCGCTCTCCCTCGGTGGTTCCCAGGGCAGCCGCTTGGCCATGGCCTCGGCGTGATCGCTGCTGGGCGAGCGCTGCCCGTTAGTAAGCCAGCCCGTCTCGGTAAGTGGCGGACGACCGCCGGTTGTCCCCGAGACTGGCTCGGTGACTAGGCGCCCGAACACCAGGTCGGCCGGCCGGCTGTCGCCTGCCTGCACGCAGGCCGATTCCCTGGCGAGGTAATCGATCCGCAGCCCTTCGCTTTCGGCCGCGGAAAGGATCATCGGGATCACCTCCTCCGGCGAGGAGACGTGCCCGGAGTAATCGTCGATCAGGAAACAAGTGCTCGCGCGGATCGTGGGCTTAGCGCAACCAATGGCCGCCGGATCCTCCGCTGCCCTCGCCCAAGGCGCGATTGCGGCAAAGGTGTCGCGGATGGCCGTAATACCGCCGAGTAGATCCTCCAGGTACATATGACCTAGCTCGACGGAGACATGGGCCAACGGCAGCGACTCGAGCTTGGGGTCCGCACTGCTTTCCAGGAATTGAGTGCGTACCTCACTCACAGCTGTTCCCAGGCCTGCGTATCAACGATGTTCTTAGCGATCATCTCGAACGCGTCCACGGTGGCCTGATTCGCGATATGCCTAGCCCATACGTCGCTGTCGGTGATGAGCTGTTCGCGCCATTGCAGAATCGGGTCAAGCGGTACCATGCCGAGCACGCTCGAGCGGCCCACGTTGAGCTCGGCGGCCAGCTTCTGCAGCTCCCGGTTGGCCTCCCGCAGCCAGGCCAGCTGCGGTGGCCGCAGGCCCGCCAGATCGGGAGCCTTTGGATCAACGATAGCGGTCCTGATGAACCGGATGTCCTGACCGAATCGGTCCCGGTCCCGGCCGTGCATCTCGCCGATGTCGAGCAAGCCACGTTCTTCGAAGACCAGGCCGGCCGCGGCTAGAACGTGCTGCCTGGTCCAGCGGTGGAACACCAGCCAGCGGCTCGTCACGTTAGCTAGCTCGGGCGCGGACGTCGCGGCGATGACGACATCCGCGGCGTAAGACCGGCCGGCGCTCAGATCGACCAGGACAACCTCGAACTCGCCGTGCAACCGTAGCAAGAGGTCGATACAGCGCTGCACGGTGCCTTTGTCAGTAGCGAATTCTCCGCCATTCGCGTCGCCAGGAATCAGTACTAGGCGGCCAGTGCCTGGCGGTCGCTGACGCAAGCTCATGCGGTCGGAGTGCTGCCAGACGTCCCACTGTTCGGCAACCGGCGACCGGCCCTGAAGATAGGAGTGCGTCCCGCAGCCAGAGCTTGTTCCGCGGTTGAGCGCGCTGATGCCGAAAATGGCTCCTGACGTCGGCGATCCGAAGTCAAAGTCGACGTAACAGGCATCGCCACCTTGCATTGCACGTCGATACACCACATTGCTACCGGTGACAGAACGGCCGGTGCCTCCTTTGTCGGAGGTGGCGAAGAGCAGCATGGCTAGGTCATCCTGGCCGTATTCTGGCGAGCCGCGTCGATGGTGTCGAGTTCGCGAAGTACGTCGCAGGCGAGAACGCTCGCGGTGCCAGGGCGGTCGGGAAGGATCTCCCTTGCCCGCCTGAGGTTCGCGGCGACGACCTGGAAGCTTTCTCTCATTCGCTCGCCGGTATCGCTAGTGCCGCGCAGCCGCTCCCGGTCGAAGAGATGCTCGGCCTCGGCTACGAGCAATCCAGCATGCTTGGCGAGATCGGCAGCCGCCACTGGCGCCGACTGGGTGACGTTGGCTGCCGCCACCAGCACTTCCACCACTCGCTCAGTGTGATACCACGAGGGCTCGTTGTAAGGGGTGAAGCTGGTTCCGGCGAAGGCCTGAGTCGGCTCATCCCAAAGCCCGCGAGCGTCCGAGGCGTGGATCCGGCGCCGTTCGACATGGGACCAGACCTGGTCTGCCAGATCGAGGAACCGGACCCTCGCCGTATCGTCGAGCAACTCAGCGACCCTAAGCAGGCGCTTCAGCAACAAGAGAGAGTAGCTTGAGACGGTCCACCGCAGCCTCGGACCCGAGGCCACCTTCTCCGTGCCGATCAGGCGCAGCCGAATCCCCGGCATGTGCAGGCCAATAGCCGGATCCTCCTTCATCGGCCTGCGAGTGATCCGCCCGCGGTTGGCCAGTTCCTCAAGCAGCCGGCCCACCTGCCCGATGTCGACGTTCCCGACCCGCTCCGTGCCGACGCCCTGCAGCACGATAGAACTCAGCAGCACGGAGTAGTAGTCCGACTCCTCGCCGTCGGATGTCGTCCACGGCAAGTCCGCAAGCGGCCAGGGACCGCTACCGAAGGTGGCCACCTTAGCCCAGAACTGCCTGGTCAGATCCCAGCGCAACTGGAGGGCCTGGGCCAGGCGTTGCTGTTCCTGATTCAGCAGGCCAAGGATCCGGGTGCGCTCAGTGAACAAGTCCTGGATACCGTCGAGGGCGACCGCCGTGAAGTACAGGTAAGGGCGGGCGTCAGCGACGCCAACGGGCTGGGCTCCGATGTTGCTGGCGAAGTCGACTTCCGGCGACCCGTCAACGACGCCCCAGCTCCATCCGCACTCGAACAGGCGGCCCCGATTGTCGAGTTCCTCGGCTACCTGGGTCTGGGTCAGCCCGAGAGACAGTTCCTGCCGGAGGCCAGCCCGGATCTCAGAGAGCTCTTCAAGCAGATCGCGGACTAGGATCTCCGTGGCGGCACCGGTCTGATTGATCATCCGGCACATGACCTGGCCAGGAGGATCGCTCACATCGAACGTGTTCACGGTAAAGCTGCGCAGCAAGCCCACTAGAGCTGCGGTCAGTCGCTGCGAAGCCAGCGCCTCAAGCTCATTGGTCTCCTCGATCCTCCGCGCGCTGCGGAGCCCTTGCCGGTATGTCCGCAGGAAACCGAGGATGCCCAGGCACAACGTGATCGACATGGAATACGAGTCGACGACGTGCAGGTTCCGCTGTTCATCGGCGATACTCGCCGCTTCGCCCGCTTCAACCGCGAAATAGGTGCCACCAGAGAAGTCCGGTGACCCATCGATCAGGTAGGTCAGCATGAAGTCTCTGACGAAGCCGACCAGCCGACGCGGGATGTCCATCGCGTTACCTAGGTCACCCAGGTACTCAAGGACATCGTCCGCTGTCTGGTCTACGCGGTCCAAACTGAGCGAGTCGATGACGGTAGCCGGATACAGGATCGTCAGCAGCTGCTCGGCGTCACTGATCGAATTCCGCCCGCTCCGGCCACCCCAGACCCATTCGCCGTCCCGATAGCAGAAGTCAACGGCCGCGCGCCAAGTCTCCAGGATCTGACGCCGAGTCTGAATCTCCATCGTGGCCGGTCTTCGTTACCGGCTGCCAACGATGCCAGTGGCTACCAGCATGCCGTTATAGCCTTTCCGAACGCGGTGCGAGGTCTGTAGCAGGCATACATCTAGACCACTCGCGCCGAATTCGACCAAGCAATCGGCCACGTCCTCGCGAGAGACCGGCAGGGCGGGGAACTCCTTCCCGTCCACTTTGTACCCGGTTGAGCCTCCCATGAAGGCAGCGGCGAACGGCGCACCATCGGCCAGCGCCCCGAGGAAGCAGCCGACAGCGCTGCGGAACTCCGCGATGTCTGACGTAATGGACTCAGCGACGAAGAACATGGTGCCCAGCTGCCATCGCCTTGGCGGCAGATCGAATACGCTGCGCCGCTCGATCCCTGAATAACCGAGCCGGTCAGTACAGGCTTCCTTCAGCGACTTCCGCGGCTCAGCCACCTGATCATAGCCCGCGCGCTTGTCAATTTCCCGCCAGAACGATTGCCAGGGCCAAGGGCCGCTGTCATCGAGCACGCACTGCCGCAACCAGCCCAGATTACCTTCCGAATAATCGGTGAGCAGAATGCGGTCCGTCCAAGGCAGCATGAGCAAGGCAGGATACAGGTTCGGTCCTGTTCCCACGTCGATCGCACACTGAACTTTTCCCCTGGATCCGAACGCGCTGGCAAAGAACCGGCTTACCCGGTCAATGATCTCGTGATCTTCCGGTTGCACGGCGGCATAGTTATCCTGCCAGTACTTTCTGGTCGAGAACTCCACCCATGGGACATCAACATTCCGCTTGTACGTAGCGGGGGCATCAACCATGGAGCGTACACTACCACCAGCACCAGTGATGGACTGCTGTAACACCATACGAGCACTAGTCGCTGTGGGCCGTTGTAACGCCATACGAAGGCCTCGAGTCCGAGATTCGCGCCGGGGGCCAAGACTCTGCTTGTCGTCGCAGTTTAGCGCGTCAGGCGGAGCGTGCCAACCATCCCTGAAACCGTTCGGGTCCAGGGATATCCGAAGATGGCGCGCCAATCACCCATCGGTCACGTAGCCGACGACGAGCAGCATCGAGTCATAGCCCGGTCGCAATGGCCGGATCGACTTATCGGTCCGCAGGATCTGGGTACCTGCCACCGGCAGGTCGGCCAGGAGCCTGATCAGCGTGTCCTGCCGTATCCTCACGGCGGGGAACGCGACGCCGCTGACCTCGTAACCGGTCGACCCCTCCATGAAGGCCATCATGAAAGGCGCGCCGGGCCTGAGCGCGGTCAGGAACGACCTGACCGCCAATTCGAACTCAGCCTGGTCGGAACTGATTCCGTCGGCCACGAAGAACATGCTCCCAAGATCCCATGTGCGGCTCGGCAGCTCAAAGATGCTCTTCTCGACGATGTGATGGATCCCGGCCAATCGCTGACGAGGCTCCCGAATGTTCTCATATTCGGGCAATCTGGCCATTAACTCCCAGAAGGGCTGCCAAGCCCATTCCTCCTCCGGCGCATCAGGAAGGTTGGCCTTGAGCCACCCGATGTTAAGAGGAGCGATCTCAGTGAACGTGATGCGCTCGACCCAAGGCAGCATCAGCAGCGCCGGGTAAAGGTTGGGGCCAGACCCCACGTCAACGGCGTGAGAGGCTAATGGCCTGTTCCGGTAGGCTTGAACCAGAAAGCCAGCCGCAAACCGTATGATCTCTTCGTCTTCGGGTATGAGGCTCGCATAATTGAGCTTCGCGTACACATCGGCGTCAAAGGCCGACCAAGGAGCCGCTTCGTTGCGCACTTCAGGCTTGCGATCCGGCATGAATGTCATTCTAGCCGGACAATATGACTTGGGATATGCCTGAAGAGGACGCCTTGGCCGCCCACGGCGGCGGATACTAACCAAAGGGGACAACAGGGGGGCGAGGGCCAATGTCCGACAACGAACATGACCAGCCGCGGGACGAGTCACACCGCCGTGCCGACTTGGCGATTCGCCGCCCTGAGCGCAATCGGCCATGGTCGGTTGGCCAGGTCAGGATCGCTGAGTCGGGGGCAAGGCACCGGGACCAGTCGGTGAGCGTCGCGCTATCACCGATGGCCGATCGGCTCGCCCTATCCGTCGGGCAGCGGCTTCTCATCTCCGACATCACGAGTCGCTCCCTCGGTTCACCGCTCGCCTCGCTGCCGTGCGCCGTATCCCCCAACCTGATGTGGTCCCCGATTGGCGACAAGCTGGCCTTCCGCGACGACGGCGGCAAGGCTCGTGTTCTTGACCTTTCCAGTCCCCTGCCCGGCGCGGTCGGAGAGTACCGCACCGAGACGCTTGGGCCCGCGAGCGCTGTCGCCTTTGCCCCTGACGGCAGTCAGGTTGTCAAGCTAGCGCCATCCTTACTCGGGCGGATGACGCTTACCCTGTTCGGAGCTGATCGCAGCGTTGCCTGGGAACGCGCTCTCACCCACGACAGGCCGATCAACAACAGCCCTGACCGAATGAAGCTGGCCTGGTCACCCGATGGAAAGTGGCTGGCTTGCGCGACCGGGACCGCCGCGGTCTGGCTGATCGATGCGGCCGATGGCCAGGTGACCGCTAGCTACACCAACCACTTGATGCCGGTCACCGGGCTGAGCTGGATCGACAATGACTGGATCCTGTCCGCGTCCGAGGACGCCACGCTCCAGGTCTGGCGCCCGGACGGATCGGCGCCCGCGACCGTGGTCGAGACCATTCCCGCCGTGGGAATGACCTACGTGCGGGCCAGGCAGACGGCGCTGATCTGGTCCGCCACCGGCGAGCTCTTCGCCTGGTCGGTGGCGGAGAGCCCTACGCAGCTGTGGTACAGGGAACCGCCATCGCCAAGCGTCGCGGCCCACTTCACCAGGCTGGCCGTGAGCGCCGCCGATGACCTGCTCGTGCTAGTCGACGCCGGCGCGACCGAGCTGGTCTTGATCAGCGACTGGGGCATGACGGCCAGCGCTCCGGCCAGCACGACCACTTACTCCAATGCCAAGGTGCTCCTGCTCGGGGACTCAGGAGTCGGTAAGTCAGGCCTGGCCATGGTGCTCGCGGGCAAGGAGTTCCGCGCCACCGAGTCAACCCATGGCCGCCGGATCTGGCGCTTGCCGACGCCCGACGAGGCTGACAACGGGGGCGGCGAGCGCGAGGTGCTGGTCTGGGACCTGGCGGGCCAACCGGGTTACCGGATCGTCCACCAGCTTCATCTCGGCGGAGCCGCGCTAGCGCTGATCGTCTTTGACTCCAAGAACGAGACCGCGCCATTGCTCGGAGTCCGGCACTGGGCCAGGGCGGTCAGGCACGCCCATCCGCTCGCGAAGGGCGGCTTGCCTACCTTCCTCGTGGCGGCCCGAATTGACCGCGGCGGCACGGCCGTGTCGCACGAACGAGTCCTGCAGGTAATGGCCGACTTCGCGCTTGATAAGTATTTCGAGACGAGCGCCAGGGAGGGTACAGGCACCGATCGGCTGCGCTCGGCCATCCTGGCCGCGATCGACTGGGAACTAACGCCGCGAATCAGATCGACCGCCCTGTTCGCCGAGACCAAGCAATTCGTCGTCGGCCAGAAGTCGCCGGATCGCCTGCTAGTGCCGCTGGGCGACCTTTGCGAGGCCTTCCAGCGGACGGTGCCGAGCGCCATGCAGCTGCTCAATGACGAGCAAGGGCTTTACCTCGCCGACCCGCTGGAACCTGTGCCGACCGAGCTGACCGCGGTCTTCGAAGGCTGCGTGGCCAGGCTAGAGTCTGCGGACCTGGTCAAGCGGCTGAAGTTCGGCAATCTGATATTGCTGCAGCCCGAGTTGCTTGATGCCTACGCGAGCGCGATCGTCAACGCCGCCAGGGACGAGCCGGACGGCCTCGGCAGCATCATGGAGACCAAGGTCAGCGACGTCGACTTCCACGTGCCCGCCGCGGAGCGAGTTCAGGATGCCTTCCAGGAGCGGCTGCTGGTCTGCGCCACCCTAGAGGAGCTCATCCAGAACGAGCTCGTGCTCCGCGAGCCCACCGAGGCCGGCGTACAGCTGGTCTTCCCTTCGGCCTACCGCAGGGACATCCCGGCATCGGAGGCGCCGAAGGGCGATGGCGTCGTCTTCAGGTTTGAAGGGCCGATCGAGAACATCTACGCCACCCTGATCGTCCGCCTCACCCGCAGCAACCGGTTCGCCAGGAAGAACACCTGGCAGTCGGCGGCCAGGTTCGCCGCCGGCGAGGGCGAGTGCACTGTCAACCTGAAGGCTGACGGCGAGGGCAGGGCCGAGCTCTGGGTCGGCTACGACCGGGTGCCGGGATCGCTCAGGCTCCAGTTCGAGCGCTTCGTCCAATCACATCTGGACCGGCGGGCCAATCCTGGCACCGTGACCAGGGAGCGCCAGTACAGCTGCCCGAACGATGGCACCGCGTTCACCCCCGAGCAGATCGAGCAAGTCCGCTTGCGAGACCGCCCGTCCATACTCTGCCCGGTCTGCGAAAGCAGGGTCTCACTGCGAGACGACTATGAACCCACCGCCGACATCGAGCTGGTCACCGCGGCGATGGAAGCCTCAGCCGACCGGGGCAGGGAGTTCGAGGTGGCCTCCACGGTCGTGCGCGGCAAGGAGCAGGTCGCGGAGTTCGACGTCTTCCTCTGCCACAACGTCGCCGACAAGCCAGCCGTGCGGATGCTGGCCAGCAAGCTCAGGGAGCGGGGGTTGCGGCCATGGCTTGACGAGGATGAGCTGCAGCCTGGGCTCCCCTGGCAGTCTCCGGTCGAACAGCAGATCCAGAGCATCCCCGCCGCCGCGGTGATCGTCGGCCCTCGGGTGGGCCCCTGGCAGAACCAGGAACTCTACGCGTTCCTGACCCAGTTCGTCGAGCGCCGATGCCGAGTGATCCCGGTCCTGCTGCCGAACGTCGAGCGCCCCGAGCTACCGCCGTTCCTGGGCGGCTTGACCTGGGTCGATCTGGGGGCGACCACTCCAGATCCGTATTACCAGCTCGAATGGGGCATCACTGGCAGGCGCCCGGATCGGTGACGTCAGTGATCGCCTAGCCCCAGACCTCGCGGGCGATCTGGACGATGAGGGCGAGCTTGGCTCTTTGCTCGGCCGCGGTCAGGACGTTGCCCTCGACCGTTGAGGAGAAGCCGCACTGCGGGGACAGGCAGAGCTGATCGATGGGCACGTACTTAGCCGCCTCGTCGATGCGGCGCTTGATGGCGTCGGGGTTCTCAAGCTGGCCGCGCTTGGTGGTGATGAGGCCGAGCACCACCATCTTGCCCTTGGGGACGAAGCGGAGCGGCTCGAAGCTGCCCGAGCGCTCGTCGTCGTACTCGAGGAAGAAGCCGTCCACCGCGAGCTCGCTGAACAGGGCCTCGGCGACGAAGTCGTAGCCGCCTTCGGCGGCCCAGGAAGAACGGAAGTTGCCCCGGCACATGTGGGTGGTCACCGCCATTCCGGCCGGGCGGCCGGCGATCGCGTTGTTGACCTGGCTGATGTAGCGCAGGTGCAGGTGCTCGGCGTCCTCGCCGCGCCCGGCGATCTCGGCCCGCTGGGCCGGGTCGTTGAGGTAGGCGAGGCTGGTGTCGTCGAGCTGGAGGTACCGGCAGCCGAGATCAGACAGGCGGCGGACCTGCTCGGCGTAGGCGGCGGACAGATCGGACCAGAACTCTTCCATGTCGGGGTAGACGTCGTGGTCGATCGAGGCCGGGCCGCCCCGGTAGTGCACCATGTTGGGAGAGGGAATCGTGAGCTTGGGCAACGCGGTTGTCACGACGGACTGAAGGTACAGGAAGTCACTCTCGAAGATCGTGTGGTCGAGCGTGAGCTTGCTGTCGACGCGCATCGCCGCCGGGGTGAACTCGATATTGCCCTCGGCGTTGCGAAACTTCACCGCCAGGTTCCCGGGCGCTTTGCTGATACCGCCCAACTGATAGATAAAATCCATATGCCAAGAAGCGCGCCGGAACTCACCGTCGGTGGCTGACTGAAGTCCCACCTCTTGCTGCATCGCGACCACGACGGAGATTGCCTCGTCCTCGACCGCCCGCAACTGGCTCGCGTCGATCTCCCCCGCCGCGAATCTGGCCCTGGCTTCGAGCAGCACGGGCGGGCGGAGCAGGCTGCCGACGTGGTCGGCGCGGAACGGCGGCGTAGTGCGCATGTCAGTCCTCTAGTGCTCGTAGTTCGGGATAGCCGGTGTAGTTCTCGGCCAGGGAGGTCGCTGCCGCCCTGGACGAGACGACATAGCGGAGCTGAGATAGCTGCAGCGCGGCCTCCATGGCGTCGGCGCCAGGAGTGCGATGCAGCATGGTGGTCATCCACCAGGAGAAGTGCGTGGATCGCCAGACCCGGTCCAGGCAGGTCGCGGTGTAGGCGTCGGCTAGTTCCGGCTTGCCGCGCACCAGGTGGTCGAGCGCCGGCGCCAGCACGGCCACGTCGGCGATCGCCAGGTTCAGGCCCTTGGCCCCGGTCGGCGGCACGATGTGGGCGGCGTCGCCGGCGAGGAACAGCCGCCCGTACCGCATGGGCGTGGCCACGAAGCTGCGCATCGGGGTGATGCCCTTGTCCAGGACCTGGCCCTGCTTCAGCTCCCAGCCAGGGAGCGCGAACCGGCGCTGCAACTCATCCCAGATCCTCGCGTCGGACCAGTTGCCGATCGACTCGTCGGGGTTGACCTGGAGGTACAGGCGGCTGACGGCAGGGCTGCGCAGGCTGTGCAGGGCGAAGCCGCGCTTGTGGTGGGCGTAGATCAGCTCATCGGTCGATGGCGGCACGTCGGCGAGTATCCCGAGCCAGGCATACGGGTACTCGCGCTCGGTGATCGTGAGCAGGGCACTGGGGAAGCGCTGACGGCAGATGCCGTGGAAGCCGTCGCAGCCCGCGATGGCGTCGCAGGCGAGATCGCACCTGGTGCCGTCCGCCCTGGTGTAGCGAAGGACCGGCCGGTCGGTGTCGAGGTGATCCACCTCGGTGTCGGTCACGTCGAACTCGACGTGACCCCCGTCGGTGACCCTTTGCTTAATGAGGTCTTTGACCACTTCAGTTTGCGCGTAGACCGTGACGCTGCGGCCACCGGTCAGCTCCCTGAAGTCAATATGGTGGCGCTCCCCGGCGAACTGCAGGTAGATGCCGCCGTGTTCAAGCCCCTGCTCGTCGAGGCGGCCGGCCAGGCCGCTCTCGCGCAGCAGCCGGACCGAGCCGTCCTCGAGCACCCCGGCCCGCTGGCGGGCCTCACAGTAGGCACGGCTGCGGACCTCGACCACTACGGAGTCGACGCCGCGCTGAGCGAGCAAGTGGGACAGCAGCAGGCCGGCCGGGCCCGCGCCGACGATGCCAACTCCGGTGCGCATGCTTTGCGTATCAGGAGCACGGCTAGAACGGGTACGGGGCGATATCGCCGCGGATCGTGACCCAGCGGGTGTCGGTGAAGGCGTCCAGGTTCGCCGAGCCGCCGAAGCGCGCCCCGGTGCCGGACGCGCGGATGCCGCCGAACGGGGTATTGGGCGAGTCGTCCACGGTCTGGTCGTTGATGTGCACGATGCCGGTCGGGATCTTGCGGGCCAGCTCAAGGCCGCGCATCACGTCCCTGGTCAAGATGCCGAGCGACAGGCCGTACTCGGAGTCGGCGGCGAGCTTGGCGACCTCGTCGAAGCTGCCGAACCTGACGACCGGGGCGACCGGGCCGAAGACCTCGTTAGCGTAGGCGGGCATGGCCGGGGCGACCTCGGCCAAGACGGTGGGCTGGTAGAACAGGCCCTCGTAGGTGCCGCCGGCGGCGAGCCGGGCGCCGGCGTCGACGCTCTCGGTGACCAGGGCGTGCACCTTGTCCCGCTGGCGCTCGTCGATGATCGGGCCGAGCGCGACCTGACCGGAGGCGGGGTCGCCGACCGGCAGGTGGCCGGCCTTCTCGGCGAGGCGGGCGACGTAGTCGTCGTAGACCGCGTCGGCGACGATGTGCCGGCCTGTCGTCATGCAGATCTGGCCCTGGTGCAGGAACGAGCCCCAGGCGCCGGCCGAGGCGGCCTTGTCCAGGTCAGCGTCGTCAAGGACGATCAGCGCCGAGTTGCCGCCGAGCTCGAGGTGCACTCGCTTCAGAAGCTGGCCGGCCTGGGCGCCGACGCGGCGGCCCGCCGCGGTCGACCCCGTGAAGCTGATCAGCGAGATCAGCGGGTCGGTGACCAGGGCCTCGCCGACGTCAGCACCGCCTGGCAGGACGTGCAGCAGCCCCTCGGGCAGGCCGGCCTCCTCGAAGACGCGGGCCAGGACGACGCCACCACAGACGGCGGTCCTCGGGTCCGGCTTGAGCACGACCGCGTTGCCGAGAGCCAGGGCCGGGGCGACCGAGCGGATCGCGAGGATCTGCGGGAAGTTGAAGGGGCTGATCACCCCGACGACGCCGACCGGTACCCGCTCGGCGAAGCTCAGGTGCGGCTGCTCGCTCGGTAGCAGGTCGCCGTAAGGGCGGGACGGCAGCGTGGCCGCCTCGAAGACCTCCTCGGTGGCGACGTGGGTCTCGAACTGAGCGGCGGGCGGGATCTTGCCGCTCTCGCGGACGTTCCAGTCCTCGATCTCGGCGGCGTGGGCCACCCAGATGTCGCCCGCCTTGCGCAAGATCGCCGCCCGCTGGGTGTACGGGGTCGCGGCCCAGGCCTGCTGAGCGGCGGCAGCGGCGGCCGACGCGGTCGCGATGTCGGCGGGAGTGGCGATGCCAACGGTGCCGAGCTCATTGCCGGTCGCCGGCTCGGTCACCGGGGCGGTGCCGCCGCCGACCTCACGCCAGCCGGAGGAAAACGCCTTGCCGTGCCATATGGACGAATCGAGCAGAGTCACCTGGGTTCCTCCATCGGTCTATGGCGTTGTCGGAACTGCGGCAGAACGAACGACTGAGCACAGGTCAGGCGACTTGTGCGCATCGCGCACATCAGTTCCATAAAAGAACACTGAAAATCTAGGTGCCCGCGCCGTCCGGTGTCAACGCTACGCCGCCTCCCTTCGTCACGCCTGAGCACGTGATTACGGAGATCACTATGCGGATTCCGGGGTGCAATGTACCGCGATCATGAAGCGCGTCAAGATCACGGGAACCTGGCTGCGGGCGCCATCACGCCGCTTGGCCGATGGGGGCGCCGGCGAGGGCGGCGATGATGCCGAGGGCGGCCGCGCCGACGATGGCCACTGCTACGTTCCGGCGGGCGACGACCAGGGCGACGAGCGCTAGCCCGAGCACGGCCGCCTGCCATAGGTGGGACAGCGCGAGCGCCAGCGGGATCGTCGAGCCCGCGATCGCGCCGATGGCAGCCGGGCCCGCGCCGGTGAGGAAGGCCTGCACCCGCTGGCTGCGCCGCAGGGCCGCGAACCTCGGGGCGCCGACGAGCACGAAGATGAAGGACGGCGTGAACGCGACGAACGAAGCGAGCAGGCCGCCGGGCACGCCAGCGGCGGCGTAGCCGACGACCGCGACGGTCTGGACGACCGGCCCTGGCGTGACCTGCCCGAGCGCGACCGCGCTGAGGAACTGGCCGCCGGTCATCCAGTGATAGGTGTGCACGACATCGTGCTGCATCAGCGGGATGATCACGAAGCCACCGCCGTAGGAGAGCGCTCCGACCTTGAACGCTACCCAGGCGACGGACAGCAAGGTGCCCGCCGCGAGGGCGGCGAAGGGCGCGGCCAGGGCCAGCGGCAAGCCCGGAATCGCCCGCGGCCCGGCGGAGTCACGGGCGGGGCCGCCGGTCCTCACCACGAGCTCGGTCAGGCCGCAGGCCGCGAGCGCGAAGACAAGGTACGGCCCGGCCAGGGCCGCCACCACGGCGCCGATCACCAGGTAGGCCACCCAGCGGTGGCGGGCGCGGTCGAGGCCGATCGCGCCGCCGCTAGCAGGGCTAACGGTCGCCTGACCCGCAGTCGCCTGACCCGCAGTCGCCTGACCCCCGACCGCCGGGCCCCCGACCGCCGGACCTGCGCTCGCCCGGCGCCAGCTAGCCGGAGCGAGGCTGAGCGCGGCCTGGGCGGCGACGGCCGGGACGGCCGCGCCCGCGCCGGCCGCCGCCCCGGCGACCCAGAGCGGCGGATGGGAGGCGAGGAAGAGCGCGGACAGGCCAAGGATCACGACCAGCCCTGGCCCGATGAAGCAAGCGCCGCCGATCAGGGCACCGGCCGGGCCACCCAGCCGCCACGCGCAGTAGATGGCCAGCTGGGTCGAGGCCGGGCCTGGCAGCAGGTTCGTGGTGGCGACGCCGTCCTCGAACTCCTCCGCCGACAGCCAGCCCTCGCGTTCCACGCACAGCTTGCGCAGCAACGCGATGTGCGCCGGCGGTCCTCCGAAGCCGATGCACCCGATCCGCAGCCACTCGCGAGCGATCCTGCCCAGTCCGACCGTGCTCTCCACCGGCTCATCGTTGTGCCATCGATGGTGATCTAGCAACCCTGGGTCACGACGACGCGGTGAACTCGGTGACCCCGCCGGCCCGGTCGACGTCGAGCACCAGTACGGTCCATTCCTCGCCGGTCGCCTGCGCGATCGAGGCGACGATGTCCTGCCCGGGGGTCGTCCCTGGGGCCAGCAGGGCCAGCACGGCTGGGCCGGCGCCTGACACGACCGCGGGCACGTTGGCGGCCCGGAGGGCGCTGATCAGGCTGGCCGAGCCTGGCATCGCCGGCCCCCGGTAAGGCTGGTGCAGGCAGTCTTGCGTCGCGTCGAGCAACAGCGCCGGATCGCTGGTCAGCGCCGCGATGAGCAGGGCCGCTCGCGATGCGGTCATGACGGCGTCGGCGTGCGGCACGGTCGCGGGAAGCAGCCGTCGGGCCGCCTGCGTGGCGAGCGGCCGGGCAGGCAGGCACAGCACCGGCACGAGCCAGGCCAGCGGCTCGAGCCTGGTGCTGCGGATCGACCCGCCGGCGGCCCAGGCGATGGTCAGGCCGCCGGCCAGGCAGGCGGCGACATTGTCGGCGTGGCCCTCGAGGTCGGCCGCGAGCCTGAGCACGGTCACGTCGGGCAGCCGGTCCGCTCCGAGGTCTCCGGCCAGCGCCCTGGCCGCGAGCAGGCCAGCGATGATCGCGGCGGCCGACGAGCCGAGGCCGAATCCATGGGGGATCGAGTTCTGGCAGCTGAGCGCGAGGCCAGGCGGCTGGTCGCCGATGAGGTCAAAGGCCGTCCGCATGGCCCGCACGATCAGGTTGTCCTCGCCGAGGCCGACAGTGTGCTCGCCCGCGCCGCTGACCTGCACGTGCAGGCCACCGCCGGTCACCTCCGCGCGCACCATGTCGTGCACGTTCAGGGCCAGGCCAAGGGCGTCGAAGCCGGGGCCGAGGTTCGCGCTCGTGGCGGGCACCCGCACCGAGACCGGCTGATGCAGCCAGTCGGCCACCTGGCTCACTCTAGGCCGAGCGCGACGACGACGGCACCGACCTCGACGGGCACGGTGACCGGCTTGGCCACCCCGGCGATCGCCGTGTCCAGGTCCTTCAGCCCGGTGCCGGTGATCGTGCAGACGACCACCGAGCCCGGCTCGATCGTGCCGTTCTTGGCGGACTGGAGCAGTCCAGCGACGCCAGCGGCGGAGGCAGGCTCGCCGAACACCGCCTCCCGCGCGGCCAGCATCCGGTAGGCCTCGAGGATCTGCTCGTCGTTGACCGTGTCGATGAGCCCGCCCGACTCGTCCCTGGCCGCCTCGGCGAGCTGCCAGGACGCCGGATTGCCGATCCTGATCGCCGACGCGACCGTCACCGGGTGCAGCACAGGCTCGCCGATGACGATCGGGGCCGCCCCGGCCGCCTGGAAGCCGAACATCCTCGGCGCGCTGGCGGACCGGCCGCCGGCGAACGACTCCCGATAGCCCAGCCAGTAAGCGGCGATGTTGCCGGCGTTGCCGACCGGCAGGCAGTGCACGTCGGGAGCCCGGCCGAGCGCGTCGATCACCTCGAACGCCGCGGTCTTCTGCCCTTCGAGCCGGTCCGGGTTGACCGAGTTGACCACCTCGACCGGGTGGGTCACCGCGAGCTTGCGCACGAGCTCGAGGCAGTCGTCGAAGTTGCCGTCGACCTGGACCAGCCGGGCGCCGTAAGCGAGGGCCTGGGCGAGCTTGCCGAGCGCGATCTTCCCGCTCGGCACGAGCACGACGCAAGCGAGCCCGGCCCTGGCCGCGTAGGCGGCCGCGCTCGCGCTCGTGTTGCCGGTCGAGGCGCAGATGACCGTGCGGGCGCCCCTGGCCAGCGCGAGCGAGACCGCGACCGTCATGCCGCGGTCCTTGAACGAGCCGGTCGGGTTCATGCCCTCGACCTTGAGGTACACCTCGCAGCCGGTCAGTTCTGACAGCGCGGGAGCGGGAAGCAAGGGCGTGCCGCCCTCGCCGAGCGTGACGACGCACTCGGGCGGGACCGGCGGCAGGTAGTCAGCGTGCTCGGCAATGACTCCGCGCCAGAAGCTCATTCGCCCTCCTCGCCCTCGACCCGCAGCACAGTATCGACCGCCCGCACCGCGTCCATCGCCGCGAGGTCAGCGATCGTGTCGGCGAGCGCGGCCTCGCGGGCGGTATGGGTCACGATGATCAAGCTCGCGTCCTCGCCCCGGCCTTCCTGGTGCACCACCTTGATCGACACGCCCCGGCGGGCGAAGCTCTCGGCCACCGGGGCGAGCACGCCGGGCCGGTCGGCGACGTCGAGGGCCACGTAGTACCTGGTCAGCGCGTCGGACATGGGCACGACCGGCAGTTCGGCGTAAGTCAGCGGGTCGGGGCCGCGCAGTCCGGCCCGCTGGTTCCTCGCCACCGCGACGATGTCGCCGAGCACCGCGCTGGCGGTCGGCTGCCCGCCTGCCCCAGCTCCGTAGAACATCAGCCGGCCGGCCGCCTCGGCCTCGACGAACACCGCGTTGTAGGCCTCGTGCACGGCCGCGAGCGGATGCACCCTCGGCAGCATGGCCGGGTGCACCCGGACCGAGACGCCGGCGTCGCAGCGCTCGCAGATGGCGAGCAGCTTGATGACGAAGCCGAGCGCCTTGGCCCCGGCGATGTCGGCCGCCGTGATGTCGGCGATCCCGCTGGTATAGACGTCGGCGGAGGTGATCGTGGTGTGGAAGGCCAGGCTAGCCAGGATCGCGGCCTTGGCGGCGGCGTCGTGGCCCTGGACGTCGGCGGTCGGGTCGGCTTCGGCGTACCCGAGCCGCTGGGCCTGCTCGAGCGCCGGGCCGAACTCCGAGCCGGCCGAGTCCATCCGGTCGAGTATGAAGTTCGTGGTGCCGTTGACGATGCCGAGCACGCGAAGGACGGTATCGCCCGCGAGCGACTCGCGCAGCGCCCGCAGCAGCGGTATCGCTCCGGCCACGGCCGCCTCGTAGTACAGGTCGGCGCCGCTCGCGCTCGCCGCCTTGTGCAGCGCGGCACCGTCGCTGGCCAGCAGCGCCTTGTTCGCCGTCACCACCGACTTGCCCGCGTCGAGGGCCGCCCGCACCAGCGACCTGGCCGGCTCGATGCCCCCGATCAGTTCCACCACGATGTCCACGTCGGGCCTGGTCACGAGCGCGGCCGCGTCGTCGGTCAGCAGCGACCCCTCGCCCCCGGCCGACCTGGGCAGTTCGAGCCTGCGAACGGCGATCCCGGCGATCTCAATCGGGCCGCCGGCCCTGGCCGCGAGGTCGACGGCCTGCTCGGTCAGCAGCCGGGCGACTTGCGAGCCGACGCTGCCGCAGCCGAGCAAGGCGATCCTGAGCGGTCGCCCCCCGGCCCGGCCGTCGTTGTCGGTCCCGGCTGCTCGATCGGTGGTCATGGATCCCCTGACTCGCGTCAAACGGTAGCGGTGGCCGCCTCGCTGGGTGGCGGCCACGCTGCCGCCTACGTAAGCCCGCTCAGCAGCTTACCGACCTGCCCCCTGGACTACGCAAAGCCAGTACCACGGCCCTGGCCAGCCTCAACCATCCCCTGGGCACCTCAATAAGTCGCCGTGCCACTCAGCATTCGCAACAGATAAGGAACGTTGCCAACGACAATGCGGGAGAGGTTTGACTGTGCCGATACGCTATGCGGCATGACAGGATGGGCAGGCCCAGGCGGCCAGGATCAACCACAGGACCAGCCGTTCAACTTCGCCGATCCTGCCCAGCCGCAGCCAGGGCCAGGAGGCTGGCCTGGCGGTTTCCAGCAGCCGACCCCGCTGGTGCCGGCCCCGCAGCTGCCAGGCCCTGGCGACGCGATGATTGGCGGCGAGCCAGTCATGGTCACCATCGGCGACATCTCGGTGACGTCAACCACGGTCTACACGCCTAGCGGCTCGCGTCCGCTGAGCGACCTGTCGTGGACCTTTACCGATATGTCGACCACGAGCCAGGCTATTCCCACCTGGGCTATCGTCTGCGCGATCGTATTCTTTGTGTTCTGCCTGCTCGGCCTGCTCTTCCTGCTCGCCAAGGAGAACAGCACGACCGGCGCCGTCCAGGTCACCGTGCACGGGCCCGGCTTCGTGCACACCACGACGATCCCTGTGTCCAGCCTCCAGCAGATCGCCGACATCAACGCCAGGGTCAACTACGTGCGCACGCTCACCGCGTCCTTCCCCGGCGCGACCCCCGGCATCGCCGGCGGCCAGGTGCCAGGACAGGTTCCTGGCCAAGCCCAGCCCGGCCAGGTGCAGCAACAGTGGCCGCCGCAGCAAGGCTGGACGCCAGACCAGCCCAGCCAGTACGGCCAGCCCGGTCAGCCCGGTCAGTACGGTCAGCCCGGCCAGTATGGTCAGCCGGGCCAGCCCGGTCAGCCCGGTCAGCAGGACCAGCAGCCCGGCCAGTCCTGGTAACGAGGCCTGCATTTACGGCTTGACCAGCCGCTCTCCGGCGTTAGCTCTCCGCGAAATCCAGCCAGGAACAAACTCGCGCTCGCAGGCGCTATGCACGACGCGTTAGCTTGAACTGTAATCAAGTAATTCCAGGCTGGAGACCAGACATGAGCGAAACCCACACCCTGCCGGTGCTGCCGCTCGATGACGATGTCCTGCTGCCCACCATGGTCGTGCCGCTCGACGCCTCGGACTCCGAGGTGCGCTCCTCGATCGAGGCGGCCAGGGCAGCCGCGAGCGGCGATGAGCTGCCTCGCCTGCTGCTCGTGCCGAGGATCGGCGGGCGCTATGCCCCCGTCGGCACGCTGGGCGTGATCGAGCAGGAGGGCAGGCTTCCTAACGGGAAGCCGGGCGTCGTCATCAGGGGCCTGGCCAGGGTCAAGATCGGTGCTGGCACCGTCGGCCCAGGCGCGGCGCTCTGGGTGCTTGCCACCATCACCGAAGAGCCGCCCGCGAGCAAGCGGGCCCAGGAGCTCGCCAAGGAGTACCGCGGGCTCGCGACGGCCATCTTGCAGAAGCGGGGCGCCTGGCAGGTAGTCGACGTACTCGCCCGGCTGACTGAGCCGTCCGCGCTGGCCGACAGCGCCGGCTACGCGAGCTACCTGTCGGTCGAGCAGCGGTCCACGCTGCTGGAGACGACCGACCCCGAGCAGCGCCTTGAGCTGCTCGTCGGCTGGGCCCGCGAGCACCTCGCCGAGCTGGACGTCGCCGAGACGATCGGCAACGACGTCCGCGAGGGGATGGAGAAGCAGCAGCGCGAGTTCCTGCTGCGCCAGCAGCTGGCCGCGATCCGCAAGGAACTGGCCGAGCTCGACGGCACGCCAGCGACCGAGCAGGAGGACTACCGGGCCAGGATCGAGGCCGCCGACCTGCCAGAGAAGGTTCGCGAGGCTGCGCTCCGCGAGGCCGCCAAGCTGGAGCGCGGCTCGGACGCCTCGCCCGAGGCGGGCTGGATCAGGACGTGGCTGGACACGGTGCTCGACGTGCCGTGGAACAGCCGGACCGACGACGCCTACGACATCACCGGTGCCAGGGCTGTGCTCGACGCCGACCACGCGGGCCTTGACGAGGTCAAGGACCGCATCATCGAGTACCTGGCCGTCCGCAAGCGCCTCGCCGACAAGGGCATGGAGATCGCCGGCGGCCGGCGCAGCGGTGCGGTGCTCGCCCTCGCCGGCCCGCCCGGAGTCGGCAAGACCTCGCTCGGCGAGTCGGTCGCCCGCTCGATGGGCCGCAAGTTCGCCCGCGTCGCCCTCGGCGGCGTGCGCGACGAGGCCGAGATCCGCGGTCACCGGCGCACCTACGTCGGCGCGCTGCCAGGCCGCATCGTCCGCGCGATCAGGGAGGCCGGCTCGATGAACCCGGTCATCCTGCTCGACGAGGTCGACAAGGTCGGCGCGGACTACCGCGGCGACCCCACGGCGGCGCTGCTCGAGGTGCTCGACCCGGCCCAGAACCACACGTTCAGGGACCACTACCTTGAGGTCGAGCTCGACCTGTCCGACGTGCTGTTCATCGCGACCGCGAACGTGGCCGAGGCCATCCCCGAGCCGCTGCTCGACCGGATGGACCTGATCAGGCTCGACGGGTACACCGAGGACGAGAAGCTGGTCATCGCCCGCGACCACTTGCTGCCCAGGCAGCTGACGCGGGCCGGGCTTGAGGCCGGTGAGGTGACCTTCACCGACGCCGCCTACCGGGTGCTCGCCACTGAGTACACGCGTGAGGCCGGTGTTCGCTCGCTCGAACGTTCGATGGCGCGGGTGCTTAGAAAGATTGCCGCAAAATTGGCGGGGGGAGTGTTGTTTCCTGAGGTGGCAGGGGAGCACGACGCGTCCCCGACCTTGGCTGGCTCCGCAATGCCTACGGTCGGGGACGCATCGTCCTCCCTGGCGGGGGTGGCTGAGCTGACCTTGCCCGTGGTGATTGACGGTCCTGACCTGACTGACTATCTGGGCCATCCTCGGCACACGCCCGAGTCGGCCGAGAGGACGGCAGTGCCTGGGGTGGCTGCTGGGCTCGCGGTGACCGGGGCTGGCGGTGACCTGCTGTTCATTGAGGCCTCGCTGGCTGACAAGAGCAGTGGCAGCACTGGGGTCACGCTTACTGGGCAGCTCGGTGACGTGATGAAGGAGTCGGCGCAGATCGCGTTGTCTTACCTTCGGTCGAACGGGCCTGCGCTGGGGCTGCCGGTCGGTGAGCTGGCCGATCGCGGGGTGCACCTGCACGTGCCGGCTGGGGCTGTGCCCAAGGACGGGCCTAGCGCGGGGATCACGATGACGACGGCGCTCGCGTCGCTGCTATCGGGGCGGCTCGTGCGGTCCGATGTGGCGATGACCGGTGAGGTGTCGCTGACCGGGCGGGTGCTGCCGATCGGCGGGCTGAAGCAGAAGCTGCTCGCGGCCCACCGGGCCGGGATCACGACCGTGCTGGTCCCGTCGCGGAACGCGCCCGACCTGGACGACGTGCCAGAGAAGGTGCGCGAGGCGCTGGACATCCACCTGGTCAGTGACGTCCGGCAGGTGCTGGAAACCGCCCTCGAGCCGGCCGCCGAGCCCGAGAGGGTCGCGGCGCCGGCGCTGGCCGCCTGAGCCAACGACATCGGGGGCACTTAGATGTCGCTCACACGACATCAAGGTGCCCCCGATGCCTCCTGAGGTTAGTTGACGCGGCGGTCGAAGCCGTCCCAGTACGGGGCACGGAGCTTGAACTTCTGGAGCTTGCCGGTGGCGGTCCTGGCCAGGGAGCCGCGGAGTTCCACCGAGGTCGGGCATTTGAAGTGGGACAGGTGCGAGCGGCAGTGGTCGATGAGGTCGGCCTCGCTGACCTCGTGGCCCGGCCGGACGACGACGAGGGCCTTGACGGTCTCGCCCCACTTGGGGTCGGGAACGCCGATGACGGCGGCCTCGGCCACGGCCGGGTGCTGGAACAGGCAGTCCTCGACCTCGACCGAGCTGACGTTCTCGCCGCCCGAGATGATCACGTCCTTCTTCCGGTCGGAGATGACCAGGTACTCGTCAGGATCGATGTGGCCTTCATCGCCGGTGTGGAACCAGCCGTCGACCAGGACCTTCTCCGACTCGACCGGCTGCTCCCAGTAGCCGGCGAAGACGTTGTTGGACCGGGCCAGCACCTCGCCGTCGCCGTCGGTCTTGACCTGCACGCCAACCGCGGGCACGCCGGCCCGCGACTGCAGCTTGGCCCGCTCGGCGGCTGGCAGGTCATCCCACTCCGCCAGGCGGCGGTTCACGGTCAGCAGCGGCGCGGTCTCGGTCAGGCCGTAGATCTGGATGAACTCCCAGCCAAGCTCGGCCTCGACCCGCTCGATCGTTTTCGACGGCGGCGGAGCGCCAGCGACCACGATCCTGACCCGGTCGCGACCAGGAACCGGCTGGCCGGCGGCGCGCCGGGCGCTCGCGGCATCCAGGATCGCGGCGACCACCGCCGGGGCGCCGCACATCAGCGTGACGCCGTGCGCGTCGATGCGGCGCAGCAGTTCCTCGCCGTCGATCTTCCGCACCACGACCTGGGGTACGCCCATCGCGGTCACCGCGTACGGCATCCCCCAGCCGTTGCAGTGGAACATCGGCAGCGTGTGCAGGTAGACGTCGCGGTCGCTGACCGTCGTGTGCCAGCCGAAGGTGGCCGCGTTGAGCCAGCAGTTCCGGTGCGTGAGCTGCACTCCCTTGGGCCTGGCGGTGGTGCCGCTGGTGTAGTTGATGCTCGCGGTCGCGTCCTCGTCGGGCTCCCAGCCGACCGGCTGGGCGTCGTCGGGGGCCTCGGAGAACAGTTCCTCGTCGGCGACCCCGTCGAGCACGATCCTGTGCCTGGCCTTGACGTCGCGCAGCGCCTCGTCCGACTCCGGATCGACCAGCAGCACCGACGCGCCCGAGTGCTCGACGATGTAGCTGACCTCGTCGGCGTTGAGCCGGTAGTTGATCGGGACGAGCACCCGGCCGTAGCCGCTGACGCCGAAGAACAAGATCCCGAACCTGGCCGCGTTGGGGCTCACGATCGCGACCCGCTCGCCGGTGCCTATGCCCAGCTGGTCAAGCGCGATCGCGACGCCACGAGCCCGCCGCTCGACCGATCGGTAGGTCAGCGTGCCGAACGAGCCGGCGGTCCCTGGCTCGTCGATAAACGCCGGTCGATCGCCGTAGACCAGCGCGCCCCGGCGCAGGAAGTCGGCGACTGTCAACGGCACCTTCATGTGACGGCTCCCATGGATTGACGGATCTGTCGATACTGCGGCACAGCATGCGCCCTCGGCAACCTGCGGGCGGGGCGCCTTAGCGGATAACACCACCCTCCGATCTCGGATTACCCGATCTCGGGGTATCCGATCTCGGGGTATCCGATCTCGGGGTATCCGATCTCGGGGTATCCGAACCGGCCGACGTCCCGGCGCCGTTTTCGCGCCGAGCGATCAAGGGTTCGCCGTTCGCCATTGCACCCTCGTACCCCACTGCCCTATGCCAGCATGTCCGCATGGACCGACTTCGCCGAGTTCGCGTTCACCGTTATGTACTCATATCACTGATAATTGCCGGTTCTGGCAGCCTGGCGGCGTGCAGCGAATCCCTGGCTCTGCCGACGTCGCTGCACGGGACCACGGTTCACCGAGTGGCCGATGCGGTCAAGAAATCGAGGCCGGCGGCGCCCCGGGCGGTCGCGACCTCCACCGAGGTGCTGCATCCGGTGACTAAGCTCCCGCTCGGCGCGAAGGCTCCGGTCATGAGCACGGCCGTGCCAGGGGCGCCTGACTGCCCGATGTTCCCGGCCGACAATATCTGGAACACGAACATCTCCAGGCTGCCCGTCGACAGCCACAGCGGGGCCTGGCTGCGCAGCATGGACTCGGCCCGCACCTACCTGCACCCCGACTTCGGGCCCAACCCTGGCGGCTATCCCTACGGGATCCCCTTCACCGTCGTGACGAACAGGCACCCCCTGGTCAGGATCCGCTTCCAGTACGCCAGCGAGAGCGACAAGGGCCCCTACCCATTCGGCCAGGACACGCCGATCGAAGGCGGCAAGAACGCGGGCGGCGACCGGCACGCGATCATGGTGAACAAGCAGACCTGCACGCTCTACGAGCTGTGGGAGGCGCGCTACTCCCGGCACCCGACGGCGGGCTCGGGCGCGATCTGGCACTTGCGGTCGAACGCGCTGCGGCCCGCGGGCTGGACCTCGGCCGACGCCGCTGGCCTTCCGATCCTGCCGGGCCTGCTCAACTACCAGCAGGTCGCCTACTCCGCTCGGACCGGCAAGCCGATCACCCACGCGATCAGGTTCACCGCTGACCGCACCCGCACCGCCTACATCTGGCCAGCCAGGCACGAGGCCGGCTCAAGCAACAGCGCGGCGCTCCCCCCGATGGGCGCGCGATTCCGGCTCAAGGCCAGCTTCAACATCAGGGGCTTCTGCCGCGACTCGGCTCCGTACTGCGCGGATGCCAAGGCCATCCTGATCGAGATGAAGAACTACGGGCTGATCCTGGCCGACAACGGCAGCAACTGGTTCTTCCAGGGCGCCGCCTACCCGCAATGGCCCGATGCCCTAGTCAGCCTGCTCAAGGGCATCCCGGCCAGCGCCTTCGAGGCGGTCGACACCTCGTGCCTGCGAGTACACCCGAACTCAGGCGAAGCCAAAGCCAAGCCCGGCTGCCCGATCGGCTAAGTACTCACTCGCGGACGACCTCGGTCGGGGGCTTATCGTCGCGAAGGCCTAGGTAGGCGGCGGCGCGGAGGCGGCCTGAGGTGGTCCACATGCCGAACTCGGCCTCGATGACGACCTCGGGCTCCACCCAGACCGCGCCGCGCGCGTGCTCGGGCGGGATCGTCGCGCCGAAGGGCGAGGTGGGCCGGCGCAGCGGCGCCAGCAGGGCGGTCAGCATCGTGAGCGTCTCGGAGGTGAACCCGGTGCCGACGTGGCCGGCGTAGGTCAGGCCGTCGGGACCGTAGACGCCGACGATCAGCGAGCCGATCAGGTTGGCTCGGTTCCCCTCCCCTGGGCTCCAGCCGCCGACCACGAACTCCTGCCGGTGCAGGTTCTTGATCTTCCGCCAGCTGGACGTGCGCCGGCCAGGCTCGTAGCGGGAGGCGAGCCGCTTGGCCATGATGCCCTCGAGGCCATTGGCGCGGGACACGGCCTGCGCTTCCGACCCGCTGACCCCGGTGAACGACGGCGGGGTCTGCCAGTGCGGTCCTTCCAGGCCAAGCCCGGCGAGCCGTTCCCGCCGCCTGCTGTACGGCTGGCCGAGCAGCGACTGCCCGTCGACCGACAGCAGGTCGAAGGCCAGGTAGCTGACCGGGATCTCGGCCGCGAGCTGCCTCACCTGGCTGGGGGTAGTGATGTTCATCCGCTGCTGCAGCACCTCGAATCTCGGCCAGGCGTGCTCGCCGAACGCCACGATCTCGCCATCGAGCACCGGCCGCCGGGCGCCGACGGCGGCGGCCATCCCGGCCAGCTCGGGATAGCTGGCCGTCGTGTCCCTTCCCGTCCTGGTCACGAGCGTGACTGTCCGCTCGGTGACGTGCGCGATCGCCCTGATCCCGTCCCATTTCATCTCGTAGGCCCACTGCGCGTCATCGTCGGCCGGGAGCCCGGCGGCGATAGCCAGCATCGGCTTGAGCGCGGTCAGCTGACCATGCCCTGGTCCTTCGCTATCGATCACCTGGCATCCTTACTTGCCGTGACATCGGAGCACGTGAACCTGATGCGCGAGCGCGCGGGCCCGCAGCGGGTCACCAACGTCGAGCTGTTCTTCGACCTTGTGTACGTGTTCGCGGTGACTCAGCTCTCGCATTTCCTGCTGGCCGGCCCTGCGGCCGGCGGCGCATTGCGGACCGCGCTGCAGGCGGCCCTCCTGCTCATCATGGTCTGGCAGCTATGGGCCTACACCACCTGGGTCACCAACTGGCTCGATCCCGAGCGGATCGCGGTGCGCCTGTTGCTGCTCGCGCTGGCGGTGATCAGCCTGGTGATGTCGGCGGCGCTGCCGACCGCGTTCACCACGTCGGGGCTGATCGTCGGCAGCGCGTACCTGCTGATGCAGGTCGGCCGGAGCACGTTCACTGTGCTCGGCCTGCGGGGCTCCGCGCTGCGCCGGAACTTCGAGCGGATCCTCGCCTGGTGCGTGGTGAGCGGGCTGCTCGCGCTGGCTGGCGGGCTCATCCACGGTGACGGGCGTGACCTGCTCTGGACCGGGGCGGTCGTGGTCGACCTGCTCGGCGGCGCGGTCGGCTTCTACACTCCTGGCCTCGGACGGTCGCGCACGGCCGATTGGACGATCGAGGGCGGGCACTTCGCCGAGCGGTGCCAGGCCTTCATCCTGATCGCGATCGGCGAGTCGATCGTCATCATCGGCGCGACCCTCGCCGAGCGGCTCGACCAGCCAGGCGGCGTGGACGGCCGCGAGGTCGCGGCGTTCTGCGTGGCCGTGATCAGCAGCATCGCGTTCTGGTGGCTGTACTTCGACCGGAGCGCCAGCGACGCCACCGAGGTGATCGCGCACTCGCCCGACCCCGGCCGGCTCGGCCGCTCGGCCTATCACTTCATCCACCCGATCATGGTGGCCGGGATCATCGTGACCGCCGCCGCTGACGGGGCGACGGCGCTCGCCGCCGGGACGGACACCGCTCCTTCGGCCTGGGTAGCAGGCCTGATCCTGGCCGGCCCGGCGCTGTTCCTCGCCGGTCACGCGGCGTTCAAGGCCACGGTCTGGCGCCGGATCAGCTGGCCGAGAATCGCGGCGATCGCCGTCCTCGGCCTCCTCGGCCTGGCGGCGTCCCACGCACCCGCGCTCGTCCTGTCCGGCTGCGCGGCCGCCGTGGTCGTCGCGGTCGTGATCGCCGACCAGATCTGGCCGCCGCCAGCGGAGGCCGCCAGCGGGGACGGCGCCGGCTCAGCCGCCCAGGTTGACCCGGCCCCGCCGGACCGCTGAGGTGATCGTCCGCATCGTGGTTCCCGGAGCGTACCTGGCCATCCGCCACGCGACCCGAGCCGACCTCGGCGCGACGATCAGCGCCCGGTTGCGCTCGATCCCGCGCAAGACGTCGCGGGCGAGCAGGTCGGCGCTGTAGAGCTTGCCCACGGCCCCGGCGACGTTTGCGCCCGCGCTAGTCGGCGGCAGGTCCGGGTTGACATGGCCGAGCAGCGGCGTGTCGACGAACCCAGGGCAGATCGCGCTCACCTTGACCCCGCGCCCGGCCGCCTCGGCCCGCAGCGACAGGCTCAGCCCGACGACCGCGTGCTTGACCGCGTCGTAGGGCGCGAGACCTGGCCCTGGCACGAGCCCCGCCAGCGAGGCCGTGTTCACGATGTGCCCGTGGCCCTGGGCCAGCATGACCGGGTAGGCCGCGTGCACTCCGTGCACGACCCCGCGCAGGTTGATGTCGATCACGCGGTCCCAGTGGTCGAGGGTGAACTCCTCGACCAGGCCGCCGACCGCGATGCCCGCGTTGTTGAACATGTAGTCGAGCCGGCCATGCTCGGCGACGGCCTGCGCGACCAGGTCGGCCACCGCCGGGGCGTCCCTGACGTCGAGCGTGACGGCGGTCACGCCGGTCAGCGGGCCAGCGACCGACTTGGCCGCCGCCTCGTCGATGTCGGCGATCACGATGCGGGTGCCGCGCGCCGCCAGCGCCCGCACCATCGCCGCGCCAATGCCAGAGCCGCCGCCGGTGACGATCGCCACCCGGTCACCGAACACATCGCCTGAATCAGCCGGTTGCGCCATATGCCATTTCTTAGCATGGTTACTTGCCAGTCACCAGCCGCAGCGTCGTCGCGGCCAGGCCCACCTGGACCAGTTGCCCCCAGGACAGCGTGACCGCGTCGGACTCGATACCGTCACCGAACGCGACGAGCTGGTCGGACTCGGCGCTCACCGCGACCGACTGGCCGGCGACGACGACGCCCTGCGTGAACGACGTCCCGGTGACCGGGGACGGCCACGCCTCCCGCATCAACCAGGTCAGCACCAGGGTTGCAATCGTTTGCGGAACGCCGCGTCGGGCTTCGTCGGGCTCAAGCTGACCGCATCAGAGTGGGTAATCCGTAATATGATCAACTTTAAATGATCATAGTACGGATTACCTTGCTTTTACCATCACCATTTCACACCGTTAATCCGTTATTTCGCCAGGAACGGAGTACTATGATCATCACCGAGCTCTACTTAGTACAACCCGAGGCCGCGCTGCCCGAAATGCGCACGACGACCGGGACGCGGCCGCACACGCAACAGCCGGGACGGGGCACGAGCGCGCACGCGAACGGCCGAGACGTCGGCTCGGGCGAAGGTTTCCCAAGCCCGTCACAGCCCGACCGATTTCTCGTCAGCTAGACGATTACTAGTGGTAGCCTGGAGAGGTGTCTGGCCCGGCCTGGCCGGCCGTTCCCGCGGCCGCCGTCACCGTCGACCTCGTCGTGCTGACCATCCGCGACGAGGAACTTGACGTGCTCTGCGTGCGGCGCAGCGTCCCGCCGTTCGCCGGCAAGCTGGCGTTGCCAGGCGGCTTCGTGCGCCCCGACGAGACGCTGGCGGCGGCCGCGGCCAGGGAGCTAGCCGACGAGACCGGCCTGCATGCCGGGCCAGGGCCAGAATCAGGGCCAGGGCCAGGGCCAGGATCAGGGCCAGGATCAGGGCCAGGATCAGGGCCGGGGCCGGGGCCGGGGCCAGCGTCAGAGGCGGGGTCAGAGTCGCACGGGCCTGTGCACCTCGAGCAGTTGGCCAGCTACGGCGATCCCGGCCGGGATCCGCGCCAGCGGGTGGTCAGCATCGCTTACCTGGCGCTGGCCCCTGCCCTGCCGATGCCGCGGCCAGGCAGCGACGCCGCCGACGCCGCCTGGCTCCCGGCTGACGCGCTGCTAGCCGGACCTCCGCCTGAGCTGGCCTTCGACCATCACGCGATCCTCGCCGACGGGGTCGAGCGGGCTCGGGCCAAGCTTGAGTACACACCGCTGGCGACCGCGTTCTGCCCGCCGGTCTTCACGGTGGCCCAGCTCCGCCGGGTCTACGAGATCGTCTGGGGCACCACGCTTGACCCCCGCAATTTCCACAGGAAGGTGACCGGCACAGACGGCTTCCTGGTGCCAGCCGACGGCACCACGACGGGCGAGCGCGGCCGGCCGGCCCAGCTCTACCGCAAGGGCGACGCCGAGTACCTGCATCCACCGCTGCTGCGCGCCGGCAGCTAGCCGTCACACGGTGCTAGCCAGACGGTGCTAGCCAGACGGTGCTAGCCGCACAGTGCTATCCAGACAGGGCAAGCAGCTTGGTCACGGTCGCCAGGTTCCGCGCGGTGCCGCCCGCGATCGGGCTGTTCTTCTTCGCCAGCAACGCCTTGGACAGCTCGCTGTCGCCGAAGCCGTCGGGCGTGTGCAGGTACAGCGTCCGGCCGATGATCGTCAGCTCGTCCCTGCTCTTGCCCGCGAGCGACTGCTCGATCTCGCTGACCCGCCACGAAGCCTCGTCCGAGGGCAGCCCAGGCAGGAACACGAAGTGCACGTACTGGGGCTTGGGCTCGTCGGGGTAAGGGTTGGCCCTGGCGATGTCCGCGAGTTCCTCCCTGGACAGCACGATCACCGCCGGGTCCAGCCCAAGGGCGGCCGAGATAGCGGCCCGCAGCTCGGCCGCGAGCGCGGCCGGGTCGTCATCGGATGGCGTGAAGAGCACGTTGCCGCTCTGGATGTAGGTCGACACCTCGGCATGACCGAGCGACGTCACGATCGCGCGCAGATCGGCCATCGGCAACTTATTGCCGCCGCCTACATTCACGCCGCGAAGCAAGGCAACATGGGTCGGCATGGGCCCATCTTGCCAGCCGCCGCCGCCGATGGGGGTCTATGCGCTGCTGATCGACGGCACCACGGTCCTGATCAGGCCCGCCGCGCCTGGCGATAGCGACGCCGTCAGGGGCATGCACGAGCAGATGTCACCGGACAACATCTACCTGCGGTTCTTCAACGTCAGCAAGCTGTCGGCGGCGCGGGAGGCGAAGCGGGTGACCAGGCCGGCCGGACCTGACCACTGCGCGCTGCTGGCCTTCTTCGGCGACCGCCTCGTCGGCCTGGCCAGCTACGAGCCGACCGGCACGCCCGGGGTCGCCGAGATCGCCTTCGCGGTAACCGACGACATGCACGGCCGGGGCGTCGCGACCTTGCTGCTCGACCACCTGGTGTCGGACGCGCGGCTGCGCGACCTGCGCGCGTTCACCGCCCAGACGCTGGCGACCAACTCGGCCATGCTGCGGGTCTTCGCGAGCGCCGGGCTGGCCGGCCGCCGGCAGGTCTCGCAGGGCGTCATCGAGACCACGTTCCCGCTCCCCGCCGACGAGGCCAGCCAGCAACTGCAGTCCTATCTCGACTCGGTCGCCCGGCGCGAGCAACTCGCCGACGTCGCCAGCCTGCGCCACCTGCTGGCCCCTTCATCGGTCGCGATCATCGGCGCCAGCCGGAAGCCGACCGGCGTCGGCCACGCGATCCTGCGCAACATCATCGCGGCCGGCTTCGCCGGCGCCGTCTACGTCATCAACAGCCACGCGACGTCGATCGAGGGCGTGCCCTGCCTGCCGTCGGTCGCCGCGCTGCCGCAGCCCCCTGACGTCGTGGTGATCGCGATCCCCGCCCCCGGCGTGGTCCAGGTGGCGGAGGAGTGCGGGCGAGCCGGGGCCAGGTCACTGGTCATCGTCACGGCCGGCCTCGACACCGCGACCGGCTCCGAGCTGCTCGCGACCTGCCGCCGGCACGGCATGCGGCTGGTCGGCCCGAACTGCTTCGGCATCGCGGTGCCGGCCATCGGCCTCAACGCCACGTTCGCCGGCGCGACCCCGCCATCGGGCACGGCCGGGCTGGTCGTCCAGTCCGGCGGCATCGGCATCGCGGTGCTGGAGCACCTATCCAGGCTCGGGATCGGCGTCTCCTCGTTCGCCTCGGTCGGCGACAAGTACGACGTGTCGACCAACGACCTGCTGATGTGGTGGGAGCAAGACCAGGTCACCCGGCTGGCGGTGCTCTACGTGGAATCGTTCGGCAGCCCGCGCCGGTTCGCCAAGACCGCCCGTCGGGTGTCAAGGAGCTTCCCCGTGCTGACCGTGATCGGCGGCCGGTCGGCGGCGGGCCAGCGGGCCGCCGCCTCGCACACGGCGATACCGCCGGATTCCGCGGGCGGCACCCCGCTGATCACGCAGGAAGCCCTCTTCGCCCAGGCCGGCGTGATCGCCGCCACCAGCCTCGGCGAGCTGGTCGAGGCCGCGGCCCTGCTCGCGTCGCAGCCGCTGCCAGCCGGGAACCGGGTCGCGATCGTCTCCAACGCCGGCGGCGCGGGCGTGCTCGCCGCCGATGCCTGCGGCGATTCCGGCCTGCGGGTCGCGACGCTCGCCGAGCCGGTGCGCGACCAGCTGCGCGCGCTGCTGCCCGGCGGGGCCGCCGTCGCTGGCCCGGTCGACACCACGGCGACCGTCAGCCGGGACGCGCTGCGGTCCTGCCTTGAGCTGGTGGCCAGCGACGACGGGGTAGACGCGATCATGGCGATCACGGTCAGGACCGCGCTCGGTGATCTCGCCCCGGCGGTCGCGACGGCCACGGTGACCAAGCCGCTCGTGGCGGTCATGCTCGACCAGCAAGAGTCGGTGCGCCTGCTGCGCCCCGGCCAGCCCGGCCGGCCCGGCCCGCCGGTGCCCGCGTACCTGTACCCGGAGAGCGCAGCCAGGGCGCTCGGCCACGCCGCCCGCTACGGCACCTGGCTGGCCGCCAGCCCAGGGCACGTCCCCGAGCTCGAAGGGATCGACCACGACGCCGCGCGCGCCATCGTCGGCGGCTTCCTCGCCAGCCAGCGCCTTGGCGGCTGGCTGCCGCAGGCCCAGGTCACCGCGCTCCTCGCCTGCTACGGGATCAGGCTCGGCGCTGATCAGGGTCCGGCCGGGGTTGAGGTGCACATCGCGGTCAGGGCCGAGCCGGTCTTCGGGCCCGTCGTGATCTTCGGCGTCGGCGGCGCGGTCACCGAGATCCTCGACGACCGGGCCGCGCGGCTCGCCCCGCTCACCGACGTCGACGCCCGCGAGCTGATCAGCGGGATCAGGGCCGCACCGCTGCTGCTCGGGCACGCCAGCACCGAGCCGGCCGACACCGGCGCGCTGGCCGACCTGCTGCTCCGGGTCTCCCGGCTGGCCGACGAAATCGCCGAGGTCGCCGAGCTTGACCTGAACCCGGTCGCCGCGCGGCCGGACGGGGCCTTTCCGGCCAGGGCCAGGATCAGGCTGATCCCGACCGAGCCGCAAGACCCGTTCCTGCGCCGACTCCGTTAGAAGACCTAAGACCATCAGCAAATAAAGCCCTCGCGCTAGCCGTCGTGCCGCTCGGCGACTCGCTCGACTTGGGCGCAAGCCGACGCGACGGCCGCCACCCCCGACCGCTATGGCGATGCCTTTTAGCAATGGACGGGTTCGCGAGTGATGAGGCATAGCGAGACCTTTCGCTGCCCTGATCGCCAAATGACGGAATCTACGACCAATAGGACTGGCGATTGCCTCAAGTGGTTGCGGCAATTCGAAAGTTCTCGCCTGGACGACGAGGCCCGCGACCCTGACCCGGCCCAAGCAGAATTCCGTGATCAAAGGCGAGTCCTTGATCACGGAATATCGGGAGACTCCCTAATCCTCCGTGATCAAGAACAATCCTTGATCACGGAGGATCGCGGCGCAATTGTCCGGGCAGGTTACCGTGGTCATGAAACGATCATGATCACGGTAAGTGCTAGCTGAGCGGGCGGCCGTAGGGGATGGTGGCCTCGACACCGGTGATCTTGTTGGGGGTGCGGAAGACCCAGCTGACCTTCTTGGTGTGCGGGTTGAACCACACCAGGGACGCGCCGGCGTTGCAGCCGTTCTCGGGCTGGACCAGGAGGCTTGAGCCCTGGCCGGTGACGATGTGGAAGCTTGGGTAGTCCACGCCCGGGAGCTTGACCTCGTGGGCCGAGCCGTTAGCCGACTGCTGCGCGACGAACTCGACCCCGCACGGGCCGAGCGCCTGCAGGTACACGCCGCTGGTCAGCTTCCAGGCGTCGATGTCGCCCAGGTCAGGTCCGCTGTTGCCGCGCTGCGCGGTGAGCGCGGTCACCTTGCCGCCGTTGACGGGGAAAAGCCAGAGCCGGGCCGCTCCATTGCCGTGCTTGGCGTTGCAATAGGCCAGCACCGTGGTCGAGTTCCACCACCGGGCCGGGTTGCAGCCGTCGACCGCGATCGGCGCGTGCAACTGCCTGACCACGCCACCGGTGTTGCCGAGCACCTCAAGGCCATAGCTCGCCTCATCGATGACGGTGGTGCCGTCAGGGGAGTCGATCGCCGTGAAGCCCTTGGTCGCCAGCACCTGCTGCAACTGGCCGTTCAGGTTGTAGCGGCGGACGCCGGTACCGCCAGGTCCGGTCGTCAGGATGTTCTCGCCGTCCGGCCTGGTGTAGCCGAACGCCGACACGCTCGGCGGCAGCTTGAAGCTGTTGATCACCTTGCCGGTGACCAGGCTGATCTGCTCGTACTTGTACAGGTTCGAGACCAGCACCCGCTGCCCGTCACCCGACCAGTCGACGAGGTAGTAACTTGACGCGCTCGTTTTGCTCGTCGGCCAGCTGTAGAACGCGTACTTGTGCCCCTGCGGGCTGACCGCGTACAGCGTCGTCTTGCCCGAGGTGGCGTGGCCGTTCGGCACCGGCGCCGTCGAGACCTCGGCGATGGACCAGCCGAGGCCGACCTGGCCGACCGGCACCTTCGAGGCCGGCGCGGCCCGGTGCGCCGAAGGGGCCGCGAGGGCGGCCGTTCCGCCGGCCACGGCGAGCGCTGCCGCGACCAGGGTGGTACCCAGCGTCGGCAAGATCCGTTTGATACGAGGAGACATGACTGCGCCTTTCCCTTGGCTTGGTCGTCCTTGGGGGAACATACGTCCTTAGGACTCAGCCGCACTACTAGTGGTTGCCGCTTAATGGAGGCGGCCCATGACCAGCCTGATACCTTCGGCGGCCTGGTCAGCTCGATGGGCCGAACCTGAGCAGCAGCTGCGGCGCGGCCCCGGCCGCGAACTGGGCGGCGACGAACTCGCGCAGCGGGGCGAACTCGAGTGCCTGCGAGCTGATCGCCAGGCCCGCGCCCGCGCTGGCCGATGAGAGCAGCAGCCGTTGCAGCGCCTGGCCAGCGGCGACCCAATCGGCCCGCTGGTCGGCGGCCGTGGTGAGGACGGTCACGACCCCGGCCGACTCTGGGGTGATCACCAGGTCAGCGGGCGGCAGCCGCCAGCCGTGCCCGTCCCCGCGCGGCTCGCTGGCCTCGGCCAGCCTGGCCTGGTCAAGCCGCAGGGCGAACGTCGCGGCGTCGGTCACGGCCAGCAGCGCGGCCTCGTGATCCGCATCGGCCATGATCCGCAGGGCAGCGCCCTCCTCCGCCGCCGCCTCAGCGAGCCCTGCCATCAGCCCGGCAGGCAGCCGAGGGCTGGCGAACCGGCCGTCAGTAGCTCGCGCCGCCGGCAGCCGCTCGAACAGCGCGCGTTCGGCCGCGCTTGGCTCCAGCCGGCCAGACGCCCAGCCGATGCTGGCGATCAGGTCGGGAACCTCCGGCTCGGGCAAGATGCTGACCTGCGGTACCAGGCCCAGGTAACGCAGGGCGACCCTGGCCACGAATACGGCCGCGCCGCAGCTGATCGTGAGCTCGCGGCCGGCCGGGTCGGCGACGGCGAGCCCGCGTTCGTGATCGGCCCGCAGGCAGACGTCGCCGTCGGCAGCGCTGAACCACCAGGGCGCGGTCCCGTACACCGAGGGAGCGCACGCCGCGGCCTGGGTGAGGAACCGCGCGACCGCATCAGGCGAGCCGGCCATGTCCCGCAGTTCGCCGGGCGGAACCGAGAAGACGTCCATGGCGTCATCCTGCCAGGCGGGCGGCACAGGCCCGGCAGCCCCTAGGTCGACCTCATGGAACAGGCACTAAGTTACGCTAAGTACGATGCGACTTTCCGAAGCCGCCGGCCTACTCGGCGTGCACTACCAGACCGCTTACGGCTGGGTAAGGGACGGCAGCCTCCCCGCTCGCCTGGTCGCGGGCGGCTATGAAGTCACCGAAGACGACGTAGGAGACTTCCAGACGAGGCGCCGGCTGGGTCGCAATCCCAGCGCCCAGATCCAGGAGCGCGACTGGGTCTCCCAGGCCGGGCGGCTTTACCGGGCGATCATCGACGGGCAGGAGACGGCGGCTAGGCGGGCCATGGACCGGCTGGCTGGGCGTGTCTCGAAGACCGACCTCTGTGACCGACTGATCGCCCCGGCGCTGCGGCAAGTCGGCGACGGTTGGGCGGCCGGCCTGGTGTCGATCGCGCAGGAGCACAGGGCCGCAGCGATCTGCGAGCGACTGATCGCCGTGAACTCAAGCCAGCCAGCGGGACGGCCGCGCGGCACCGCGGTCGTGGCCACGCCGCAGGACGAGCGGCACGGCCTGCCGGCGCTGATGGCGACCGTCTGCCTGCGTGAGCACCGCTGGTACGTCCACCATCTCGCCGCTGACCTGCCGGCGACCGAGGTCGCGACGCTGGCCAGGACCGTCGAGGCCGACCTCGTGGTGCTGTCCACGGCCACGCCGACTGGCGTCCAGCGGGCCAGCGAGGCGGCCCGCCTGGTCCTGGCGCTCGCGCCCGGCGTCGCCGTGCTGATCGGCCGCTCCGGCGACACCCTGGCCGACCTGGCGGACCAGGCCGCCAGGGTCAGGCCCGAGCAGGCACCGCCGCTAGCCGGCTAGTGCGCGTCGATGCCGTGCGTTAGCAGGCCGTAGGTGACCGTCACGGTCGTCGCGCCGGCCCGGCTGGAGGCGCCGTCGTACCACTGGGTCTGGTAGCTGGCAGCGCCGCAGCCCTTAGTAAACTCGACGGCGTAGCCCCCGGCCGGCAAGCCAGCGACCTGGTACCCGCCGGCCTTCCCCGTCTCCGCCAGCGTCGGCCCGCCGCCTCCGCTGGCCGGGTAGGCGAGCACGCAGACGCCGACGGCTGGAGCGCCCTGCACCGTCACCGTGCCGGAGATCTCGCCGTCAGCGAGTTGCGTCCCCGAGGCGGTCGCGGTCGCCGATGAGGTCACCGTGACCGGGGATGCGAGCGTCAGGCTCGCGTACATCGGCGGCCCGTACGGGCACTGGGAGCTGAAGGTGACCTGGTACTTGCCTGGCGCCAGCCCGGTCAGCTTGTACCGGCCTGACCCGGCGCTGAAGGCAAAGCCGGGCGCACCCGAACCTGACACCGGGGTCGCCGTCACGCAGATGCCTGGCAGGGCGATGGTCCCCGCGTCTCCGTCGGCAGGCGAGCCACTGACCTGGCCGGCGATCACGCCCGCCAGCGGGAGCGGCAGGTTGGTTCCCGTCGCCGGCCCGGAGCGACCGACGGTCACGCCCTTGCTGACCGTCGCGAGCGTGCTGCTATCGCACGGGCCGGCCTGGAGCTGGTAGGAGCCAGGAGCGACCAGTCGGATGGAGTAGCGGCCGCTGGCCGAGGTTGAGGTGCTAGTAACGAGGTTGCCGCTGCTGTCGAGCAAGGTCAGGCAGACGGACTTGAACGTCGCGCCGCCAGCCGCGGTAACGCGTCCGGTGATCTCCTCGCCCGCGGTCAGCCTTTGATCGACGCTCGCGGTGACCTCGCTGTCCTTGACGCTCACGGCCCGCGCGCTGGACTGATCGCCGTTGCCGCCGTACCAGGAGGTCGCGTAGGGCGCGCTGCCGCACGGCGAGTACTGAACGGCGTACGTGCCGCCGGCCAGGCCCGTGAACTGGTAAGAACCGTGACGGTTCGACCCGCTGCCGACATCTCCGTACAGCTGCGCGACCACCGATACCGGTTCCCCGCTCGTGGGATATGCGAGCGGGCAGATGCCCTGGACGGGCTTGCCTGCCGCGTTCGTCACGACGCCCTTGATGGTGCCGCCGCGCCTGAGCGCCGCGTTGATGTTCGGGACAACGGAGGTGCCGACCGTGAGCCAGGCCGGGACGCTCCCGCCCTGGGGGGCGAACCACTGCGCCGCGTAGCCGCTGGTCTTCGGCGAGCCGCAGCCACCGGCGAAGCTGACCTCGTAATTGCCAGGGATCACGTCCTTGATTCGGTAGGTACCACGCGCGGACGTGACGCCAGCACCCCCGTAAGCCAGGCCCGCGAATCCTGGCGGCAGGTCGGCCAGCGCCGGGCCCAGCCCTTGCACATCGGGCGAGACCAGCACGCAGATCCCGGACAGGTCCTGGCCCGTGGCGCTCGTGACGGTGCCGGTCAAGGTGCCGGCCGGCTCAAGCGACGCGTCGATGCTAGTCAGGTGCTGGCCCGCGGCGACGTTGAACTCGTTGGCGAGCTCGGGATTGGACTGACCGTCGTAGTACTGAGATTCATAGCTGCCCGATGCACCGCAGTTAGGGTCGAACTCCACCTCATACTTGCCCGGGGTCAGCCCGCCCATCGAGTAACCGCCAGCTCGCCCGGACGTCGCCTCCCCGATCGAGATTTGCACGATGCCGCTGGACAGCGGGCCGATGGCCAGGACGCAGACCCCGGAGATGGGCGCATGTGGCGTCACGGCGGTCGCCACGGAACCTGAGATCTCTCCGGCCAGCGTCAGGTACCAGTCGATGCCCTTCGTGGTCTTGCCATCGGTAACGGCGACCGGCGTCGGGTAGTTGCCCTGCGCGTAGTTGCCGCTTGGCCCGCAGGGCTCGAAGTCCAGGAAGTAGCGCCCTGATCCGAGGCCGGTGACCAGGTACTTGCCGCCCGCACCCGAGATGGCCAGGCCAGAGTCGTCCTGGGCGGCGCCGAGGCCCATCGCGAACACGCAGACGCCCTTCAGCCCCGGACCCGACTTGCTCTTGGCCCTGATGACGCCGCTGATCGCGGCCCCCGGCCCCAGCTTGGCGTCGATGCCGGCGAAGTAGCTGCCCCGCCGGATGTGCAGGACCTTGGCCTTGCCGCCGGTGGCGGCGTACTTCCACCACTGGGGCGCGTAGTCGCCCTTGTTACCGCAGCCGCTGGTGAACCCGACGACCCACGGCCCCGGTGAGGTCGCCTTGGCCGGGATGGTGTAGTCCCCGTGGCGGTTGGTCGTCGTGCCCGCGCCGCCGGGCGCTCCGCCGCCCGGCCCGCTCGGCGGGACGCCGCCGGCCCCGTACTCGCTGGCGGTCACGCAGATGCCCGCCAGCGGCTTGCCCCGAGCGTTCCGCACGGTGCCGGAAATGGCGGGGCTGCCCTTAGCCAGGCCGGCGATGGCCAGCGGCACCGCGGGCACCGCGCCCACCGCGCCCACCGCGCGCAGCGTAACCGGCCTGGCCAGGGTCGGCCGGCCGGCGACGACGCTGACCGGCCTCGGGGCTCCGCTGGTGACGTAGTGGCGTGCCTGCGCGCAGGCGCCGTAGACGAGCCGGTACCGGCCAGGGACCAGGCCGGTGATCAGGTACCTTCCACCGGTCTCGGTCAGCGCGGGAACCGCGGCCGAGCCTGCGACGGCCGCGACGCACACGCCGGCGAGGCCAGCCCCGGTGACCGACCTGACCTCGCCGGCGATGACGCCGACGGCGCGGGCAGCGGGAGAGGTCGCCGGACGGGCGGCGGTCGCGGGAGCGGGGGCGGTGGCGTCGGCCGTGCCAGGGAGGACGGCGCCGGCGGCGAGCAGGCCGGCGCAGGTAGCAGCTATCGCTAGCAGGCGGGGACGCATAGTCACAGGCCACCATGTTACGGGCTGTTTTACCTGGCAATGCACAGGTTCGCGGGTGTCCGCACAGGAACACTCAGGCAGAACACAGGAAAGTCAATGCCAATCCTGGCTTATAGCCCAGCGAGCCATTCGAAGCTTACATTGCTTCGCCATGGCGGCGAAGGCCCTAGCAGAATACGTGAGGTTCACAGAATGTTCAGACGTCAGATGACGAGGCTCGCCTTTGGCGTAGCCGCGGCTGGCACGATCTGTGCACTCGGCGTCAGCGCCGCGAGCGCGGCGCCGAACGCTCCCTGGTCTGGCCCGAAGGGCCCGGTCCCGGGCGCGATCACGAACGACACCCCGACCCTGAGCTCGATCACGTTCCCCGGCCACATTGGCTCGGGCACCATCGTCGCGTGGCACCAGCGCGCCACCCCAGGCAACATCTTCTACAAGTTCAAGGTCGCCGCCTTGCACCATGGTCGCTGGTCAGCCAAGTTCCAGCTGCCCGGCACGGCCGCGGTCACCAGCTCAGCGCCGGTGTTCCGTTCCTACGTCGACCCGTCGGGCCGCAACGCCGTGCTCGCGGTCTGGACCGGCCGCGCCGACCACCACATCTGGTTCGAGCAGGGCCGCACGACGGCCGCCGGGGGCATCTCGTGGAACGCCCCGAGCGTCATCCCGAGCCACGTCCTTTACACGAACACGAGCAACGCGCCTGCGGTCACTGAACTGCAGCACACCTACCGGTTCATCTTCTCCTGGCGGGGACCGGCCAACCACGTCCGCTTCTCGGTCGCTACCCCGGCTGGCCGCGGCTTCAGCTTCAGCAACTCATCGATCGTGCCTGGCCCGGCGGCCACCGCCGGCTGCACCGGAGCGCCGTGCACCGGTGACACCCCGGCCGTCGCCGAGCAGGTCACCAACTCGACCACCGGCACGATCTACTTCGTCTGGCGGCAGCTTGGCACCACCGCGCTGCTGTACAGCACCACTGCTGACACCTTCGCCAACCTGGCCAAGCCGGTCTTCACGACCGACACCACGCTGGCTGGCGTTACCGACGAGGGCCCGGCGGCTTCCGACAGCACGCTCAACGGCTTCGGCCCGCTGCTGGTCGCCTTCAAGGCGCCAGGCGCGACCGACGTCAAGTACCAGGCCCTGACGAGCGGCACTTGGAGCGCCCCCGCTCAGGTTCCCGCGACTCACACCCTCGTGTCGCCGTCACTGTTCGAGAACATCCTGGCGAACACGACCCCCGCCACCGACGGCAACATCGTCTGGCACGTCTTCAGCTAGCCGGTCGTTAGAGCGGCAAACACCAACGTCGCTCATCCAAACCCGGATCCGGGCACTGGGCTCCTCGTACCCAGTGCCCGGATCCGTCCATTCGCGGGACGCGTGCGGGCAGACTTGGGTCATGAGCCAGCGCGTGCGGACGCATCTGCGGGTGGAGGGGATCGTCCAGGGCGTCGGCTTCCGCCCCTTCGTGTACTCCCTCGCGACCGGCCTCGGGCTCGGCGGCTTGGTCGGCAACGACGCCGACGGCGTGTTCGCCGAGGTCGAGGGCAACCAGGAAGCGGTCGATGAGTTCCTGGTCGCGCTGCGCAGGGACGCCCCGCCGCTGGCCAGCATCGAGGCGGTGGCGACCACGCCGATGCGCCCCGATGGCGGCACGACCTTCCTGATCGCCCCGAGCCAAGGTGGCGGCGAGCGCCGCGTCCACATCGGGCCCGACACCGCGACCTGCGGCGATTGCCTCGCTGAGCTCGCTGACCCGGCCGACCGGCGGTTCGGCTACCCGTTCATCAACTGCGTGAACTGCGGGCCGCGCTTCACGATCGTCAAGGACGTGCCCTACGACCGGCCGTTCACGACCATGGCCGCCTTCGAGATGTGCGGCGCGTGCGCGGCCGAATATCACGACCCGGGCAACCGCCGCTTTCACGCGCAGCCGATTTGCTGTCCCCGGTGCGGGCCCCGGCTGTGGCTGGAAGGCGGCAGCCGATCAGGAGGCGGCTCCAGCGCCCGGCCCTTTGCGGAAATAATCGAAGAGGCCGCGTCCCTGCTCACAGCCGGCCAGGTGCTGGCGATCAAGGGGCTGGGCGGATATCACCTGGCCGTCGACGCGACCAGCGCTGACGCGGCGGCCGCGCTCCGGGCCCGCAAGCACAGGGAGGACAAGCCGTTCGCGGTCATGGTCGCCGACCTCGACCAGGCCCGGCGGCTCGTCGAGGTGGACGTGACCGCGGCCGCGCTGCTGGCCAGCCGGCGAAGGCCGATCGTGTTGCTGCCCAGGCGGGCCGACGGCGGCATCGCCGACGCGGTGGCCCCGGCCAACCGGCAGCTTGGGGTGATGCTCGGCTACACGCCGCTGCACCACCTGCTGCTGGCCGAGCTGGCCCGGCCGATGGTGCTGACCAGCGGGAACGTCTCCGACGAGCCCATCGCTTACACCGACGACGACGCGCGGGAGCGGCTGTCAGGGATCGCGGACGCGTTCCTTGGCCACGACCGGGCCATCGCGGTCAGGGCCGACGACTCGGTGGTGCGGCCGTTCCTTGGCCGGGCCGCCGTGCTTCGCCGGGCCCGTGGGTACGCGCCCGAGCCGCTGGCGGTGCGGCCCGGCTTCGCCGAGCCGGTGCTGGCCTGCGGGGCCGAGCTGAAGAGCACGTTCTGCCTGGCCAAGGGCAACCACGCGGTGCTGTCCCAGCACATCGGCGACCTGGAGAACGTCGCGACGCTGGCCTCGTTCACCGAGGGGATCGAGCACTTCCGCGCCCTGTTCGACATCGAGCCCCGCGTGGTCGCGCACGATCTGCACCCTGAGTACCTGTCCACCAAGTACGCGCTCGACCTGGCCGAGCGCGCTGGCCTCCGGCTGGTCGGGGTGCAGCACCACCATGCCCACATCGCCTCGTGCCTGGCCGACAACGGCGTGGCCGCCGACGTGATCGGGGTGGCCTTCGACGGCACCGGCTACGGAACGGACGGCACGATCTGGGGCGGCGAGTTCCTCGTCGGCGGCCTGGCCGCGATGGATCGGGCCGCGCACCTGGTGCCGGTCCCGATGCCAGGCGGCGCGGCCGCGATCAGGCAGCCGTGGCGGATGGCGGCCGCCTACCTCGACGCCGCCTACCCCGACGGCGGAATCCCTGACCTGGACGTCCGGCGCCGGAACGCGGGCCAGTGGGACGCGGTCACGACCATGGGGCGGCGCGGCATCAACGCGCCGCTGACGTCGAGCGCCGGGCGGCTGTTCGACGCGGTCGCGGCCATTCTCGGGATCAGGGACCAAGTCAACTACGAGGGCCAGGCCGCGATCGAGCTCGAGCAGCTGGCCGCGCCTGGCGACTTTGGCGGCTATCAGGTACCGATCGGGTCCGGTGCGGTGCTTGGCATCGATGGGGCCGAGCTGGTGCGGGCGGTGGTCGCTGACCTGGGCGCGGGGACCAGCCGGGACGTGATCGCCGCGCGGTTCCATCGGGCGGTGGCTGAGCTGATCGTGGCGGGCTGCGTTGAGCTGGCCGCGCGGACCGGCCTGCGCACGGTCGCGCTGTCCGGGGGCGTGTTCCAGAACCTGCTGCTGCTGACGACGGTGGTCGGGCGGCTTGATCAGCTTGGCTTTTCGGTGCTGACGCACTCGCGGGTGCCGTGCAATGACGGCGGGATCAGTCTCGGTCAGGCGGTCGTGGCCGCGGCGGTCTGACCGAGGCTGGCCAGCCAGCCGTACCAGTCGGCCAGGCCGTCGCCGCTCGTCGCCGACACCTTGAGCCTGGCCGCGTTCGGGGCGATACGGGCAAGGTCGGCCTCGTACCGGTCCAGATCGAAGGTCAGGTAGGGCAGCAGGTCAACCTTGCTGATCAGGACGAGGTCGGCGCGGGCGAACATGTGGGGATACTTGACCGGCTTGTCCTCGCCTTCCGTGACCGACGCGAGCACGATCCGGCGGGACTCGCCGAGGTCGAAGAGCGCGGGGCAGACGAGGTTGCCGACGTTCTCGACGACCACGACCGAGCCGGCCGCCGGGTCGAGCCTGGCCAGCGCGGCCGCTACCATCTCGGCGTCCAGGTGGCAGCCGGCCCCGGTGTTGATCTGGACGACCGGGCAGCCGGCGGCGCTGATCCGGCTCGCGTCGAGCGCGGTCTCCTGGTCACCCTCGATCACGCCGATCCGCGGCCGGCCCGCCAGGTCTCGCGCAGTGCGCTCGAGCAGGGTGGTCTTGCCGGCCCCAGGCGAGCTCATCAGGTTCACCATGACGACGCCGCGGCCGGCCAGGAAGGCGCGATTGCGGTCGGCGATCGCGTCGTTCTTGGCCAGCACCTTTTGCTGGAGTACGACCGTGCGATCGTCGGAGGGCGCGAGCACGTGATCGTGGACATGATCGTGATCGTGGTCGTGCCCGTGGTGAGCGGCACCGGGCCCGATGACGTCGTGGACGATGGCGCCTGGTCCGTCGCAGCCGCAGGTCGCGCACATGTCAGGCCACCTGAACGGACAGGATCCGCAGGTCGGCGCCGGACAGCACGGCGACGTCGGCGCTGCCGCACGGGCAGAGCAGGATCGGCCAGTCGGGCGCGAACTCGGCGCCGCAGGCGCGGCAGCGGCAGCTGGCCGGCGGCTCGGTGATCTCCAGGGTCGCGCCCGCGAGGGCCGTGCCCTCGGTCACCAGGTCGAAGCAGAACCTGACCGAGTCGGCGACCACGCCGGACAGGGCACCGATCTCGAGCCGCACGCTGGTGACCTTCGCGTCGGGCAGCCGGTCGGTCACGGCCGCCACGACGCCCTCGGTGATCGCTAGCTCGTGCATGGTCTTTATCAGCAAATCCTGGGGAGCGGGTCGCCCACCAGGAGGTCCACGATCCTGGTGCCGCCGAACGACGTATGCAGCTGCACGATCCCCTTCGGCTCGGCGGTGACGTGCCCGATGAGGGCGGCCTGGGTTCCGGCCGGGTGGGCCCGCAGCGCGGCCAGGGCGACGTCGGCGACGGTGCCGTCGACGACCACGACCATCCGGCCCTCGCAGGCCACGTACATGGGATCGATGCCGAGCAACTCGGCCGCGCCCCGCACGGCCTCCTGGACCGGGATCGCGTCCTCGTTGACCAGGACGCCGACGTCGGCGGCCCTGGCAATCTCGTTCAGGATCGTGGCGACCCCGCCCCTGGTCGCGTCCCTCAGCGCCCGGACGCCAGGGGTGCTCCGTATCAGGGTCGCGACCAGGTCGTTCAGCGGCGCCGTGTCGGAGGTGATGTCGGCCTCGATGTCGAGCTCGCCCCGAGCCAGCATGATCGTGACGCCGTGGTCGCCGATCGGGCCGCTGACGATGATCGCGTCCCCTGGGCGGGCGTGGGCCACGCCGAGGTTCACGTCGGCGGCGATGAGCCCGATGCCCGCGGTGTTGATGTAGCAGCCGTCCGCCTTGCCGCGCTGGACGACCTTGGTGTCGCCGGTCACGATCTGGACCCCGGCCCGCTTCGCGGCGGCGGCCATGGAAGCGGTGATCTTGGTCAGGTCCTCGACGGGAAAGCCTTCTTCGAGTATGAAGCCGGCCGACAGGTATAGCGGGATCGCGCCGGTCATGGACAGGTCGTTGACCGTGCCGTTGACGGCGAGGTCACCGATGTCACCGCCGGGGAAGAACAGCGGCGAGACCACGTAGGAGTCGGTGGTGAAGGCCAGCCTGGACTCGCCGATCCGCAGGCTGGCGCCGTCCTCAAGCGGCTCGAGCAGCGGGTTGGCGAAGGCGTCAAGGAAGATCGCCTCGATCAGGGACTGGGTCGCCTTGCCGCCCGCGCCGTGCGACATCGTGATCCGGTCTTCCCTGACCCTGGGCCTGGCCCGCCTGGTCCGGTCGATCCGCTCGAGCACCAGTTCCTCGCGCACGGTGCCGGGGGCGGGCTGCGGCGAGCCGCGCCGCTCTGGCTGCTCGGTTTCCTGCTCGCCAGTCTCAGCTAGCCCAGTCTCAGCTAGCCCAGTCTCAGCTAGCCCAGTCTCAGCTAGCACAGCCTCGGCGAGGGCGCGGTCGACCCAGCCGGTCATGACCGGCTCGCCTCCTTGACCCGCGTCCGGCGCAGCCGGCCGTAGTTGTAGTAGGCCGCGCAGGCGCCTTCAGGGGAGACCATGCAGGTGCCAATCGGGGTCTCAGGGGTGCAGGCGGTGCCGAACACCTTGCACTCCCATGGCTTGAGCACGCCCTTGAGCACCTCGCCGCACTGGCAGGCCTTCGGATCGGCGACCCGCACGCCTGGCACGTTGAACAGCAGCTCGGCGTCGAAGGCGGCGTAGTCATCCCTGACCTTGAGCGCGGACTGGCTGATGAAGCCGAGGCCACGCCATTCGAAGTAGGGACGCAGTTCCATGGTCTGGCCGATGACCTTGAGCGCGGTCAGGTTGCCGTCCCACGGCACGACCCTGGAGTACTGGTTCTCGATCTTGGACTCGCCCCGTGATAGCTGCAGCATCAGCATGTAGATGGACTGGAGGATGTCGAGCGGCTCGAACCCGGCGACCACGACCGGCTTGCCGTAGTCGCGGGCGATGAACTCGTAAGGCCGACAGCCGATCACCGTGGACACGTGGCCAGGGCCGATGAAGCCGTCCAGGCGCAGGTCGGGTGAGTCGAGTATCGCCTTGATGGCCGGGATGATCGTGACGTGGTTGCAGAAGATCGAGAAGTTGGTCAGGCCGCTCTGCGCGGCCCGCAGCACGGTCATCGCCGTGGAAGGCGCGGTCGTCTCGAACCCGATCGCCATGAAGACCACGCGGCGGTCCGGGTTCTGCTTAGCGATCTTCAGCGAGTCCAGCGGCGAGTACACCATGCGGATGTCGGTGCCGCGGGCCTTGGCGTCGAAGAAGGAGCCCGTGCTGCCAGGAACCCGCATCATGTCGCCGAACGAGGTCATGATCACGTCGGGCTCGGCGGCCAGCGCCATCGCGTCGTCGACCCGGCCCATCGGGATCACGCAGACCGGGCAGCCGGGCCCGTGCACCAGCGTCACCTGCTCGGGCAGGTAATCCTCGAGGCCGTGCTTGTAGATCGTGTGGGTGTGACCGCCGCACACCTCCATGAGCTTGTACTGCCGGCCGGGCTCGCACAATTCGGTGATCTTCGCCGATAGCGCGCGGGCCTTGTCAGCGTCGCGGAACTCGTCTACGAACCTCATGGCAGCCTCTATTCGATCCGTGACTGCGCCAGGGCGGCGAGTTCTTCGTCGTAGGCCTGCCCGATGCTTTCAAGGAACTCAAGCGCCGCTGCTGCCTCGTCCTCGTCGATCTTCGACAGCGCGAAGCCGACGTGGATCAGGACCCACTCGCCTGGCTTGGGCATGTCGTCGGCCAGCAGGCCGACGTTGATCACCCGGCGCACGCCGCTGACGTTCACCCGGGCCAGATCAGGCTGGTCCGGCAGGAACTCAATCACCTCACCTGGGATGCCAAGACACATGCGACCATCCTCCTAGCTACTAGGGTCGTTCCTGCCCGCGTCGTTCCCGCCCGATTCCTGTTCCTCGCCCTCGTCCGCCTCGTCCGCCTCGTCGCCTTCGTCCGCGCCGATCAGGCGCAGCACGACCTTGACCGCCTCGTCGACGGCGGCGGCGACCTGCGGGCTCAGGCCGATCCCGTAGTCCACGCTGGCCGGCTCACAGCCGACGATCAGGACCTGGCCGACCTGCCCGCCGAGGGTGCCGAGCATGCTCAGCACGACATCGGGCTGCATGCCGTGACCGTCGAAGAAGGCCGCCGCCGGGGCCGGGCCGGCCGTTCCGGCCGCCTGGGTGGCCGGCAGCGCCGGCTCAATGACGTAGACCGTACCTGGCCGACCGCCACGCGGCACGGCATCGACGAGGATCGCCGTGTCGATGCCTTCGGCCAGGTCATAGGCCAGGTGCATGCCGCTGGTGCCGTAGTCACCGACAAGCACCCCAGCGGGCAGGTCTCGCTTCGCGAGCCGCTCGGCGACCTGCACCCCGAAGCCGTCGTCGCCGAGGAAGATATTGCCGACGCCGGCGATCAGCACCCGTCCGGTCCCGTCGGTCATGTCAGCCCGTCCTCAAGTAGTCGCGGGACTCCTGGTCATCTCCGCGACGACCAGTTCCCAGAGGATGTGGTAGATCGTGGTCTGCACTTCCTGGATCCGGTGAATGGACTCAGATGGCGCGATGAACAGGTAGTCAAGCGCGGGCAGTTCGGCCATCTTGCCGCCGTTGTAGCCCGAGATCCCGATCGTCAGCATGCCCAGGTGGTGAGCCTCGTCGAGCGCCAGGAGCAGGTTCTCCGAGTTACCGCTGGTGGACAGGCCGACAGCGATGTCGGCTGCCTGGCCGAACGCGGTGACCTGCCGGGCGAACACCACTTCGACGCCGATGTCGTTGGCGAGCGCCGTCAGCACGCTCACGTCGCTCGCGAGGCTCATCGCCGGCAGCGATGGCGCGCCGGCGGGCGGGTTGAGGAAGAGCGTGACCAGGTCGGCCGCGTCGGTGGCGCTACCGCCGTTGCCGAACGCCAGGAGCCGGCCGCCCGCCGCGAACCTGGCCGCCATCGCCAGCGCGGACGAGGCGAGCAAGTCGCTGCCGCGCACGGCGACCTCGGCGCGCAGGTCGATGATCTCGCGGGTCTTGGCGACCGTCGACTGGCAAGCCTGCGCCACGACCTGGGCCGGATCGACGACACCCTCGAAGATGAACGGATAGAGCGACTCGATCGATCCTGGCCCGGCCGGCGCTGCCCCGGACTGGGCTGTTCCTGGGGGGCGGTCACCAGGAATCCCCGGCGATGCTGGCTTCGGCACCCTGCTCATCGCTATATCACCGCTATCGCTTCGCCGGCGTGCACGAGCACGGTGTCACCCACGGCGGCCTGGACCAGCGCCACGCTGACCTCCTCCGGCCCGGCCGAGGTGTCCACGATGGCCAGGTCGTCTTCGAGCAAGGTCACCACCATGCATGGCACCGCCGTGTCCGAGCAGGTGATGCAGACATCACCCGTGCAGTGGTCGGCCTCGGGCCCGGCCTGGTACTCGATGTTCGTCATAGCCTAGCCGTCCCGCCTCGCAGTACCGATGGCTGCTCAAAGAAGACATGCACGAGTTCCCACAGCAAGTGGTAGATGGTGACGTGGAGTTCCTTGACCACGCAAGGATCGGCTGACCTGGCCATGAGCACGTGCTCCGCGGCCACGGGGCCGGCATCGCCAGCACCGCTCGTCAGCGCGATCGTCAGGAGGCCGGCCTGCGTGGCGGCGATCAGGCCGCGGCGCACGCTGTCGGCGCCAGGCCCGGCGCAGATCCCGAGTGCGATGTCGTCGGAACCGGCCAGCTTCCTGATCTGATGGGCGAAGATCTCGTCCAGGCCGCTGGTGGCCGCGATGCCGGTGATCGTCGCGATGTCGGAGGTCAGCGAGAGCGCAGGCAGCGCCCGCTTGCCGACGATGACCGGGTGCACGAACTCGACCGCGACGTGCTGAGCGTCGGCGCTGGCCGGGCCGATGCCGAACGTCAGCAGCTTGCCGCCGCGGGCGAACCTGACCGCCATCGCGAACGCGGCGTCGACGATGGCGGCCGCGTGGCCAACGAGCTCCTCGGCGGGCTCGCGCCTGCGCTCGAACGCGGCGGCCGCCTCGCCACTGCGCATGGTCGCGCCATCGTCGTCGGTGCTGACGTGGCTGCTCATAGGCGTATCCTGGCCGACCGCGGCGGTCACTGAGCGCCGCTTGGCTCAGCTGGCGATCCGGCTAGGTCAACGTCTATGTCGATACCGACCACATCACTCACTTTGAGCGCACCAAGAAATGCCGTGTACGGCTTGATGCCGAACTCCGACTGACGCACCGAAGCGGTCGCGTGGTAGTGATCAGGATCGGTCTTGGCCACGTGCATCCGCAGCGGGCGGGAGGCGCCGCCGAGGGCCAGCGTGCCCTGGATGAAGCCGCCGCCGTTGGACCCTGGCTCGAAGCCCAATGAGGCGAAGGTCGCTTCTGGGTGCCGGTCGACGCCAAGCACCTTGCGAGCCGTGACCGCGATCTCACGTCGATCCCTGTCGGTCAGCGGCTTAAGCCCGCCCGTACCATCCCGCACGACCAGCGAGTTCAGGTCTAGCCTGGCGTCAAGCCCGGCGAGACTACCATCATCGGCCACGGTCAGCTCCGCGGTCCACGTCGCGATCTCGATCGTGAGATCGTGGCCCGCCGAAGCCGCCAGCCCGTCGCGAGCGGTCAGTAAAGTGACTCGCCCGCGATCGGTGCTGAAGACGTGACGTCCAGGGTCAAGCGCCATGTCAGAACCGTAGGACACTTGTGGCCGGTCGTCTAGTGAACTCACGGGGACAGTCCTGGTCAGTTTCTGAACAATGACCGGACAAATGGTATCAAGCTCATACCGCAATTGACTGCCGGCAGAAAGCCGAGCAGCACAAACGCGAGCGCTGCGATCCGCGCCCGGCGTGACCGTCGAAACTATCCCGTCGCATAAGTGATGGGCATGCGGGCAAGCATGCCTCCGCCCGTACCCCGCCCGCCTGGTCATCCGCCGACGTCGAGCGGCAGCGCACCGAAGACTTCCTGTATCCGCCGCAGGTCACGCATCCTGGGCTCGGTGGCTCCGCCAACCCAGCGGCTGATCGTCTTGACGGACACGCCAAGCTGCCGCGCGGCCGCCTCCTGGGTCATGTTCTGGCTGCGCAGGGCGCTGGACATCCACTCGGCGAAGGTCGCTGGCTGGCCAGGCCCGCCGAGTTGCACCGGGCTCGGCGGGCTGACCGCGGCCGCCTTGGCGTCGTTCTGGCCCGTCGTCGCCGCCGGTGCGGCCTGACCGCCGAGGGCGCCAGGCCTGTCGGCTGAAAGCTGCGAGTCGGAATGCAGCACGTCAACTTCGACGTGCTCGGGAAAGATGCGAAAGGCCACGTGGATAGAGCCGGTCGGTCCGGCGGCGTCGAGCAGGGCACGAAAGACCGTCTCGCCGACTTCTTTGATGCCCTCTTCTGTCAGGGGCGACTCAGCCAGACAACGCCGTACAAAGTTCCTGATATCAGGAATAGACGACGGTCGGGCCGGGAAGATCTGGGACAGCACCACGACCGGTACTACCTCAATTGGCTCGACTCCTGGCCCGTAACTGGGCTCAGCCACAGGTCACTCCCTCAGCACACGCCTCGTCCACGCAGGACTTAGGTGTGTGCAAGGGTACGTGCACCAGCACGAAACCGGAAGAGCCGGGTCCGATCTCGCGGCGATCCACTGCTATATTACCGTTTTATACCATTTTTCGAGACCCAGGCAGCGGAGGGGCTCAGGACATTTATGTCCGGTCAGATGCCGCTTCCGTCTTGTAGCCGACTGCTAACAGGTTTACCATGGGCGACACCTGCGCATCACCAAAGGCGAGGTGCGTTCCTTGATGTCTGCCATGAACACAGACCCGCAAAACGTCATACACGCGGTACACGGGGTGAATGTAGCCCATCGGTTAGCCCGGCACAGCCACGGCGATGGCCTTCTTCGCTTTGTGCACTCAGGTTTTCCCGATCTCCGCACTGAATGGTCCGTCGGTTCAGCCCGGTCGCGTCATAACATTTAGCTGACCCTGGAGCTAGCCGACCCTGAAGTTAGCCGAGGCAGAGTTTGCCGAAACGAAAGTTAGCAGACACGGAAGTTAGCAGACACGGAAGCGAGGAGGTTGTTCGCCATGGCCGCTGACACGCAGGCCGCCGACCCGGCGGCATCGGCTGGCGCCGATCCGCTGGTGCATATTCTCTGGATGAACGGAGGGCTCGGCTGCGACGGAGATTCGGTCGCGCTGACCGCCGCCACTCAGCCGAGCATCGAGGAAATCGTGCTCGGCGCGCTTCCCGGACTGCCGCGCATAGCCGTCCACTGGCCGCTCATCGACTTCGAGTGCGGTCCAGAGACTGGTGCCGATAACTTCATCGAATGGTGGCACAAGGCCGACAGGGGCGAGCTCGATCCTTTCGTCCTGGTCGTCGAGGGATCGATTCCCAATGAGGCGATCAAGTCAGAAGGCTACTGGTGCGGCTTCGGCAACAATCCGGCCACAGGTCAGCCGATGACGACGAACGAATGGCTGGACCGGCTCGCGCCCAAGGCCACGGCGATACTGGCGGTCGGCACCTGCGCGACCTACGGCGGCATTCACGCGATGGCCGGCAATCCGACCGGCGCGATGGGAGTGCCCGACTACCTCGGCTGGGACTGGCGCTCCAAGGCCGGCCTGCCGATCGTCTGCGTGCCCGGCTGCCCGATCCACCCGGACAACCTCTCAGAGACCATCCTTTACCTGCTTTACCAGGTCGCCGGCCAGGCGCCGATGATCCCGCTCGACGAGGCACTGCGGCCGACGTGGCTGTTCGGCGCGACCGTGCACGAGGGCTGTGACCGGGCCGGCTACTACGAGCAGGGCGACTTCGCCAGCGAGTACGGCTCGTCGAAGTGCCTGGTCAAGCTGGGCTGCTGGGGTCCGGTCGTGAAGTGCAACGTGCCCAAGCGCGGCTGGATCAACGGCGTGGGCGGATGTCCCAATGTGGGCGGGATTTGCATCGCCTGCACCATGCCGGGATTCCCTGACAAGTTCATGCCTTTCATGGATGAACCGCCGGGATCAAAGGTCTCCGTGGCGGCGAGCACGCTGTACGGGACTGTTATCCGCACGCTCAGGGGCTTCACCGCCAAGACCGCTGACGAAGAGCCAAAGTGGCGCAAGAAGGGTGATGAGCTTCTTACCGGCTATCAGAAGAGCTGGTGACTTCGGCAGGCGAGTAATCCGGTGGCGCGCCCGCCGTGACGGCGGATCGCGGCCCGATAGAGCTTGCCGCTCCTAGTAGAGAAGGAAGGGCGATGACCACGGCCGAAGACAACGGCATCGTTGAGATGGCCTGGGATCCGATTACCAGGATCGTAGGCAGCCTCGGAATTTACACGAAGATCGACTTCAAGCAGAAGCAAGTCGTCGAATGCCACAGCACGTCGTCGATCTTCCGCGGGTACAGCATCTTCATGAAGGGCAAGGACCCTCGGGACGCGCACTTCATCACCAGCCGCATCTGCGGTATCTGTGGCGACAATCACGCCACGTGCTCGTGTTACGCCCAGAACATGGCGTACGGCGTGAAGCCCCCGGCATTGGGCGAGCAGATCGTCAACCTCGGTGAAGCGGCCGAGTACATGTTCGACCACAACATCTTCCAGGAGAACCTGGTAGGCGTCGACTTCTGCGAGAAGATGGTCGCAGAGACCAACCCGGGCGTGCTTGACCTGGCCAACCGGACCCCCGCCCCTAACGCGGCGTCCCACGGCTATGCCCCCCCTCC
>DATKFV010000118.1:0-39091 GCA_035511035.1 Streptosporangiaceae bacterium
AAGGGAGAGAGCAAGATCTTGTTATTTTCCCGGAACATGGGCTGGTAATAATGCCAAGATCTTCTACTGCAATCGAATGCGGGAGCGAAGCGGGGTGCTCAGCTTGGGGGGCGAGGCGGCGGAGCGCGCCGACGCCCCAACAGGGTTCCTTGATCATCGTGCGATCCGTGATCACGGTGCTTCGCAGGGTGATCACCCGGCCGAACTACCGTGATCAGGAAGTGGAACATGATCACGGTAGTTCGTGCGGGGTTTGATGGCCCTCGGATCCTCCGGCATCGCGAGGCTTTCCGGCATCACCGAGCCTTCATGATCGCGGAGGACCGGGGAGTCGGGCGGGCCGACCCGAGGCCAAGCAGCGGCCGACCCGAGGCCAAGCAGCGGCCCGGCCGGGCCGAGGGTTACCCCTGGTTTCTAGTCGGTAATGTGGTCTATCCTTCTGCGACAGAACATCACCTATCGACAGATACGGAGCGGGGGCCGACACCGTGCACGTTGACCCGTACATCATCCTCGGTAGCGTCGTCGTCGGCCTCCTGGTGGGGCTGACCGGGGCCGGCGGTGGCGCGCTGATGACGCCGATGCTGATACTGCTGTTCGGGATCACGCCATCATCGGCGATCTCCAGCGACCTCGTCGCGGCCGTGCTGATGCGCCCGGTCGGCGCGCTCGTGCACTTGCGCAAGGGCACCGTGAACCTGCGCCTGGTCGGCTGGATGGTGCTCGGCTCGGTGCCGATGGCGTTTCTCGGCTCCTACCTCCTGAAGCTGCTCGGCGCGTCGTCGTCGTCAGCCCAGACCAACGTCGAGATCGTGCTCGGCGCCGCCCTCCTGGTCGGCGCCGCCGCCATGGTGTTCCGCTACGTGCTCGACCGGCGGAGCGGTAACCAGCGACTCGGCAAGATCGCCGAGATCAAGCTCAGGCCGCTGCCCACGGTTGCGATCGGCGCCGTCGGCGGCCTGATCGTCGGGATGACCTCGGTGGGCTCAGGGTCGCTGATGATCGTGCTGCTGCTGTTCCTTTACCCGGTGATCGGCGCCAACCAGCTCGTTGGCACCGACCTGACCCAGGCGGTCCCGCTGACCGCGGCGGCCGCGCTCGGTGCCCTGATATTCGGCCACGTCGAGTTCGGGGTGACCGCGTCAATCGCGATCGGCAGCATCCCGGCCGTGCTGATCGGCTCCTACCTGTCCTCGCGCGCGCCTGACAAGTACATCAGGCCGATCATCACCTTCGTGATCTTCGCCTCCGGCTTGAAGTACGTCGGCGTGGGCACGACCGCGCTCGGCTGGATCCTCTGCGTCGTGCTGATCGGCGGCGGCCTGACCTGGCTGGCGCTGGCCAGGCCCTGGCGCGGCAACGGCATCGCTCAGGCGGACGGACCCGAGCCTGTGCGAGCTACCGAAGATCCCCCGCTAGCTGGTGAACAGGCAGCGGCGACGGCGGACGGACTGGAGCAGGCCGACGGCCATCATGTCGGCGAACATCGCTGAGCCGCCGTAGGAGACGAACGGCAGCGGCAAGCCGGTCACTGGCATGATCCCGATCGTCATGCCGATGTTGACGAACGCCTGGACCGCGAACCAGATCGCTATGCCGGCCGCGACCAGGGTGCCGAACTGGTCCTCGGCCTTCATGGCGATCCGCAGGGCGCAGCACAGCAGCACCCCGAGCAGCCCGATGACCACGCACGCGCCCACGAAGCCAAGCTCGTTGCCGACGACGGCGAAGATGAAGTCGGTGTGCTGCTCGGGCACGAAGCTGCCGGCGATCATCTGGCTGTGGAACAGGCCGGTACCGTGGATGCCGCCCGAGCCGATGGCGATCTTGGCCTGAGCCGCGCTGTAGCCCGTACCGCGCGGGTCGGCGGACGGGTTGACGAACGACGTTAGCCGGCTCACCTGGTACGCCTTCAGCAGGTGCAGCTGCGTGACGGCCACGATGGCGACCGTCGTGACCGCGGCCATTCCGGCCAGCCAGCGGAGCCGGACGCCAGCCAGCGCGACCATCCCCACCATCAGCAGCACCAGCACGATCGTGACCCCCAGATCGGGCTCAGCCACGACAAGCAAGATAGGCAAAGCGCCGACGGCGACGGTCAGGCCGACAGCTTTCGCTGACGGCCTGGTCTGGCCCTGGCGAACGTCGGACAGCAGCATCGCGCTGATGACGATGACCGAAAGCTTGGCGAACTCGGATGGCTCGACCTGGAATCCCGCTCCGATCGATATCCATGACCTGGCCCCGTTCACGATGCTGCCGAGCGGGGTGAGCACGGCGACCAGGCCGAGGCAGGAGAGCCCGTAGAGCACGGGCGCGGCGAGCCGAAGCTGGCGGGCATCGAGCGAGCTGACGACCAGCATCAAGATCAGCCCGAGCGCGATGTTAAGTAGCTGCTTGAGCAGGAAGGTGTGCGGGTTCGCTCCCTCTTGCAGCAGCATCGGCGCGGTCGCCGCCCAGATGACCAGCGTGCCGAGCAGGCTGAGCGCCAGCACGGAGGAAAGCAGCAGCCAGTCGGCCTGCCGCAGGGCCGAGTCCCGGCCAGCGAGCCGGCTCCCTAGCCAGCGCAGCGCGACCCAGCCGGGTATCGCCCGGCTGCGCGGATGCCCGCTGACCCAGCTCACTGGCCTGTCCCTCCGGTCGTCGTCTTAGCCTGCTTGGCGCGCTTTCCTGGCGGGCTCGGGTACCCCTGCGGCGGCACGACCTGGCCTGAGCGGTCCAGGTGGGGAAGGCCTGGCAGCTTTCCGCCGGGCAGCGCCGCCTTGTGGCCCTCGAGCCCGTAGATGTCGTCCCAGATCTCGCGCACGGCCGGGGCGGCCACGTCGGCACCGTAGCCGGAGTTCGGGATCATCACGACGACGACGAACTTGGGATGGTCGCACGGAGCGAACGACGCGAATACCGAGGTCGACTGGTTGCCCTGGACCTGCGCGGTACCGGTCTTGCCCGCCACGCAGACCTGGTTCAGCGGGAAGCCGCCGAACGTGCCGGCCGCGGTGCCGCTGGTGACCACGCCAGCGAGCGCGTGCCTGATGTAGGCGAGAGTGGACTTGGCGACCGGCAGGTGGCCGGTGACCGGTGGCGTGATCTTCTCGACCTTGCCACTCGGCGTGATCAGCGCCTCGCCGATCCTGGGGCTGTACAGCGTGCCGCCGTTGGCGAGTGCCATGTAGGCCCTGGCCAGCTGCAGCGGGGTCACGTCGATGTAGCCCTGGCCGATGGCGGCGATCACCGCCTGGCCCGCCGTCCAGATGTTGCCGTACCGGCAGTCCTGGTACTCGATCTGCTGCGCATAGGTGCCGTCGGCCCGGCCGTTCTTGCACCAGTCCTGGCCCTTGTGCGCGTTGTCCTTCCAGAAGTAGTACAGCCACTCGCGGGTCGGCACGTCGCCGGGATTCTCCTCGGGCAGGTCGATGCCGGTGTCCCGGCCGAAGCCCCAGGCGAGCTCCATCTTCTGCATCTCCTGCACAGGGAAGTCTGGCGAGGTGACGGTGTCGTCCTTCACGTGGTCGCGCAGGTAGATGTCGTAGGCCAGCTCGTAGAAGACGGTGTCGCACGACACGACCAGCGCGGTGTAGAAGCTCATCGGGCCGAGCGAGGGGCTGCCGTCGTTCTGATAGGTGTGCCCGCCGATCGTTACCCCGGCCGGGCAGTCGTAGTCGCCGTACAGCGAGTAGCCGGCCGCCACGGCCGCGGCCACCGAGGTCACCTTGAACGTCGAGCCTGGGGGATACTCCCCCTGCGTGACCCGGTTGAGCACGGGCTCGCCATCCGAGGTGGCGAACAGCCGCTTGAACTCGGCGGTGGAGATGCCCCTGGTCCAGACGGCCGGGTTGTAGGTGGGGTAGCTCGCCATGGCGAGCACGCGGCCTGTGGTCGTCATCACCACGGCCGCGCCGCCGTTGCTGGTCGGGCTGCCGGCGAACTGGCTCTTGCGCACCGCGGTCTCCAGCGCGCTCAGCGTGTCCTCCTGCAGGGTCGAGTTGATGCTGGTGACCAGGAAGTCCCCCGCCGTGGGCTTGACCCGGCTGAGCGTGCCGGTCACCTGGCCGGCCGCGTTGACCGCCAGCCTGGTCACGCCGGAGATCCCCCGCAGTTCCTTGTCGTACTCCTGCTCGAGCCCGGACTGGCCAACGAGGTCGACGCCGGAGAACCCGGTGACCGGCAGGTGCTCGCGGGCGAGCTCGCTGGCCGTGATCGGCTGCAGGTAGCCGACCACCTGCGACAAGCTGGTCGAGATCGGCTGGCCGTAGTGAGTGACCGACTGGATCGCGGCGCTGACTCCGGGATAGAGCCGCTGGTCTTCAAGCACCTCGAGCGCGATCTTCGGTGACACGTTCTCCGCCACGGGAATCGGCTGGTAAGGCGACCCGGGCCAGCACGGCCGGCCGACTCCGACGGTGCAGAGCCGCACCTCCCGCAGCATCGTGGACTGCTTGATGTCAAGCAACGCCGCCAGCCTGCTCAGCACGGCCGCACCGCCACCTGGCAGCTTCCACAGCGTCGGCATGCTGACCGAGATGACCAGGGCCGAGTCGCTGTCCACGATCGGGGCCCCGGTGTCGTCGAGGATCGGGCCGCGGACCGGCGGCTCGATGACCTCCCTGACCCGTTCCGAGCTCGCCGCCGTCGCATACGCCGGACTGGTCTTCACCTGCAGGTACCAGACCCTGGTGACGAGCCCGGCCAGCATGGCCGCGATCACCACGAACAACACGATCAGGCGTGGCCGCGAGGCCGGGATCATGAGTCACCTCCGAGTGACCTGCCGCTAGTCCTGTCGAGCCGGTACCTGGTCATCGCCGCCCCCATCGCAGCCAGCGCGGCCTGCGCTTCCTTCGCATCTTCGCGGCCTTCGGCCAGTGCGAGCGCCGCAAGCCGTAGCTCGACCCGCCGCCACGGAAGCCAGCGCCCCGGCCTGGCCCGCCCGTGACCAGGCCCGCCGACCGCAGCCGCGAGCCAGCGAGCCACGACCCGCTCGCCGACCGCGCCGAGCCCGCCCTGAACCTGGGCCTGGCCATCGGGCCGGTCCCGCTGCGGTGCAGCGCGGACAGGCCGGTGCCGAAGGCGATCCTCGGCACCTTGCGCCGACCGCCTGATCCCGCTCTGGGCAGGCTTCCCGTGCCGAACGCGATCTTGGCCGGTCCGTGACCGTCACCACGGACGGTGGCGGGCAAGCCGCCGTGACCGAGCCCGGTACCCCGGCCGGCCGAGGCGGCCGACCGCCCGGAGCCAGAGAAGTTGATCCTTGGCCCGCTGCGTCCCCTGGCCGGGCGCCGGCCAGGCAGGCCACCGGAGCCGAAGGCGATCCTCGGGGTGCTCACGCCCTCGCGCCCGCCTGCCGCCGCTCCGGGCGAGCCGCCGTGGCTGAAGTCGATCTTGAGATCCTTGGCCGGCAGCGCCCTGGGCGCCAGGCTGTCCCTGGTCGCCGAGCCAGCGACCCCCGATGAGGGATGCAGCCGGTGCAGCCCTGAGGGCGGGGTCACGGACGTCGCCGCCGCGCCAGGGTTAAGCCCAGGCGGACGACTGCCGACCCAGAACGCGCCCTTGCGCGGCGCGGCACCGGTTAGCGCGGCGATCAGCCTGGCCTGCTCGCGCCTGGCTCGCCTGGACGTCGCCGGCCCGCGCAGCCAGCCGACCTCGCCGACCGCCGCGACGCTCGCCGTCGAGTCCCCGGTCACCCAGCCGCCGCTGCCGACGGCCGGGCCGCCGCCCGCCACGACCGCGTTCGTCACCCGGCGCAGCCCGGCCAGGCCGGCCAGGCCGATCGGCGCGGCGCTGCCGCCCCGCTCAAGGGCGGGCGAGTCGTCGAGCGGGTTGAAGCTGACCCCGAGCGCGACGGCGATCTTGACCGCCGCAAACAGCGCGAGGGGGCTCAGCGCGATGTCATACAGCACCGACGATGGCAGGACGGCCGCGACCGTAGCCAGCGTGACCTGGGGCGTGTCGAGCACGAGGGCGAGGCCAGCGGCAAGCGCCTCGCCCGTGACCACTGCGGCCGCCGCCGTCGCGAAGGCCAGCAGCGGCGATTGCCGCAAGGTGAAGGTCATCCGGCCGGCTCCGTAGCCGACCAGGCAGAACACCAGCGCGTACTGGCCGATCAGCTCGTTCGCCGGCGGCGCCAGGTCAAGCGCGAGGCCCGCGCAGAAACCGGCGACAAGGCCGGGCTGGGCGCCGCCGGCCAGGCCGATGACCACCACGCAGAGCAGCACGAGGTCGGGGGCGCCGCCGCCAGGCAGGTCCAGGCCATTGATGATGGTCAGCTGGACCAGCAGGGCGGCCGCCAGCACGGCGACGACCACGATCAGGCGCTTCATCGGCGCGGCCCGGTCACTGGCCGGGCGGGCTGGTAGTGCGGCTGGTCTTGGCCGGCGTCGACTTCGGCGTCGGTGCCGGAGCTGGCTTGGGCGGCAGGACCGAGAAACGCGGGTTGTGGCGCGGCGGCGCGACGACGATCCCGACCACGTTCAGCGCCGTGAAGTCCGCGTACGGCCGGACGAGCGCTTGCGCGGTCAGCGCCCCGGCCCGGTCGCTGACCGAGGCGATCACGCCGACCGGCACGCCGGGCACGAACGGGCGGTCATGCACGGAGGCCGCGGTCACGAGTTGCTCGCCCGGCCGCAGGACGATCCCTGAATCCAGCACCTGAAGCTTGAACAGGCCGGTGCCGCCCTTGGCCGAGCCACCACCGGTGACCCAGCCGACCTGCCCGCTGGGAGCGAGCCTGACCCCGACCACCGAGCTCGTGGCGCTCGCGAGCAGCACGGTGCAGGTTGTCGCGTCGACCGAGACCACCTGGCCGACCAGCCCATCGCCATCGAGCACGGTCATCTGCGGCTTGATGCCGTCCGAGCTGCCCGCGTCGAGGGTCACGGTCCGCTGGTAGCCCTGTCCGAACGCGATCACAGTCGCCGGCACGACCCGGTAGGTCCCGGCCCCTGCCAGTGCCAGCATCCGGCTGAGCTCGGCGTAGTCGGCCTTGCTGAGCTGGGCCGCGCTGAGCTCGGCCCGCATCCTCGCCAGCTTGCGCTGCAGCTGCTCGACCTGACCGCCGCGGGCGCCGACGATGCCGGAGCCGAAGAACCGGCCGACCGGCCCGGTCACGGAGCTGACGGCGCGTTCAGCGCTGCCAAAGACCGAGCCCGCAGTGTGTCGGACCGCGCCGAGCACCGACGACGAGCCGCTGCTATAGCTGGCAGCGATGAGGGCCAGCGCGGCGATCAGCGCTACGCCAAGCAGCAGCCGCGTACGTCCCGTGTCGTGCACCCAAGTCCTCCGCCGGCTAGCGCCGCGACTCGGGCACCAACACCTGGCGCAGCGTGTCGAAGTCCTCCACGCACTTGCCGGTGCCGAGCGCGACCGAGTCGAGCGGGTTGTCCGCGACGTGGATCGGCATGCCGGTGTCCTCACGCAGCCGCTGGTCCAGGCCGCGGAGCAGGGCACCGCCCCCGGTCAGCGCGATACCGCGATCCATCACGTCGCCGGCCAGCTCGGGCGGACACTTGTCGAGCGTGGTGCGAACGGCGTCGACGATGACCGCGAGCGGCTCGGAGATCGCGTTGCGCACCTCGGCCGCTGAGATGACGACCGTCTTGGGCAGTCCGCTGACCAGGTCACGGCCGCGGATCTCGGCGCTCGGCTCGTCGGGCGCCGGATAGGCCGAGCCAAGCGCCATCTTGATCTCCTCGGCGGTGCGCTCGCCCAGGGTCAGCGAGTGCTCCTTCTTCCCAAAACTGATGATCGCCTGGTCGAGCTCGTCGCCGCCGACCCTGATCGACTGCGCGGTCACGATGCCGCCGAGCGAGATGACGGCGACCTCGGTGGTGCCGCCTCCGATGTCCACGACCATGTTGCCGGTCGGCTCGTTGACCGGCAGGCCCGCGCCGATCGCGGCCGCCATGGGCTCTTCGATGATGTAGACCCGCCGCGCTCCCGCCTGATGGCCGGCTTCCTTCACCGCGCTCTGCTCGACGCCGGTGATCCCGCTCGGCACCGCGATGACGATACGAGGCTTCGCCAGACCACCCCGCCTGTGCACTTTCTGAATGAAATATCGCAGCATGCGCTCAGTGACATCAAAGTCGGCAATGACGCCATCCTTCAACGGGCGTACCGCGATAATGTTGCCGGGCGTCCGGCCGATCATACGTTTCGCCTCTAGCCCGACCGCTACTATCTGGCCCGTATTTGTATTAAGCGCGACGACCGAGGGTTCGTTAAGGACAATTCCGCGACCTCTGACGTACACCAGCGTGTTGGCAGTACCTAGGTCGACGGCCATGTCACGGCCGAGAAAGGCCAGCGCGTTGCTCATCTGGAACGAGAACCTTCCCTCAGGTCAACCGATTGCTCTGTTCTAGCGCGCCCTGCGGTCGCATGCCCCCCGAAACGCCAAACCGCAACAGTCGCGACAGTACCGACAGCCCCGTCACGCTTCGCAGGCTGTGCGTTTCCGAGTATTCTTCATGACTTGCACCATACTGGTGCAAGTCGCACATATTAACCGCTCGAGATCTGGTGGCGAGCCGCCTGTGATCCAGTCAATGAGCCTACCCGCCGTAGCCGCCCGTGTCCGCACCGGGCGTGCCTTAAGAGCGGACTCGCCGCTAATCGTTGCAATAACATTAGGTGGAGTTTTCCACCCGATGGCCTAGCCATATACCGGTGACCCATAGCAGCGTAAATATTCCGCCCAGAATATACAGGACCGGCAGTACCGCGCCCGCGACGATGATGAGCACCTGAAGAATGCTGCCGCCGACCAGCGTCACCGGCAGCAGCCGCCTGGCCACCGCGGCGAGCAGGATCGCCGCGACCGTGGCAATCCCCGCCACCAGGGCGGCGTCTCTCGGGGTCACGTGCGCCAGCTTGACCGCAGGCACGATCGTGAGCGCGATGACCACCGCCTCGAGTATGAGCACCGTAGCGCTCAGCCTGCTCATTCCTCACCCCTCAGCAAAAGCCTGGCCTCGCCGGCCGTGTAGACCGAGCCAGTGATCAGCACGACCGTGCCCGCCGCGGCGAGCGGCGAGGTCGCGCCGTCCTCCACCAGGCCTGCCAGCGGTCCGCCGAGCGCGTCGCTGGCCTCGTCGGCCAGTCCGACGGCGAGTTCGATCGCGTCATCGAGCCGTCCGGCCTCGTGCACCCGGTCAGCGCCGAACAGGCTTGCGGCGAGTTGCCCGAGTTCGGCGGCGGGCATCGACCTTGGCGAAGAGTTAGTGGTCACTACGATTCCGGCCACGAATGGCTCAAGTTCCGCCAAAATCCCGGCAACGTCTTTATCGGCCATGGCGGCAATGACCGCGATGATCTCCGCCGGACCAAACGCCTCGGCCATCGCGGTCATGGTGACGGCCATGCCGGCCGGGTTGTGCGCGGCATCGATGACCACCACAGGACTGCGTCGCACGATCTCAAGCCGGCCGGGCGAGGAGACCGTGGCGAACGCGGTCCTGACGATGTCGTCGTCCAGCGCGACGCTGCCGGCCCGCACAGGCCCAGGCCGGAGCCCGTCGCCGTTGGCAGGCTCCAGACCCATGTCGGCGAAGTCCGCCGAGCCGTCGGCGCCGTCATCGCCATCGGAGTCATCATCGCCGTCGAGATCGCTGCCGAGCAGCAGCGCATCGGGTGACCCGCTCGCACCGGAGAAAGCCTCGACGGCGGCCAGCGCGCACGCCGCGTTGCCCGCCTGGTGGGCGCCGAAGAGCGGCAGGAACAGGTCGTGGTACTCACCGAGCAGGCCCTTGAGCGACAGCCGCTGGCCGCCGACCGCTAGCTCCCTGCTGAGCACGCCGAACTCGATCCCTTCCCTGGCCACGCTCGCCCCGACCTTGACCGCCCGCCTGATCAGCGCCGCCGCCGCGTCCACCGGCTGCTGCCCGAGCACGGCCACCGCTCCCGGCTTGATGATCCCGGCCTTGTCGGCGGCGATCTTGGCCACGGTGTCACCGAGATACTTGGCGTGGTCAATGGAGATCGGCGTGACAATCGCGACGACGCCATCGGCGACGTTGGTGTTGTCCCAGGTACCGCCCATGCCGACCTCGATCACGGCGACGTCGACGGGCGCGTCGGCAAAGGCCGCGAACCCCATCGCGGTCAGCACCTCGAAGAAAGACAAGGGGACTTGCTGGTCTTCGTCGACGAGCTTCAGGTAGGGCTCAAGCTCGCGGTAGACCTCGATGAACCGGTCAGCGGCCAGCGGCTGCCCGTCGATGCAGATCCGCTCGCGCATCGAGACCAGATGAGGGCTGGTGAACAGCCCGGTGCGCAGGCCGCGCACCCGGAGCAGCGTCTCGGTCATCCTGGCCGTGGATGTCTTGCCGTTGGTCCCTGTGATGTGGACGATCGGGTAGGCCCGCTGCGGATCACCGAGCAGGCTCGTCAACGCGATGATCCGGTCGAGGGACGGTTCGATCGCGTGCTCAGGGCGCCGCGCGGCGATATCCCGCTCGATCGCGGCAAGCTCGGTCCTGGCATCATCAGTCACGTCAGCAGAGTCTACGGAAGCGGCGCGACCACGGCGACGCGACCACAAGGCCACCCAAGGTCGCTTGCGACCAGGCGCCGCGACCCCGATCGCAACTTTGTTGCATGATGGCGCGTGTCGTTAGCGATATATGGCCGATTGACGTGCCGGTCCTGGTCTACCCTTGTCGTCACCGTCAGGTGCGAATCCCCCGCATACGAGCCGTCGAAGGTCGAGGTGATCGATCCATTGGCCGGGCCATGGACCGTCCGCCGAAACCGAAAGCGCGGTCGACGCCGCGTCGCGCGAAAGTCGCCGCTGCTTAGCACCCTCGGCCTGGCCCGCAGCGGCTACTCTGAGAGGCCTGGGGATGACAGCGGGGCGTACTCGTTGACGCCCAGTACGCCGAGCATCGAGATGATCACTCGCGCCAACGCTCGGTATGGTGTCGGGGGAACGGGTACAGCGACGGTGACGGCTCTGCGGGACGGCGACTCCGCGCCCAGCCTGCGGCTGGCCGGCGAGCACAGCCCTGAGCGGCCCGGCGAGCACAGCCCTGAGCGGCCCGGCGAGCACAGCCCTGAGCGGCCCGGCGAGCACATCCCTGAGGCCCCTGATCAGCACGGCCCCGAGGGCCCCGACGAACACAGCCCCGGGCGGCCCGTGCGGCCCGGCCAGGGCGGCCCAGGGAGACCAGGCCGACTGCTCCCGCGTCGGCCAGGGCAAGTCGGCAGCGGCCGCCCCAGCCGGCCCAGGCGAGTCAGAACGATCGTGGCCGTGCCGGTGCTGGTCGGCCTCGTGATCGCGGCGCTCGCGCTGATCGGGGTCATCATCGCACTGGCTGGCGTCGGGTTCTCCACCGCGATCGGGTCGACAGCCGCCGCGAGCCCGCTCGCCGTCCCGGCCCCGGCCGTGGCAGGCGGACTGCCCAGGCACTACCAGCCAGTCCGGAACCCAGCCACGATCATCCTCATCCACGACTTCGTCCAGCGCTTCGACACCACCTCCGGAAGCCAGGTGGGCCAGCCGTCGGCCGTCTACCGCGAGCCAGGCTCCCTCGACCCGGTCACCGACCAGCCAGGCTGGGTACTTTACCTGGGCTACAACTCGCGTTCCGACCTGGGCTCACCCACGGCGACGGTCAGCCGGCTCATAGCCAGCCTGATCCAGACGAGCACGCCTGAGTCGTCCTGGACCGCCGAACCCGGCAAGCGCGGCGGCAGTGCCCGCTGCGCGATCGCGCTGATCGACAACACCACGGTCTCGGTCTGCGCCTGGGCCACCGACCGCACCTACGGCGCGCTGCTCTCCCCCACTTCCGACACCCGAGGCAACGAGCTAGCCGTCCTCATGCCCGTCATGCGCCTGGACCTCCAGCCAGGCTGACCCCGGCACTCGCCGATCCTCCGTGATCACGACGCATTCCTCGATCACGGAACATCGGAGCGGGGCCTACCGAGCTCAAGCACCCTGGCAAGACTCCCTGATCATGGTCCGGTAAGGACGCCGGAGATTCAGCGCGTAGTAATTCGGCGCGATCTCCGTGATCAAGGAATTTCCTTGATCACGGAACTGCGCGGCGCGGGGACCGGGGAGCGGCGCGGGGACCGGGGAGCGGCGCGGGGACCGGGGAGCGGGGGAGCTGCGCGGGGACCGGGGAACTGCCGGTGCCCGGGAGTCCTGGAATTGCGGTGCGCCTGAGTTGCGGGATGCGCTGGAACCTGTGGAATTGCGCGGCGCGGGGTTCCTGAGAGTTGCGAGGGCGCCGAGGATCAGGCGGACTTCTCGCGGGGGGTCCGGCGCGCGACGTCCCTTGGGACGATGGTGGGGTTCACGTTCTCGAGTACTGCTTCAGCCGTGATGACGACCCGCTCCACGTCTTTCCTGCTGGGCACCTCGTACATCACCGACAGCAAGACTTCTTCCAGGATTGCCCGCAGGCCGCGGGCGCCGGTGCCGCGCAGGATCGCCTGGTCGGCGACCGCCTCGAGGGCGTCCTCGGTGAACTCGAGGTCGACCCCGTCCAGCTCGAACAGCCGCCGGTACTGGCGGACCAGGGCGTTCTTCGGCTCGGTGAGGATGCGGATCAGGGCCTCGCGGTCCAGGTTGTGGACGCTGGTGATGACGGGGAGCCTGCCGACGAACTCGGGGATCATGCCGAACTTCAGCAGATCCTCCGGCATGACATCGGCGAACGGGTCCGAGGTGACGCGGTCGGTCTTGACCCGCAGCACGGCGCCGAAGCCCATGCCGCTGCGGCCGACCCGCTGCTCGATGATCTTCTCAAGGCCCGCGAACGCGCCACCGCAGATGAACAGCACGTTCGTCGTGTCGATCTGGATGAACTCCTGGTGCGGATGCTTGCGACCACCCTGGGGCGGCACGGACGCGGTCGTGCCCTCAAGGATCTTCAGCAGGGCCTGCTGGACGCCCTCGCCGGAGACATCCCTGGTGATCGACGGGTTCTCGCTCTTGCGGGCGATCTTGTCGATCTCATCGATGTAGATGATCCCCGTCTCGGCCTTCTTCACGTCGTAGTCGGCCGCCTGGATCAGCTTGAGCAGGATGTTCTCGACATCCTCCCCGACGTAGCCGGCCTCGGTGAGCGCCGTCGCGTCCGCGATCGCGAACGGCACGTTCAGCAGCCTGGCCAGCGTCTGGGCGAGCAGGGTCTTGCCTGAGCCGGTCGGCCCGAGCAGCAAGATGTTCGACTTGGCGAGCTCGACGCCGTCCTCGGCGACCCGCTCGCCACCGGACTGGATCCGCTTGTAGTGGTTATAGACCGCGACCGAGAGGCCCTTCTTGGCCTTCTCCTGGCCGATCACGTAGGAGTCAAGGAACTCGTAGATCTCGCGGGGCTTCGGCAGGCTGTCCCACTTGACCTCAGATCGCTCAACAAGCTCCTCTTCAATGATCTCGTTGCACAGGTCTATGCACTCGTCGCAAATGTACACGCCGGGCCCGGCTATCAGCTTCTTGACCTGCTTCTGGCTCTTACCGCAGAACGAGCACTTCAGCAGGTCGCCGCCATCGCCAATGCGTGCCACCGCATTTCTCCCTCTCCTGCACCACCCGACACGGGCCAATCGAACCAGCTACGGTCTACTTCCTCGCCCGCGCCGCAGTTTCAGCAGCGGTAACTCTCACCGCTGGCCTGCCGGTCGCCGACTGGACTCGAACGTACCTCGCTTCAAACGGTAGTCGCTTCCACGGGGCTTCGACCACCTGCGCGCCGCAACGCTGCGTCACGCCCTTAGGAAGACACTACATCCGGCTGCCGCTTCAGCATGGTCAGTACGTCATCTACCAGTCCGTACTCCTTGGCCTCGGCGGCCGTGAGGAACTTGTCCCGCTCGATGTCGTGCCGGATCTCTTCCTCGTCCCTGCCAGTGTGCCGGGCAAGAACAGCTTCCATCGCCTGGCGCATCCGCTGGATCTCACGGGCCTGGATCTCCAGGTCACTGGACTGACCATAGCCGCTCTCGATGGCCGGCTGGTGGATCAGGATCCGCGAGTTCGGCAGCGCCATCCGCTTGCCCTTGGTGCCCGCCGCCAGCAGCACGGCCGCGGCCGAGGCCGCCTGGCCGAGGCAGAACGTCTGGATGTCTGGCTTGACGTACTGCATGGTGTCGTAGATCGCCATCATCGAGGTCATCGACCCGCCGGGCGAGTTGATGTACATCAGGATGTCCCGGTCAGGGTCGATCGACTCGAGCGTGATCAGCTGGGCCATCACGTCGTTGGCCGACGCGTCGTCGATCTGCACGCCGAGGAAGATGATGCGCTCCTCGAACAGCTTGTTGTACGGGTTCATCTCCTTGATCCCGTACGGCGTGCGCTCTACGAACGACGGCAGCACGTACCTGGCTTCCACCGGCGCCATCCTGGCCGCTCCGGTCATGCTCGCCCCCACCCTCATGCTCTCCGTCCCTGGGTCGATGTTCATGAGCCCACGCCGTTCGCCGAGACCTCGTCGGCGTTGCGCACGACGTGGTCGATGAACCCGTACTCCTTGGCCTCATCGGCGGTGAACCACCGGTCCCGGTCAGAGTCCTTTTCTACCTGCTCGACCGTCTGCCCGGTGTGCATGGCCGTCCGCTCGGCCAGGATCCGCTTCACGTAAAGGATCTGCTCGGCCTGAATCCTGATGTCGGAGGCCGTTCCGCCGATGCCGCCGTGCGGCTGGTGCAGCATGACCTGCGCGTGCGGCATCGCATAGCGCTTGCCAGGGGCGCCGGCGCAGAGCAGGAACTGCCCCATCGACGCCGCCATGCCCATCGCGTAGGTCGCGACGTCGTTCGGGACGTACTGCATCATGTCGTAGATCGCGAGGCCCGCGCTGACGGAGCCGCCCGGCGAGTTGATGTAGATGTTGATGTCGCGCTTGGGATCCTCGGCGGCCAGCAGCACGAGCTCGGCGCAGATCCGGTTCGCGAGGTCGTCGTCGACCTGCTGGCCAAGGAAGATGATGCGGTGCCGCAGCAACCGCTGGAACAGCTGGTCACCTATCGGAAAAGCCGGGGCCTCCGTGGCCCGCGCGAGTATCTGGGCCGGCAGCTGGTCGTCTCCCGGTATGGTCACGGTGCCCTCCTCACATTGATCAGGCATCGCGACTACCGCGCTGCCGTCGCGCCATTGACTGGCTGGCTTGTGACTGGCTGACTTCTACGAATGCGACCCTAACCCGCCGCTGACGCGGTCACGTCCACCGCTGCGCCCTGTTCGCTCTAGGCGCAGCCGGCCGACCACGACCGGCCAGGATCGGCCAGGGCCGTTCGCTCCCGGCGCAAACGGCGGCACCCAGCCGACGTCACGCCGGCAGCGTCATCGCTCCCGCGACGCCAGCGCACCTGCCTAGCCGGCGTCGGCCTCCGCTGTCGTCTCGACCGCGTCCTCCGCTTCCGCCTGCTCGGCGGGCTCCTTGGCTGACCGCTTCCCACGACCCTTTGCTGCCTTAACTGGCTCTTCGCCGGTGACCGCGCCGCGCTTGGCAGCACTTCGGCGGCTCGCCCGGCCCCGTCCGGCGCCTTCCTCGCCAGCCTCATCGGCCGGCTCGGCCGGTGCCGCTTCGTCCTCGTCGGTGTCCTCTTCGGTCAGCGGAGCACCGACATCAACGTTACGGCCGGACTCATCAGTAACCTTCACCCGATGGGCCAGCAAATCGGCGGCCTTCGAGCGCCGCAGGTCAGAGACCACGACCCCGAGCTGGCCTGAGCTCGTCAGCTGCCCGGCCAGCGCGTCAGGCGACACGCCCTGCTGGTAGGCGATCTGGGTCACGTACTGGGCCAGCTCGTCCTGCTCGACTCCGATCTCCTCCACTTCGGCGATCTTGTCGAGGATGAACCTGGCCCTGACGGTGCGCCTGACGTCGTCGCCGAGTTCCTTGTCGAGGTCGGCCTGGGTCAGGTCGCGCCCCTCCAGGTACTGCTCTAGCGTCAGGCCAGCCCGGCCAAGCTCCTCGTCGAGCGACTCATGCCGGTGCTCGATCTCGTGATCGACCACGGACTGCGGCAGCGGCATGTCGATCTGGTCGAGCAGCGCCTCGATCGCACGGTCCCTCGCCTGGCCCGCTTGCCCGGCCCGGCGCATCGCCTCCATCTGCTTGCGCGTGTTCGAGCGAAGCTCGCCGACCGTGTTGAACTCGCTCGCCGACTGCGCGAAGTCGTCGTCAAGCTCGGGCAGGTCCTTGACCTTGACGCTGCGGACGGTCACGGTCACGTCGGCCACGCTGCCCTCGTGCTCACCCCCGGCCAGTTCCGAGGTGAACGTCGCGGTCTGCTCGGCGCTCATGCCGATCAGCGCCTCGTCCAGGCCGTCGAGTATGGACCCGCTGCCGACCTCGTAGGAGATCCCGCTCGCCTGGGCGTCGGCCACGTCCTGTCCGTCGACTTGAGCCGACAGGTCAATGGACACGTAGTCACCGCCTCGGACCGGCCGGTCCACCGACAGCAGCGAGGCGAACCGCTCCCGCAAGACCCGCAGGTACTCCTCGACCTGGTCGACGTCCACGTCGGCGTCATCGACCACGACGCGCAGGTCCTCGATGTCGGGAAGGTCAAAGTTCGGCCGGATATCGACCTCGGCGGTGAAGGCGATCTCGGTGCCGTCGTCGAGCTTGGTGACCTCTACCTCGGGGGTGCCGAGCACCACGACCTGGGCCTCGCGTACGGCCTGCTCAAGGAAGTCAGGCATGGCCTCGTTGATCGCCTGCTCGAGCACGGCGCCGCGGCCGATGCGCTGGTCAAGAACCTGTCGGGGGACGTGACCGGGCCGGAATCCCGGAATCCTGACCTGGCGGCCGACCTCGCGGTAGGCGTGGTCCAGGCTTGGCTTGAGCTCATCGAACGGCACCTCGACCGTAAGGCGCACTCGGGTCGGGCTCAGTTCCTCGACGTCGGTCTTCACGACGGGGTCACTCCTTGGCTGTCCGGCTGGCTGCTACCGGCACGGAATCACCCCGCCGGATTCGGGGATTCCGTGCTCTTGAAATTGCGTGCTCTTGAAATTCCGTGCTCTTGATTGGCACCGCGGGCCTGAACGTGACGCGGCGGCGGAGGGCGTGTCCAGTGGAACCCGCCCTAAGGCGCCAAGTCTATGGCCTGGCGGGCACATTCACCCGCCACGGGTGGTGATCGGCTTCGCCCAGCCACCTCACTATGAGTGACAGCGCGGACGCAACCAGAAAGGCAGGTGTCATTTATCCGCTTCGCCGGATTCGCGGCGCGATTTCCTGGCCGCGTACTGGCCGCGCTGATACCAATGGCACCCGCCCTACTCGGCGGCTAAGGAGGTCGACATGACCACACCGCGTTCCGCCCAGGGACCGGAAGGCCAGGCCGCACCAGGCTCAGGACCCGGCGGCAGCGCGCCGCCTGACCAGACCAGGCCCTACACCGAAGCCGATGCGCCAGGCTCGGCTGAGCGCGTGCGGGCCGGAGGGTCGCGGGCCGGAGGGTACCGCGGCGAAGGCAGCGGTGACCTCGCCAGGCTCGGGCCTGACCTCGCCTCGGCCGCCTGGCCGGCCTTCCTGGCGGCCGGGATCGGCAGCGTCGTGATCGGCGCGATCCTGCTCGCGTGGCCCAAGGAGACGCTCGCGATCGTCGCGATCCTGATCGGGATCGCGCTGATCGTGGCCGGGGTGCTGCGGCTGATGGACGGCTTCACCGCCCACGAGGTCACCGGCGGCAAGCGGGTCGCCAGCGTCGTGATCGGCCTGATCGCCATCATCCTTGGCCTGTTCTGCATCAGGCATTACCACTTCACGATCACCGCGCTCGCCATCATCGTCGGGCTGTTCTGGGTGATCCACGGCATCTCTGACATCGCGGCCGGCGCGTTCGCCGGACGGTTCCCAGGACGCGGCATCACCGTGCTCAGCGGGTTGCTGAGCCTCGCGGCCGGCCTGATCGTGCTCTTCTGGCCGACGATCTCGCTGACGGTGCTCGTCTCCGTCATCGGCATCTGGCTGATCGTCTACGGGATCCTGGCCGCGATCCTGGCGTTCCAGCTTCGCCGCGGCGGCGAGGCGGGGCGGCCAGGAGGCGAACGGGAGCCGCTGGCGGCCGTCTAGGTGGCCGCCTAGGTGGCCCGGCCGACGCCGGCTCAGGCCAGATCCTGGGCAAAGGTCCAGGTGAACGCGCGTTTGGCCAGATGGATCGGGTAAGGACGATGGTGATCGACATACTCGCCGGCCGCCAGGGGGAAGCGACGATAGGCGCCTGCGGGCCAAGGTCACGAGTTAACGCTCGTGACTAGCAAGAGAAGGGGGCGGCTTGACATGAGTAGTGCATCCGATCGGCAAGCCGGCGCATCAGGCTCAACGATGGGCTATGAGCAAGGAGAGGCCCAGGGCCAAGCCGGTGGGCAAGCGCAGGGCCAGGCGGGTGACCAGATGTCCGATCAGGGACGGGTGCCCGATCAGGGACGGATGTCCGGCCAGGGGCAGATGACAGCGCAGGCGCAGGGCCGGGACTATCCGGCTACGGGCCGCGACTACCAGGGCGGCGGCCGCCACGCCACCGACCACCGCGGAGCCATCATCGGCTTCACGGCCCTGGCAGGCACGCTCATGCTGCTCAGCGGGCTCTGGATGGTCGTCGTCGCGATCGTGGCGCTTTCGCACGGTCACGTCTTCACCACGGCGCCGACCTACGCGTTCAGGTACAACATCCGCGGCTGGGGATGGCTCGAGCTAGCGCTCGGCGTCGTGATCTTCGCCGCTGGCATGTGCGTGTTCCTCGGCATGGCCTGGGCGCGCTACGTTGGCGCGTTCCTGGCCGTGCTTAGCGCCATCGCCAACTTCGTGTTCATTCCCTACCAGCCACTGTGGTCGATCATCATGATCGCCCTCGACGCCTTCATCATCTGGGCGCTGCTGACTCCACGTCCATATGCCAACGAGTTCTAGCCCCTGCCGGTTAGGGCTAAGAACTTATAGGCAGCAAAGGCCCCGTCGCGGCTACGCCGCGACGGGGCCACGTCGGCATGGGGGATCGAGACGTCAAGCCACGAGGCTGACCGGGGCGATGCCGGCGCCAATCAGCGGCGAAGGCAAAGCCCGCGGGCAGCCGGGCGCCGCTACGGGCTGCTCCTGCTGCTCTTGCTGAGCAGCTACCTGCTCGGGGCATTCCTGCGCACTTACTGGGTGGGCGCACTCGAGCTCGGCTTGTTCACGGCGGTTGGCCTGCTCGCGCTGCGGAACTCGCCGGTGCGCAACCGCTCCGCCCGCCTGGCGGTCGTCGTCGGCCTGGTCTTCTCGTTCGTGATGATCGTGATCTCGGCCAGCATCCACAGCGACGCCTCGCGGGCCGTGGCGTCCGTGTGGACCGGGCTCCTGCTGCTGTTCATCGTCGTCGTGCTGGTCAGGCAGATCCTGCTGATGCCGACCGTGACCATGCAGAGCATCTACGGCGCGATCAGCGCCTACCTGATCATCGGCCTGATGTTCGCGGCCTACTACTCGGCCATTTACTTCCTGCTCGGCCGTCAGTTCTTCGCGCACCACCAGCCGGGAACCTCGGCGACCTTCCAGTACTTCAGCTTCACCACCTTGACCACGCTCGGCTACGGCGACTTCACCGCTGCCGAGGCTGGCGGCCGCGCCGTCGCCATGATCGAGGCGATGAGCGGTCAGGTCTTCCTGGCCACCCTGGTGGCGAGGCTGGTCGCGAGCTTCAGGCCGACCGCACGCTCAGCGGAGACCGGGGCGGCTGACGCCGACTGACACCCATGTGCGGGCAATACCGAGGGTGGCGCCTGGATAACCGTACGTAGGCCATATGCGAGGCTAATCGGTAATATCATTCGGGGTAATTGCGGTATCCGAGGAGCGCTCCTGCCTGCCACCGAAAGCGTCATCAACGACGTCCATCCCCCGCTCATCGAGCCGTTGCGGCCATGGGATCCGGAGCGGATGGGCGGTTTCACCCTCATCGGCAGGCTCGGCGCGGGCGCGATGGGGCGCGTGTACCTCGGCCGTTCGGCGGCCGGCCGGCTCGTCGCGGTCAAGACGATCAGGATCGAGTTCGCCGAGGAGCCAGACTTCCGCACCAGGTTCGCCAATGAGGTGGCCGCCGCCCGGCGGGTTAGCGGCGCGTTCACCGCGCCCGTGGTCGGGGCCGATCCCGAGGCCGACGTGCCGTGGCTGGCGACGGCCTACGTGCCCGCCCCCTCGCTGAGCACGCTGGTGCAGACCTGCGGCCCGCTGTCCGTGCCCGCCGTCCGCTGGCTCGCGGCCGGCTGCGCCGAGGCACTTGAGTCCATTCACGGGGTCGGCCTGGTGCACCGCGACCTGAAGCCATCCAACGTGCTCGTCTCCCCCGACGGCGCGCGCGTGATCGACTTCGGCGTGGCCAGGGCCGCCGAGCGCATCCAGCTCACGATGACCAGGGGCGCGGTGGGCACGCCGGCCTACATGGCGCCGGAGCAGGCGAGGGACACCCGCCGGGCGACCACAGCCAGCGACGTGTACTCGCTCGGCGCCACGATCCTGTTCGCCGCGACCGGGCACGGCCCCTACACAGGGGACTCGGTGATGGACGTCCTGGTGCATCTCGCTACCGATGCGCCTGACATCAGCGGGCTGCCGGCCGACCTGACCGAGGCGGTGCTCGCCTGCCTGGAGCGCGATCCTCGGCTGCGTCCTACCTCCGCCTCGGTGCTCGCCCACCTGGCCAGGGGCGGGGGCGGCGGTGACGGGCCATTCGGGCAGGCGCCGCTGCCGCCGCCGGTACTTGCCCTGATCGACGCCTACCGCCAGGATCCACGACCCGCGAGCCAGCCCGGCCAGCGCGCCGATCCTGACGACACGCTCGGCTCCATTCCCCAGCCAAGCTCGCCGCGCCGGTCCCGGCATTCGGCCAGCCCACGAGCCTCACAGCCCCGCCAGGGCGGCACCGACTCCGCCAGCGGCGCGGGCCCGCGGTGGGCCAGGCGCAGCCGGGCGATGGTCGGCGCCGGCTCGGTGCTAGCGGCCCTGGCCCTAATCGGCGGCGGCGTCGCGGCGGGCTCCTACCTGTTCCCCAGCCACCTCGCCGCCACGAGCCAGCGCCCGACTGGAGGCGGTCCAACGATCAAGCCGCCGCCGCCCTTTGCCGGGACTTCCTATGACCCGGGCGGCAAGCCCTACATCAAGATCGACCAGAAGCAGGGCGATTCGTTTACGGGCTTCGTGATCGAGGGCCGGGACTGGTCCCCGATCCGGCCGGTCACCATCCGAATCGTCGGCGTCAAGAGGTCAGTGCGGGTCACGGCTGATCTCGCCGGCTCGTTCGACTTCGGCCTCAACCAAGGCCACGCGTTCTTCCGGCGCCCGATACCGCCGGGCCGCTACAAGGTGATCGTGACCGAGGCGGGCTCCCGGCTGACGGCCTCGTTCACCGTCCACGCGCCGCCGATCAAGGGCCCGCCGCCAGGACAGGGTTCACCACCAGCACCGCCGCAGTAGTGGTGGTGCCGACCGGTGGTCGCCGGCCGGTGGTCGCCGGCCGGTGGTCGCCTGCCGGTGGTCGCCGCCTGCCTCAGGAGCGCGTCCACCAGAGGTCCTCCTGGCGGGAGCACCAGGCCGGGTCAGAGAGCCGGTCAAGGTCAGCGGCGGTGATGACGCCGTTCTCGATGAGCACGCCGACCGCTACCTCATCGGACAACCTGATATCGGCCCGCACCAGCCCGCGCTCGCTGATCTTGCGGCGAAGCACCTTCAGGTGCTCGCCCACCCGCGCCGACAACCGGTCGCGGAACGCCGGGTCGGTGTCGAAGCACTCGATCTCATGGTGCGCGTCGGTTACCTCAAGCGCTGCCCTGGCGATCTCGGGAGTCCTCGGGATCGGCGTGCTGCGAGCCGGATCGATCAGCCACGGTTGGCACCAGATCAGGGCCACCAGGAACAGCTTGGTGTTCGGGTCCAGGTAGAGCGGCAAGACGGTAGCGTCGCCGCCAGGGCCGCCTTCCGGCCCCTGGCCGTGGCCGTCGCCGTCGCCGTCGCCGTTCAGGCCTGCGTGAGGCTCCAGGTTCTCGCCGTGAGCCGACCGGGACGATACGACGAGCCGGAGCGGCTGGCCTTCATCGAGCATGGCCCTGGAGCCGACGAGCGCCGTTCCCCGCGACACGAACCAGCCGCCGGACGGCTCACCGGGCTCGTCCAGCCTGGGCAGCCGGATCCGGAAGCCGTCCCCTTCGGCATAGAGCGCGTGCGTGTAGCTGATGTTGGCGACCAGGGCGCCGCCCGCGATCGCGGTGATCGCCCCGGCCCGCCGGGACAACCCCCGCCCGGCCGGGATGATGAGGTCAGCGTCGGGTCCGCGGCCGAACACTAGGCGGCTGCCAGGAGGGATGGCAATGACCCGCCCGGCGGGCGTGGTGACGTGCGCAACCGCCACCACAGGATCGACCATCATCTCTCGCCTATCTTGGTCATCTGCTCATCCAGCTAGCCCCACGCTACGCCGGGGCCTGGGTCTGAGCGGCTGGGCATCTGGCAGGCTCACCCGCTCCGGCGCTCCTGCTCTGACCTGGTAGTTAAGGTGATAAGTCAGTCAACGCGGGCAGTGCCGCGCAGTCAGTGCCATATGCGGGCGGTAGCGCGCATTCTAGGCCGGGCGGGCCGACCGAACATCCCCGAGTTCGGGGATAGGCACATGAGCCGAATTCGCGATTTGCTATTCACAACCTAGGGGGGCAGGCCGGACTGATGGTCCCGCTGACGGCCGCTACCGTCAGCGGGACCATCAGCCGTAGACGGCCACGGTGGAACGACCCGCGCCGACGGGGGCCATCGCGCAGGCTGGCGCCGCGCGGATCACCGCCTGCGCACCAACCACCGCGCGCGCACCATCTACCGCGTGCGCACCATCTACCGCGTGCGCACCAACCACCGCCTGCGCACCAACCACCGCCCTGCGCACCCGGCCACCGGCTTGCGCACCGGCCACCGCCTTGCGCGCTCACTCACCGGCCACTGGCTTGCGCCCTAACCCACCGGCTTACGGGCTCACTCACCGGCCACCGGCATGCGCCCCAACCCCGATTGCAACACCGGCCACCGGCTTGCGCACCGGCCACCGGCTTGCGCGCTAACCCAGCGGCCTGCGTACCAACCGCTGGCGCACCAATCCACCGCTGGCGCACCAACGGACCGCCTGCAATCGTTTGTAACCGTCGTGTCCACCTGATCGAAAAAGATCATGTTATTCGTACCGGTCCATGTTCCGGAGGAATAACATGATCATGGTCCGGCAGAGCGGACGACCTGAACTGCTTGCCCAAGCGGGCCGGGCGGCCGGACCGATCCCGTCCGATTCTTGATCTATCGCCGGAGAGTAACGAACTGGTAACGTAGCGTGCTACGAGGTTACTTGCCGTTCTTTCCGGGGGTGGAGCATGCGAGTCATGGCCAGGATCAGCATTCCGGTCCAGTCGGGCAACGAGGCAATCATCGACGGGTCGCTGCCCGTCGTCATGCAGCGGGCGGTGGATCGGTGGCACCCGGAGGCGATGTACTTCACCACGTTCGACGGGCGGCGCACGGCGTACATGATCTTCGACCTGCCAGACGCGCCGGACATTCCCCAGTTCGCCGAGCCCTTCTTCACCCAACTCAACGCCGAGGTCGACCTCGCTCCGGTGATGGATGGCGCCGACCTGCAGAAGGGGCTCGCGCAGCTCAGCTGAGCCGACGTTCAGCGCTGGCGGGTTCGGGCCAGGCCGCGGCCGGGCCCGCTGGCACATAGACATGATGGTATATCGGCGGATTTGTCGTTCCACATCTACTCGCGTCAGCTGGACTATTTTGCCCCTCACTAGAGTTATGTGCGTGTGATGACTGCCTCTCGGGATGGAGGCTGAGCCCTTTGGTCTATGCCTTGGCGTTGATTGCCGCTCTCGCGAACGCGCTGACCAGCGTGTTTCAGCGGATGGGCGTCGAGAACGCGCCCGAAGACACGACGTTGCGGTTCAGCTTGATGCGATACGCCCTCCGGCGCGGCGTCTGGCTGCTCGGCTTCGCGCTCATGCTGGTCTCTTTCGTGGTCCAGGCGATCGCCTTGCACTTCGGCCGGCTGTCGGAGGTCCAACCGATCCTCACGGTCGAACTGGTCTTCCTCGCGGCGATCCTGGCGATCTGGTTCGGGTTCAAGATGGGGACGCGTGAGTGGCTAGGGTCTGTCGCGGTCACCGCTGGCGTCGCCGGCTTCCTTTACTTCGCCCATCCCCAGTACGGGATGGTGCCGCCACCACTGTGGCGATGGGCGATCGCGGCCGGCGCGGCGATCGCGCTCATCGCCATCGCCGTCATGCTGGCGCTGCGCGGCCCGCGCTGGTGGCGGGCGGCCATGTTCGGCTCGGCCGCGGCGGTCAGCTTCGCCTTCACCGCGGCCTGCACGAAGATCGTCTCCGACTACGCCGCGGTCGACTGGACTCAGTTGTACCGGCACTGGCAGACCTACGCGCTGGCCATCTTCGGGGTCGCCGCTGTCTTCCTGACCCAGAACGCGATGCACGCGGGGCCGATCGTGGCGTCCCAGTCGACGCTGGTGCTCGTCGATCCGCTGGCCAGCATCCTCATCGGCGTCGGCCTGTTCGGCGATGACCTCGCGACCAGCGGCTCGGCCATCCCGCTCGAGGCGCTCTCGCTCCTGGTCGCCTTCGCGGGCGCGTTCGTCCTGGCCCACTCTCCGCTTATCAGCGGGATGCGCGCAGGCGGCGAGTACAGCGAGTCGCTGTCGGCCCAGTCGGCCCGAGCCCGCGCCGCCGCCTGAGCCTGGGCCTGGCCCGCGGGCTGCCGCTGTACTAAGTGGCGATCATGAGCTGGCCTCGGTGGCACGCTCGGCGGCATCCATCCGGGCGTTGGTCACCACCAGTAGCCCGGTGAGCTGCAGCAAGGTCATCACAGCGAAGACGGCGAAGACGGTGCGCAGACCCAGCCACTGGCCCAGCACGCCGCCGAGCGCCGCCCCGAGCGGCATGGTGCCCCACGCGACCAGCCGGTAGCAGCTGTTGACCCGCCCGAGCAACCGGTCCGGGGTGATCCGCTGGCGGAACGACACCGTCACGACGTTCCAGAACATGACGCCAATCCCGCCGACGAAGAAGCCGACGCCGATCACATAGGGATTCACGGTCAGGGCCGGGACGCCGAGGAACAGGGAGCCGCCCACGAGCGAGATCGCCAGGGTCCTGGCCCGGCCAAGCACCCTGGTCACCCACTCGGCCAGGAACGACCCGATCACGCTCCCGGCGGCGGTCGCGGCGAGCAGCAGGCCATAGGCCTGCTGCGAGAGCCCCATCGCGGACCTGGGGCCGACCGCGAAGAGGACGAGGATCGCCATCGTGGCGGTGGTCGCCACATTGAACAGGCCGACCATCGTGGCGAGAGTCCGCAGCAGCCGGTTGCCCCACAGGAATCGCAGGCCCTCGGCGATGTCGGCCCGAATCGTGCTGTGCTGATCGCGCTCGATCTTGAACCGGCCCGGCACGAGCAACAGCACGCCGACGGCCACCACCCACAACGCGGCCGGGGCCGTGAACGCGGCCACCGCGCTCACGGCGACGAGGACGCCGGCCAGCGGCGGGCCGATGAACTGGTTAGCGGCCAGTTGCACGGCGTAGAGCCGCCCGTTGGCCCTCGACAGCTGGTCCCTGCCCACGATCTGGGGCACGATCGACTGCGCCGAGGTGTCGTAGATCGTCTCGGCGATCCCGACCGACAGCGCGACGACGTACAGGGCCAAGATCGAGCCAGCTCCCAGCGCGATCGCGACGATGATCACGCCGATGAGGAGCGCGCGAGCGCAATTGGCGCCGAGCATCGCCTTGCGCCGGTCGAGCCGGTCGGCGAGAGCGCCGGCCTGGAGGGCGAACAACAGCCAGGGCAGCGTCACCGCGAACGAGAGCCCGGCGATCAGCACCGGCGACCGGGTGAAATGGATCGCCACCAGCGGCAACGCGACCTTGGTCACGCCATCGGCGAGATCGGAGAGCCCCGCCGCGCTCAGCAGGCGCCAGTACGCCTTGCCGAGGCTGGGCCGACTGGGCCGACTGGGCCGACTGGACTGGCTGGGCCGACCGGGCCGACCGGGCCGACTGGAGCGGCCTGACCGACCGGGCCGACTGGAGCTCCTGGGCCGAGGAATCGCGGGCGCGCTCACGGGGGCGGGGTTGTCAGCGGTCACCGGTTGAGGATCGCACAGCGATTGAGAAAAATCAATCGATGGGTGCAGGTCGATCGATGGACTATGATCGAACCGTGGATGTCGATACAGGAGCCGGCGGGACAGCGCGGGCCCGGCGGGCGGCGACGGTCAAGGAGGTGCGGGCGCTCGGCCATCCGCTGCGGTTGCGGATCCTGCGGCTTTGCGGGCAGCACGAGATGACGAACAAGCAGCTAGCCGATCGCCTGGCCAAGGATCCCGGCACGGTGCTCTATCACGTGCGGCAACTCGTCGACGCTGGCCTGCTCGAGCCCGCTCCGGTGCGCACTGGCGACAGCGGCGCGCTGGAGAAGCCCTACCGCTCGACCGGTCAGTCCTGGTGGCTGGAAGGCCCGCTCGACGGCGAGGGCCCCGAGGTAGGGCTGGCCCCCGTCGAGGCGTTCGCGGCGGAACTCCAGGAGGCCGGCCCCAGCTCGGTCGCGACCTTCGAGCGGTTCAGCCTGCACTTGTCGCCCGATGACCTCGCCGAGCTTGACCGCCGAATCGTGGCCGTGCTCGATGAGTACGTGGCCACCGAAGACCAGCGCCGCGACCAGCCAGCCCACGGCGGCCTCTTCGTCCTGCACCGCCTCGCCGACTGAGGCCGACGCCGGCGGGGCCCGCCGGGAGCCGACCGCCAGGAGCGGGCCGCCGCCGGCCCACGCTAGAGATCTTGCGGACCCGGCATCAGGTCGCGAACGCCGACCTCGTCGGCACGAGCCAGTAGCTCGGCCGGGTCAGCGTAGACCCGGTAAGCGCCCGCCCGCTCAAGCTCCTCCCGGCCGTAGCCGCCGGACAGCAAGCCGATGCCGAGCGCTCCCGCCCGCCTGGCCGCCAGCATGTCCCACACGCTGTCACCCACGACCCAGGCCGACCTCGGATCGGCCCCGAGCAGCGCGGCCGCCGCCAGGAACAGGTCAGGATCAGGCTTGGCGTGCCTGACCATGTCGCGGGTCACCATGGGCGCGTCGTCGGGCAGCCCGAGCATCGGCAGCGCCCGCCTGGCCATCGCGGCCCGGCCGCTGGTCGCGATCGCCCAGGGCACGCCGTGCTCGGTGAGCGCCGCCAGCAGCGGCCGTGCGCCCGGCAGCGGCCGCACCGAGTCGAGCTGGCTCAGGTACTCGGCCAGGTGATCTTCTTGCAGCGACTCGATATCGGCCTGCGACAGCGTGCAGCCGGTCTCCCGCAGCAGCGCCGAGACGAAGAGCCCGCCGCTCATCCCGATCCGGCGGTGGATCCGCCAGACCGACAGGTCGATGCTCAGCTTGCTGAGCGCGTTCCGCCAGGCGATCACGTTCTGGTAGACGCTGTCGATCAACGTCCCGTCCAGGTCGAACAGGAAGGCCGGTACCGGCGGCTCGTCATAGTCAGCCCGGCTTATCACAACCGCAACCCTACCTAGCCCTCTGGGCTAAGGAGCCCCGCCTGGGCGGGAGCCCGGAGGCGAAAAGCTACACAGCCTGGCGCCGCAGCCACGTCTGCGGCTCCCCCGACTCGGCCGCGATCGCGCGCCAGGTCAGGCCTTGGGCCCGGCGCTGGCTGATGTAGTCGCCGACCGAAGCGAACCCCAGGCCGGCCGCGACCGCGGCGGCGCGCTGGTCAGCGGCGTGGCGCTTGGCGGCGTGGGCAATGACCGCCACGCCCTGCTCGCGCAGCGCCGCCTGCACCGCGTGCCTGGAGACGTCAAGCTCGGCCGCCATCGCCGACACCGTCTGATGGTCCTGCCCGTGCCGCTGCCGGAGATACGACGCCAGGTCGGCGTATCCCAGCGCGCGCACCGCTGGCAGCCAGCGCGCCCGTACCGCCTCAGTGGCCGCCTGGGCCACCACCTGCGCCGCGACCGGGTCAACCGTCCGCAAGTGCCGGGCCAGCCAGTCCTTGTGCAGCCCGGCTTCGCGACTGATCGCGGCCAGGCTCGAGCCCTGCCGGGTGCGGTCCGCCACGAGCGCCCCGATGTCGGCGTATCCAAGCCGCTCCGCCGCGGCCGCCGCGACGACGACAAGGCGCTGCCGCGCCCGGTCCCTGTTTGCCTTGGCCACGGAAGCGGACGGGTTTTTCGTCCGCGCCGCTGCGGCCTTTTTGCGGCGTTGTTGTGGAAAAGACCGGCCCCTGGCGGCCGCGGCCGCATCCGCCGTGAGCAGCCCGGCCCTGGCCCTGGCACGGCCAGCGGCGCTGCCCTCGCGCATCGCCGGCTCGAACAGCAACCGCGCGGCCAGGGCGGCCGCGCGCAGCTTGCGGGTATGGTCGCTTTCCAGCGACTGGCCTCGTTCCAGGCCAAACGCGTCGCAGTAGCGCTCCTTGGTCCAGCCGTGCGAGTTCAGGTGGGCCGCGACCGACCGGAACGACCGCCCGCACAGGTGGCACACGACCAGGGCGCCGTCGACGACCACCTCGCCGACCGGGGCGAAGCACACGGTCCCGTCGGCGAGTACGCCAATGACCGGCCTGACCGGGCGGCCCGCCGCGCGCTGGGGTGAGGCGGCGGCCGGCGTTCCGGCCCGCGCGGCACCGTTGGCCTGGCAGATCAACTCCGCGGACACAATCGGCCTCCAAGGCGGGCGCACTTGTCAGCACTGCTGCTTCCAACTAGTCACACAGAGACTACCGCCGGGCAAAGCCCCACGTCACTATCGGGTACCTGACCGCCGGCTGGCCAGCCCTTGGCCTTAGCGCGGGCCGGCGCCGGGTATGGACTATGGGGGGGCAAGGCTCATGAGGATTCGCAGCTACGGCGTCGTCGCCGCCGCATCGCTCAAGGGCGCGTTCGACAAGATCGGCGGCCAGTTCGAGAAGGCTCACCCAGGCGTCACGGTCAAGTTCAATTACGCGGGCAGCTCGTCCCTGGCCACCCAGCTCGGCCAGGCCGCCCCGGCCGACCTGTTCGCCTCCGCCAACACCAAGAGCATGAAGACGGTCACCAGCGATGCCCTCGCGACCGGATCGCCCCGGGTATTCGCGAAGAACAACCTGGAGATCATGGTCACCAAGGGCAATCCCATGAAGATCAAGACCATTTCTAACCTAGCCAATAAAGATGTCAAGGTGGCTGTCTGCGCACCGGCGGTGCCTTGCGGCGCCTATTCCAAGGAGATCTTCGCCAAAGCTGGCGTCACTGTGCACCCGGTCAGCGAGGAGACCAGCGTCAGCGCGGTCGTGACCAAGGTCTCGCTCGGCGAGGCCGACGCTGGGATCGTCTACGTCACCGACGTCAAGGCCGCCGCAGGCGACAAGATCTCCGGCGTGCCGATCCCGGCTAACGACAACGTCACCGCGCAGTACCCGATCGTGAAGCTCAAGAAGGCGCCGAACCCGAAGGCGGCGACCGCCTTCATGGACTACGTGCTCGGCTCGTCCGGGCAGAAGGTGCTGGCCAGCTACGGCTTCATCCCGGCCGGGAAGTAGCGTGGAATCCAGGCGGCAGCTCGGCAATCCGGTCGTAGTCGGCCTCGCCGTCATCGCGGCGCTGTTCTTCATGCTCCCGCTGACCGGGCTGGTGATCCGGGCGCCGTGGAGCAGCATGACGAGGGTGATCACGAGTTCGTCCTCGCTCGACGCGCTCTGGCTCTCGCTCGTCGCCTCGGTGGCGACGACCGCGCTCGCGCTGGCCTTCGGCTTCCCGCTGGCCTGGCTGCTCGCCCGCGGACGATTCCCTGGCAAGCCGTTGCTGCGCGGGCTGACGACGCTGCCGATGGTGCTGCCGCCGGTCGTCGGCGGCATCGCGCTGCTGCTGGCCTACGGCCGCAAGGGCCTGATCGGCGCGCCGCTCAACAGCGCGACCGGGCTGTCCCTGCCGTTCACCACGGCCGGCGTGATCGTGGCCGAGGCCTTCGTGGCGATGCCGTTCTTCGTGATCACAGTCGGGCCGGCGACGGTCGGGCCGGCGACGGTCGGGCTGCCGGCGGTCGGGCCGGCGGCGGTCGGGCCGGCGACGGTCGGGCCGGGGGAGGTCGGGCCGGGGGAGCCAACGTCTGGCCCGGCCAGATCAGCGCGGTCGACCTGCTCGGCGACCGCGTCCGGGTCAAGATCGACGGCACGCCGCCGATCACCGCCGAGGTCACGCCGCGCGCGGTCGATGACCTCAATCTGGATAGCGGCGGTCAACTGTGGGTATCAGTCGACGCCGAGGCGATCAGCGTGTACTCGTAGTGCTCACTAACCCAAGGAGGACCACCTAAATGGAGCTCAGCGCACGTAACCAGCTAAGAGGCGTCGTCAAGGGCGTCAAGTCCGGCTCGGTCATGGCCGAGATCACCGTCAGCGTCGAGCCGGGCATCGTCACCGCTGCGATCACGGACGCCTCCCGCGAGCGCCTGAACCTCGCCGAAGGCGACGAGGTCGCCGTCGTCATCAAGTCGACCGAAGTCATGATCGCCAAAGGCTAACCGCGATTGCCGCTGGGGCACATCGCTGCTGCTCATACGACAGCGAAGTGCCCCAGCCGCGCGGTCGGGCCACCCCCGCCGCCCGCCGTAGCCTGCCGCCGCCCGCCCAACCCCCACAACGGCACGACGTGGGCGCCAGGGCCCCCACAACGGCACGACGTGGGGCCTCACCAACCTCCGCCAACCCCCGCGCGAGGCCAGGCCAACCCCCGCCAGCCCCCACAACGGCACGACGTGGGGATCGCAGTTTGGGTGGGCGGGCCGCGTAGCCTTGGCCTGTGGCTGGACACGGCGGGCAGACGGCGGACGAGCCGGTGCTGTCGCTGGCCGAGTGGCTGGTGTTGTGCCTGGTGTGCGAGGAGCCCAGGCACGGGTTCGCGATCGCCCGCCTGCTTGAGTCAACGGGCAGCATGGGCAAGATCTGGCGCGTGCCCAAGCCGGTCGTCTACCGGGCCCTGCAGCGGCTTGAGCAACTAGGCCTGGTGCAGTCCGCTGAGCTGCAGCCGTCGAGCCTCGGACCGGCGAAGCTGCCTGTCGATGCCACCCGCGCCGGCCGGAAGCTCGCCACGAACTGGCTCGATCGCCCGGCCAGCCACAACCGGGACGTCCGGTCCGAATTGCTGGTCAAGCTCGCGCTGCTCGACCGGGCCGACCTCGGCTCTCGCGACCTGCTCGATGCTCAGCGCCGGCAGCTTGGCCCAATGGCCGCCGCCCTAGAGGACAAACTGGCGAAGGCGTCAGGCTTTGACCACACCCTGCTCCTGTGGCGGTATGAGACCCTATGTGCAACTTTGCGGTTCCTCGACGCTGAACTGGACCGGGATCTCACCCAGGCAACGGCCCGGTAACCCGCAGGACCGGGCTGGGCGCGGGTGGACGCAGGTCCGGGTCAATCGGCATCGACGGGACGCGCCGTCGGCCCAGCTGGCCGACAGACCTTATCTCTTGAGGGGAGCGTTCTCAGAGCGGGGAAATCTTCCGTGCTCTTCGGGGAGCGATCTCGTCGTCCTGGGGGAGCGTTCTCTTTCCGGGGACGATGACCGCCGGTATATGGCAAAACTGCTCCCCGGAACGAGAACGCTCCCCCGCAGGGCTGAGAACGCTCCCCGTGGAGGCACCGCCCCACCGGGTGAACGCTCCCCTGGACGCTCCGCCGTGGACGCTCTCTGTGGACGCTCCCCCTGATCGATCGCCCAGTGGACGCACTGCGGACTCACTGAGGGCGCACCTTTCCTAGTTGCTCTCGCTCCTTAGTCAGGCATCCTCGGTCGCCTCGGCAGGCAAGTCTGATCGGACACTTGTGCCCTGACTGTCATCTGTAGTCTGATTGGGACTACTGGACCTTCCACGCGGCTCTGAGCAGGGCCGTGATACGCGGGCTCCTGTGGCCCACACGATCGCGTAGCGCCCCGCCGCCGCAGACAGTGCTTCGGTGCAAGGGAGATGGGTAGTCGTGACAGTCACAATCGACCACAAAGTCGAGCAGTTCATCAGCAGCCCGCGCCAGCTGTTCATCAATGGCCAGTGGGTGGATGCGGCCTCTGGGAAGACCTTCGAGACACCCAACCCGGCGACCGGGGAGACGCTCGCCCACGTCGCCGAAGGCGACGCCGAGGACATCAACCGGGCGGTGAGTGCCGCGCGGGCCGCGTTCGACGGCCCGTGGAGCCGGATGACGCCGTCCGAGCGGGGCCGGGTCATCTGGAGGATCGGCGATCTCCTGCTTGAGCACATCGAAGAGTTCGCGCAGCTCGAGTCCCTCGACAATGGCAAGCCCTACGCGGTGGCCAAGGGCGCCGACGTGCCGCTCGCCGCCGACCTGTTCCACTACATGGCGGGCTGGGCGACCAAGATCGAGGGCAACACGATCAACATCTCGGTGCCGTACATGCCGGGAGCCAACTTCCACTCCTACACGCTGCGTGAGCCGGTCGGCGTCATCGGCCAGATCATCCCGTGGAACTTCCCGCTGCTCATGGCTGCCTGGAAGCTGGGACCGGCCCTGACCACGGGCAACACCGTGGTGCTCAAGCCCGCCGAGCAGACCCCGCTGAGCGCGTTGCTGCTCGCGCAGATCATCGCCGAGGCCGGCGTGCCCGACGGCGTGGTGAACGTAGTGCCCGGGTTCGGCGAGACGGCCGGCGCCGCCCTCGCCAACCACGATGACGTGGACAAGGTCGCGTTCACCGGTTCGACCGAGGTCGGCAAGCTGATCGTCCAGGCGGCGGCAGGCAACCTGAAGAAGCTCACCCTGGAGCTGGGCGGCAAGAGTCCCAACATCGTCTTCGACGACGCCAGCGACGACGCGATCGCCGGCGCCGCGAACGCGATCTTCTTCAACCACGGCCAGTGCTGCGTAGCCGGATCCCGGCTGTTCGTGCAGGAAGGCCGCTTCGACGAGGTCGTCGACGGCGTGTCGGAAATCGCCAAGTCGATCAAGCTCGGCCCCGGCATGGATGAAAACACCCAGATGGGTCCGCTCGTCTCGGCCGAGCAACTGCAGCGCGTCACCGGCTACCTGGACGCGGGCCGGGCCGACGGCGCGACCGCACTCACCGGTGGCGGCCGGTTCGGCGAGGCAGGCTTCTTCGTGGAGCCGACCGTCATCACCAACACCAACCCGGAGATGAGCATCGTCCGCGAGGAGATCTTCGGCCCGGTCGTGGTGGCGGCCCCGTTCGAGACCCTGGACCAGATCGCCGCCGTCGCGAACGACACGGTCTATGGTCTGGGCGCCGGCATCTGGACCAAGGACATCTCCAAGGCCCACGCCCTCGCCAAGAAGATCAGGGCCGGCACGGTCTGGATCAACTGCTACAACGTCTTCGACGCCTCCCTGCCGTTCGGCGGCTACAAGCAGTCCGGCTGGGGCCGCGAGATGGGCCACGAAGCCCTCGAGGCCTACACCGAGGTCAAGGCCGTCACCACGCTCCTGTGAACCGCCGCTAGCACTTCCCTCCCGCAGCGCGAGCGCCTGCCGCTGTCCTTTCCGACAGCCAGGCGCCCGCGCTGCGGCGTACTGAGCTAGCAGGATCGTCCCGGAGATTCCTCGTTCACCGGAGCATCTTCGGCATCCTGGCGGTGACTTATCGCGTAGCGGTAGATCCTCGTCAAAGAACGTGGTCGATCTACAGGTAGGCGACGATGCTCCATCGCAACGCAGAGAACTCCCCGCGAAACCTGCGACAAGTCTCCAGCCTAAGAAGATCCTCCACCAAGAACACGAAAATGCTCGGGCAGGAGAAGATTCTCCGCCACGAGGACGAAGACTGACGCGAAAGAGGATCCCGCTGCGCGGCGCGGCTGTGCCCGATCTGAGCCGACCGCCTTGCTGGCGGCCTGAGCCACGGCTAGCTGCCAGGGCGACCAGTGTCAGGATGGCTGGATGGACCGCAGCGAGCCTTTTTGCGTAATCGGGGTTGTCCGTACGAGCCGCCACGAGCTGGAGTCGACGCCGATCCAGGCTGGCCTCAACCGGGCCGAGCGAGCGACCATCGAGCTCGAGCCCGAACTCGCCGACGGGCTCGACGGCCTCGCGGGGTTCGATTACGCGTGGCTGATCACCTGGCTGAACCGGCCCGACCAGCCCGAACGTCCGCCTCAGCTACGGCACGTGCCGTTCCTGCTCCGGCTGCAGCAGCGGAAGGTCGGGATCTTCGCGACCAGGGGGCCGAGGCGGATCAACCCGATCGGCTTGAGCCTGGTTAGGCTGATCGACGTGACCGGCACCACGATCACGTTCGCCGGGGTCGACTTGCTGGACGGGACGCCGGTCCTTGACCTGAAGCCCTACGTCACCCGCTTCGACCGGCCCGACGGCGAGCCCAGGTGCGGCTGGTTCGACACCGTCGACCTGCCCGAAGGCGCCACCCCAGCCGACCTCGGCCCAGCCGGACCCGGCCCAGCGGGCGCCTAAGCTTGCCGGGTCGCTAGGCCGACGCCGACTCGGCGACCAGGGACAGCAGGACCTCGGCCAGGCTACGACCAGGCCGCACACCTAGGTGCGCCGCCTGGGTCGCGCAGCTGAACCCGTCGATGACCAGCTCCGCCTCCGGCGCGACCCCCGCCAGCAACGGCACGAACCGGTCGGCCGCGACCTGCCGCGACATCGCATCGTGCTCGCGCCGGAATCCGAACGAGCCCGCGAGCCCGCAGCACCCCGAGTCGAGCACCCGCACCTGATAACCGGCCCGCTCAAGCACGGCGACGTCCGCCGCCGATCCGCCGATCGCCCGCTGATGGCAGTGCGGGTGAATGAACGCCGCGACCCCGGCCGCCCGTCGGTCAGGGTCTGGCTCCCATCCGATCGCCGCCAGATGCTCGGCCAGGCTCCGCGCCAGCCCGGCCAGCCGCGCCGCCCTGGGGTCGTCCGCCAGCAACTCGGGCAACTCGTCCCTGAACACGGCGAGGCAACTAGGCTCAGGCACCACCACAGGAACCCCGGCCTCGACCCACGGCCGCAGGATATCGAGTACCCCCGACAACGCTCGCCTCGCCAGCGTGAGCATCCCGAAGTCGTAGAGCGGCCGGCCGCAGCAGCCCCAGCGCGAAGGCACGGCGACCGACTCCCCGGCTCCTTCGAGCACCGCCACGGTCGCCGCCGCCCGCCCCGGCCAGAACGCGTCGCTGAACGTGTCTGGCCAGACCACGACCGTGCCCAGCCCGGCCCCCGCCGCCGCCGGGCCCCACCGCCGCCCCCGCCCCCGACCCTGGCCCCGCCGGAACCCGACCGGCGCGAACGACGGCGCCGGCCGACCACCGCTCACCCCGGCCAGCCGCTTACCCGCCCGCCCGACGACGTGGTCCCCGAGCAGCGCGTTCGCGACCGAGGGGAACCGCGTCCCCGCCCGTGCCCACCAGCCGATCAGCCCGAGCGCGTAGGCCGAGGCGGGCCGCAGCCGCCCCGCGTAGTAGTGCGACAAGAACTCCGCCTTGTACGTCGCCATGTCCACCCGGGTCGGGCAGTCGACCGCGCAGCCCTTGCAGGACAGGCAGAGCTCAAGCGCCTCGAACACATCCCGGTTCCGCCAGGTCGCCGGGGTCACCTCGCCCTGCAGCATCTCGCCGAGCAGCTTGGCCCGGCCCCGCGTCGAGTGCCGCTCCTCGCCAGTGACGCGGAACGACGGGCACATCACGCCGGTGTCGGACCGGCGGCAGGCGCCGACCCCGACGCACCGCTCCGTCGCCGCCTGGAACCGGCCGCCATCTTGGCTGAAGGCGAACCGCGCCGGGGACAACTCGATCATCCGGTGCCCTGGCCCGTAGTGCAGGTCAGCGTCCAGCGGCCGCGCGTCGATGACCTTGCCTGGGTTCATCATCGCGCCCGGATCCCAGGCGGCCTTGAACTCCCTGAACGCGCCAAGCAACTCGGGCCCGAACATCTTGCCGAGCAGCTCCCCCCGCGCCTGCCCGTCCCCGTGCTCTCCCGACAACGACCCGCCAAGCTCCACGCACACATCGGCCGCTCGCTCGATGTAGGAGCGAAACCGCGCCACCCCGGCGGCGCTGGAGAAGTCAAAGTCGTTCCTGGTATGCACGCAACCCTGCCCGAAGTGCCCGTACCAGGCCCCCGAGTACCCGAACTCACCCCACAGTTCCCTGATCCGGCGCAGGTACTCCCCCAGCCTGGCCGGCGCGACGGCCGCGTCCTCCCACCCCTCGTAGTTCGGCGACCGCCCCTTCGGCCGCGCGGTCGCGCCGAGCCCGGACTCCCTGATCCGCCAGGCCGCTCGTTGCTGCGCCGGGTCGGACAGCACGACCACGCTGACGCCGCTCCCGCCCGCCCGGGCCGCTCCCGCCGCCAGTTCAGCCGCCCGCGCCTGCGCCTCGCCCTCGTCGTCGGCACCGACCTCGGCCAGCAGCCACCCCTGGCCCGCCGGCAGGATCGGCAAGTCAGCCAGGTGCAGCCCGGCCAGCCGCATCTGCCCGACCAGCGTCACGTCGAACCCTTCCAGCCCGAGAAGCTCGTGCTCAAGCAACTCAGGCACCTGGTCGGCCGCGATGTAGATGTCGGAGTAGCCGAGCACGATCAGGCGCCGGAAAGCCGGGCTGGGCGCGAGCGCGAGCACCGCCTCCGTCACGACCACGCAGGTCGACTCGCTGCCGACCAGCGCCCTGGCCACGTCGAATCCCCGCGCAGGCATTAGCTCGTCCAGGTTGTAGCCGGAAACCCGCCGGGGAATCACGGGGTACCGCTCTGCGATCGACTTTCCGTATCGTTCCGCGATCCCATTCATGGCCGCAAAAATTCGCCCGGCGCTGGTCTCGGCCTCTGGCTCAGCCAGCCACCGGGCTACTTCGTCCCTGACCTGGATCCGGGTACCGCCGTAGGTATGGACAGCCAAATCGATGACGTTGTCGACGGTCTTGCCGGTATAGAGCGCGTGAGTGCCGCAGGAGTTGTTGCCGATCATCCCGCCGATCGTGCACCAAGCGTGGGTCGCCGGGTCAGGCCCGAACGTGATCCCGTGCGGCTGGCACGCGGCCCGAAGGTCGTCGAGCACGACGCCCGGCTCCACCCGCGCCGTGCGCGCCTGCGGGTCGATCTCGATAATCCTGTTCAGGTGCCGGCTCAGGTCGAGGACGACGGCCTCGTTGCAGGCCTGGCCAGCCAGGCTGGTGCCGCCACCCCGGCACACGACCGGCGCTCCGGCCTCCCGGCACACCCGCAAGGCCTCAGCGACGTCATCCTCGTCACGCGGGCACACCACCCCGAGCGGCACCAGCCGGTAATTCGACGAGTCGGTGGCGTAGATGGCCCGCCGCCCTCCGTCGAACCACACCTCGCCGCGGACCCGGCGCCTGAACTCGCGCCCCAGCGCGACCCGCTCCGTCTCAGAGATCACCACCACAGCTAACCGGACACCGCGCACCCGCGCCGACCCCGCCCCGCCCGAATCCCCCAGCGGGCGCCAACAGACCGGCGAACCGGGGCAACTCCCCCGCAGCGGGGGCACTTTGATGCTGCTGGAGCGACACCAAAGTGCCCCCGATGCGCTGGGACTGTTGGCGCCGGGACGAGGCAGCCGCCCGCCACCCCACAGACTCCCGTGATCACGCTTGCGCCCGCCCAGAGCACCCCGCGAAGCCCCGCGATCATGCCCGCGCCGCCCAGAGCACCCCACGGAGCCCCGCGATCATGCCCGCGCCGCCCAGAGGAGCCCCCTCGACGCTCCGCGATCATGGTCGCGCTCGAGATCACGGAGGATCGCCCGGGTGACTACGCGGCGGATTACCGTGATCACGGTCGTTTCATGATCACGGAGCTCCGGGTGGGTTCGGCTGACCCGGCGGATCCTCCGCGATCATGTCGGCGCCCGCCCGGAGCCCCCGCGAAGCTCCGTGATCATGCTCGCGCCGTGATGACGGAGGATCGGGCGGGTGATTACGCAGCGGACTACCGTTATCTCGGTCGTTTCATGATCACGGCGGATTGGGTGGGTTGGGCTGGGCCGGGTGGTCCTCCGTGATCATGATGAGGGTCCTGATCACGGAGGATCGCGCGGCCGGGCGGGGCGCGACGTGGGGGCGCGACGCGAGGGCGGGGGCGGGGGCGGGCGGTCGGGTCGGGCGGGTTAGCTGTAGGTGTAGTGGCTGTCCTTTACAGTGGGTGACCGGCCTGCGCCGGTTGTGACCGTGATGCTGACCTGGCCCTTGGCGTGCTTGGGGGCGACTACGGTCAGTTCGGTGGATGAGACGACGTGGATCTTGGTGCCCTTCGCCTTGCCGAAGAGCACGCCACTGGCGCCGCTCAGCCAGGTTCCGTAGATCTTGACCAAGGTGCCACCGCCTCCTGGGCCCTTGGCCGGGCTGACCTTGGTGATGGCCGGCGTTCCGGCCCAGGCCGAGGCGGGGTTCGGCTCGATGCTGTAGGTGGCGCCGTCGCTGCCCCCACAGGCATACTGACTTATCTCGATGTAGTAGGCGCCAGAGTTGATGAGCGTGTAGCCGACCGCAGTGTTCTGGCCAAGAGCGTCGGAGTCGATGACGTTCCCGTGCGAATCGTCGAGCGACACGAAGATGTCCGAGCAACTGGCGCTGCCTCCGTACACGGTCGTGTCCGCGAACCGCACGGTTGCGGCACCCTTTTTGACCGGCTTATAGAGTTTGTACCAGTACTGATTGCTTGTGGTAGCGATCGTGCCGGTGTAGACGGTATCGCCGACCAGCGGCGCGGCCCGCTTCATGGAGCTTGCTCCGCCGGTCTTGCCGACCTTGAACGCAGGCGCGGCGGTAAAATCTGATGCCGGGTTCGGCTCAACGCTGTAAGTCGCGCCGTCGCTGCCGCCGCAGGCGTACTGACTGACCTCAAGGTAATAAAGGCCCGCATTCGCCACTGAGTACACGACCGCCGTATTGTTCCCGAGCGGGTTGCTATTCAGTACGTTCCCGTCCGAGTCGGTGAGCGTGACGTCTATGTCCGAGCAGGGGGCGCTTCCCGCGACCGTGGTGTCAGCAAAACGCACCGTCGCCGTGCCCTTCGCCGACGGCTTGTACAGCTGGTACCAGTACTGATTGCCGGTCGTGACCACCGTGCCGCTGTACACCGTGTCGCCGGC
>DATKFV010000119.1:0-11369 GCA_035511035.1 Streptosporangiaceae bacterium
GGACAAACCTCTGGTGTGCCAGTTGTTCTGCCAAGAGCACGGCTGGTTGGCTACGTTTGGAAGGGATAACCGCTGAAAGCATCTAAGCGGGAAGCTCGCCTCAAGATTAGGTCTCCCTCAGGGTTAACCTGGTAAGGCCCCCAGCTAGACGACTGGGTTGATAGGCCGGAGGTGGAAGCACGGCAACGTGCGGAGCTGACCGGTACTAATAGGCCGAGTGGCTTGGCTTCTACTACTTATTTTGCTTCGCGTCCACTGTGCGGTTCTTGGGATACGGTCGGTGGTGTTTGCGGCCGAGAGGCCTGGGCACCCCGTCCATATCTCCATAGTGTTTCGGTGGCCATAGCGAAGGGGAAACACCCGGTCCCATTCCGAACCCGGAAGTTAAGCCCTTCAGCGCCGATGGTACTGCGCGGGGGACCGCGTGGGAGAGTAGGACGCCGCCGGACTTCTTCCGCTGAGGGCCGTCGCTTGCGAGTGACGGCCCTCAGCGTATCTGTCTGTCTGCGGCCGGACGCTCGCTAACGGGTGCTGGCATAGCCGACGCCGGGGCGTTGTTGGCTTGGTACACGACATGGCGGATATGCTCGCGCGGCGACGCGGTTGGACTTGAGTGTGATTGGTGGAGAGCATCGGTGGCAGTGGACGCGGGCGGAGGTTCGTCAGGGCGCCCGTCGGGAAGCAGTGGCGGCACCGGTGGCAGTCAGGACACAGGCGGCATGGGTAGCGAGGACCGGGGTCAAGGCGGTCGGGACGCGAGCCCGCGGGGCGGCCGTGGCCAGAGCTCGGCCAGAGGCAGCAGCGCAGCCAGAGGCAGCACAGGCGGAAGAAGCACGGGCGGACGGAACACTGCCAGAGGTAGTAGTACAGGCGGGCGAAGCACAGGCGGCCCCGGCGCTGCTGGCCGGCGGAACCAAGGCGGCGGCAGTTCAGGCGATGGCGGGTCGCCAGGCGCCGCCAGGCGCCCGTCGAGGGACACGCCGGCCGGGCGGCCAGGGCAGGCCACGGAGGGCGTAACTGCTCGTCCTTGGCGGCGAGAACAGCCGGAGGACGGACGACCGGATCGCTTCTCCGGAGCCGCTTCGGCGACCGGCGCGGCTGATGGTCGCTCTAGTGACCGGCGTTCCAGTGACCGCCGCCCCCGGTATGGAGACTCGCAGACTTGGCGGGAAGAGCCAGGCCGTGCGTCGGCCGCGCGGCTATCACGGCCGCGTCGGGAGTCACCGCCCGCAGGGCGTGGCTATCGGAGCGACCAGGATGACAGTGACCGGCGCGCCGCCGGCCGATCCTCCGTCACAGGCGGCACTCGAGACGACCGGCGCGGTTACGGCGCACCCGAGTCCGGAGGACGGCGGCCAAGGCCGGCTGGCGGGAGCAGGCCGCCGGAAGGCAGCCGCGATGGTTCCGCACGCACCGCGCCCCCAGCTCGCGGAGCGAGAACAGAGGGTTTCCCGGCCGGCGGTACCCGAAGCACTGGTGCCAGAACCAGCAGCCCACGCGGCCCATGGGGAACTGGTGGTGGTGCCCGAGGCAGCGGAGCTCGCCCGGCCGGACCACGCGATGGGGTCAGGCGAGGCACAGACGGCCCGCGGGGCGCCGGATCAGGATCATCAGCAGGCTTTTCGCGTGACGGACGATCGGGCGCTGATGGCGGGCGCAGTCCCAGGCCGTCAGCTGACGACTCGCGCGGCCGCTGGTCAGGCGCCCAGGGCGGCCAGCGGCCAGCATCGCGGCCTGGCGGTCCGCGAGAGGGACGGCCAGGGACGGACGACCGGCGCGGTGCTCGACCGGGAACTGAGGGCTCGCGGGGCGGATGGTCGGCTAACGGCGGTGCGCGCGGGGCAGGCTCGCGTGGTGGCGACAGGCCAGGGACGGACGACCGGCGTGGCGCCCGACCGGGAACTGAGGGCCCGCGGGGCGGCTGGTCCGCTAACCGCGGGGCCGGGTCGCGCCCCGATGGTCCGAGCAGCTGGCAACGAGGCGATGACGGCGCGCGTGGTTCGAGGTCACGGGCTGACGGCCCAGGGAGCGCCCGGCCGCGCCCAGACGACCGGCGTGTTACCGGATCGTGGAGCAACTCGCGGGCTGACGCTCCAGGCGGCTCGCGCGGCTCGTGGTCCGGCTCCGGCGGCGCGAGTCGGGACGGCTCGGGTCGGGACGGCGCTGGTCGGCCAGGCAGTCGCCCAGGCGCTGGCAGCCCGTCGGGTCCGCGAACTGGTGGCAGCAGTTACAAGGGAACACGCGATAGCGATCGTCGCTCGGGCGGACCGAGAAACGCTGACGGCGGTTCTCGCGGGCCGCGCGGGCGTGATTCCGCCCCGCGCTCGGACTGGCGACGGGACGAGGGCACGAGGGACGACGGCGCGAGGAACGGCAGGACGCAGGACAGGAGCCCTCGCCTTGCGGTTCCGGCCAGCATCACCGCCGATCAGCTGGATCCGGAGGCGCGGGCCGAGTTGCGGACCTTGCCTGGTGATCTCGCTGATGCGGTCGCGCGGTTGCTGGTCGCGGCGGGCTCGGCCGATGACCCCGAGCGCGGCTATGAATACGCCGTGGCCGCCAGGGACCTGGCGGGCCGGGTCGGGGTAGTGCGCGAGACGTGCGGCATCGCCGCCTATCAGGCCGGCAAGTGGGCTGAGGCTCTGGCCGAGCTGAGGGCCGCCCGCCGCCTCACCGGTCAGGGCAGCTACCTGCCGTTGATGGCGGACTGCGAGCGCGCGCTCGGCCGCCTTGACCGGGCGCTTGACCTGGTGACCGGACCGCAGACGGCCGACCTGCCCAGGCAGACCCAGATCGAGCTGCGGATCGTCGAGTCCGGCCTGCGGCGAGACCAGGGCTTTCCTGAGGCAGGCGTGGTCGCCTTGCAAGTCCCTGAGCTGACCGACGAGCGGCCGCGGCCGGGCGCGGCACGGCTCTACTACGCCTACGCCGATGCGCTCGTGGATGCTGACCGCGCGGACGAGGCGCGATTGTGGTTCGCGAAGGCAGCCGCAGCCGATCATGACAGCGAGACGGACGCGCTCGAACGAGTCGAAGACCTCGACATGCTGGTATTCGACGATCTCGAGGCCGACTTCACCGAAGAGCAAGACGAGGAAGACGAGGATGTCCAGGCCGATGACGAGGATGTCCACGCCAGCGACGACTAGTTCAGGGCTCCGGCCTTCTTATCAAGCCAGTGCATGATCCCGCTGACGTTCGACGCTGACCCGGAGACCCGGCTGTACTTGACCGCCAGGACAGGGTCGGCGTCAGCCGCGAACATGGCGTAGCGGGCCTCGGTCCTTTCGGCGACCATCGCCACCGCATGATCGAGGTCAAGTCCGGCCCGATGGGCTCGCGTCGTCTCCTCCACCCAGACCCGCAGTTCCTGCGCGGACCGGTCGAGCACCGGGCCGACCGCGTCGACCGGCCCGTAGTGGCTGAATAGCAGCCGCGAAGGCTCGAGCTGGCCGAACAGCTCCAGCGACGCTAGCGCCGTGTCCAGGTCGAAGTCAGGCGGCGGCGTCGCTGGCCGCTGATCACCAGTCTCCGGAATGTAGACGCCGGCCGCATCGCCCACGTACAAGTCGCCACTGACCGAGTCCAGCAGTCCCACGTGATGCTTGGCGTGCCCTGGCGCGTAGTGGCTCTCCAGCTTGCGACCACCACCCAGGTCGACCGACCCGACCTTGGCTACGGCCCTGACCCGCTCCGCCGGAGTCGGGGCCAGGTTCCCAAAGAGAAAGTCGAGCTCGTCGCCGTAGACCCGACGAGCGCTGGCCATCAGCCTGGACGGGTCGACGAGGTGCCTGGCGCCGAGTTCATGGACCACGACCTCGGCGTTCGGATACCGGCGCGCGATGTCACCGACGCCGCCGGCGTGGTCAAGGTGAATGTGGGTGACCACGACGGTGGCGAGCTCGGTCGCCCCGACGCCGAGCGAGGCCAGCGCGCCTGCCACGACCGGCACCGACGGCGCCGTCCCGGTCTCCACCAGGCAGGGTCGCTCCGACCTGATCAGGTAGCCGGCCGTGATCCCGGCGTAGCCCGCCATCTGGGTGTCGATCTGGAACACCTCGTTGCCCAGCGGCGTGATGACGTCAGGCCCAGGCGCCTGCGACTCGTCGTTCATGCGGCTATCGTCCCAGCCTGCTGCGGAGCGTGCGGATCAGGGCGTGTATCGGCGTCCCGCGTGGGAAGTTGACGCCCATGCGAATACTCCCCGCGGTCGCCGGCTGCGTGACCGCGGCCGGCCTAGCGCTGGCCGGCTGCTCGGCTGGGGCCGTCCCGGCGAGTCAACTTCCGCACACGGTGCTCCTCGCCTACGACGGCCGGCCCGCAGCCGAGCTAGTCGTGACTAGCGGCGCTGACAGCATCACGATCGGCACAGGAACCCGCGGCGGCCCGCTGGTACGCGCCCACACCCCGCCCCATTCGGGTGTGCGGCCGGTACTACGAACCGGCCGCGACCGCCACGTCGTCTGGGTCGGCCTCGACCACACCGGCCTGCGCGGCCCGGCCGACCTGCGGATCTCGCTGAGCCCGTCCGTCCGCTGGCGGATCGTGCTCGCGGCCGGCGCTCCCATCCTCCGACTCGACCTGGCCGACGCCCGGCTGTCCTGGCTGGACATCAAGGCCGGCTTCAGCACCATCACCGCCCGCCTGCCCGATCCATCAGGCCAGGTCACCGCCACCGTCTCCGGCGGCGCGAGCAGCATCGGCGTCACCATTCCGGCCGCAGTCCCGGCCAGGCTCACCCTGGCCGGCGGCGCAGGCTCGGCCACGCTGGCAGGTCGCTCCTACACAGGGATAGCCGGCGGCACGGTGCTCACCACCCCCGGCTGGCCAAGCTCCACCAACCGCTACCAGTTCGACCTCATAGCCGGCGTCTCCTCGATCTCCGTAAGAGCGAGGACCGCAACGTAGTCCCGGAGTTGTCGTTCCTGCGACAACGGCGGGACTACGTTGCGGTTGAGCCGGGGCTACTGAGCCGGATGGCGGAGGAATAGCGGCGTGCTGTCCGGTGTGGGGGATTCAGCCCTGGGCGAACGTTCGCAGGAGTAGGCCGGTGCGGGGCTTGGGGGCGAACGAGGTCGACTTTCTCGGGACCTTCTCGCCGCGCGCGGCGACGGCGTAGACCTGGGCCGGGGTCATCGGGCTGCATAGCACGGCCGTCCCTTCCGCCGCCCGGGCAGCGCGGATGGCGGCGGCCGCGTCGTGGTGGACGACGGTGACCGTCGCGTCGTCGTCGGTGAGGTGCCAGATCCGGCTGATCAGCAGTTCCTGCACGATGGCCGCCGGCAGGGCCCGCCACTGGGGTGAGGCTCCTGGTGGCATGGCGGCGTCGGCCTGGGCGGGGTCGGGGTGGCTGATGAGGTACGCGCCTTCCGCGCCCGCCAGCACGAAGGCCGGGCCGAGCGCGCTCGCCGCCGCCAGCGCCGCCTCGGCGGCGGCCACGTCAGCCGCACCGCCGGGGAGCGCCTGCACCTCGAAGGCAGCCCCGGCCAGCTTGGCGGCCTGGGCGACGTCCAGCCCGTGGATGACCCGGTGGATGGCCCCGATCCTGGGGGGATACAGGCTGGAGTCCACCAGCAACGCCAGCCCATAATCCCACGGCCCCGCTCCATCCCCGGCCAGCCGCCTGCGCTGAGCCAGTTTCAGGTAGGCGGCGTAACGATGGTGCCCGTCAGCGATCAAGGCCTGACGCGGCGCGAGGTCGGCGGCGATCCCGGTCAGGTCATCAGCGTCGGTGATCGCCCACAGCCGGTGCCGCAACCCGTCAGCGGTCAGGGCCTCGACTAGCGGCGCTTCGGTCGCGGTCCGCGTCACGATCCGGCTCGCGGCACCGCCCGACCGGCCGCCAGCCACGTCGCGCGCACGCCCGGCGCCCGGCTCGCCGGCCCGGTCACCCAGGCTGGCCCCGTCGCCCAGGCTGGCCCCATCAACCAGGCCGGGCCGGCCGGATGCGTCACCGTCGTAAAGCAGGAAGATCGGCTCCAGGTTGGCCTGCGTGGCCTCCATGAGCTGCAGCCGCCCAGCCACCGGGCCGGGGGAGACGTCCTCGTGCGGCAGCACGATCCCGGCATCGGCCGGGACCAGCCGCAGGCAGCCAATGAGCCCGCGCTGGATGATCCGTTGCCCGAGTTCGCTCGCGGCGGCCCCGTCGCCGGCGACCGCCTGCTCGTAGACGTACAGCGCGGGCACCGGGTCGGGCACCAGGATCCGCTCGGCCAGCCAGGTCCGCAACACCGCGGCGGCGTCTGCGTACTCCTCGCCAGGCTTGCCTGGCACTGGCCTGGGCAGGATCAAACGGACCACGTTGTGCGGATCGGCCGCCATCAACTGGTCCTCGTTATCGGCGAAGATGACGTCGTACGGTGGAGAGGTGACATCAGCGAGCCCGCTTACCCGGTCCGGCACGTAACGCACACCCCGAAACGGCGCTAGCTCGAGCCCCGAGGCGCCCCGGTCGGCTGAGGTTCGGTGAGACGGAGGGATCTGCACATATGTCAGAAGGACCTACGGGTGCCAAGGATTCCCGCTCCGACGGAAAGCCTCGCGATGCCGGGGCCGGCAACCCGTCCGGCGAGGTGGTCGCCCACGCTGCGCAGGCTCCGCCCGAGGATACCTACGCCCTCTACCGGCGGGGCCTTGACCTCCTTGGCCGGGGCAGCGCCGCCGCCGCGGCCCAGTTGCTCGAGCGCGCGGCGGCGGCCGAGCCTGAGTCCCGCAGCATTCTCGAAGCCCTCGGCCGGGCCCAGTTTGACACCAAGCACTACGAAGCGGCGGTGAGCAGCTTCCGCCGGATCGTCGAGGCCAGCCCCAGCGATGACTACGCGCAGTTCGGGCTCGGCCTCGCGCTCTCGCGCACAGGGAACCACGGCGCCGCCGCCGAGCACCTGGCGCTCGCCGCCGCCATGCGACCCGACTTGCGCCACTACACCGAGGCGCTGCGCAGCGTAAGAGCGACCCTGAAGGCACGGCATCTCGCCGAAGATGAACAATAAATTATGCAAAAGGACCAGATCGGGCAACTCGGGTCGTGCCCGCGGCTGACGCCGCGGGCACGACCCCGACTCCGACGGCTGGCGCGATGGGCGTGACCCCTGGCTCAGCGGCCCGAGTGGCGTCTGAGGCTGCCGCGACTGGCGTGAACCCCGATGGGCGGCTCTAGTGGCTGGCGCCACGGGATCCGCTCCAGAGCGGGCGACTCTGCTTGCGCCGGGCGACCGGGCGCTGGTCGCTGACTACGACGTCGCGTTGCTTGACCTCGATGGCGTGGTGTACACCGGGCAGGGCGCGGTGCCGGGGGCGGTGGCCGCGCTCGGGCGGGCGCGGGAGCTCGGAATGCGGCTGGCGTTCGTCACCAACAACGCGTCGAGGTCGCCATCGTCCGTCGCCGCGCACCTGACCAGGCTCGGCGTCCCGGCCACCGCCGACGACGTGGTGACCTCGGCGCAAGCGGCCGCGACCCTGATCGCCGGCCGGTTCCCGGTCGGCTCGCCCGTGCTGGTCGCCGGCGCGATGGGGCTGCGGCTCGCGCTCCGCGCCCGCGGCCTGCGGCCAGTCTCGATGGCCACCGACCACCCGGTCGCCGTGGTCCAGGGCTACGCGCCCGACCTGAGCTACGGGCTGCTGGCCGAGGCGGCGATGGCGGTGCGCGACGGCGCGCTGTTCGTCGCGGCCAACACCGACCGCACGCTGCCGTCCCCGCGCGGGCTGGCCCCTGGCAACGGCTCGCTGGTGCAGGTGATCACGACCGCGACCGGCGTCCAGCCGATCGTGGCCGGCAAGCCGGAGCCGCCGCTGCACGACGAGGCGGTCGCCAGGACCGGCGCGAAGCGCCCGCTCGTCGTCGGTGACCGGCTCGACACCGACATCGAGGGCGCGTTCCGAGGCGGCGCCGACAGCCTGATGGTGCTTACCGGCGTGAGCACCCCGCGCGAACTGGTGCTCGCGCCGCCTCCGCAGCGGCCGACGTATGTCTCCGCCGACCTCGCCGGCCTGCTCGAACCACAGCCCCGGCTGGGCCAATCGCAGCGGGGCCAACCGCAGCCGAGCCAGCCGGCGGTCGCCACTGCCAGGTGCGGCGACTGGACCGCGCACCGGCTCGCGGGCCAGCCCATCGAACTGACCGGCAACGGCGACCCGATCGACGGCCTCCGCGCCCTCTGCGCCATCTCCTGGTCAGGAGAGCAGGTCAGCGACGGGATAGTAGACGCCGCCTTGCACGTGCTGAAAGGCGCCTTCTAGCCGCATGCGTCTCAGCGGCCACTCAAGTAACCGCCCACTCAAATATCAGCCTCAGGTCTGATGCGGATCGGTCCGATGGCCGACGCGGCGCGGCCACGCTGCGGGCAGACTTAGGTCGGCCAGCAGGAAGGATTCTGACATGATCGAGGCAAGGGGCCTCACGAAGAGATACGGCGACACGGTCGCCGTCGACAACCTGTCGTTCGCGGTCGAACCCGGCCGGATCACCGGCTTCCTCGGCCCGAACGGCGCGGGCAAGACGACGACCATGCGCATGATCCTGGGCCTTGACCGGCCTACGAGCGGCACCGTCACCATCAACGGCAAGCGCCTCAGCCAGCTCGCCTGGCCGATGCGCGAGGTCGGCGCGCTCATTGACGCGAAGGCCGTGCACGGCGGCCGGAGCGCCTATAACCACTTGCTCTGCCTGGCGCAGACGAACAACCTGCCCGCCCGCCGGGTCGGCGAGGTGCTCGGCTTGGTCGGCCTGAGCGAGGTTGCCAAGAAGCGGACGAAGGGGTTCTCGCTCGGCATGGGCCAGCGGCTCGGCATCGCGGCCGCGCTGCTCGGCGACCCGGCCATCCTGATGTTCGACGAGCCGGTCAACGGGCTTGACCCTGAGGGCATCTTGTGGATCAGGAACCTGATGAAGGCGCTGGCCGCCGAGGGCCGCACGGTCTTCGTCTCCAGCCACCTGATGTCAGAGATGGAGAACACCGCCGACACCCTCATCGTGATCGGGCGGGGCAAGCTGATCGCCCAGAGCACGGTCGCCGAGTTCATCGCCGCGAACAGCCAGCAGTCGGTCAGGGTCGTCACCCCCGACATCAGCGCGCTGACCGCGCTGGTCACCGCGGCCGGGGCGACCGTGCGAGACGATCGAGATGGCAAGCTGGTGGTGCTTGGCCTGACCCCGGCGCAGGTCGGCGATCTGGCGTTCGAGCACCGCATCAGGTTGCACGAGCTTGCCCCCGCGCACGCCTCCCTTGAGCAGGCGTTCATGGAACTCACCGCGTCTAGCGTCGAGTTCCATGCTGGATTGCCTGCAAGCCCTGACACAGACGCGCTGACCGCGGGAAGGGTGGGCTAGCGATGGCATCGGTAGCGGCACACGAAAAACTCGTCGGCGGGGTCGTGGCTCACCACCCGCCTGGCCGGGCCGGGTTCGGTGGGGCGGTGCGATCCGAGTTCACCAAGATTCGCTCGGTGCGCTCGACGTACTGGACCCTCATCGCCTTGTTCATCATCGTCGTGGGGTTCGGCATCCTGTTCTCCTGGGGCCAGACCATGCGGCTGGCGTCGATCTCGCACGGATTCACGCCGGGCGGGCAACCGGTCCCCCCGCATAACTTCCTCACGGCCCAGGAGGCGCAGATCCGGTCCCACGCGGCCTCGGTCAGCCTGTTCGGCCTGCTGATCGGCCAGCTGATCATCACCGTGCTCGGCGCGCTGACGATCACCGCCGAGTACTCGACCGGGATGATCAGGACGTCGCTGGCGACCATGCCAAGGCGCGGCACCTTGTTCGCCGCCAAGGCGGCCGTGTTCGGCTTCGTCGCCCTCGTGACCGGGCTGGTCACCAGCTTCGTCGCGTTCTTCATCGGTCAGGCGATCCTGTCCAGCTGGCACGTCAACACCACCCTGGGCCACCCCGGCGTGCTGCGAGCGGTGATCGGCGGCGGATTGTTCATCGCCGTGTGCGGGCTGCTGTCGTTCGGCATTGGCGCGATGCTGCGGCACAGCGCGGGTGCCATCGGCGCCAGCATCGGCGTGCTCTTCGTCGTCTGGATCCTGAGCAACTTCCTGCCGGGACCACCGAGCGGCTGGTTCGGCCAGGCCGACATCGACAAGTGGATACCGCTTGACGCCGGGTCGCGGATCTGGCTCAGCCAGCAGATCGGCATCCACCAGTTCTCGCCCTGGATCGGCTTCGCCGTGTTCTGCGCCTACGCGGCCGCGGCGATCATCGGTGGCCTGATCCTCTTCTTGCGCCGCGACGCTTAGCGGGTACGGCTCCGTGGTCACGGGGAGTTGACCCGGAACTCCCCGTGACCACGGCTACGGCTGCCTGATTACCAGATGTAGGTGTACCTGGCCGGATTCCAGCCCCGTTGCGGCAGCGCGGTCAGCGTCCCTGAAGCGAGGTCGACCCTTACCATCCGGGCGACTCTCGCGGGGTTCGCCTCGTCGGCGACCAGGATCTGAGTCACTTGCGGGTTCGCCGTGAAGTAGTCAGGGAACCCCGAGTACCGGCCGACGACGCTGACCTGACCAGTCGCGACGTTCGCCGAGCGCAGCGTCCAGGTGCTGTCGTAGGCCGGGCCGGTCGTGTTCGTGGTGAAGTACACCTTGGCGCCGTCGGGCGTGATCACGGCCGAGTTGATGTTGTCCGTGGCACCGAACGAACGGGCCCGCACGAGCTCGCGACTACGCTGCGCCGCCGTTCCATGGGCCGCGTCCGTGGGCAGCAGGTAAATGCCCGATGGATACAGCTTCGTCAGCTCGACCGAGTACTCGAGCAGCCGCCCGTTGCTCGACAGCGAGATCGGGCTGATGTCCTCCTGCCCTGGAACCCGCCATTCCCGGGTCTTGCCTGTCTTGAAGCTGAAGACGCCGAGCACCGCGGGCTCGGCCCCGTGGAAGGTGCCGCATTCCTGCGCGTAGAAGGCGACCGTGCTCCCGACGCCGATGTCGGCGACCTGCTCGACGATCAGATGAGCAAAGGCCACCAGAGTCAGCTGCTCGCGAGGCAAGACGCCACGGCTGAGGGGGAACAGGGTGAGCTTGCTACCGCAGCCGCTAGCCGGCCACACGGCCGCGACCGCGAACCTGCCGTTGGCCGTCGTCACGGCGCCGAAGTGCTCGCCTTGGCCGGGCGGGTCGACGGTCGCGACCCGGCGGCCGGTCGTGGCGCTGGCCACGATCAGGCTCGCCCCGTTGTTCTGGTCCAGGCCGACGACGTAACGATCGGTGACGCGCCCGTCGTGGCTGGGAATGGTAATGCCATGCTTAGCGCCGGGCGAGGCAGTGCCCGCTTGGCGCTCCCTGGCATGACCGAGCACCCGCGGCCCGGCTACGCCGGCCAGGACGCCGATGGCGAGGACGGCGGCCGCGGCGGTCAGCGGCACCATCCA
>DATKFV010000120.1:0-29775 GCA_035511035.1 Streptosporangiaceae bacterium
GGGTTGGTTGGCGGCGGCGAGGATGGCGGTGACGAGGGTGCGGGTGGAGGCTATGCGGCTGGCGCGGAGTTCGGCTTTCCTGGTGCTGGTCCAGCGCTTGGCGGCGATCGGGGCACCCGAGAGGTGGACGACGGCGTCGACGTCGGCGAGGGCGGCGGGGTCAAGGCCGCCGGAGGAGTCGAGCGGATCCCAGGTGATCTCGTGCGGGCCCTTGGCTGGCCGGCGGACCAGTGCGAGCACGTCGGCACCGGTCGCGGTGAGGTCCGCGACCAGTGCCGATCCGATCAGGCCCGATGCCCCCGAGACCGCGATCCGCATGATGGCCGCCTAGCGCCTTGGTTCGGTCTCGGACTGGTCTTCGGCCGGCCCAGGTGCGGCGATCCGCACCGCGGGCCTCTAGCGCCCTAGTTCGGTCTCGAAGTGGCCTTCCTGGAGGCGGTTCTTGATCGTGACCAGGAACCTGGCGGCGTCGGCGCCGTCGATGAGCCGGTGGTCGTAGGTGAGGGACAGGTAGACGATCGACCGGACCGTGATGACCTCGCCGAGGTCGGGATCGTCGACAACGACGGCCCGCTTGTTGACGGTGCCGGTGCCGAGGATGCCGACCTGGGGCTGGTTGATGATCGGGGTGTCGAATAGCGCGCCGCGGCTGCCGGTGTTGGTCAGCGTGAACGTGCCGCCGGACAGGTCGTCCGGGCTGACCTGGCCCGCCCTGGTTCGCTGGGCGAGATCAGCGATCTTGCGGGCGAGGCCGGCGATGTTGAGGTCACCCGCGTTCTTGATCACCGGGACCATGAGGCCGCGGTCGGTGTCGACGGCGATGCCGAGGTGCTCGGCATCCTGGTAGGTGACCGTGCCGCTGGCGGTGTCGAGCACGGAGTTCAGCTTGGGGTGGACCTTCAGCGCCTCGACCGTGGCCAGCGCGAAGAACGACAGGAACGAGAGCTTGACGCCTTCGCGGGCCTCGAAGGAGGCCTTGGCCCGGTCGCGGAGCCGCGCGATCGCCGTGACGTCGGCCTCGACGACCGTCGTCAGCTGGGCCGAGGTCTGCAGTGACTCGACCATCCGCTGGGCGATGACCTGGCGGGCGCGGGAGAGCCGCTCGGTGGTGCCCCGCTTGGCGGCCGCGACTGCCGATGAGTCGGCCCCGGCCGGCGCCGGAGGACGGGTGTACCCGACGGTGCCGAGTCCAGGCGGCGGAACGGCCGGCTGAGCGGGTGCGGCCGGCTGAGCAGGCGGGGCAGGAGCGGCAGGCGGGGCAGGAGCGGCGGCCTGGGGCGGCGGCGCCGCCTGGACAGGTGCTGCGGCCTGGACAGGTGCTGCGGCCTGGGCCGGCTGCGCTGGCGCGGCCGGCTGCGGCGCCTGGACGGGCTGCGGCTGGGCTTGGACAACCGGTGCCTGGCCAGCGGGCTGGGCGTACGCGGAAGCTGGCGTCTCATCGCCGCGCTGGGCCCGAGCGGCCTCAAGGACATCCTGCTTGCGAATCCGGCCGCCGACCCCGGTGCCACCCAGCGTGGCGAGGTCGATCCCGTGCTCGACCGCGAGCTTGCGGACCAGGGGAGTCACGTACGGACCATCGGCCCCGCCGTCAGCGCCGCCGGCGTGGCCCGCGGGCTCGGCCTGCGGCTCGGCGTGGCCGTGCTGGTCGCCGGCGGGCGCGGACTCGGGCTGGGCGGTACTACCGCCGTAGCCGGCTCCGTACTCGGGCTGCTGGGCCGTCGTGTAGCCGGGCTCCTGGCCTGCACCGTACTCGGGCGGCTGAGCTGCGTACTCGGGCTGCGGGGCTGCGTACTCGGGCTGCTGGGCAGCGTACTCAGGCTGCGGGGCTGCGTACTCAGGCTGCGGGGCAGCGTACTCGGGCGGCTGAGCCGCGTACTCGGGATGGTGGGCCTCTTCGTAGCGGTGCGGTTCCGGCTGGGCGAACCGGTAGCCCGAGTCGTGGTAGCCGGAGTGATCATCCTGCGATTCGGCTGAAGGCGCGGCCGCCTGGCCAGGCTCAGGCGCGTGATAGCCAGCGCCCTGATAGCCAGGCTCGGCGTAGCCCGGCTGGGCCTGGCCGTAGGCCGGGGCATCGTAGCCCGCGGCCGCCGGCTGCTGCCACGCAGGCGCGGGCTCGGCCTGGTCGGCGGCGTCGCTCACTGGCGCGACCGCCTCGGGCGCGACGGTCTCCGACGTCAGCGGCTCGGCGGATCCGGCGCCAGCGCCGTCGCCGGCCGGCGTAGCTGCGGCCCCGTCCTCGTCAATGACGGCAAGCTCAGCGCCGACGGCCACGGTCTCGTCCTCGGCCACGGTAATGCCGCGCAGGATGCCGGAGACGGGGGAGGGGATCTCGGTGTCCACCTTGTCAGTCGACACTTCGAGCAGCGGCTCGTCGGCCGAGACATGGTCACCCTCGTGCTTCAGCCAGCGGGTAACGGTGCCTTCGGTGACGCTCTCGCCTAGCTGGGGCATTGATACGGAGACCGACATGGCTTCGGGTGACCCCTTCACTTAGTTAGATAAGTGCCAATTGGTTAAAATGTCGTGTAACTCAGTGGACGTCACGAGTGGAAGTGCAGCGGCTTGCCCGCCAAGGCCAGGTGCGCCTCGCCGATCGCCTCGGACTGGGTCGGGTGCGGGTGAATGAGGTTGGCCACGTCGACAGGGAACGCCTCCCAGTTGTAGATCAGCTGGCCCTCGGCGATCAGCTCGCCCGCCCTGGCGCCGACGATGTGGATGCCGAGCACCGGGCCGCCACCCTTGACCGCGATCACCTTAACGCTGCCCTGAGTCTGCAGGATCACGCTCTTGCCGTTCCCGCCGAGGTTGTAGTTCACCTCGTCGACCTCGATGCCGCGCTCGGCCGCCTGGGCCGAGGTGATGCCGACCGACGCCACCTCAGGGTCGCAGTAGGTCACCCGAGGCACGCCGTCGTAGTCGATCGGGGTCGGGTTCAGCCCGGCCAGCCGCTCGGCTACGCCGATGCCCTCAGCGAAGCCGACGTGCGCGAGCTGCGGCCCAGGACTCAGGTCGCCGACGGCGGAGATCGTGGGGACGCTAGTGCGCCACAGCTCGTCGACGAGCACGTAGCCGCGGTCCATGGCGACGCCCGCCTCCTCGTAGCCGAGGCCGGCCGAGACCGGGCCGCGGCCGACCGCGACGAGCATGAGCTCGGCCTCGATCGTCTTGCCGTTCTCCAGCGTCACCAGCACGCCGTCGGGGGTGTCCTTGACGTCGGCGAACCGCACGCCGAGATGAGAATTGATGCCGCGGCGGCGGAACGCGCGCTCGAGCAGGCGGGAGCTGGCCTCGTCCTCCGGCGGCAGCAGGTGCGGCAGCATCTCCACGATCGTGACCTCGGCCCCGAACGACCGCCAGACGCTCGCGAACTCCGCGCCGATGACGCCGCCGCCCAGGATCACCGCCGAGGCGGGCACGTGGTCGAGCACCAGCGCTTGGTCGCTAGTGATCACCTTGACGCCGTCGATCTGCAGGCCAGGCAGGCTGCGTGGCTCCGACCCCGTGGCCAGCACGACGTGCTTGCCCTCGTACACGTCATCGCCGACGGCGACGGAGGTCGGCGAGACGAGCCTGCCCGCACCGGGCACGATCTCGACCTTGCGGCCGGCCAGCAGCCCCTGCAGGCCCTTCCACAGCCGGTCGACGACCTTGTCCTTGTAGACGTTCACCGCGGGCATGTCGATCCGGTCGAAGCTGGCGATGACGCCGAACTCGCCCGCGTCCTTAGCCAGGTCCGCGACCTCGGCCGCGTGCAGCAGGGCCTTGGTCGGGATGCAGCCCTTATGCAGGCAGGTGCCGCCGACCTTGTCCTTCTCGATCAGCACGACCCGGCTGCCGAGTTCGGCGGCCCTGAGCGCGCAGGCGTAGCCACCGCTACCGCCGCCCAGGATCACCAGGTCATAGCTCAACGTCGTCACCAGTTACTCCTCGATGTCTCATCGGTTGCCAGCTAGTCAGCCCCGTTCCGGCTTGCTCGGCCAGCCATTACAAAAGCCCGTCAGCGACGTCCTGGGCGATCTGCACGAGGGTGCGCGCGGCGCTGCCGGTGCCGCCCTTGGGCGTGTAGCCGTACGCCTCGCCGCTGTTGAAGGACGGCCCGGCGATGTCCAGATGCGCCCACCTGACCCCGTCGGGCACGAACTCGCGCAGGAACAGGCCCGCGGTCAGCATGCCGCCGTCGCGATCGGGGGCGACGTTGGCGAGGTCAGCGACCTTCGAGTCGAGCCCGCGCCGCAGTTCCTCAGGCAGCGGCATCGGCCACATGGCCTCGCCGGCCCGGCTGGCCGAGGCGACCACGCCGTCGCGGACGGCGTCGTCGTTGGCCATGACGGCCGCGACCCGCTTGCCGAGCGCTACCACCTGGGCGCCGGTCAGCGTCGCGACGTCGACGAGCAGGTCGGGCGAGTCATGCGCGGACCTGGCGAGCGCGTCGGCGAGCACGAGGCGGCCCTCGGCGTCGGTGTTGAGCACCTCGACCGTGGTCCCGCCGTAAATCGTGATGACGTCGGACGGGCGCTGGGCGTGACCGCCCGGCATGTTCTCGGCTAGCGGCAGGTACCCGACCACGTTGACGGCCGGCCGCAGCGCGGCGATGGCCTGCAGCGCGGCCAGCACGGCCGCCGCGCCGCCCATGTCGGACTTCATGGTCTCCATGCCCTTCGGCGGCTTGAGCGACAGGCCACCGGAGTCGAACGTGATGCCCTTCCCTGCGAAGACGACCGTCTTGGTCGCGTCGGGGTGCGCGTAGGCCAGCCGAACCAGGCGAGGTGGATGCACCGAGCCCTGGCCGACGCCGGAGATGCCGCCGTAGCCGCCGTCGAGCAGCGCCTTCTCGTCGAGCACCTCGACGTCGAGCCCGGCCTGGCGAGCGACCCGCTCGGCCTCGGCGGCGAGCGTCTCCGGGTACAGCTGCGCTGGGCTGGTGTTGACCAGGTCCCTGACCAGGTTCACGGCCGCCGCGATGACCTCGCCCCGGCTGACCGCTGGCGCGGCGTCGGCGCCAGGCGCCACGACCGTGAAGGCCGGGTCGACGTGGCCGTTGCTGCGGTACCGGCCGAAGTAGTAGCTGCCGAGCAGCGCGCCGACCGTGACGGCCTCGGCGCTGGCCGGGTCGGCGGCCGGGAGGGCTAGCGCGATCTGACCCGCCTTGGCTGACGCCAGCGCCCTGACCGCTGCGCCCGCGCTGCGGCGAAGGGCCTCGGGAACCGGGCCGGCGTCGGTGACCCGGCCGAGTCCGACGGCCACGATTAGCGGCGCGGCGACCGCGCCGTTCGACAGGGTCTTAGTGATCTCCTCGGCCTTCCCGGTAGCACCGAGGGCGGCCAGGGTCTGGATCAATGTCCCGCCAAGGGCGGCGTCGATGTCCTGCGCGCCGTCGGCCAGGACCGGGCCATCGGGACTCTGGCTGACCGCGATCACTACGGCGTCGGCGCTGACATCTGTGGCGGGTGAGTTGGTCGTCCGAATGGATGCTGTCACGCATCTGAGCCTAGTGCCTGCCGCCCGAGGTGGTGGACCACCGCCTGCCAGCACGCCGGACCCGCGCCCGCCCTGCCGCTAACAGGGCGTCAATACTGGCCGCCTGGGTGTTAAGGGCGCGTCAAGATCAGCGGCATCGGGCGGCGGGTGCGGTGCACTGGTAACTGCCATGTTCGATACACCGGCTAGCCAGGCCGCGCGGCGCCGTACGGTCGCAGCACCGTACGCGCTGCCGGCTGGATGCGGCGCGCTCCTGCTGATCGGCGCCATCGCGGCCGCCACCGGTGGCGCCTTGTCGGCCGGCTGGGTGCTCGCCCTGGCCGCCCTGGTCGTCGTGGCGGTCGGCGTGCTCGCCGAGCCGGGCGTGACGCTGTTCGTGACCGGTGCGGCCTGGCTCGCCACCGCCGGGTTCTCCCGGCCGCCGTACGCCCAGCTTCAGGTGACCTGGCTGAGCGGCGCCCGGGCCGCCCTGATCCTGGCCGGCTGCGCCTTGGCTGGCCTGCTGATCGGCGCGGGGATGCGGTGGTGGACTTCGTCGTTCACACTATGGATTGTGGACGTGCCGGACGGCGGTCAGTTCGACGAGGCCAACGCGCAAGCGCAGGCCTGGCTCGACGCCGCCAACCCCGGCCGGGAACCAGGGCCAGCGCCAGGCCAGCCAGCCCGGCCCGCTGCCCGCGGCGTACCGCGGACAGCCACGCCGGCCGAATCGGCGCCAGCGCAGGCTGCTAGCGGCTTGCGCTGGCGGCGGGTGCTGCGGCTACGGGGCGGGATCGACGGGCGCCGCCAGATCGCCGGCGTGCTGCTGGTGCTGCTGCTGCCCGCGCTGACCGCCGCGCTGCTGCCGGAGCGGCACTCGCTCAGCTTGCCTGACGACTCGCTGATCTTCCTGGTGTGCGTGGTCGGCGTCGCCGTGGTCGGCGGGTTCTGGCCGGCCGTGCTCGCGGCGATCACCGCCAGCCTGCTGCTGAACTGGTACTTCACCCCGCCGGTCCACACCCTGACGATCGCCAACCCCAAGGACGTGCTGGCGCTGCTGCTGTTCATCACCGTGGCGGTCTCGGTGAGCAGCGTCGTGCACCTCGCGGCCAGGCGGGCGATCCAGGCCAAGCGGAGCACCGAGGACGCGGCCGCGCTGCTCGAACTGGCGCAGACCGTGCTCGGCGGCTCGGATGCGCCGGCGGCAGTGCTCGCCTACCTGGCTCAGACGGCGGGTGGCCGGGCCGAACTGCTCGAGCGAGTCGGCGAGCAATGGGTGCGGGTAGCGCAGGCGGGAACCGCCGCCCCTGACGCGCCGACGACCAGGGTCAGGGTCGGGGACGGGCTCGCGCTGGTCGTGGCGGGCCAGGCCGAGCCCATCACCCCCAGGCTGCTCACCGGGTTCGGGGCCCAGGCCGCCGCGGCGCTTGACCGGGACCGGCTGCGGACCCAGGCCGCGCAGGCCGAGGCGCTGGCCGAGGGCAACCGGATGCGGACCGCGCTGCTGGCCGCGGTCAGCCACGACCTGCGCACGCCGCTCGCCTCGATCAAGGCCAGCGTCAGCACGGTGCGCCAGAGCGACGTCGACCTCCCGGCCGAGGACGAGCAGGCGCTGCTAGCGACCATCGAGCAGTCGGCCGACCGGCTCAACGGGCTGATCGGCAACCTGCTCGACATGAGCAGGCTCACCGCGGGCTCCCTCGAGCCGTTCCTGCGGCCCGCGTCGATCGACGAGGTGGCGCCGCTGGCGCATCCCGAGCCAGGATCGCCCGAGTCGGCCGCGCGGCCGCGGGTCCGGCTAGTCGTGCCTGACGACCTGCCACTGGTGCGGACCGACCCCGGCCTGCTCGAGCGGGTGCTGGCCAACCTGTTCACGAACGCGCTCGCGCACTCGCCTGCTGGCAGGCCGCCGGTCATGGTCGCCAGGTACCAGGACGGCAGCGTCGTGCTCGACGTCATCGACCACGGCCCCGGCGTGCCGGACGAGCTGAAGCCGCGGATGTTCGAGCCGTTCGAGCGGCTCGGCGAGCGCAACACCGGCAACGGCGTCGGCCTCGGCCTAGCCGTCGCGAAGGGGTTCATCGACGCCACCGGCGGCGCCATCGAGGCGGTCGACACCCCCGGCGGCGGGCTCACCATGCGGGTCACCCTGCCGGTCGCGCTGACCCAGGCCAATCCGATGCTGGCAGCCGAGCAGTGACGCGGGTACTCGTCATCGACGACGAGGAGCCGATCCTGCGCGCCTTGCGGATCAACCTCGTCGCGCACAAGTACGAGGTCAGCACCGCCGCCGACGGTGCCTCCGGGCTGGCCGCGATCGCCAGGGACCGTCCTGACGTGGTGATACTCGACCTCGGGCTGCCGGACATGGACGGCACCGAGGTGATCAGCGGCGTCAGGGGCTGGAGCGCGCTGCCGATCATCGTGCTGTCGGCCTGGGGCCAGGAGAGCCAGAAGGTCGCCGCGCTCGATGCCGGCGCGGACGACTACGTGACGAAGCCGTTCGGGATGGGCGAGCTGCTCGCCCGGCTGCGGGTCGCGGTCAGGCGAGCCGCGCCCGCGCCCGATGAGCCGGTCGTCACCGGCAAGGACTTCACGGTCGACCTGGCCGCCAAGCGGGTGATCAGGGACGGCGCCGACGTGCGGCTCACGCCGACCGAGTGGCAGCTGCTCGAGGTCCTGGTGCGGCACAGGGAGAAGCTGGTCACCCAGCGTCAGCTACTGGCCGAGGTCTGGGGCCCTGAGTACCAGAGCGAGGGCAACTACCTGCGGGTGTACATGGCGCACCTGCGCCGCAAGCTAGAACCCGACCCTTCCAAGCCCCGCTACCTGCTCACCGAGCCCGGCATCGGCTATCGGTTCACCGCCAATGAGTCCGTCGCCTCGCCGCCTGGCGGCTTGAGCTCGTAGTCCGGGTTGTAGATGGTGCGGGCGCCCCTGACCGTGGCGACGCGGCCCCTGGCCACGAGCTTGCGGCCGGGCTCGACGCCGGGGATGTTACGCCGGCCCATCCAGACGAGGGTCAGGCTGCCCGAGCCGTCCCACAGGTCAGCCCGCACCGACGGGCTGATGCCGCGCGGGCCTGAGGTGACCGCCCGCACCGTGCCGGCGACCAGGGCCACGTCCCGGTCCTGGCAGGAGCCGATCGGCGTGGCGCCGATGCCGGCCACCTGGGCCTGGAGATCGGCGATCTGGAGCTGCTCGGTCGTGGGCAGGCCGCGCCTTGGACCCGGCCGCCCCGGCTTGGCCAGCCTGGGCGCGGACTTCAGCTGGTAGGGCACGCTGGCCACGATGACGCCGGGCAACAGGAGCAGCCTGGCCTTGAGCCGCAGCGCGCTCTGGTTGTGCAGGATCTGCTCCCACCAGTGCCCGACGACGTACTCGGGAATGAACACCGTGACCACGTCGCGCGGGCTCTGCCGCCGCAGCCGGCTGACGTAGGCGACCACCGGCCCGGTGATGTCGCGGTAAGGCGAGGCCACGATCGTCAGCGGCACCGGGATGTCAGCTCGCTCCCACTCCTCCCGCAGCCGCGCCGCCTCGGCCGGGTCCACGCTGACGGTGACCGCCTCTAGGTGGCTCGGCTGGATGGCGCGAGCGTAGGCGATCGCGCGCAGCGTCGGCAGGTGCAGCTTGGAGACCAGCACGATCGCCCGGTTGCTGGACGGCAGCGTGACCGTCTCGCCTTCAGGCGGTGTGAGCTCGACGGCCACGCTGGCGTAGTGGCGGCTGATCCCGCGCATGGTGAGCCAGATGGCCGGCATCGCCAGCACCACGATCCACGCGCCGCTCGCGAACTTGGCGACCAGCACGACGACCAGCACGACGGCGGTGACGCTGGCGCCAACACTGTTGATCACGCGGCTGCGCATCATGTGCCGGCGCGCGGCCGGATCAGTGACCGTGCGCAAAAGCCGGTTCCAGTGCCTGATCATGCCGGTCTGGCTGCACGTGAACGAGACGAAGACGCCGATGATGTAAAGCTGAATCAGCCGGGTCGGCGACGCGTTGAAGACGACGATCAGCAGGATCGCGAACCCCGACAGCAGCAAGATGCCGTTGCTGAACGCCAGCCGGTCGCCTCGGTTGTGCAACTGCCTGGGCAGGTAACCGTCCCTGGACAAGATGGACGCCAGCACCGGGAAGCCGTTGAACGCCGTGTTGGCGGCCAGCACCAAGATCAGCGCGGTCACGAACTGGAGCAGGTAGAACAGCGGCGAACTGCCGCCGAACACGGCCCGGCCCACCTGGGCGATGACGGTCCTCTGGTTGCCGTCAGGCAGCTCATGCACATGGCTGATCAGGGCCAGCGCGGTGACGCCGAGGAACATGGTGACCGCGATCACGCCGAGCAGCGCCAGCGTGGTCGCCGCGTTCTTGCTCTTCGGCGGGCGGAAGGCCGGCACGCCGTTGCTGATCGCCTCGATTCCCGTCAGCGCGGTGCACCCGGAGGAAAATGACTTCAGGATCAGGAACACCAGCAGCAGGCCGGTGTAGTGCTGAGCGGCCGGGATAGCCAGATGGGCGCTCTCGGCGACGGGCGGATGCCCGAGCGCGACCTTGACCAGGCCCCAGATGATCAGCAGGCCGATCACGCCGATGAACGTGTAGGTGGGAATCGCGAAGGCGGTGCCCGATTCGCGCACGCCGCGCAAGTTCATCACGGCGATCACCGCCACGATCACGACCGAGATGATCGCGACGTGGGAGTCGAGCACAGGGAACGCCGAGGCCAGGTTGGCCACGCCGGCCGACACCGACACCGCGACGGTCAGCGTGTAGTCCACCATCAGCGCGCTGGCGACCGTGAGGCCGACCTTAGGGCCGAGGTTAGTGGTGGCCACCTCGTAGTCGCCGCCGCCCGACGGATAGGCGTGCACGTTCTGCCGGTAGGAGGCGACCACGACCAGTATGAGCAATCCGACCGCGCCCGCGATCCAGGGCGTGTAGTGCAGCAACGCGAGTCCGCCCAGGGACAGCACCAGCAAGACCTCCTGGGTGGCGTACGCCACGGAAGAGAGCGCGTCGCTGGCAAAGACCGGCAGCGCGATCTTCTTCGGCAGCAGCGTATGGCCCAGTCGCTCGCTCTGCATGGGGCGGCCGACGAGCAGCCGCTTGCTGGTTTCGAATAGCCCCGCCACGAGCCGCATGCTAGGCCTTACCAGGCAACAGCGCTAGATATCACCTATCGCAGGATCTGGAAGGCACCCTGAGCTCGCTAACTGCCGTGACCGTGACAATGTGACGGCTGTTAGAATGAACTCAGGTCGGCCTGGAATAGCGGGAGGTTAAGTGGGCGCCGGAGTGATCCTGTTCATCTCGGTGTTCCTCGCCTGCACGGTCGAGGCGGTCGAGGCGACGACGATCGTTCTCGCGGCCGGGACCGCGCGGGACTGGCGGTCGGCGACCTCGGGCATGCTGGCGGCGATCGCGGTCCTGGTAGTGATCACCGCCGCCCTCGGCCCGGCGGTGACGAAGCTGCCGCTGCCCGCGCTGCGGCTCTTCGTCGGCGCGCTGCTGCTGGTGTTCGGCCTGCAATGGCTGCGCAAGGCGATCCTGCGCGCCAGCGGCCACAAGGACAGCCGCGACGAGGACGCGATCTACCGCAAGCAGCTCGCGGCGGCGCAGGCCGCCGACAAGCGCAAGCTGGGCCTGGTGCCGGACGCCTACGCGTTCACGTTGTCGTTCAAGGGCGTGCTGCTCGAGGGGCTTGAGGTGGTGTTCATCACGCTGACCTTCGGCGGCAATGCCCGCGACATCCCGCTGGCCGCGCTCGCGGCCGTGGCGGCGGTGATCGTCGTGGCGCTGGCTGGCCTGGCGGCTAAGGCCCCGCTCGCCCGGGTGCCTGAGAACACGATGAAGTTCGTCGTCGGCGTGATGCTCACCGCCTTCGGGACGTTCTGGGGCGCCGAAGGCGCGGGGGCGAGGTGGCCGGGGTCCGACGCGGCGCTGCTGGTCATCGCCCCGGCGGTCGCTTGCTTCGGGCTGGCGCTGGTCGCCGTGCTCAGGCGGCGCGCGGCGCCCAGCGAACCGCCGCCAGCGCGAGTCCCGGCGGAGGTGGGCTGAGATGGGCCAGCGGTTGCGGGCATTCGGCGAGTTCGCCTACGACTTCGTGATCGGGGACGACTGGGTGGTGGCGGCCGGGGTCGTCGCCGCGCTGGCCGTGACCTATGCCCTGGCCCATGCCGCCGGGCTGGCCGCGTGGTGGCTGGTGCCTGCCGTGGTCCTCGTGCTCCTTCCGTTCAGTCTCTGGCGGGCCGTGCGCAGGAAGTAGCGGGCCTCAGTGGCCCTCGGCCTCCTCGGCGTAGACCCGGGCGGCGAACTCCTCGAGCGTGACCTCGCAGGCGGCGATCGCTTGCTCGGCCGCGGCTCGCCCGGAGGCGCCGAATGCGTCGCGCTCGGTCACCTTCGCGAACCAGTTCCGCAGCTTGACCAGGTCGACCTCGTTCTCCTCGAGCTCGGCGTAGGTGTAGTGCTCGGCCACGTACTCCTTGCGGACCTGGGCCTGGAAGTCGTTGCACTTGTCGACGATCTCCTCGTACTCGTCGTCCCTGGCGGCCTGGAACGCGGCCTTGATCTCCTTGTCGCCCGCCAGCACCGTGCACGACAGCAGCGTCGCGTGCCCTGACATGTCAAGGATCTCGCTCCGCAGCTTGCGCAGCGCCCGCTCGGAGGCCGTGCTCGCTGGCAGCGCCGCGGCCGAGTTCTGCAGGTAGATCGCGCCGATGCTCTTCAGCCGGCGCCAGACGGCGGCGCGCAGCCTCGTCGGCTCTGAGGGCACCCGATACACCAGCAGCAGCCAGCCGTCCCTCGCCGCCGTTGGGTCAGGTTCCGCTCCGTCCGTGCTCGTCGGGTTCACACGGTCATTCTGGCAGCGTGGGGCCGCCGAAGCGCCCGTCGCGGCGCACCGACGAGACGATCGGCGGGGCCGGGATGACCTGCTCCTGCGACTGCACCGCGTTGATCCGCCGCATCAGGTCGGCCTCGGCCGAGATCTCCGCGTCCGTCGGGGCGAGCGCGATCGTGGCCGTGAGCACGAAGGTCAGCGTGCTGACCCCGATGATCAGCGGCAGCAAGAACGACACGCCGCTCGCGCCGCCCATGCTCATCGCCGGGCCAGGGAAGACGTGAATGGCGGCCATGCCCGTGTAGTGCATGCCGCTGACCGCCAAGGCCATGATCGCGGCCGCGCCGAACGTGGACCACAGGGAGTGGAGCCGCAAGGCCGCCCAGAGCGCGGCGGTCGCGGCGACGATCGCGATGACCACCGACAGCGCGAAGATGAGCGGGTTGTAGCTCATCTTGATCGGGGCGGCCATCGCCGCCATTCCGCTGTAGTGCATCGCCGCCACGCCGAGGCCGGTCACCGTGCCCGCGCCGAGCAGCGACCAGCGGGTCACGGTGCCGAACCCGACGAAAAGCAGGCCAAGCGTGACGAAAATGACTGCGAGGAGCATGCTGCCGAGCGTGATCAGCACGTTGTAGCTGATCGTGCGGCCCGGAATGGAGAAGCCGAGCATGGCGATGAAGTGCATCACCCAGATCCCGGTCACGCCGATCGAGACCCCAGCGACCAGCAGCCAGCTGAGCTTGGCCCGGCCGGTGCTCGCCCGCGCCCGCGCAGTGCAGCGCAGGCCGAGGAAGGCCCCGACGAACGACATCAGGTAACCCAGGGCCGGGGTCAGCAGCCCATAGGAAAAGTTGTGAACAGTAAGCATCAGGGATCTCCGGGAACTGCTTCGGCCTGCTGACGGAGTGGGCCTTTGCGGGAGCTTACTGCGAGATAACGCTAGCTGACTCGACTATCGGGCAACTGGCTTTCTAAATACCTTTATCGCAAAAATGCCCAGATAGGGGTGTAGTCGATTCAATTCCCCAGGAGCCTGGCCGGAAGCGGCGTCTCGGCCGCCGTCGCGTCGCCGACCCGGCTGACGCTGAAGCCGTGCGCGTCCGGCCGGTCGGTGACGATCTCGGCCAGGTCATCGTCGATGAAGTGGGCAGCAGCACCGTCATCGCAGGCGATGCCGGCTGGCAGCGCACCCTTGGCGACGAGGTCGTTGTACAGCGGGCGGCGTGCAGGCTCGGAGTCGTAGTGCGGGCAGTAGGAGCCTGGCAGCAGGCCGAGTCCGTCGGTGAACGGCCGCAACGGCCCGAACGAGTCGGTCGTGCCGCCGGCGAACCAGCAGATGGCCCCGGCGCTGACGCCCGCCAGCACCACCCCGGCCTCCCAGGCGCTGCGCATGACCTGATCAAGCCCGTGCACCCGCCAGACGGCGAGCATGTTGGCGACGCTGCCGCCGCCGACGAATATCAGGTCCTGGCCCAGGAGGAGGTCGGCGGGGTCGGCCACGTTCGGCATCGGGAACAGTTGCAGGCGGCTGACCCGGCTCGGGAGCGCCGAGAAGTGGTCGAGCATCTTCACGAAGCCGGTCGGCTCGTCGCCGACGGCCGTGTTGAGCACGCAGATCCTGGGGTTGGCGCTCCCCGACAACTGGGCCGCGTAGTCCAGGAGCAGGGGCACGCCGCCGGCCGTCCGGCCGATGACGTCCGGGGCCCGCAACCCGCCGATGGCCAGCACATGCCGGCGTCCGTCCTTAGCCACCCGGACACGCTACCGTGCCAACGTGACCGACGCTAAAGCGACTCAGTGCACGTTCTGTGACATCCATGGCGGAGCCTTGCCGGCCGACACGGTCTACGCGGATCCGGACGTGGTCGCGTTCCTTGACGTCAGGCCAGTGTTCAAGGGGCACGTGCTGGTGGTGCCGAGGGAGCACTACGTGACGCTGGCCGACCTGCCCGCCAGCTTGCTGGCGCCGTTCTTCGCGGTGGTGCAGCGGGTCAGCGTGGCCGTGCCGGCCGCGCTCGGGGCGCAGGGCACGTTCGTCGCGATGAACAACGTCGTCAGCCAGAGCGTGCCGCATTTGCACGCCCATGTCATCCCTCGCACGAAAGGTGATGGCTTGCGAGGTTTCTTCTGGCCGCGCCTGCGCTACGAGTCGGCCCAGGAGTCAGCGGAGTACGCCGACCGCATAAGGGCCGAGTTGCCGCCGGATTCAGCCAACGGCGAACTGTGACATTCGCCAAGCGGGGATACCCTGGATCGCATGGCTGAGTGGTGGTCGATTGAGGTCTTTGACTCACAAATTCAGGCCGCATTGCGGTGGAAAGACTCCTACCGAGCCCAGCTGGTCGAGTCGGCGATCACGTCAGGAGCCGTGGAGTGGGCCTGGATCGAGCACAAGGCGGGCGTGGTCTTCGAGGTCTGCTTCCCTGACGAGGCCAAGTGGGAGGTCTTCAGGGGCCTGCCCGCCGTGGTTTCGGCCCTCGACGGGGTGCCGGATCCGATGTACGGGCTGCTCGTCTACAAGGGCCGGGGCGGCGGCGCGGGGGCCAGAAAGCCGAAACGGCCGAAGCCGACGGCCGGAGCGGGCGCCATCTCCCTTCCCGAGCCCGTCGAGCAGGACGTGGTCGACATGAAGATCGCCGAGCTGGCCGGCCGGGCCCCAATGCCCGGCCAGGCGGTCGGACTTTAGTTTGGTCCCGATCTGCGCCCACCGCCCAAAGTGGGCCGCGCTGCGGTGCAGGATGGGTGCATGAGCACCACAGCCTCAGCTGACGACATGCTGTCTGCGATCGAGCGGAGCGGCTATTACCCCGGGATCGTCGCCGACGCGATGTTCTCGGCGATCGGTGACGAGCCAGTCGTCTCATACTTCGTAAGTCATGACGCGCACTTCGATCCCGGCCTCGAGGTGCGCAGGCACATGACGGTCCTGGCCCTCACGCCGACCAGGCTCGTCTACTCGCACACCGACGAGTATCCAGCCGACGAGAACATCCCTGGCTCGCGCCCGCAGGCGGAGACCTCGACCGAGGCGATCCGCTGCTCGCGGGTCTCTACCGTCGCCGTGACCAAGGTCATCCCTGACCCTGCCGTCTACCAGCGGGGCGTCACGATGCCGTCCGAGGTCGTGCTGACCATCGGCTGGAACTCGCTGCGGCACCTCGAGCTTGAGCCCGCGCACTGCGGTGACGAGACCTGCGAGGCCGACCACGGCTATACCGGAGCGATGACCTCAGATGACGTGACCCTGCGGATCAGCGAGGCCGCCGACGGGGTCGAGGCCGTCGGCCAGGTTCTCGCGTTTGCCCAGGCGCTTTCTGCGGCAACGAGTTAGGTGTGACCACTCAGGCGATCGAACCGACCCTACCCAAGTACGCCGAATCGTCACTGGACGCGCTGGCGACGTCGATCCTGGCCTCGCTCGGCGTGCCGGACGAGCCCAACCCGCTGCAGCTGGCCCCGGCCGAGCGAGCGTGCTTGCTGCTGGTGGACGGGCTCGGCTGGGAGCTGCTGCGCGCCCACCCGGCCGCCGCGCCGTTCCTGTCCGAGATCGCGATGACCTCGGCGTCGCTGACCGCCGGCTTCCCGGCCACGACGGCGACCAGCCTCGCGTCGCTCGGCACCGGGCGCCCGCCCGGTCAGCACGGCATCCTCGGCTATCAGGTGGCGGTGCCGGGGGCCACGCCGCCGCGCCTGCTGAACGCGCTGCACTGGAGCCGCGGGGTCGACCCGAGGCAGTGGCAGCCGGGCTCGACCATCTACGAGCGGGCCGGCCGGGCCGGGGTCAGGACGGTGCGGGTGGCTCCGGCCGAACTCGACGGCACCGGGCTGTCGATCGCGACCATGCGAGGGGCCGGATTCGTCGCGGCGGGAACGGCCGGCGCGCTGGTCTCGCGGGCGGCGGCGGCGCTGGCCGAGCCAGGGCAGGCGCTCGCCTTCGTCTACTACGGCGACCTGGACGCGACCGGGCACGTGCTCGGCTGCGGCTCAGACGCGTGGCCTTACCAGCTAGCGCACGTCGACAAGCTGGCTGAGCAGCTTGCCTCGGCGCTGCCGCGGGGCACGGTGCTGCACATCACCGGTGATCACGGCATGGTGGACGTGGCCGAGGCCGACCGGGTGGACGTGGACGAGCTGCCTGCGCTGCGCGAGGGGCTCGCGTTGCTCGGCGGGGAGCCCAGGGCCCGGCATCTGTACTGCCGGCCGGGAGCGGTCGATGACGTGATCGCGACCTGGCGCGGTGTCCTCGGCGAGCGCGCGTGGGTGATCAGCAGGGACGAGGCCATCAGGGACGGCTGGTTCGGCCCGGTCGATGAGCTGTTCCTGCAAAGGATCGGGGACGTGGTCGTGGCGCCGAGCGGGCCGTACGCGATCGTGGCGAGGAAGGCGGAGCCACGAGAATCGGCCCTGGTAGGGTTGCACGGCTCGATCACCCAGTCTGATCAGCTAGTTCCGCTCCTGACCGTGACCGTCGGCTGAACCGGAGAGTAAACCCGGAGAGTAAACCCGGAGAGTAAAGACAGTAGTTTGTCCACAGCCAGCAGCGGGAACCGCACCGAGTTCGGCCTGGTTATCCACAGAACGCTGGAGGTTATCCACAGTGTCCAGCCAGCCAAGGCTCGGGCGAGAGGATGCGGCCGCGCCCGCCGCCAACCCGGTAGTGAGCCCGGTGGGCAGCCCGGTGATCAGTCCGGTGGTCAGCACCGATGAGCTGAACCGGCTCCTGAGGTCCGATGATCCGCCTGCGGTGCTTGACGTCCGGTGGCGGCTCGGCGGCCCGCCCGGCATCGACAGCTACCTCGACGGGCACCTGCCGGGCGCGATGTTCATCGACCTGGACGCCGAGCTGTCCGGCCCGGCCGGAGCAGGCGGGCGGCACCCGCTGCCGCACCCGGCCACCTTCGAGTCCGCGATGCGGACGGCCGGCCTGCACGCCGGCCAGCTCGCGGTCGCCTACGACGACGCCGACTCGACGGTCGCGGCCAGGCTCTGGTGGATGCTGCGCTACCACGGGCACGAGCGGGTCGCAGTGCTCGACGGCGGCTACAAGGCCTGGGTTGTCGCTGGCCTGCCGACCAGCAAGGTCATCCGCAGGCCCGAGCCCGGTGACTTCACGGTGACGTCGACCGGCGGCATGCCGGTGCTCGACGAGGCCGGGGCGGCGGCCCTGGCTCGGGCCGGCTACCTGCTCGATTCGCGTCCCGGTGAGCGCTACCGGGGCGAAATCGAGCCCGTCGACCGCGTCGGCGGCCACATCCCTGGCGCGATCAGCGCGCCCACCAGGGAGAACGTCGGTCCCGACGGGCGGCTGCTCGACGCCGGAGCGCTCGCGCGGCGGTTCGCGTCGCTTGGCCTGCCGGCGGGCTCGCCTGAGCAGGCGACCGGCGCCGATGGCGAGCCTGTGGTCGGGGCATACTGCGGTTCCGGGGTCACCGCGGCGCACCAGGTGCTGGCACTGGGGATCGCCGGGTTGCCGGCGGCCCTGTACGTGGGCTCGTGGTCGGCCTGGTCAGCCGATCCGTCCCGGCCGGTAGCGACCGGGCCAGACCCAGGCTAGGAGCGTCTTCCCCGCTCGCCTGCGGGCCTCGCTCCTGCGTGCAGGCGGCGCCGCGGCCTTCGGCTCACGGGTCCGGGCCCAGGTCGCGCCGGGCGGCCAGCACCAGCCAGGTGGCGATGCCGACGATGAGCGCGGGGGCGGCCGGGCCTGGTCCGGCGACCACGACGACGACGGTCCCGGCGGCGACCGCGGCAAAGATCTTGAGCACCAGCCGGAGCGGACGCCCTCGACGCAGCCGGGCAGCGGCCCGACCCGGCAGTCGGAAGCGGGCGCGGTCTGGCGGCACGCCGGCGCGGTCCCGCGGCTGGGAGGGGGCGCGGTCCTGCGGCTCGGCGGCGGCGCGGCGCGGCCGCCGGAGGCCGAGCGCCCGGCGGTAGCGGCGTTGCTGGCCGATCTCGATGCGGGTGGCCCTTGCCTCGTTCCGCAGGTAGGTCGTGCGCAGGTCGGTGTAGGCGGACGCGGCGCGGGCGAACCGCTCGGGGTCGCCGCCGTCGGCCCGGTCCGGGTGGGTGGCAGCGGCGATCCGCCGCCACGCGGCTCGCACCTCATCGTCGGTGAGGTCGTCATCGGCCCTGAGGCCAAGCACCTCGAACGGGTCCGGGTACCCCGCGACCCCTGCCGTGCGCCCGGCTACCCCGGCGATGGGCCATCGCAGGGCCTGGACGCGGTCGTGCAGCCCCTGCGATGGGACATCGACGGGCCTATAGCCCCTGCGATGGGCCAGCGAAGGGGCGAGCCGGGGGCGTGGAACCCCGGCGATGGGCCATCGTGGGGGCTGGGGCTCGGGCGGCTGGGGTTCGGGGGGCTGGGGCTCGGGCGGCTGGGTTTCGGGCGGCTGGGGCTTGGGGAGCTGGGGTTCGGGGGGAGCGCTCGGTGGATTGGTCATCGGGAGGGTTCCGGGCCGAAGGCGGCGTCGAGCAGTTCGCTGACGTCGGGCAGGTCGGTTGGCGCCAGGCGGCGGCCATCGGAGGCCGGCTGACTGGCCTTTGCGCGAGCTCCCTGGCGGTCGCTGGCCGGGTTCTGGGCGCCCGAGTGCTGGGCATGTTCCGTCGCCGGGTGCTCGGCCACTGAGTGCTTGCTGAGCGGGGCCGGGGTCGCGACGAGGCGCTTGACCTGGATGTAGCTGACGCCGCCGCGGTACAGGTAGGCGACCTGGCCGACGTCGAGCGAGCGGATCAGCGAAGGGTCGACGACCGGCACCTCGCGCAGGCCCGATGAGCCCTGGTGGGCCCAGAACGGGAACCGGCGGAGCCGCCTCGTCGTGCTGACCTCCGTGCGGTTCCCGGCGAGGGCGGTGACCGGCTCGGGCTGCGGCGTCCGCAGCAGCCAGACGCCGCCCTCGGCGGTCGAGGCAATCCGGTTCCGCTCGTCGGGCTCGGTGCCGAGCCCTTGCCAGGACTGGGCCGACACCTGCACGGCCAGGCCGAGCGACCTGGCCCGCTCGTAGAGCTGCCAGATCGGCAGCCGCCGGGAGACCGCGCTGAACTCGTCGACCGCCAGCAGGATCTCGCGCCTGGCCGCGCCAGCCTCGCTGCGGGCGGCGAAGCTGGCGAGTAGGTCGACCAGCGCCCTGGCCTGGCCCTCGGCCACCGAGATCTGGTCGGTGCCCTCCAGGATGCAGTACCAGGCGTCGGCGTCGCCGAAGCCAGCCTGCCCGTCGAAGCCCGACCCGAGGCGGCGGAACAGGGTGCGGAACCGCAAGGCGACGTCGGCCAGGTGCTTGCCCGCCGACCTGATCAGCTGGTGATCGGCCGGCGTTCCTGTGCTGGCATAGGCCGCCCCGAGCCAGCCTGGCTCGAGCCTGGACAGCAAGTCCTGGCTGCTGAGCGGCGGCCCGCCGGGCGCTTCGACCGCCAGCCCGATCAGCGCCTCCATGACGTCGGTGTAGTAGGCGGCCGCCCCGGTCCCGTGCTCGACGAGGTCCACGAGCGTCGTCGTCAGCTGGCGGGGCGGTAGCGTCCAGAGCGAGAGGCTGGCCTCGTCCGGCCAGATCGCGGTCGACCTTGCGCCCGCGTCCCGCAGCACCCGCCTGACCCGGTCGGCGATCCGGCGGGCGTCCGAGCCGCCCTTGCAGTCGAGTACCACCAGCAGCGGCGGGCCCGATCGGCCTGCCGCGTGCCGCTGCAGCCCGCCGGCCATGAACCCGGCCCAGAGCCGCAGCAGCAGGGTCGTCTTGCCCGTGCCGGTGGTTCCGACGATGACCTGGTGGGAGCGCATCCGGTCGTAGCCGATCGCGGCGACCGGCCCGGTCCTGTGGCTGACCGACCTGATCACGGCGCCGACCGCCACCGCGCCCTTCGGCGTGATGATCGGCACCGAGCCTGGAACGGCGATCCTGGCCCTGGCCGACCTGACCTGGTGGCGCCATTGCCGCTGGTCGAAAGCGACGGCCGAGCCAGGCGACAGGCCGCCGGCTCCGGCTCGCAGCGAGCGGATCCGGTATGTCCAGGCGAGGGCGCCGGCGAGCAGGCCGAGCGGGATCGCCGCCGGAGCGATGACGGCGGCCGCATGGAGCACCGATCCGGCCCTGACGAGCTGCCAGGACGTGATCCAGGCGTGGTACGGCAGGGTCGCGACGCCTGAGGGTCCCGTTCCGCCCGCGGCGCGGGACGCCAGCCAGGCGATGACCATGGGCGCGCACCAGGCGGCCGCGAGCAGCAGCCGTCTCGGCGGCCAGCCACGCGACCAGGCCACCGTGAACGCGCCGATCGCGACCAGGGTGACCGGAGCCGCCGCGATCGCCACGGCGGTCGCGATCAGCGCGGCGATGGCGCCGACGATGACCCTGAAGACCACCTGCGCGATCAGCAGGCCAAGCCAGCGGCGGATCATTCCTGCTGCCACTGGGCGTCGGCCGGAAGCAGCCGCAACTCCACCCGGCCGGCCAGGGCGCCGAGCGTGTCCCTCGACCGGCCGACCACCAGCCGGGCGGCGGGGGAGCAGAGGTAGATCACGCGGGCGTGCCTGGCCGGCTGGCCGGGCTGGATGACGTCGGCCGGCGAGCAGCCATAGTCGCCGGTGCGAGCGAGTGCCTCCCGCATGATCTCGGCGGTCCGGCTGATCGTCTTCGGGGTCAGCTCGGCCTCGATGGCCCAGCACTCGCCGGCCCAGGCGAGCGGCGTCCCGTCGGGCCAGTGCACCTCGGCGTCCGGCAGGTGCTCGCGCAGGCCCATCCGGCGGCCGAACTTGGACCTGAGCCGACGTTCGCTGCGCCAGTAGGCCTGGCCGTCGGTGAAGTGCGGGGTCGCGGCGAGCGCGATCCTGGTCGCGGTCACGGCGCGCAGGTGCGCCAGCCTCGATAACGCCGGCACGGCAGCGGTGTACGGAAGCCCGCACCGGGTCAGCCCCGCCTTGGTCAGCCAGATCCAGCGCGGGCCAGGCCCAAGCCGGGCCGACTCGGCCAGGCCATCGGCCACCCACCTGGACACGGTCGCGATGGCGCTGCGCTGCGAGACCCCGAGCACCTGGGCCAGCTGATCAAGCTGCACCCCGTACATCTCGCCCGTGAAGACCAGCCCGGCAGCGTCCAGCCCGGCGCGGTCCTTGCTCCCGCTGCCGTGCGCCGCTAACCCCGACGCGTCACCAGCCCGGATCATGCTCTTATTTCATCACGTTCCAACTGTCCCGCCTACCGCAGCCGACACACCGGTGCGACCCGGTGCTGGCTTGACCGGGGTGCGTGCTGCACAATGTCTCTGGGGTATCAGCAGCAACGTGAGTCTGGTCGCCGGGCTCGGCTAGCCGATTGAGGTCGTTGGGGAAGACGCACCTCGTCCGGCTGGCAGGGAGGTTTGGTGACCGTTCGCGGCGTGCTGCAGGTTCACTCTGCGCCCCCGGCGCTGAGCCCGCATATCGAGTGGGCCGTCGCCGGGATCTTTGACGTGCCCGTCAAGCTGCACTGGATCGATCAGCCCGCAGCCCCAGGCACGGTCAGGACCGAGCTGGCCTGGCAGGGCCGGCCCGGCCTGTCGGGTGAGATCGCCTCGGCGCTCGCCACCTGGAAGCTCCTTCGGTTCGAGCTGACCGAGGACGCCAGCAGCGGATGCGACGCCATGCGCTATAGCTGCACGCCCACGCTCGGCATGTTCTCGGCCACGGTCAGCGCTAACGGCGACATCATGATCAGCGAGAACCGGCTGCGAGCGGCGATGACGCTGGCCGCGGGGGCGACCGTCGGGGCCGCCGCCACGGACCAGATCGGCGCCTTGCGCGAGTTGCACGGGCCCAGGCATCCGGCGCTGGGCGGGTCGCTCGAGGCCGAGCTGGCGCTGCTGCTCGGCGAGGCCTGGGACGCCGAGCTAGAGCCGTTCCGGCACGCTTCGGCGGGTGCGCCGGTCAGGTGGCTGCACGCCACCGGCTAATGTCCGGTCTGTGGCTCAAGCTGATCACCTGCCCGAAGCTCCTCGCCCGGGCCTGTCGGCCACGCCGAGGACGACCCACCGGCGGCTGCGCGAGCAGGGCCGAGCCGACCGGGCCGAACTGCGGGCCGTGCTGGCGGCCGGGTTCGTCGCCCACTTCGGCCTGATCGTCGATGGCGCCCCGATGGTGGTGCCGACCTCGTACGGGTTCGACGACGAGCACGTGTTCCTGCACGGGTCGGTCGCCAGCCGGAGCCTGCGGGACGACGATGACGCACTGGCCTGCGTGACGATCACTCTGGTCGACGGCCTGGTGCTGGCTAGGTCGTTGTTCGAGCACGCGGTCAATTACCGCAGCGCCATGATCTACGGCGTGCCGAGGATCGTCAGCGATCCTGACGAGAAGCTGCACGGGCTGCGCTGCCTGTCCGAGCACCTCGCGCCCGGCCAGTGGGACTACGCCAGGCAGCCGAGCCGCAAGGACCTCGCCGCCACCACCCTGCTGGCCATGTCGCTGGACGAGGCATCGGTGAAGGTCAGGACCGGGCCGCCGGACGACGCCGACAGCCCCGACGCCGCGCTCGGCCTGTGGGCCGGGGAGCTTCCGCTGCGCCGCACCTGGGGCGACCCCGTGCCCGACCCGGCCCTGCCGGGCGGGATCGCGCCGCCGCCGCACATCGCCGGCCGGTCAGGCACGACCGCCCTCGGCTCCTAGGAGGTCAGCTAGTCCTCGGGAACCGGGGCCGCGGTCTCTGGCGCGAGCGCGAGCTCGCGGTCCTTCTCGGGACGGTTCTCGGTGATCCAGGCGTCGATGACCTCCCACCACTGGTACAGCCACAGAAGCTGGGCCTCGTGGTCGGCCGCGCGCGGGACGTCGTCGGAGGGCACCCGCCACCACTTCGCCTTGATCACCTGGCCCACGTCCAGGTGCCGCCAGATGTCGGCCGGGCTCACCAGCCGGTCGAGGCCGGCGTGGGCCACGAAGATCACGTCCGCTTCCGGACAGGCCATGATCGCGGCGAACGCGCCGCCGGTGCGCGGCGCCAGCAGGTTCGGCATCTGCCTGGCCCGGGTGGCCAGGTCGCGGCGCCCCAGTTGCTCCAGCCTGCGGATGCCGCGCTCCCACCGGCTCGGCGTCCAGTTGCCGCCCTCAGGGAAGATCACCAGCGCCCCGTCCTGCTCCAGGCCGCTGGCCAGCCGCTCTATCTGCTCGACGTAGACTCGCTCGCCAGTCTTGGCGTGGTTGATGAACACGTTCGGCAGCCGGTTCACCACCACGTCCACGCCGGGATCGAGCTGCATGGTGGCCTTCATCACCACCCGAGGACGGCGCCGGTAGACGCTCAGCAGCTGACGCACGAGCAGGAAGGAGTCGCCGGGGCCGGCGTGCCTGCTGAGCACGATGACCGGGCGCGTCAGCCGGGCGGCGAGCTCGTCCCCGGTCAGGTCAGGCTCCTGCACCTCGACTCGAAGGCCGAACGACCGGTGGGCGGCGTTGTAGACCGAGTCGAGGAACCAGCGCATCACGGCGTAATGCCGAGCCTGGAACGGCTCGGTTCGCAGCCGGCCGCCGAAGCCGCTCGCGATCCACAGGCCAAGGCACATGAACAGCACCGCGGTCTCGCCGAATAGCCAGACCAGGGCGAAGAACAGCAGCCTGAGCGTGCGGGTGCGGCGCGGCCGGTGCCGGTCGATCACGCCGAAGACCCACGTCGCGACCGCCAGCAGGGGGAACAGCACGGCGAGCGCCAGCGCGACTACCACCGCGAGCGGCGCTAGTACCAGTCTTCGGATCAGCTTGGGTGGCAGCATGGCCGACTCCTTTGGCCGACTCCGTGGCTCTTGCGAGAGTGCTACTAGCTTCCCTGAGCGGAGGCGAGATAACTAGCGGACGCCTCGCGGGCGCGCTCGATACTTTCGGACACCACGGCCTTGTCCCGGTAGCGGAGGTGCGAATGGTCGGCAGTGCGCCGGTTGCCGCCGGTCGGCAGCACGTGCACGGTGATGTCGGAGGGCAGCGCGGACATCTCCTCGTGGAACCGGTGCCGCCGGGCGATCTCGAACGCGATGAGGCCGACCTCCCATGGCCGCTTGGGCGCGCTGAGCGGCGTCTCGATCCGGCCGACCTGCAGCACGTACACGATGGTCGCGCCGAGCGAGACCGCCCGGCCGACCGGGATGGAGTCGACCAGGCCGCCGTCAAAGTAGTGCTCGCCCTCGATCTCGACCGGCGGCAGCAGGCCAGGCACGGCGCAGGAGGCGAGCACGGCGGGCACGAGCGGCCCCGAGCTGAACCAGACGGCGCTGGCTTGCTCGATGCTCGCCGCGACGCACTGGAACGGCAGCTTCAGGTCGCCGAAGTCGCTGACCGGGAGCATGGTGTCGAGTAGCTCGCCGAGCGGCTCGATCGCGTGCAGGTGCGTGCCGGACCGAGCGAGCCTGACCGCGCGGGTCAGGACGGTCTCGCTGAAGGCCTGGCTGAGAGCCTCGCCGTGCCAGATCTCGCCGAGCCTGGCCGCGGCCCCAGCCGGGTCGGCGGCCACGAACGCGCCGTTGATGGCGCCGATGGACGTGCCGACGACCAGGTCGGGGCGGATCTCGGCCTCCGAGAGCGCTATCAGCATGCCGACCTCATGGGCCCCGAGCAGGCCGCCGCCGCCGAGCACGAACGCTGTCGTCACCGGGTCTCAGGCCGCCTGCCCCGGATAGCCCCGGTGCACGGTGCGCTCGAGTATCCCTAGCGTGGCCCGCAGCGCCCCGTCGGAGATGACAGGGAAGATCCCGGCCTCGCGCCACTGCGGGTCGATGTCGGACCAGTCGTAGTAGGAGGTCACGAGCGTGCCGTCGGCGGTCGGCTCCAGCCGGTAGCCGTAGACGTGCCCGATCTGCGGGCGGATCTGGCCGAGGATCTTCCAGGCGATCTCGCGATCGGCCTCGAACGCCGAGATCGTCACGGTGACGTCGTAGCGGCCGAGCGGGTAGTCGTTCAGCGATTCCCTGTCCATGTGGACGACGAAGCTGTCACCGACCGCGGACACCGGCTCGCCGTCGGCTGACTGGAGCATGCCTGAGCTGTCGATCGCGACGTGTCCCTGCGGATCGCGGAGCACGCCGAAGATCGCCGGCGGCTCGGCGGCGATGGTGCGCCGCACCTCGATCCGCTCAGCTGGCGCCTGCGAGTCCCCGGTTTCCTGCGGAGTGGCCATGCGGCCATCTTGCCAGACCGCGATTACAGCGGGATGTTGCCGTGCTGCCCCCTGGCCGGGGGGGCCGAGGCGATCGCCTCGGCCAGGGCCTGCCTGGTCTTGTCCGGCTCGATGACCTCGTCGATCACGCCAAGCTCCTGGGCCCTGACTAGGCCGCCTGACTCCCGCTCGTGCTCGGCGGCGAGCTCAGCCTCGATCTCGTGGCGCTGGTCGGCCGGCGCGGCGGCCAGCGTGCGCCGGTGCAGGATGCGCACGGCCGCGACCGCGCCCATCACCGCGATCTCGGCCCCCGGCCAGGCGAACACCCGGGTGGCGCCGAGCGCGCGGGAGTTCATCGCGATGTAAGCGCCGCCGTAGGACTTCCTGGTCACCAGCGTCACCCTCGGCACGCTGGCCTCGGCGAAGGCATGCAGCAGCTTGGCCCCGCGCCTGACCACGCCGTCCCACTCCTGGCCGACCCCAGGCAGGTAGCCAGGCACGTCCACGATCACCACGAGCGGCACGCCGAACGCGTCGCACATCCGGACGAACCTGGCGGCCTTCTCGGCCGAGGTGGCATCGAGGCAGCCGCCGAGGCGCAGCGGGTTGTTGGCGATCACGCCGACCGTGCGGCCGCCGAGCCGGCCGAGCGTGGTGACCACGTTCGGGGCCCAGCGGGGGTGCAGCTCGATGCCGGGAGCGTCGAGTATCCCGTTGATCAGGGGATGCACGTCGTAGGCTCGCTTCGGCGAGTCGGGCAGCAAGGCGCCGAGGTCCACCTCGGCCAGCTCAGGCTCCGCCTGCTGGCCCTGCTGCGCGGACAGCAGCAGCACCAGTTCGCGCGCCGTGGCCAGGGCCTCGCCATCGGTCGGCGTCACGATGTGCACGACCCCTGAGCGCCGGCCGTGCGCGTCGGCGCCGCCGAGCCGCTCCATGTCGACGTCCTCACCGGTCACGCTGCGCACCACGTCGGGGCCGGTCACGAAGATCCGGCCACCTTCGGACAAGATGACCAGGTCGGTAAGCGCGGGCCCGTAGGCCGCGCCGCCTGCGGCCGGGCCGAGCACGACGGAGATCTGCGGCACCTTGCCCGAGGCCCTGGTCATCGCGGCGAACACCGAGCCGACGGCGTGCAGGCTCTCGGCGCCTTCGCGCAGCCTGGCACCGCCTGAGTGCCACAGGCCGACGACGGGCGCGCCGAGCTCAAGGGCCCGGTCGTAGGCGGTGACGATCGCGGCGCAGCCAACGGTGCCCATGGCGCCGCCCTGGACCCGAGGGTCGCTGGCGAACGCGACCGCGGGCACGCCGTCGACCATCCCCTCGCCAATCAGCACGCCGCTGGTATCGGCGGGCAGCAGCAGGCTCAGCGTGCCGGCGTCGAACAGCATCCCGAGCCTGGCCATGGGGTCGCGGCCCGGCTGGCCCTCGACGGCCCTGGCTTGCGGAGCTCGGGCTGGCTTCGCGCCGTCCACAGCTGTCATGTCAGGCTCCTTGCGCTCGCGAGGGGTACCGCATCAGGCGGCGGTGAAGACGACGGCGACGTTCGAGCCGCCGAAGCCGAACGAGTTGTTCAGCACCGCCATCGGCTCGGAGCCATGCGGATGCAACTCGGTCGGCTTGACCGCGATCTCGACGCCTAGGTCGTCCTCGGGATCGTCGAGGTTGATGGTCGGGGGCGCCATGTGGTCGCGCAGGGCCATGATCGCGGCCACCGACTCCACCGCGCCGGCGCCGCCGAGCAGGTGCCCGGTCATCGACTTGGTGGAGGACACGACCACGCCGTCGGCGGCGTCGCCGAGCGCCTGCGCGATCGCGCGGGCCTCGAGCACGTCACCTGCTGGCGTCGAGGTGGCGTGGGCGTTGACGTGCGTGATCTGGTCAGGGGACACGCCGGCGTTGGCGAGGGCCCTGGTGATCGCCAGGACCGCGCCGGTGCCGTCAGGGTCGGGCTGGGCGATGTGGTGGGCATCGCAGGAGTAGCCGGCCCCGGCGGCGACGGCGTAGACCCGCGCTCCGCGGCCGGCCGCGTGCTCCTCCGACTCAAGTACCACGATGCCCGCGCCCTCGCCGAGCACGAAGCCGTCCCGGCCCCGGTCGAACGGCCGGGAGGCCCGCTCGGGCTCGTCGTTGCGGAGCGAGAGCGCCCGCATGGCCGCGAACGCGGCGATGTTCAGCTCGATGATGGCGGCCTCGGTGCCGCCCGCGACCACGACATCGGCGCGGCCGGCCTTGATCATGTCGATGCCGTAGCTGATCGCCTCGGCTCCCGAGGCGCAGGCGCTGACCGGCGTGTGCACGCCGGCTCGCGCTCCCAGTTCGATGCTGATCCAGCCGGCCGAGCCGTTCGGCATCAGCATCGGCACCGTGAACGGCGACAGCCGCTGCCAGCCGCGCTCCTTCAGCGTGTCGTAGGCGGTCAGCGTGGAGCTGATCCCGCCGATGCCGCTGGCCACGACCACGCCGAGCCGCTCGGGGTCGACGTCGGGCTGGCCGGCGTCCGCCCACGCCTCCCTGGAGGCGATGAGCGCGAACATCTCGCACCGGTCAAGCTTCCTGGCCTGGACCCGGTCGATCAGCGTGGCCGGCTCGGCCGCCGCGGGCGCCGCGATCCGACAGGGCAGCCGCTGCGCCCAGTCAGTCGTCAGCGCCCGCACGCCGCTGCGGCCAGCGAGCATGGACTGCCACGTGGTCGGGACGTCAGCACCGACGGGCGTTATCGCGCCAACACCGGTGATGACGACCCGGCTCGATGCATTGACCACTTCGAGAGCTCCTCTGGTTCACAAGTGGCCGCGCCTGGTCGCGGCCTTCGCTAGTCAGGCCGATACCGAGGAACGCGCGACGTAGTCGATGACGTCCTGCACGGTCTTGAGGTCCTTGAGCTGGTCGTCGGGGATCTCGACGCCGAACTTGTCCTGGGCCGCCACCGCGATCTCCACCATGGACAGGCTGTCGATGTCCAGGTCGTCGACGAAGGTCTTGTCCGGCGTGACCTCGTCAGCCGGCACGCCGGCGATCTCATCGATGATCTCGGCGAGTCCCTCGAGGATCTCCGCTTGCGTCATAGCCATTTCTTCTCCTGTTTCCTTGAGTTGGCCCATTCACGGGCCGGGGGGTCAGGGTAGCGTGATGACCTGGGCGGCGTAGCAGACGCCGGCGCCGAAGCCGATGAGCAGCGCCTTGTCGCCGCTTCCGAGCTCGCCCCGCTCGATCATGCGGGACAGCGCCAGCGGGATCGATGCCGACGAGGTGTTGCCCGCATGGACGATGTCGGTAGCGACCTTGGCCTGCGGGGCGCCGATCTTCCGCGCGAGCGACTCGATGATCCGCAAGTTGGCCTGGTGCGGGACGAAGACGGCCAGCTCGGCCGGGTCGACGCCTGCTTCCTCGCAGGCGCGCAGCGCGACCGGGTGCAGCGCGGTCGTGGCCCAGCGGAAGACGGACTGGCCTTCCTGCCAGATGAACGAGTTGCGGTCCTTGATGAAGATCTTGTCGGCCATGTTGCCATCGCTGCCCCATGAGACCGGGCCTATGCCGGGGGCGGTGTCGGCTTCCGACCCGGCTGGCGCCTCGGCGACCACCGGGCCCACGACGGCGGCACCGGCTCCGTCGGCGAAGATGATGCAGGTCGACCGGTCGGTCCAGTCCACCCACTGGGAGAGCTTCTCGGCCCCGATCACCAGGACGTGCCGGGCCGACCCGGCGCGGATCGCGTCGGCGGCGTTCGCCAGGGCGTAGCAGAACCCGGCGCAGGCGGCGTTCAGGTCATAGGCGCCGGGGGCGGCGATGCCGAGCCGCTTGGCGACGATGGCGGCGGTGTTCGGGATCATCACCTCGGGCGTGCAGGTCGCGACGATCACCAGGTCGATGTCGGCCGGGGACAGCCCGCTCCCTGCGAGCGCCTTGCCCGCGGCGGCGACGGCCATGTCGGCGACGGTCTCGTCGGGGCCGGCGATCCGCCTGCTCTCGATGCCGACCCTGGAGCGAATCCATTCGTCATTGGTGTCGACCGACGCCGCGAGGTCATCGTTCGTCACGACCTTGGCCGGCTGGTATCCGCCGAACGCCAGCACTCGCGCGCCTGCGGCGCCTTGGTGGGTTCGCATCCCTGACTGCCTCTTCCTGGTGCGTTGCGTTGCGTTCGGTTCGGGAGTGGTGATCGTGAGCGGCCGCGGCGGTGCGGTCGGCGGTTCGGTGCTCACGGTGTCGTTTCCTCAGTGCTTCTCGCTGGTCCTCAGTGCTTCTCGCTGGCCGGAGCGAGCCTGACCAGCGGCTGGCCTGGGCTGACCGGGTCGCCCTCCTCGACCAGCCATTCGATGACCGAGGCGGCGAAGTCAGCGCAGACCGGGTGGGTATCGCCGCGCGACTCAA
>DATKFV010000121.1:0-13641 GCA_035511035.1 Streptosporangiaceae bacterium
GTCGAACACCGAGGTGATCCAGCGCTCGCCGAACCAGACCCTTGGCCGCACTCCCTGCAGCTTGAGCTCCTCAGGGCGGGTGTCGGTCGCCTGCTCGAACAGCGTGATCCGGGTCTCGTGCCAGAGCTGGTTGCCGAACAGGTAAGGCGAGTTGGCGGCCAGCGCGACCTGCACGCCGGCGATCGCCTGGGCGGCGTTCCAGTACCTGGCGAAGTCCTCCGGGCTGACCTGAGTATGCAGCTGCACGCTGGTGCAGGCCGCTTCCGGGGTGATGCTGTCGGAGTGAGTCAGCAACGGCTCGGGCCCATCGATCGCGATCCGCATGTCCTCGCCCCGCGCCGCGAAGATCTGCTCGTTGAGCACGCGGTAGCGGGCGTTGGCCGACATCGCGCCCTCGTGCACGTCCTCCTTCTGCAGCGTCGGCAAGATCCCGATCATGACCAGGCGGCTGCCGACCGACCTGGCCTTGGCGTCGGCGCCGTTCAGGCTGTCGCGGATCTCGTGCTCGAGGCCGGTCATCGCGTCGCCGGCGAGTTCCCGCGGCGGCACGTTGATCTCCAGGTTGAACTGGGCGACCTCGGTCGCCCAGGCCGGGTCGGCGATCGCGTCGAGCACGTCCGCGTTGCGCATGGAAGGCGCGCCGGTCGAGTCCACCAGGTTGAGCTCGATCTCCTGGCCGACCATGCAAGGGCCGCCCTCGAAGGCGCGCTCGCGGAGCATCTGGGCGAACACGTCAAGCGACAGCCTGACCTTCTCGCGGTACTTGCGCCTGTCCTCGCCGCCGAACGTCATCGGCTCGATGTCACGCCCCATATGGCCTCGCTTAACGAGCTATCGTGCCAACTGTGCTGCCCCGGGGGACGACCCCCGGAACCCCCGCTAGGCACCCCCAGTACACAGTCGCATGCGGGCGCACCTGACGCCAGTCGCACCCGGCATTGTCTTTCCCCCGCCGGCGCGGGCAGTATGTGCGAGTGGGAACGGCCGATGCGGGGGCATATGTGACCGGTGACGCGGTCACGTTCGTTGTGCCCGATCCCGGTCGCGAACTGGCGAGCGTGCGCCTGGTCCAGGACGTGCGGATTCCCGGCGACCAGCTCGATTTCCGGCGGGCCCAGGACCACTGGGTGCTCGACATCGGACGGCCGCCGGTGCTGCGGATGGAGTACTTGCTGGAGTTCGGCTACGCCGGCGGCGGCCACAGGACCGGGCTTGATCCCGGCAACCCGCGCCGGGTCGACGGCGCGTTCGGGCCCAAGAGCGTGCTCGAGTTCCCCGGCTACACCGCGCCGGGCTGGCTGTCGGCTCCGGGCGAGCCCGGCGCCACCTCCGACGCCGACCTGCCCGCCAAGCCGGTCGACGCGATGATCGCGGTCAGGACCTGGGCCCCGGCCGACGCCGCCGACGACGAGCCGCTCCCCCTGCTGCTGGCCCACGACGGGCCCGAGTACGACTCGCTGTCGGCGCTGACCAGGTACCTGTCGTCCGGGGTAACGGCCGGCTGGCTCCCCAGGCTCCGCGCCGCGCTGCTCAGCCCCGGCCCCCGCGACCGCTGGTACTCGGCCAACGCCGGCTACGCCCGCGCGCTCCGGCAGGTGGTGATCCCGGCGCTGTCAGGGCGGTTCGCGACCAAGGCCAGGGTCGGCATGGGCGCCAGCCTCGGCGCCCTCGCGATGCTGCACGCGCACTGCAAGTACCCGGATGCGTTCGACGCCCTGTTCCTGCAGTCGGGCAGCTTCTTCTGCCCGCGGTTCGACGGGCAGGAGCGCCGCTTCCCCTACTACCGGCGGATCGTCACGTTCGTGACCGGCGTGCACGCCGGGCGGCTGCCTGGCCGGCCGGTCCCGGTCGCGCTCACCTGCGGCGTGATCGAGGAGAACCTGGCCAATAACCAGGCCATGACCGCCACCCTGGCCGGGCTCGGCTACCAGGCCAGCCTGCGCGAGGTCGCCGACATGCACAACTACACGGCCTGGCGGGACGCGTTCGACCCTGACCTGAGTACCTTGCTGCGGCAGGTGAGCCCGTGAACCGGCACTCCGCCGACCTCTGGTCCGATGCCATCGGGGGAGCCGGGACCGTGATCAGGTACGGCCACTGGGGCCGGCCTGTGCTGGTGTTCCCCACCGAGCAGGGCAGCGCCTCCGACTTCGAGAACAACGGCATGGTCGGCGCCGTTGCTGACCTGATCGAGGCCGGCCGGGTCAAGTTCTACTGCGTCGGCAGCTACGACGCCTCGTCCTGGTCCGATTACAGCGTGCCGCTGGAGGAACGGGCCCGCCGGCACGGCGGCTACGAGTCCTGGATCATCGACGTGGTGCTGCCCTGGGTGCGGGCCGACTCCGGCGGCGCCCCGGTCGACGTCGCGACGCTCGGGTGCAGCCTCGGCGCCTACCACGCGGCCAACTTCGCGCTCAAGCGCGCCGACCTCTTCCCGCTCGCGCTCTGCTTCTCCGGCAACTACGACCCGGCGTCATGGAACGGCTGGGGCGAGCGGGGCGTTGCGGCGTACTTCAACAACCCGATCGACTACGTCGGCCACCTGGACGGCGACCACCTCGCCTGGCTGCGGGAGCGGGTCAGCCTATTGCTCGTGTGCGGGCAGGGCATGTGGGAGGACTCCACCGGCTCGCTGCCGAGCACCAGGCAGTTCGCGGCGCTCCTCGGGTCCAAGCAGCTCAGGCATGAGCTTGACCTGTGGGGCTTCGACGTCCCCCACGACTGGCCGTCCTGGCGGGCCCAGCTCGCCCACCACCTGCCCAGGTTCTGCTAGATGCAACCCCGAAGGAGCAGCCGTTGACCACGACGAGGCAATTGATCGGGTTGCTGCTGGGGACCGAGGAGGACTGGCCGCGGGCGTTCGACGAGATCCTGCGCCGGCTCGGGCCGGTGCCGGGCCAGGACGGCACCACGCACGCGTTCGACGTCGAGCGGATCACGATCGAGCCGTTCGACCTGCGCGACAAGCCCCGCTACGACCTGGTGATCGACCGCCTCGCCTACTGGTACTACCACCCGAGGGAGTGGCTGAAGAAGGTCGCGCTGATGGACAGCGTGTACCTGCTGAACAGCCCGTTCACCTTCCAGTCGATGGAGAAGCACGCGGCCTACTGCGCCATGATCAGGCTCGGCCTGAACGTGCCCGACACGGTGCTGGTTCCGTTCAAGAACCCGCTCGACAACGCCAGGTACGCCTATACCGCCGCCCGCTACAACAAGTCCTTTGACCTCGACGCCGTCGCGGAGCGGATCGGCTATCCGCTGTTCATGAAGCCCTACGACGGCGGCGCCTGGCGCGGCGTGTCGCAAATCTGCAACCAGGCCGAACTGCACGCGGCCTACGACGCCAGCGGCGAGATGCTGATGCACCTGCAAAAGGCGGTGCAGGACTACGACGTCTTCGCGCGCTCGCTGTCGATCGGGGCCGAGACGATGGTCATGCGGTTCCAGCCCGAGCTGCCGATGCACCGGCGCTACGCGGTCGACCACGAGTTCCTGTCGCCGCCGGTTGGCACCGAGGTGGTCACGATCGGCAAGCTCGTGAACGCCTTCTTCCGGTGGGAGTTCAACTCCTGCGAGACCCTGGTCAAGGACAACGTCGTCTACCCGATCGACTACGCGAACGCGTGCCCAGACGTGGCCCTGACCAGCCTGCACTACTACTTCCCCTGGGCCATGAAGGCGCTGGTGAAGTGGTGCGTGTTCGCCGCCGCGACCGGCCGCAGGCCGCAGCTTGACCTCGACACCGACCGCTATTTCGAGATCGCCGACGATCAGGGCCGGTCCTACCAGGACAAGCTAGTCGCCTACCGGGAACTCGCCGATAACTACTTTGCCGCAAATAGCTACGAGGAATTCTGGGACGGCAGCGGACTCGGGAGCTCCCTTGATCACATCGTCCTTGACTGGGTGGCCGGTCCCGACTTCGATGACCTGCTCGTCCAGACGGTGAAGTCAACCTATCCCAGTCACGAGCACGACCAGTTCATCGCGCACCTGCGCGGCTTGCTCGGCCTGTGGGTCAAGGACGAGAGCACGCGACTCGGGTCGTCCTAGGGCGGCGCGGCCGGCCGGGGCCGGTCTGGCCCGGCTTCGCCGGGCCAGACCGGTCACCACCAAGGCACTCACCACTGCGCCGGCCCCAGCGCGGGCAAGGTCGCGGCGAGCCAGGCATCGAACTGGGCGGCCTCGTCGGCCCGCCAGCGCTGCGGCGGGCACGCGCCGAGATACCGGTGCAGCAGCCGCTTGGTGGCGACCAGGCCGTGCTCGCGGATCAGCGGGGTGAGCTGATCCGAGCGCGCCACGGTCAGCTCGCCCAGCCTGGCCGCGTCCGCCAGCTCCCTGAGCAGGTCAAGGCCAGGGTCGTCAGCCGGCCGGTCGTCGCGGGCCCGGCTGGTATATCCGACCAGGGCGCTCTCCCAGTCCCTGGCCGCCCGGCGCTGCTCCGGCGAGGCGGGCTCGACCCTGACCTCGGGCCGCTGCCGTGGGCCGTCCGCCACGACCGCGCTCGGGGACCCGTCGCAGATCCGGTGCAGCTCGGTGAGCACCCCGCGCATCCCGGCGGCGCCAAGCACCGCGAGGGACTCGGGCACGACCTCGAACATGACGGCGCGCACGCTGGGCAGCCTGGGCAGCACGGCGGCGGTCAGCGCGAGCAGCTCGTCGTCGGGCCCGCCGACGTGGGCGTCCAGGTAGTAGCCGCCGAGCTCGACACCGCCGGCCACGTGGACCTCGAGCACCCGTTCCAGCGGAAGCTCGGCCAGCACGTCCCGTACCGGCTGGCGCCCGTTCCGCTCGTTGGCCAGCAGGTTGTGCAGGTCGAGCAGGATGCCGCAGTCCGCCTGCCCGGCGACCGCGGCGACGAACGCCCCGTCGGACAGCTCGCCATCGCGCGGGCGCAGGTAGTTGACGCCGGTCTCGACGCCGAACGGCAGCTTGGCCGCGGCCTGGTAGGCGGCGATGTGCGCGACGGCGGCCTCGACTCCGGCCGGGGTCTGGGCCGGAGGCAGCAAGAAGCCGCCCTCGGTGCGGCGACCAGCCACCGCAGCTTGGCTGAAGGAAAGGTGTTCACTCCAGTGAGCCGCGCCGAGCCGCGACGCGCAAGCAGCGGTCAGCGCCACCCCGGCCGGGTCCGGCGGCTCGCAGCCGCCGACGGGGAACCCGATGCCGTGGACCAGGCGGGGGACGGGCAGGCCGGCGACCCAGTCGAACGCCTTCGTGATGATGTCCCAGCCGCCGGCCTGGCGGGGACGCCACATGGTCTGCGGCTCGACCTCGACCACGTCCACGAGGTCGCCGATCTCGTCCCAGATCAGGTCGAGGCCGGGGACGACGATGAGTCCGACGCCCAGGTCGAGCCGCGACCAGGTCACCGCCGCGCGTCCGCCCTGATCCACGGCGACGGCTGCGGGTTGTCCCTCCAGATCACCGGTATGGGCTGCGGGTTAACCGCGATCGCCTCGACGTGGCCATCATCGTCGACGGCGAACTCGCTGTACGCCTGCCAGATCAGGTGGTATCCCGACGTGCAGGTCAGGCAGCCGCTCTTGCCGAGGATCTCGGCCTGAACCCGCTGGAAGGCCTCGAGGTCGTTGAGCACGGACACGGGAACCGTGACGCGGATCTCGCCGTTCGCGGTCGCAGCGACCGCCTTGTTGTCTGACATGGGATCCCCCTTTCGTGGTGAGTGGCGCACTGTAGTCGCGCCAACACGTAGGAGTGACCGGACGGTCGCGCTGATACACGTGCCGGGCCATGAACTCCCACCGGATCTCTGGCAGGCTCGCTGTATCACCGGCGCCGCCGGGCGCTCCGACTTGTGAGGAGCGAGCCGAGCACGGTAGAACGAAGCCAAGCGGCTGCGGAGCGTGACAGCGAGATAGGTGGCTGCGAATCTCGCAGCCGGGAGGTGATGCGACATGCGGGACGACCCGATGGTCATCGCCCTAGTGGACCGGGCGAGCGCAGGCGACCAGGAAGCGTGGAACGAGATCGTGGAGCGCTACGCGCCGCTCGTGTGGTCGATCTGCCTGCGGTACCGGCTCGACCGGCCGGATATCGACGAGGTCGGGCAGAGCGTCTGGCTGCTGCTCGTGGAGAAGATCGGGACGCTCCGTGACCCGGCCGCCCTGCCCGGCTGGCTGGCCACGACCTGCCAGCGGGAGTGCATCAGGGTGCTGCGCTCGGCCCGCCGCAGCGAGCACGGCGAACTGCCGCCCGATGACCAGTTGCCACCCGATCCGCACGCCGTGATGATCGAGGACATGGTGCTGGCCGCGGAGCGGGGCGCCGCGCTGCGGGCGGCGTTCGCCGAGCTGTCGGCCGACTGCCGCAGGCTGCTCTCGATGCTCATCGGCGATCCGCCCTGCAGCTACGCGGAGGCCAGCGCCGCCCTTGGCCTGGCGGTCGGCAGCATCGGCCCGACTCGTGCTCGCTGCCTGGACCGGCTGCGCCGGTCCCCGCACGTGATGGCCATCGCCGGCAGCGGCGCCGGAGACGTCACGGTGATGCAGAGCAGAGGTGAGCGCGGTGCCTGAGGGCTGGGAAAACGACGACGAACTAGTGGCGGCATTGCGGCAGGCGGTCAGCGCCAGGCAGGCGGTCCCGGCCGAGTTCGTGACCGCCGGGCGAAACGCGTTCGCCTGGCACAACATCGATGCCGAACTGGCGCAGCTCACCTATGACTCGACCGGCGAGGCGGCGAGCGGCCTTGAGCACGCGGCCACCCGCGCCGAGGCGGCGAGCATCAGGGCGCTGACCTTCACCTCCACCCGGCTGACGATCGAGCTCGAGGTGAGCGATGACCGGCTGCTCGGCCAGGTCGTGCCGGCTCAGGCCGCGACGATCGAGGTGCAGGCCCGCGACGGGGAAGGGGGCTCTCCGATCGTCACCGACGAGATCGGCTGCTTCTCGGTCCGCCCGGCGCCGGCCGGAGCGTTCCGGCTGCGCTGCCGCGCGGCGGGCGGTACCGACGTGCTGACCGGCTGGGTGACGTTGTGAGCCGGCGTCTTCCGGCGGGGCCGGCGTCTTCTCCCGGGGCCGGCGTCTTCTCCCGGGGCCGGCGTCAGCTCGCGCCGAGCGCGATCAGCGACGCCGCGGTGGCTTGCCGCACCGGGTCAGCGCCGGCCGTCGACCTGACGATGCGCATCGACTCGGCCAGCGTCCTGCCTTCGCGCAGGTGCCGGTGCAGTTCCACCATCACGGGCGCCACGGCCACGTCATTGAGCGGCACGATGGCCGCCACGATCCCGGCCGTCCCCAGCGGCAGGAGGCTGCTGACCAGGCCGATCAGCTCGCCAGCCCCGGCCGGCGCGAGGACGCCTGAGTCACAGCTCGGCAGGATCAGCTGATAGGGCGCTCGCTCCAGCTGCTCGAAGTCGTAGACGGTCAGCGGGCCGTCGTGCATGCGCAGCGAAGAGAACATCGGGCTGTCACCACGGAAGGTGCCGTGCGCGGCGATGTGACCGAGCCAGGCGCCGTCGAGGGCGGCCAGCACCTTCGACGCGGCCGCGTCGCCGCCGGCCAGCACGGTGACGTCGTCGTACAGGCCCGCGATGTCAGGGATCTCGGCGCCATCGGCGATGAGGCCCGGCCCGCGGACGAGGGTCACCCGGCGCCGGGCCGGCCTGGCCGCGGCCCTGGCCTGCAGCCAGGCCGCGGCTGACGGGGCCACGCTGACGGCCCGGTCAGCCAGCGCCGGGATCAGGCTCCACGGGATGGCGTGCAGCCGCGCCGGGGGAACGACGACGACCGGCCCTTCACCTAGGTGCCTGGCCGCCGGCCCGAGCAGGGCGCCGGACAGCTTGGGCCCGGCCGACCGCACGATGGCGGTGGCGCTGTCCTGCTCATGGCCTGGCCGGCTCCTGGCCATGCGGCGCAGCGCGAAGCAGGCGAAGGCGGCCGCCTGCGCCGCGTCGCCGACCTGGCCGGCCGCGAACTGACGGACCCGGCCTGAGCCGCAGACCAGTACCTGGACCAGCCCATCGACCTCGACGATCTCGATGAGCGTGGCGTCGCCGAGTTGGTCGAGCAGATCGGCGATGTCGATGGCGCCAGGCTTGCGGTGCGTGCCGCGGGCGCCGAGCGCCCGGCCCCGGACCAGGCGCTCGAGGCGGAGCTGCTCTCGTTCCAGGCGCGCCTGCTCCGCTCGGACCGCCGCGGTCAGGCCGCTCCGGCGGGACACGTCGAGCAGCCTGGCCACCTGGCGCAGCGCCGCCAGGTCGGCGTTGATCGCGGAGTCGGGGCCAGGCCGGACGGCAGGCACGGCGAGGGTGGTGGCCCGGCAGCGCTCGCTCCAGGCCAGCAGCAGCCGGGGCTGCCTGGCGCCGGCGGCCTGGCGCAGCGCCAGCGCCGCCAGCCCCGCCCCGTGGCTGGTCACCTGGGCCCGCAGCTCAGAGGCGCCGAACGTTCTTCGGTGCTCCTCGAGCGCCGACAGGCCGTTCCGGCAGGCGGCGAAGAGCCGGCGCTGATCGCCGGCCGCCTGCGCCGCGAGCGCCTCGCCGAGCCAGCCGCTGGCGCGCGCGATCGCGGGCCCGCGCAGGCGGCTGCGGGCGGCGGCCGCGAAGTGCGCTTCAGCCTCCCGGCCCCGGCGGAGGTCAGCCGCGACCCGCCCGGCCAGCAGGTGGGCCAGCGCCGTCTCGCGGGAGCCCGCCGCGTCCAGCGCCGCGACGGCCCGCTCGGACTCATGCAGCAGCCCGACCGACACCTGCCCGTCCGCGTACTTCGCCTGGCAGAGCACGGCCCCGGCGCGGGCCTGCCACCAGTCGCGCTGCTGTGACCTGAACAGGCGAAGGGCCAGCCGCGCCCCGATCATGGCCGTCCGCGGCGACCCGGTCGCCAGCGCGCAACTCGCCGCCATGAGCAGCAGCTCGGCCTTCGCGGTGGCCTGGCCGCCGCCCTGCTCGATGGCCTGGACCGCCGTGTTCGCCTCGATGAGGGCGTCAGCGGTGAGCCCGGCCGCGAGCAGCACCGCGCACCGGTCCAGGCTGAGGGCCGGCACGAACACGTTGAGCTGCCGGTACCTGGTCGCCGCGTCGTCGAAGTAGGCCAGCGCGGCCGGCAGGTCGCCCACTGAGTAAGCGCAGAAGGCGCGATTGTGGATCGTGTAGACCAGCTCAAGCTGCTGGTTGGTCGTGGCGAAGAGCTCTTCGGCGGCCGCGAGGTCAGCGTCGGCCCGGCTTGTCGACCCGAGGGCGAGGTGCACCACGCCGCGCGCGCTGACGGCCCTGGCCGTCCACAGGTCGTCCCCGGCCCGGCGCAGCACGGTCACAGCCTGGCGCAGGTCGGCCATGGCGGCCGGATAACGGCCGAGCGCGATGAACGCCATTCCCCGCCGCGCGAGTATGCGCCCGGCCAGGGCGCCGCTCGCCACGGTCAGTGCCTCGTCAAAGGCTGCGAGCCCGCCGGCGGTGCGGCCGCTGTAGACGAGCGCTACCCCGCGCGAGGCCAGCACATCGGCGATTCGCTGCGGCGAGCCGGTCCGCCTGGCGAAGGAAAGGGCGGCGCCGAGCTCGCGGACCGCCGCCTCGACGTCATCGAACTCGCGCAGCACGATGGCGGCCGCCTGGTGGGCGACGGAGGCATCGTAAGGATCAGGCTCAGCGGACAGCACGGCGCGTGCCCCGGCTAGTGCATCACGTGGTCGGGACAGTGCCAGTGTCAGCAGATCATCGACGGCCCGCGAGCCGGGAACGGCTGCGCCTGTCCGCGCATCCACGAAGCCGATCCTAGGACTCGCCATTCCCGTGGTCCACCGCGATTACCTCGCTCCGGCCATGGCCGAATGGCCACGGGCCTGCCTCCTGACCCGCCAGCATGTATCAGTCAGTCAGCGCGCCGCTCCGAGATGACAGCCACTCGCGCGCAAACCGTCCAATTTGGAGGAGTAATGACCGACGCGAAGCTGCAAGAACTACCTGACTGGGCAAGGGAACTTGGCCTTAACGACGTTCCTGGCGCCGAGGCGGCCTACATCGTCGATAACTTCACCGCGGCAGGCGGCGCTGGCTGCATTGGCGTGGTCGCCGCCGACCACGGCATCGGGTTCATGTACGCCGAGCACCAGATCCTGGTGCGCGAGCCCTACGCCGACCAGGTCAGCAGGCTTCTCGCCGACAACGACTTCCACGCCGGCGAGGCCAGGCCGGTCGTGGCCGGGGTCATGCTGGTGCCGGTCGAGCTAGGGGCCAACGCCAAGGCCGCCGCGCAGACCGCGTTCCGGGTGCCGAACTGCCGGCACGACGGCCAGCAGCCTGGGGTGCTGCGGGCCCTTGAGCTGATCGACGCGAAGTACGGGCCGGGCGTCGCCGAGCCCGACTACCTGATCACCGTCGCGGACTTCTCCAACCCGGTCGTCAGCCCCTGCCCGGCGACCGAGCCCGAGCCTGCCTACTACCAGGCCGAGCCCTGGCCGGGGATCTGCACCGAGAACAGCGGCGCCGGGGTGCGCGTCTTCGTCGCCGACACCGGCCTGCTCGACGGCGCCAGCACCGAGTTCAGCTGGCTGGCCGACGTGGTGCCGAGCCCCGCTGACGGCTGGGATCCGCTCCCCCCGACCGGGGCTGGCGCGCAGCCGGTGATCCCGTCGCGTTACACCGGGCACGGCACCTTCGTGGCCGGCGTTGTGCGGTGCGTGGCGCCGCAGGCCGACGTGATCGTCTCCAACGCGTTCAAGGCAGCGGGCAGCGCTCTCGAGTCCGACCTGGTCATCGAGCTGGATGCCGCGCTCGCGCGCGGGATCGACATCTTTCACCTGTCGATCTCGACGCACACGAGGAAGAGCAGGCCGATGCTCGGCATCCAGGCCTGGCTCGAGGTCACGCGCTCCTACGGCGGCGTGGTCTGCGTCGTCGCCGCCGGGAACGACGGCTCGCCGCATCCGTCCTGGCCGGCTGCCTTCGCCGACGTGGTGTCGGTCGGCGCGCTCGGCACCGGCTGGCGGAACCGGGCGTCGTTCAGCAACTATGGCAGCTGGGTCGACGTCTACGCACCGGGTCGTGACCTCGTCAACGCCTACACGACCGGGTTTTATGTGTGCCAGATCCCGCCCTACGCGGGTCAGCCCCGGCACTTCTACGGAATGGCCAAGTGGAGCGGCACGTCGTTCTCGACGCCGATCGTGACCGGGCTTATCGCCGACCGGATGCGTCGCCGTGGCGAGAACGGCAGGCAGGCGGCGGCCGCCTTGCTGGCGGAGGCGAGGGCCCAGGCGATCCCTGGCGTCGGCGCGATCCTGCTGCCGTGTGACGGGGGCCGGCGTGGCGGTTCCGATCGCGGATGCGGCTGCCGCTGCGGGTGCGGTGGTGGCTGTGGTGGTGGCTGTGGTGGCGGCTGTGGTGGCGGCTGTGGTGCTGGCTGCGGCTGCGGGGGTGCTGGCTCGCGTTAGCCGGACCGCCGGGCCAGCAGGCCGGAGACCAGCACCTCAAGTACCTCGCGCATCGTCGGGCCGAAGTCGAGCCGCATAGCCGCGAGTCCTGGGTCCGACTCGTAGGCCGCGATCATGGCTGGCGACGGCTGGGTGTTCGGCCAGAGCGCCCCGGTGACCAGCACGGTCGCGCCTGCGAGCCGGCCGCAGTCGCGCTCGCCCAGTTCGGGGAGTCGTCGCAGCAGCAGCCTGCTCAGCGCGCCGATGTTGGCCAGCGCCGCCCGCTTGTACTCGGCTGCCATCTTCGGCGAGACGTTGCGCTCCAGCACGGCCGCCTGCGCGCTGAGCAGGTCGCACAGGACCGGCTTGGCCGCCAGCGACGCCGCCAGCACGGCCGCGACCTCATCTCCCCGTTCCTGCACGGGTGCCTGGACCTGGACCGCGTCGTCGAGGTCGGCCCTGACCTGCGCGAGCCAGTCCTGCCAGCCGGCGTCAAGCAACTCGAGCAGCACGACCTCGCGCGTCTCGAAGTAGCGCAGCACGTTCGACTTCGCGAGCCCGACCCGCCGGCTGAGCTCGTTGAGGGTCAGGTCGGCGACCGGCATCTGGGTCAGCATCGCCGCGGCGGCATCGAGGATTGACTGGCGACGCGCCTCTCGCTGCTCCTCACTGCGCGCACGCTGGAACGTCGTCATCGTCCTAGATTACAGACCGGAGGTTCCTTGCGTACAGACCAACGGTCTGCTAGCTTGACCCGTAACAGACCGCTGGTCTGTGAGGTCCGGCCTCGCGGGCCCCTTCAGCCGAACCCGCAGGGAGCGACCATGTACTCCGTTCCGAGCCAGGCAAGCAAGCTCATCGTCGTCACCGGCTCGAACAGCGGCATCGGCAAGGAGGCCGCCCGGCGCCTGTCCGCCGCCGGCGCCGACGTCATCATGGCCGTGCGCACTCCCGCCAAGGGCGAGCAGGCGAGGTCGGAGATCCTGGCCGAGAACCCTGACGCCAGGATCGAGGTCCGTCGCCTCGACCTCGCCGACCTCTCTTCCGTCACCGAGTTCGCCGACAGCCTCAGCGCCGACGGCCGGCCCGTCGATACCTTGATCAACAACGCCGGGGTGATGGCCCCGCCGAGCCGGATGACCACGGCCGACGGCTTCGAGCTTCAGTTCGGCAGCAACTACCTGGGCCCGTTCGCGCTGACCCTGCGCCTGCTCCCCCTGGTGCTGGCCGCGCCCGCGCCCCGGATCGTCACGATGAGCAGCGGCGTCGCCGACTTCGGCCGGATCCACTTCGACGACCTGCAATGGGAGCGGCTGCGGTACCGCACGATGTTCTGCTACGCCCAGTCCAAGCTGGCTGACCTCATCATGAGCCTGCACCTGGCCCAGCTCGCCAGCGACCGTGACCTGAACCTGACCGCCGTCGCCGCCCACCCCGGCTTCACCAGGACCAACCTGCAGACCGCGGGCGCCAGCCTCGGCCGCGACGAACCCAAGCGCATGATCTTCAACACCATCCACGTCATCCCCTCGCAAAGCGTCGAGCCCGGCACCGAGCCGCTGCTCTACGCCGCGACCAGCCCCGACGCCGTCAACGGCGGCTACTACGGACCCAACGGCCCCTTCGGCCTAGTCGGCTCGACCACCTTCATCAAGCCCCCCAGGCGAGCCCGCGACACCGCCACCGCCACCCGCCTGTGGGCCGAGTCCGAGCGCCTCACCCAAGTCACCCTCCCCGCACCGTCCCCGCACCCGTAACGGAGATCCCTGCACTCCCGCGCTCCCCCGCCCCCGTCCCCCGCCCCCGTCCCCCGCCGGAGAGCCCTCCTGGCCCACTCCTCCGCCTCCGCGAACTCCCCCGCCGCCCGAAGCACCCTAAGCAATCGTTCGCACCACAAGATCTCGGTAACTTCACTGCACTGAGATCAAGATCTTGTTATTTACACTGGTCCATAGTCCGGGATAATAACAAGATCATGGTTTCACTGCTCGCCGGACCGCGAACCGGACAGCATTCTGACCGACCCCGGCGATCACGCGGCTTGGGGTAAGCGACCGCAACCCAGGGCAAGTACAAGTGATGCCGAGAACAGTGGAGCCGATCGCGACGTCGCCCGCACGCGCCAACCCCCATCCCCGCACCGGCCCACATCCCCAGCTATCGTTCTCGCCATCATCCCCGCCATCGCCATCGTTCTCGCCATCATCCCCGCCATCGCCATCGTTCTCGCCATCATCCCCGCCATCGCCATCGCCATCGTCCCCGCCCCGGCCTTTCCC
>DATKFV010000122.1:0-17662 GCA_035511035.1 Streptosporangiaceae bacterium
CCGGGCCGCGGGATTGAGCGGCACCCAGGTGCTCGGCTGGGGATTCACGTCCCCCGACTCCGTCGTGTCCTTTGACGGCGACGTGTTCGTGGCCAACGGCGCTGGCGACTCGATCACTGAGTTCAACGCCGCCACCGGCGCCCTCGTGCAGGTCATCTCGGGACCGGGTTACGACTTCAACGATCCCGCCGCCATGACGGTCGTCAACGGCGACTTGTTCGTGGTCAACTCGGGCGGGTTGTCCGGCGTGTTCTGCGTGGCCGGGTGCACCCACAAGGGCAGCCGGGGCCCCGACCAGCCCGCCGGCCCTGGCGCTAACGGGCCGGCCACCCCGGCCACCCCGGCCACCCCGGCCACCCCGGCCGCGCCTGGCGTCCCCGCCGACTCCGTCACCGAGATCGACGCCTCGACCGGCGCCGTCATGGGTGTGATCTCCGGTTCGAGCTACCAGTTCGAGTACCCCGACGCGATTGCCGCCGACGACGGGAACGTCTTCGTGGTCAATGGCGGCGGCGACACGGTCACCGAGTTCAGCGCCTCGACCGGCGATTTCGTACAGGTGCTGTCCGCCGACGACTACCAGTTCAATTACCCGGTCGCCATCACCTCCTACGCCGGGGACATGTTCGTGGCCAATGCCGGCTTCAACTCGGTCACCGAGTTCAGCGCCTCGACCGGCGACCTCGTGCGAGTGGTCACCTCTCCGTTGAGCACCAAGCTCGACTACCCCGACGCGCTCGCGCTGGACGCCGGGCGGCTGTTCGTGGCCAATGCGAGCGGGAACTCGGTGACGGAACTGCGCCCGTCGACCGGCGGCTACGAGCGGGTCGTGTCCGGCTCGAAGTACAAGTTCGACTACCCCGATGCGATCACTGCCGACGGCGCCGATCTTTTCGTGGCCAATGAGAATGGCAAGTCCGTCACCGAGATCAGCGCCGCCACCGGCGATCTCGTGCGAGTGATCTCAGGCCCGAGCTATGGGTTCAACCAGCCCGTGGCCCTCGTGGCCAGCGGTGCTGACGTGCTCGCGGCCAACTTTGGCGGTGACTCGGTCACCGAGTTCAGCGCGTCGACGGGAGCGCGCGTGCTGGCGGACGCCGGCTCGAACTACCGCGTCGACTTCCCCTCCGGCCTCGCGAGCTACGCGGGTGACGTATTCGTCGCCAACGGCGGCGGCAACTCCGTCACCGAGGTCAGCGCCTCGACCGGCGACATGGTGCGGGTCATCTCCGGGTCGAAGTACAAATTCGACCTCCCCTACGCCATCGCCGCCCACGCCGGGAACGTGTTCGTGGCCAACGGCGGCGGGAACTCGATCACCGAGTTCAACGCCTCGACCGGCGCGCTCGTGCGGGTGATCTCGGGCTCGAAATACCAGTTCGATGATCCCTTCGCCGTCGGGGCCGACGCCACCGACGTGTTCGTCGCCAACTGGGCCGGCAACTCGGTCACCGAGTTCAAGGCCTCGAGTGGCGCGCTGGTGCGGGTAATCTCCGCATCGAAGTACCAGCTCGACAACCCCTCCGCCCTCGCCATCAGCGGCGCGGACGTGTTCACGGCTAGTCCGAGCGGCGACTCGGTCACCGAGCTGGCCGCCTCGACCGGCGCGCTCGTGCGGGTGATCTCCGGCCTTGCGTACGAGTTCGACGAACCCGACGCTCTCGCCGCCGACGCCGGGAACCTGTTCGTGACCAACTACGCCGGCAACTCGGTCACCGAGCTGAGCCCGGCTAACGGCGCGCTGGTGCAGGTCATCTCGGATCCGTCCGACGGGCTCGAAGGCCCGGCGGCTATCACGGCCGACGGCGCGAGCCTGTTCATCGCCAACCTGGGCGGCCCGTCCGTGACCGAGCTCAGCGCGTCGTCCGGGGCACTCGTCCAGGCCGTGTCCGGTGCTACCTATCAGTTCGACGGCCCCGACGCCGTCACCGCTGACGCCGGGGCGGTCTTCGTGGCTAACCTGGGCGGTCAGTCCGTGACCGCCTTCGCCCTCCCCTAGGGACCGCGGGCCCCCGTGGTTAGGGCGCGGTGGTTAGGGTGCGGGGGCTATGGCCAGGCAGGACGAGCAGGTGTAGGCGTGCAGGTCCGGCTCGGTGAGCGTGACGTTGAGGGCCGCGCCCACCTCGGCGCTCGACAGTACCTCGACGGTCACGCTCGCCGTCGTCGGGCTCTCGACGACGACTTTCTGTACCTCCACCTGAGCGCCAGAGACGACGACGTCGGCGGGCGAGGTGAACCCGCCCTTCGAGGTCAGGGTCAAGGTCACGGTGCTGCCCACGTCGACGGAGGCGGGCGAGACGCCGAGCGGCGCCGCCTGCGCCGCCTTGGTGATCGTGTACTCGGTCAGCGGCAAGGCGGACGACATGGACGCGATCAGCAGGTCATTGCGGTCAAAGACCGGCTGGCCGAAAACGCCGCGCGGCTGGGTGGAGATGTAACCTAGGATCCTTCCCGTGCTCGCGCTCAGCAGATAGACGCCGGACGTCCCGATCTGAGGCGAGTTGTAGACCGGAGCCGCGATCACGCCGGCGCCGTCTTCGGCCGGGCTGCCCACGACCCAGCCCGGCAGGCCGGTCTGCCAGGCCGGCTTGCCCGTGGTGGGATTGAGCGCCTGGACCGACCCGTTGTACTGGGTGCCGTTGATCGTGACGATGCTGCCGCCGCCCTCGATCACGTACTTGCCGTTCCAGATGGCGGCCGAGTCGCACTCGTTCGATTCCGGGCCGGTCGTCGGGACGCCCATCCGGTGCTCCCACAGCGGCCCGGCCTTCATGTCGTAGGCGCGCACCGCGTAGTAGATGCCGTTCTTGTTGCAGGCCCCGACCATTTCCGTCGCGACTCCGTGCGGATGGGCCACGAACTCGGTCGGCGATCCGCCGAAGTCGGAGTCACCGATCGCCTGGCTGATGGGAACCATCCAGGAGTCGATCAGCTTCAGCGTCGACCCGTTGAGCACGTTGATCGACTCGGCGTGCGGGATCTGGGTATTGCCCACCGAGTTACCCGTGGCCACGGTGACGTTCCCGTCGGGCAGCACCCCGACGCTGCTCCACACGCTGCCGCCGACCACGTTCGACGGCAGGGAGTCCCAGTACGCAAGGCGCTTGCCGGTGCCCTGGTTGATCTCGAGGATCCCGGCCCGCACGAGCGGAAGGTCGCAGTTGGACGCGATGCCGATGTAGACCTTGCCGTTGGCGACGGTGGGCGAGCCCCAGGCGTAGTAGTTGTCAGGGCCGCCGGTCAGGCTTCCAGGGATGCCGACGAGCGACTTCCACTCCGTCGCCCCGGTCGCCGCGCTGAGCGCGTACAGGTAGCCGTCGGGTGCGTTCACGTAGACCGTCTGCTTGCCCGTGGCCGGGTCGTCGGCGACCGCGGCGGTCGAGGTGACCCCCAGCGTGCCGCCCTCGCAGGACGTTGGCGTCTCGATGCCGAGGAAGTCCGACCATTCGATCTTGTGGGTGGACTCGCTGATCGCGTATATGTAGCCGTCCTGCAGGCCGAGGTAGACCACGCCGTCGGAGACGACCGGGCTCGCGAGGTCGAACGTCGACCCGCTATTCGTCGTCTTCGGCGGTGTCCACTGCCAGATCGGCTGGAGGCTGGCGATCGAGCCGACCTTGATGGTGGTCGGAGCCGGGTTGTATGAGGAGTGTCCCGCTCCGGCGAGGTATTCCGACCAGTCAGGAGTGTAGTACGTATAGCTATCCGTGGGGTTGACCGCGCTGGCTGGCCCTGACCTGTTGGTGACCGTGACGGCCGCGGCCAGCGAGGAGTCCCAGCGGGGCAGCGCGGGAACGGTCACCTTGATCGAGGTCGCCGAGGCGACGGTGCTGTTCTTGGCGATGACCGGGCCAAACCGCACGGTCGCCCTGGCCGCGAAGTTCTTGCCCCGGATGGTGATGCGGGCGCCGCCGGACGCCGGGCCGAGCGAGGAGCTGAGCGAGCTGACGACCGGCGCCCGGCTGGCCGAGCCAGACGGGCCGGACGTGCCGGACGTGCCGGACGCCCAGCCCGCGCTGGGGAACGTCACTGCCGCCACGCCAAGCGCCGCTGAGGCGAGCACTGACGCGATGCGTCGAGCAGATGATGGCCGGGTCCGGCCAGTAACTCGTATCATCGGCGGCAACTTCCCAAGATGGTCGAATAAGTGACAGTCAGCGATCGTAGAGCAAGCGGCTGCCGGCTAGTGGGCAGGCGTCTCAGCCAGCACGTACGAATTTCCCGGAAAGCCTGGCATGGCTCCCAGGCCGGCCACGCAATTCGCCGGAGCGGTGCATGAGACCGAATAGAGGGTTTCGGAGTTCCCGACGCCGCTGATGTCCTTCGCGGTGCCCCACGTCCCGTTGACCTCGCTGACCACGAACACGACGCTGTGACCGGAAACCAGGGTGAACAGGCCGCCGGCCGTGCAGTTGCCCTTGGACCGGCACGACACCGAGGCGGTGAGCGCGGAAAAGCCGGTATTAGCGGTCACCGTGCCTGGCACGGCCTCGCCGGCGGCCCACTTGCCGTTGATCTCGCTGGCGACGAAGGCTTGCTGCCTGCCGCCGGCGTCGGTGTAGAAGCCCCCGGCGCCGCAGTTGCCTGCCGAGGAGCAGGAGATCTGGTCGATGCCGACCGACGGCCCGGCGCTCAGCCCGTTGACGCCCGCGAGGCGCAGCGAGCTCTTCCATGAGCCGTGACTGCGGCTGACGACGAAGGCAGTGTTGTTGAAGCCGCCGTCGGTGTAGATGCCGCCCGCGCCGCAATTACCTGGCGACGGGCACGACACGGCGCTCACCAGCGCGTACGCGCCCTTGTTCCTGGTCGGCAGGCCAGGCAGGTTGGTCGCGGCCTGCCACTTGTATCCAGCCTGGCTGACGACGAAGGCCTGCTGCGCGCCCTTGCGGTCGGTGAAGAGCCCGCCGCCGGTGCAGTTGCCCGCCGAGGCGCACGACACCGCGCTGAGCGAGGAGTACCCGCCCTTGTTCAGGGCCGCGAGCCCGGGCAGTTCCTGCGCCTTTCCCCAGACGCCGCCCTTGGCGGTGACCACGAACGCCTGGGTGTGGTGCGAGCGGTCCTCGTAGGACCCACCCGCGGCGCAGGAGCCGACGCCGCCACAGGACAGCGCGTTGATCACGGGATTCCCGTGCAGGCCGAGTGCCCCCAAGCCGGGCACCTCCTCGGCCCGGTCCCAGGTGCCGTCCTTCTCGGTGGCGACGTAGACCGCGTCCGCGCGGTTGCCGACGGCACCGCAGTCGCCTGGTGAGGCACACGACACCGACCACTGCACGCCAAGCCCGCCGGTCCCAGGCACCGGACTGGCCGTGCCCCACTTGCCGTTCTTCTCGCTGTCGGTGAACCCCGTGCCGCCCGCGCCGCAGTCCCCTGGCGCGCTGCACGACAGCGACAGCACCGCGGTCCGCGGCCTCGTGCCCGGCAGTTGCAGGGCCTTGCCCCAGGCGATGACGACCGGCAGCTTGCCGCCGCCGGCGGCGGCAAGCGCGCCGCTCGTACTCGGAAGCACCACCGTCGCGACGCCAAGAGCAGTGCTGGCCAGCAGCGACAGGACCAGCCGGCCGGAGGATCGTGGCCTGCGGCCGTGGACACGTATCATCGCTGGCCACTTCCTGCTCGGTTGCACCAATGCTGACGTCACGGATCTTAGGCCGCGACCTCTGCCACAGGACGCAGATCGGGGTATTGACCGAAACGACTAGCAGCCACGCGGTCGCGGCTAGGGCGTCCTTTGGCCATGGACGGCAGGCTTGGTGGAGTATGGTCGCAGTCGAGCGAGCCCCGGTCGGGCACCGGGCGGCCCCGGGCGGGCACCGGACGGGAGCGGTAGGGGTGACTGGCGATGTGGCGCGGCCCAGAGCGGTACCGGGCCCGGCCGACCTCGACCCGGCCAGGCCGAATGCGGCGCGGATCTACGACTACCTGCTCGGCGGCAAGGACAACTACGCGGCCGACCGGCAGGCAGCGGAACAACTACTCCGCGCGTTGCCGGACGCGCGACTAGTAGCCAAGGCCAACCGTGCATTCATGGCCGCCGCCGTCCGGCAGGTGGCCGCGAGCGGAGTCGCTCAGTTCGTGGACGTCGGCACGGGCTTGCCGACCCCGCCGAGCGTGCATGAATGCGCGCGGTCAGTGGTTCCCGGTGCCCGGGTCGCCTACGTCGATAACGACCCAGTCGTCGTGGCCCATTCGCGCGCCCTGCTAGCCACCGATGACCTGCTCACGGTGATCAGCGGGGACGCCCGCGATGCCGAGGCGATCCTCGCCGATCCCCAGTTCGGCTCGCTGATTGACCTTAACCAGCCGGTCTGCGTCCTGTTCGTCAGCATGCTGCATTTCCTCGCTCCCGCGCAGGCCGATGCCGCCGTGGCCGCCTTCAGGGACCGACTAGCACCGGGAAGCTACCTGGTCATATCGGCCGGGCAACGCAATGAGCTAAACCGGCCGACCGAAGGTCGGGTCCAGGCCGCCTACGGCAGCAGCACCATCCTGAGCGGCCGCCCGGCGAGCGAGATCGCCGCCTACTTTGGCGACTTCGAACTGCTGCCCCCTGGCCTTGTCCCGGTCACCGACTGGCCCGCGGCCGCATCGGATCCGCCACTACCCCCGCCGAAAGCAGGAATGCTCGCCGCCATTGGCCGCAAGCCCCACCACCCCGAATAGCGCCGTACAGTCAGCCGCGTCCCTGGGCTCCGGTCCTCAAATCCCCAACGTCCTGCCATCGTGGGCGCGGGCCCGGTCCTCAAACCCCACGTCGTGCCATCGCGGGCGCCCTGACCCCCACGTCGTGCCATCGTGGGGGTAGAACCCGGCCCGTAAACCTCTACGTCGTGCCATCGTGGGGGCGGCCCGACCGTCCGACCGACTAGGCCGCCAAGGAAAGCCCGCAATTCGCGCCACAGGCGCGAAGAACGCCAGCCGAGCCTCATTCTCCGGCGGGCATACAGCGACCCTGCTGGGAGCGAGCTCAGCGATATAAACCAGGCAGGCACAGCCGGGATTCACTTCGGACCGAACTAGTCGCCCACGATCGCCCAGGTGAAACGCGCCTCGCTGGCGAATCAATTCACTGCCCCGGCGGCGGCTTTCCCTCGGCTCCTGGAGACGTCGTCAATGCTAGCCTCTAACCCGCCGTAAGATGGTCCGTTCATGGCAAACTTCGGTTATTATCGACGGCATGGCTAGAAACGTATCTGTCGTGACAACAGACGACTTGGACGGTTCCTCGGACGCGCAGACCGTGTCGTTCGGCTTGGGGGGCGTCAATTACGAGATAGACCTCGGTCCAGCGAACCGCACCCGGCTTACCGAGACCTTCGCGCCTTTCGTCGCTGCCGCGCGCAGGGCCCGCGGCGCGGGCCGCCGGAGCACCGGCAGGACGGCGAGCGCATCGTCGCCTGACCGCGCAGCCGTGCGGGCATGGGCGCGCGAAGCCGGGCTCAACGTGTCCGAGCGCGGCCGGATCAGCGCCGAGGTCCTCCGTCAGTACGAGGCCTCCCACTAGCGCAGTCGGGGCTTGGACGCAAGGAGCGCGCCGAGGCGTCCTCGCGAGACAGGCGGATGCCGAAGGTCAGCGTCAGCATCCCGAGCAGGGCAACTACGGGATCACGGAAGCCGTCCCAGTCCGCCTGGGTGACCAAGCGGCACCTCAGATCCTCCGTGATCATGGAGGCCCTGATCCCGCAGCCCCGCCGGGCTGATCAAGCCACGCCCCAATCCCCCGTGATCATGGAAGCCTTGATCCCGCAGTCCGCCGAGCTGATCAAGCCACGCCCCAAGCCCTCCGTGATCATGGAAAATCCTTGATCAGGGCAGTTCGCCTGGGTGATCACGCCCCGAACGTCCGTGATCAGGAACCGACCATGATCACGGACGATGGCAGCGGGGTAGCTAACCCGTCCGAACTATCACGATCATGAAATGTCGAAGATCACGGAGGATCTGCGGCGCACCTCCATCATGAGTACGCCTTGCCGCGACATGAGCGGACCTTGATCACGGAGCCCTGTGCGTATCCGACGATCCAATTAGCCCGATCTCGGATAACCCAAATTCGGAATATCCGAGATCGGGGTATCCGAGATCGGGGCGTCCGAGGCCGGGCTACCCGAGCGGGTATCCGAGAGCGGGCACCCGAGATCGGGGTTGGCTAGCGCGCCGGGCGGCTTGGCTCCCGCTAGGTCCACAGCATTGACCGGGCGCCGACCTCGTTGTATTGTCCACATCTAATAGGAAACTTTCCTATTAGATAGGATTCATGGAGGCCGCGTGTTATCTTCGCGCCGCGTGCGGCTCATTTGCCTGCTCACCGCTCCTGCGCTGGCCGTTCTCTGGCTCACCGCCGGCAGCGCGTCCGCCCAGACCAATCTCCTCAGTAATGGCAATTTCGGGACAGGGAGCACCGCCGGCTGGTCGTGTTCCTCCGGCGACACCGTGGTGACGTCGCCGGTCTATCCCGGCTCGACGTATGCACTGGCCGGCACCCCGACTGACAGCGACGACGCCCAGTGCAGCCAGGTCGTGAGCGTCCAGCCGAGTTCTTCCTACACGCTGACCGGCTGGGTGGAGGGCGAGTATGTCTTCCTCGGGGACTCCGGCACTGGCGCCAGCGACACCGACGACTGGACGCCGTCGGCCTCCTCGTGGACCGAGCTGTCGACGAGCTTCACGACCGGTGCGTCCACGACGAGCTTCACGGTCTACATCCACGGCTGGTACGCCCAGCCAGAGTTCTACGCCGATGACTTGTCGCTGACCGGGCCAGCCGGAAGCGGAGGCGGCGGCGGAGGCGGCACCGCCCCAGCCGCGCCCACGGGCCTGACCGTGACTGGGACCACCGCCTCGTCAGTCGCACTGTCGTGGACCGCCCCGGCGGGCACGGTCACCGGCTACGACGTGTTCGAGAACGGTTCGGAGGTCACCCAGGTCACCGGCACCAGCGACACCGTGACTGGCCTGGCCGCGTCGACCACCTACAGCTTCACCGTGGCCGCCTACAACTCGGTCGGCACCTCACCGCAGTCTGGTGCGGTCAGCGCGACCACGTCGCCAGCCGGAGGCGGCGGGGGCGGCGGGGGCGGCGGAGGAGGCGGCGGACTGCCGGCTCACCTGCTCATGGGGTACTGGCAGGACTTCACCAACGGCGCGACCCCGCTGACCCTGGCCGACGTGCCCACCAGCTATAACCTGGTCGCCGTCGCTTTCGGCGACTCGGACAGCACGCCCGGCCAGGTCACGTTCTCGCTCGACTCGGGGCTGGCCGGAGCGCTCGGCGGCTACACCCAGCAGCAGTTCACCAGCGACATCGCGACCCTGCAATCGCGCGGCCAGAAGGTCATCTTGTCCGTCGGCGGGCAAAACGGCACGATCACGGTCGACGATGCGACCAGCGCCAGTAACTTCGCCAGCAGCGTGTACTCCCTGATCAAGCAGTACGGGTTCAACGGAGTCGACATCGACCTGGAGAGCGGCGTCAACCCGACCTACATGGCGTCAGCGCTCGAGCAACTCGAAAGCGACGTCGGCTCGAGCCTGATCATCACGCTCGCGCCCCAGACCGTGGACACCCAGTCGACCGGCGACGACTACTTCGCGCTCGCGCTCGACATCAAGCCCATCCTCACGATGATCAACACCCAGTACTACAACTCGGGCACGATGAACGGCTGCGACGGCAACGTCTACGCCGAGGGGACCGAGAACTTCATGACGGCGCTTGCCTGCACCGAACTTGAGGGCGGATTGTCCCCGTCTCAGGTCGGCCTCGGGCTGCCAGCCTCCTCGGCGGCCGGCAGCGGGTACGTCAGCCCCTCCGTCGTCAACGACGCCCTCGATTGCCTCGCCGCCGGGCAGAACTGCGGCAGCTTCGTGCCGCCGACCACCTGGCCGGGGATCCGCGGGGTGATGACCTGGTCAATCAACTGGGATGCGGCGAACGGCTACAACCTCGCCAACACCGTCGCGCCTTACCTGCAGACCCTGCCCTGACCAGAACGCCACGTGCCCGCGGCCGACGCCCGAACCCCCGGCCACGATCGCAGCGAATCGGAGCCAGGGACGTGTACCTGGCCCGGTCGCGGGCAGCGAGGAAAGGAGGCAAAGATCCGGTGCGATGAGGAGGCACGGCACGATGACGCAGAGCCAGCACCCGGCGACGACGAACGATGCGGGCATTCCCATCGAAAGTGACGAGCATTCACTGACCGTAGGACCCGATGGCCCGGTCCTGCTCCAGGACCACTACCTGCTCGAGCAGATGGCCAACTTCAACCGGGAGCGGATTCCCGAGCGGCAGCCGCACGCCAAGGGCGGCGGCGCGTTCGGCCATTTCCAGGTCACCGGTGACGTCAGCGCCTACACCAAGGCGGAGGTGTTCCAGCCTGGTACTCGCACCGAGATGGTCGCGAGGTTCTCAACTGTCGCGGGGGAACGCGGCAGCCCGGACACCTGGCGCGACCCGCGCGGCTTCGCGCTGAAGTTCTACACCACCCAGGGCAATTACGACATGGTCGGGAACAACACCCCGGTCTTCTTCGTCCGCGACCCGCTGAAGTTCCAGCACTTCATCCGGTCTCAGAAGCGGCGCGCGGACAACAACCTGCGCGACCACGACATGCAGTGGGACTTCTGGACGCTCTCCCCCGAGTCAGCGCATCAGGTCACCTGGCTGATGGGCGACCGCGGCATCCCGCGCACCTGGCGGCACATGAACGGCTATAGCTCGCATACCTACATGTGGATCAACGCCGCCGGCGAGCGGTTCTGGGTGAAGTACCACTTCAAGACCGACCAGGGGATCGAGTTCCTGACCCAAGACGAGGCCGACCAGCTGGCCGCGACCGACGCTGACTACCACACCCGTGACCTCTTCCAGGCCATCAAGCGCGGCGACCACCCGAGCTGGACCCTGAACATGCAGGTCATGCCCTTCGACGAGGCCGCGGGCTACCGGTTCAACCCGTTCGACCTGACCAAGGTGTGGCCGCATGCCGACTACCCGCTGATAGAGGTCGGCAAGATGACGCTGGACCGCAACCCGACCGACTACCACACCCAGATCGAGCAGGCCGCGTTCGAACCCAACAACCTGGTGCCCGGCATCGCGCTCAGCCCGGACAAGATGCTGCTTGCCCGCGGGTTCTCCTACGCCGACGCGCACCGGGCCCGCATCGGCGTCAACTACAAGCAGATCCCGGTCAACACGCCCAAGATCCCGGTGCACAGCTACAGCAAGGACGGCGCCATGCGCGTCGTCGAGGCCCACGATCCGGTCTACGCCCCGAACTCATACGGCGGCCCGGCCGCCGACGTCGAGCACTACGGCCAGCCCGCCAGTTGGTACACCGACGGCGACCTGGTCAGGGCGGCCTACACCCTGCACGAGCAGGACGACGACTGGGGCCAGGCCGGGACCATGGTCAGGGAGGTACTCGACGACTCAGCGCGGACCCGCCTGGTCAGCAACATCAGCGGGCACCTGCTCGACGGCGTCAGCGACCCCGTCCGGCAGCGCGCCTATCAGTACTGGCGCAATGTCGACAAGCACCTCGGCGACCTGATCGAGGCCGCCGTCACTGCCGGGCAGCGCCGGCACTAAGGTCATCAGGTCACTGCTGTGACGTCATCGCAGGTCAGACTGCGGTCGATTCGGGGGGATCACCAGCATGACTGTTTTGCTCGGCGCCAACGCCAGAGTCTTCGACCCGATGCGCGAGGCGGGGATCAACGCCCTCACCTGGCGCGCCTACCGGGACCAGTACAACCTCATCCCCAAGGGCTGGCCGGTCCAGGAATCGGCACCCGACGCCCGGCCGCTGCTGTCCATCAGGCCAGTGCCGGACGACCTGCTCGCAGGCCGGCTCGATGACCAGCTCAAGACGCTGATCGCGATGGCGCCGCCGGGGGTGAGGCTGTCGACCTGGCACGAGGCGTCGAACCTGGCCGGCTACCCCGGCTACCTCAACGCCGCCACAATGACCGCGGTCCATGAGCACATGCAGGAGCTCTGCCGGGGCTCGAACGTCGGCTACGGCTCGATCATCTGCGCGGTGCCCAGCCAGACGAAACCATGGATGGGCACCGGGCTTGACTGGTACGGCCTCGACGTCTACGACTTCGGCGGCGGCCAGTTCCGCAACTGGTGGAACGGCGGCATCAGCAAGGCCAAGCTGTTCGCCCGGCTCGACGACATGCTCGACACCTGCCGCGAGCTCAGCGGCCACGACTCGCCCGAGATCGACATCTGCGAGACCAACAGCCCGCGCCCCCAGTACCGGGCGGCCTGGTTCGCGCTGCTGGCCGAGTGGATGTCCGCCAACGGCGGCCGGTACATGGAGACGTTCTGGAACCCGAGTGGCCCGCTCAGCGGCCCGTGGCTGCCCGACGACGAGAGGACCATCGACGCGCTCCGCTCGATCGCCGCGACGTTACGCTCGCTGAGTGATTTCGTTGCGGGCACTGGAGTGCCTGGTCGCCATCGTGGAGCAGGGCTCGCTGACCAAGGCCGCGGCCGGGCTGCACTTGTCCCAGCCGGCGTTGTCGCACCAGATCGCGGCCATCGAGCGGGAGCTTGGCACCCCGGTCATCGAGCGCTTGCCCAGGGGTATCAGGCCGACCGCCGCCGGGCTGGCAGCCGCCGCGGAGGCGCGGATCGCGCTCGCCGCGGCCGAGCGGGCCGTGCTGGCGGGCCGCAGAGTCGCGGCCGGGGCTGGCGGCCGGATCCGCATCGCCAGCGCGGAGACGATGACGGCCTGGGTGCTCGTCCCGGTGCTGCGCGACTGGCGGCGCCGATTCCCTGACGTGGAACTGGACCTGAAGGAGTACACCAGCGCCGACCGGATGCTGGAGGTGCTGACCGCCGGGGAGACGGACATCGCCGTCGGGCCGAGGCCGACGCGGGCCGATGAGCACACCGAGGTGCTCGGGAGCGAGGAGATCGTCGTCGTCGCGTCGCCTGAGCACCGATTCTCCGAGCTGAACACCGTGCCGCTGGCCGAGTTGTCGTCCGAGGCACTCGTTCACTACGACCGTGACAACGGCTTCGGCCAGTGGGTCGACCGGCTCGCGGCGAGCCGGGGGGTCGTGCTGCCGACGCCGACGGTGCGCACGGGCAGCCCCCGCACCGCCGCGCAACTCGCAGCCGCCGGCATGGGAGTGACGATCGTGCCGTTCTCCGCGCTCACGCCGCGGCCGGCCGGGACGATCAGGTCCCTTGAGCCGGCCGAGTTGCGCGACATCGTGGTCGTCGTCGCGGCGCCGCACGACGACTTGCTGCGGCGCTTCGTCGGCGACCTTAAGCAGCGCGGCCTTCCCGAATCGCGCCTGTCCGCGCATGAGGGATTTCGATAAGAGCCATGAATTCTTCGAAACCTTCGAGCCTTGTTCCGCCCCTGCGTAACGTGCCACGCTTCTTTAATGGCGTGTCATCAATGAAATGTCATCTATGGAGAGGCCATTGGCTGCACTGAAGGACCAGCGCGTGCTGGTCGTCGGCCGGGGCAGCGGGCTCGCCCGCGCCATTGTCCTGGCTGTCGCCGACGCCGGAGCGCGCGTGGTCGCGGCCGGCCGCGACCAGGAGAACCTGACCGTCGCCTACGCCGGCGAGACAGCGGTCAGCACCGAGGCCGTCGACCTCACTGACGAGGCCTCGATCGCGGCTCTGGCCGAGCGACTCGGCCCGATCGACCACGTGGTCTCGACCGCCTCGGCCCGCGCCCGCGGCCGGATCGCCGACCTGGACAGGGACGCGGTCAGGCGATCGTTCGACACGAAGGTGATCGGCCCGCTGGTGCTGGCCAAGCACCTAGCCCCGCGGATGAACCGAGACGGCTCGTTCGTGATCTTCTCGGGCGTGGCGGCCGCGAAGATCGTCGTCGGCACCATGGCGGTGGCCATCACCAACGCTGCCGCCGACGCCCTGGTCCGCTCGCTGGCGCTGGAACTCGCCCCGATCCGGGTCAACGGCATCTCCCCCGGCGTCATCGACACCGGCGCCTGGGACGCCTTCGGCGAGCAGGGCAAGGCCGATTACTTCGCCGACATCAGCGCCAGGAACCCGGCCCGGCGGATCGGCACCCCCGACGACATCGCCCAAGGCGTGATCTTCGCCCTGACCAGCACGTTCCTCACCGGCCAGACCCTGCACATCGACGGCGGCGAGCCGCTGACCTGACCATCGACTGCCTGACAGCGCAGAGCAGAGCAGAGCAGAAGGGCAGAGCAGAAGAGCAGAGCGTAGGAGGCTGAGAAGATGGTGACCTGGGACCAGGTGACCCGTGACGACGTCGTGCGGGCGCTGCAGGAATACGACCGGCTCGGACCGGACGCGTTCTTCGCCGCACATGGCTTCGCGCCTACCACGACCTATGAACTAGTCCAAGACGAGCGCCGCTATCCCCCCAAGGCGATCTTGGGCACGGCCTATGAGTTCGCCACCGGCCAGCGCCTGGCCTCGGGCGACTTCGAGGGCGGCAAGAGCGGCGCCGTCAAAGTGCTCGGCCACCTAGGGTTCACGATCGAGCCCAAGCAAAAACCCGCCACCTAGCCCTCTTTCCAACCGCAACGTAGTCCCGCCGTTGTCGTAGTAACAGCAACTGCGGGACTACGTTGTTGTCCTCGTCGCGGGTCAGCGGCTGCCGGCGAGGGTCGGCTCCACCTGTGGGCGGAGGTGCTGTCCACCCGGGCTTTGATGCCATCTGCCTAAGGTGTGCCTAGCGTGGGCGCCTCCCGGCCAAGCCGCCCGACGTCATCGCGGCGGCGGTGGTCGCGCTGCTGGCGGGTGCCGCGGCACCCGCCCTCGTCGTGCTCGGGTTCCAAGACCTGATGGCGGTGGACGCGGCCGCGCTGGTGGTGATCGGGCTGGCCGGGGTGGTGCTGGCCGGGGTGGTGCTGGCCGGGCTGCTGCCGAGCACGCCGGGGATCTTGCTGGTCTACCTCGCGATGGCCGGCCTGGAGCTGGCCGAGGCCCTGTACGTCTCCGAGGCCACGGTGAAGACCCACATCAATCACATCTTCGGCCAAGACCGGCCTGCGCGACCGCGCCCAGCTCGTGGCGTACGCCTTCAGGCACGGCCTGGCCCAGCCAGGCTGACCAACGGCTCACCGGCCTAACGTCGAGGCTGCGGTGACCGACCGGGACCGCAGACCCACGAAGGAGCCCCACCGTGAGCGCCACGGACTACATCATCAACGCGATCCTCATCCTGCTCGTGCTCCGCCAGATCAGGGAGCCGCCTGGGCATCACCAGCCTCGTGCTGCCGGTCGTCCTCGTCGGCGCGGCCGCCGCCCATTACCTGCGCGCCATCCCGACCGCAGGCAGCGACATCGCCCTTGACCTCACGCTCGGCGCGGTCGGCGCGATCCTCGGGATCGCCTGCGGCCTCACCACCCGCCTGCGGCGCGACGAGACCGGCGCGGTGCTGGCCAGGGCCGGAGTCGCGGCCGCGATCTTGTGGATCGCCGGCATCGGGTCACGCACGGTCTTCGCCCTGTACTCCAGCCACGGCGGCGGCGCCGCCATCGAGCGGTTCTCCATCGCCCACGACATCACCAGCGCGCAGGCCTGGGTGGCCGCGCTGGTCCTGATGGCGCTGGCTGAGGTCATCGCCAGGCTAGCGACCATCCGCCTGCGCGCCCATCAGCAACCGCGGGCGCAGGTGAGCACCGCCCAGGTCGCGGTCGAGAATTAAGGCAGCCAAATATCCCGCGAGCCTCGTGCCCGGCGCAGCGCGCCGGGCACCTGCGTACCCAGGCCCTTTTGCTTACCTGGGTGTGCCGTTCGCTAGCCTGCACAGTGGTATCGGAAACACAGTGGGAGGTGCGGTCGTGAAGATCGGCGTGGTGTTTCCGCAGACCGAGCTGGGCGGCGAGGCCGGGGCGGTCCGGGCCTACGGGGAGGCGGTGGCCGGGCTCGGCTACCGCCACCTGCTCGCCTACGACCACGTCGTCGGCGCCGACCCCGCCCATTATTCTGGCTGGTCCGGGCCCTACGACGTAACCACGACGTTCCACGAGCCGTTCGTGATGTTCGGCTACCTCGCGGCCGTCACGAACCTGGAACTGGTTACCGGCATCATCATCATGCCGCAGCGGCAGACGGCGCTGGCGGCCAAGCAGGCCGCCGAGGTTGACCTGCTCACCGGCGGCCGCTTCAGGCTCGGAGTCGGCATCGGCTGGAACCCGGTGGAGTACGAGGCGTTGGACCAGCCGTTTCACCGGCGCGGCCGGCGCCTGAGCGAGCAGATCGGGCTGCTGCGAGCGCTCTGGACCACCCCGGCGGTGACCTTCGCCGGCGAGTTCGACCAGGTCACCGCAGCGGGCCTGGCGCCCTTGCCGGTCCAGCGGCCGATCCCGATCTGGATCGGCGGATCATCCGAGCCGGCCTACCGCCGGATCGGCGAGCTCGCCGACGGCTGGTTCCCCCAGGTCCAGCCAGGACCTGACCTGGACCGGGCGGCCGAGGTCGTGCGGGCCGCCGCGATGCGCGCCGGCCGTGACCCGGACCTGATCGGCATGGAAGGCCGGGTGACCTGGAACGCCCGCGACCCTGAGGCGTTCGCGAGCCAGGTGGAGCGGTGGCGGCTGGCGGGAGCCACCCACCTGTCGGTCAACACCATGAACACCGGCCAGCGCACCGTCGATGACCACATCGCCGCGCTCGGGGACGCCGCCGCCGGCTGCGGCGACCTGGCCGGCTGAGGCTCCGCCGCGCCGCATCATCGCATCGCCGCGCCGTCGAGATACCCGCTGGCGGAGGCGCACGAGTCCCGGCGAGAATTGAGGCATGGAATACCTGTCGCGGCCCGAGCTGGAAGCGGGGCTTGACCGGATCAGGCAGTCACCGCGGGACGGTGGCCTAGTCGTTCTGGTGGTCCGCCGCCCCGCGGTCGGCCTGCGGGAACTCGTCGCGGCCGCGATGCTTGACCCGGCCAGCGGGCTCGCCGGGGACAACTGGCGCGCCCGCGGCAGCAAGAGCACGCCGGACGGGTCGGCCGAGCCGGAACGCCAGATCACGGTCATGAACGCCAGGGTCGCCGAGCTCGTGGCTGGCGGCCAGGATCGGATGGCGCTGGCCGGCGACCAGCTCTACGTCGACCTCGACCTCAGCCTGGAGAACCTGCCCGCCGGGAGCCTGCTCGCCATCGGGCAGGCCGTGTTGCGGGTCAGCGAGGTGCCGCACACCGGCTGCGCGAAGTTCGTCGAGCGGTTCGGCGCCGAGGCCATGCGCTTCGCCAACTCCCGCCTCGGCCGGCAGTTGCGGCTGCGCGGCCTGAACGCCAGCGTCGTCACGCCCGGCATCGTCCGCAAGGGCGACCTCGCCACCAAGCTTGAGTCGCTAGTTGCCGTGAGTCATGCGGCTGGTTTATTTGCTGAATGAGGTTTCGGGCCTGCCATGGGAGCCGGACTCAGCGCTGGTAAGGCGGCGGCACCGGGCTGGCGCGGGGTCGTTGACGGCGAGCCCGCGGAGTCAGGACGCCCGAGCCGGGTGGTCAGCCATTCGAGCGTCGGCGGCAGTTCCTGGCTCCAGACGCCGAAGTTGTGGCCGCCGACCGGAATGATGTACGAGTAGCCGTGCATCGGGGGGCGGATCAGGCGCAGGAACCGCAGCGTGCCCTGATAGGTGCTCTCGCCGACCTTGCTGCTGGTGACGAGCACGGAGACCGGCGG
>DATKFV010000123.1:0-4915 GCA_035511035.1 Streptosporangiaceae bacterium
TCATGGTCATCCCGGCGATCGTCCTATTCACCTTCTTCATTATTTACCCGACGATCCAGGGGATGTTCTGGAGCCTCACGAACTACGTCGGGTACGGAACCTGGCACTTCGTCGGACTCGCCAATTACAAGGCCGCGTTCAGCGACCCGACCATCCGGGACTCCTACGGGTTCACGCTGCTATTCGCGGTCGTGGCGTGCGTCGTGACCAACGCCGTCGCCATGGCCCTGGCGCTCGCGCTGAACGCCAAGATCAAATGGCGGACCGGATTGCGCACGGTTTTCTTCATGCCCATGGTCATCTCCGGCCTGGTCATCTCCTACGTTTTCACCTTCATCCTCTCCACGTCTGTCCCGATCATCGCGTCGGCGATCCATTTCGCCCCGCTGGAGAGCAGCATCCTGGCCAACCAGCACACCGCCTGGCTCGGCGTCGTCTTCGTCGCGTCCTGGGTGGCCATCCCGGGCGCGATCATCATCTTCCTGGCCGGGCTGGTTTCCATCCCGACCGAGGTGTACGAAGCCGCCTCGATCGACGGGGCGAACGCGTGGAAGAAATTCCAGCGCATGACCTTCCCGCTGCTCTTCCCGTTCTTCGTCATTAATACGATCCTGACGTTCAAGGGCTTCCTCAACGTGTACGACGTCGTGGTCGGCCTGACCAACGGCGGCCCCGGCACCGCGACCACGAGCGTGGCGATGGAGATCTTCAGCGGCTTCTTCAACGGCGACTACGCCTACCAGATGGCCAACGCCGTCATCTTCTTCGTCATCACGATGTTCTTCGCCGTCTTCCAGCTAGGCGTTATGCGGCGCCGAGGAGGGGTTCTGTAAATGGCTACCGAGGTAAGCACCGCAGCCGTCGCCGCGCCGCAGACCCGGACACGTAAGCCGCGTCCCGTCCCTGAGGGCGGCCGGGTTAACTGGGGGCTGACGATCATCGTCGCGATCTGCTCCCTGACCATCCTCGTCCCGCTGTACTTCGCCATCGCCATGGCGCTGAAGTCACCGGCCCAGACCGGCACCGGCGCCGGCTTCAACTTCCCCTGGCCGATGCACTGGGGGAACTTCCGGGCCGCCTGGGACCTGACCGATACCCCGCTGGCGTTCGCGATGAGCACGCTGGTCACGGTGATCGCTGTGGTCGGGGAAATCTTCATCAGTTCGCTCGCGGCGTGGGCGATCGTGCGTAACTGGGGCCACTGGCAGTTCCGCCTGACGTTCTTCTACCTGCTGGCCGCCCTGTTCATCCCGTTTCCCGTCGTCGCGCTGCCGCAGGTCAAGCTCATGGCCGCGATCGGCCTGGATAACCCGTTCGGCGTCGGGATCCTGCACATCATGTTCCAGCTGGCCTTCAACGTGCTGCTCTTCTCCGCCTTCATCCGGTCCATCCCGGTCGAACTGGAGGAGAGCGCGCGGCTGGACGGCTGCACCACCTGGCAGACCTACCGGAAGATCGTGCTGCCGCTGCTGACGCCGATTGCCGCCACCGTCGGCATCTTCGCCTTCCTGCAGTCCTGGAACGACTTCATGATGCCGCAGCTGATCACGGCGAACCCGAAGTGGCAGACCCTCCCGGTCATCCAGTACCTGTTCCAGGACCAGTTCACCACCAACTTCAACGTGGCCTTCGCGTCCTACCTCATGGCCTTGCTCCCGACCCTCGTCGTCTTCCTCATCGCCCAGCGCTGGGTCGTCAGCGGCATCATGCGCGGCTCGATCAAATGATGGACTGGTGGCGGCAGGCGGTGGTGTACCAGATCTACCCGCGCAGCTTCGCCGACGCCGACGGGAACGGCCTGGGTGATCTCCGCGGCGTGATCTCGCGGATCCCGTACCTGGCCTCGCTGGGCATCGACGCGGTCTGGCTCAGCCCGTTCTACCCCTCGGCCCTGACCGACGGCGGGTACGACGTCGACGACTACCGCGACGTGGACCCGCGGCTCGGCACGCTAGCCGACTTCGACGAGCTGACCGCCCGGCTGCACGCGCGACGGATCAAGGTCATCGTCGACATCGTCCCCAACCACACCTCCAGCCGCCACGCCTGGTTCCGCGAGGCGCTGGCCGCCCCGACGGGATCCCCGGCCAGGAACCGGTATATCTTCCGCGACGGACTTGGCCCGGACGGGTCGCAGCCGCCCTCGGACTGGGTCTCCGCGTTCGGCGGACCAGCATGGGCCCGAGAACGGAACGGACAGTGGTACCTGCACCTGTTCGCCGCCGAGCAGCCGGACCTGAACTGGGACAACCGTGAGGTCCGCGACGACTTCCTCAAGACCCTCCGGTTCTGGTCCGACCGCGGGGTCGACGGGTTCCGCGTCGACGTGGCCCACGGCCTGGCCAAGAACCTCGCCGAGCCGCTCGACGGCCAGGCGGCCCTGGTCAGCACGCTGGACGGGACTCATCCGCTCTGGGACCGGGACGAAGTGCACGGCATCTACGCTGAGTGGCGGCAGGTCTTCGACGAGTACGACCCGCCGCGGGCCGGCGTGGCGGAGGCCTGGGTGCATCCGTCCCGGCGAGCTCGGTACGCCAGCCCGCATGGTCTGGGCCAGGCCTTCAACTTTGACCTGCTCGAAGCGAACTGGAACGCCGGGGAGTTCCGCCGGGTCATCACCGACAACCTGGCCGAGGCGCAGCAGTACGGCACGTCGACCACGTGGGTGCTGTCCAATCACGACGTGGTCCGGCACGCCAGCCGCTACGGGCTGCAGACCGGGGACGACCTCAGTAGCACCCAGAACGCCAAGACCTGGCTGTCCGGCAACGGCACCTCACCCGAGCTCAATCGCAGCCTCGGCCTGCGTCGCGCTCGCGCGGCCACCCTGCTGATGCTGGCGCTGCCCGGGTCGGCCTACCTGTACCAGGGGGAGGAACTTGGCCTGCACGAGGTCGCGGACCTAGCCTCCGATGTCCTCACCGATCCTGCCTTCCTACGGTCCGGCGGCGCGGAAAAGGGCCGCGACGGGTGCCGGGTCCCGCTGCCCTGGACGAACGGCGGCCCGTCGTTCGGGTTCAGCACCGGGGCCGCGCACCTGCCCCAGCCGGCCTGGTTTGGCCCGGTCAGCGTCGAGGCGCAGGAGCACGACTCCGCGTCCACCCTGGCCCTGTACCGGCAGGCGCTCAGCTGGCGCCGCCAGCTCCAGGCCGCCGAAAGCCTGGAATGGATGCCCGGCACCAACGGGCAGGTGCTGCACTTCCGTCGTCCCGGCGGCTGGCAGTGCGTGACCAACTTCGGGCCCGGGGCCGTTCCGCTGCCGCCCGGAACCGTGGTCGTCGCCAGCTCCTCCCTGCGCGACGGCCTGCTGCCCGCGGACACCACCGCCTGGCTCGTCCCCCGAGACTCGATCAGCCCACCGTCCGCTCATCCATGACCACAGCACGGGAGATCCCCAAATGGCACAGATAATTCTTGATCACGTGGAAAAGGCGTACGCAGGCGGCGCCAAGGCCGTGAACGACCTGAGCCTCGACGTCCTCGACGGCGAGTTCATGGTGTTCGTCGGCCCGTCCGGGTGCGGCAAGTCCACCGCGCTGCGGTCCATCGCCGGGCTCGAGGAGATCACCGGCGGCACGATCCAGATCGGTGACCGGGTGGTCAACGACCTGCCGCCCAAGGACCGGGACATCGCGATGGTATTCCAGAACTACGCGCTGTACCCGCATATGACGGTCGAGCAGAACCTAGCGTTCGGCCTGCAGCTGAGGAAGACGCCCAAGGAAGAGATCAAGCGACGGGTCGACGAGGCGGCCAGGATGCTCGGCCTGGAGCAGTACCTCAAGCGCAAGCCGGCCGCGCTCTCCGGCGGCCAGCGGCAGCGGGTCGCGATGGGCCGTGCCATCGTCCGCGAGCCGCAGGCCTTCTTGATGGACGAGCCGCTGTCCAACCTGGACGCCAAGCTGCGGGTATCCATGCGAGCCTCGCTCAAGCAACTGCACGAGCGGCTCGGCGTCACCACCGTCTACGTGACGCACGACCAGGTCGAGGCCATGACGCTCGGCAACCGCGTCTGCGTCCTGCGGGACGGTCGGCTGCAGCAGGTCGACACGCCGCAGTACCTGTTCGAGGCGCCGGTGAACCTGTTCGTGGCGGGCTTTATCGGCTCGCCCGCGATGAACTTCGTCAACGCGGACCTGGTCCGCGATGACGGTCCGGCGGTCACGTTCGCCGGCTATAAGCTGTCGGTCCCGTCCGAGGTCATCGAGGCCAAGCAGGGGCTGGCGGACTACATCGGCAAGAAGGTCATCCTGGGGATCCGGCCCTCGGACTTCGAGGACGCCAGCCTGGCCGACGCCCAGTGGGGCAAGATGCAGGTCACCACCAGCGTTACCGAGGAACTCGGCACCGAGATCCACGTGATCTTCACCATCGACGCGCCTCCAGTCGAGCACGCCAGCCTGACCAAGGCGGCCGACAGGGAAGATGACGACGACGAGTCCGTGGCCGCGCTGATGGGCGGCAAGTCGCTGTGGACGGCCCGCGTCTCGGCGCGGAGCAGGGTCCGGCCCGGGCAGGCCATCGAGCTCGCGGTCGACACCCACCACCTGCACTTCTTCGACCCGAACAGCGGCCTTTCCATCGGTCACCCGGAGGCCACGGCCGGGCTGGCCGAGCAGTCAGCTTAGAAGGAAAAGTCGTCTGCCGGCGGGCGGCAGCGCCGCCGGCAGATAGGCACGCAGGCGCCGTCGGCCGAGGGCGGAGCCGTCAACGGATAAGGGCAGAGCCGGTCAGCACGGGCCGCAGCATTCGGCGGCCCGTGCGAAACTATTGAGATGCAGCGGAATCCGGAAGAACTCTTCGACCTGAGTCCGGCCGCGCCCGACATCGCAGACGCACCGATCTTGCTCTACCTGGAGGGCTTCATCGATGCGGGTAACGCCGGCCGCCTGCTGGCCGAGCACCTGCTGCGCAA